>JBDTFR010000040.1:0-86649 GCA_039937835.1 Bacteroidia bacterium | reverse complement strand
TGGGTATTACTTAAATCGGTTGGATACATTATTTGTAGTTTTGGTCGACAACAAATAAATTAGATTATTCAATCGGTTTGTTTTACCCCTAATATTATTTTCAACATAAATTTAAACAGGCTCTAAGACAATAAAAATTCATTAAGTTATTTATGGAATGTTCAAGATGTAAGTATAAATTATCAGAGGAAGTATTAAACTATTCTCAGAAGTGGTTCAATAAGCCAGTATGTAGAAATTGTCAGGATTGGATAAGAAATAATGATTGTAAAGATATTACTGAATTAGGTGAATTACATGATTATTTAGGTTTTATTGAATCGATAAGAAATGATACATTTGATAATTTAGAGAATAATTACGACTTAATTTATAATAATGGAGATGTATTAAAATGTAAGTCTAATTTATGCATCGCAAAGTCTGGATATTTCAAATTTAAAGACAGAACATTTCAGGTTCTAAGCAATGAATTATCTTTAATTAGATGTAGGGAAATATCTGATGATTTATTTGGATAATATACTTCACACAAAAATGATGTTCATATTTTAAATTATGAGGAGGAATTAATATTTTTTTTTAAAAGTATTGGAATTGAAATAGAAAGAAGTAGTTTAACTGAGGATTTATTTTCTAAAATAATCCTAAAATGCCTTGAACCTTATTTTGAAATACGTAGAGAAGTATGGGGAACTCATTTTAGTGGAAAAAAAGTAAAAATAGATGCTATATTAAAGCCTAAAGATAATTGTGATTGGAGAAATAAGGATTTAGTAGTTGGTTTGGAATTAAGAATCCTTTGTTGTGGGAAACGAATAATAGAAGAGATACAGATTTATTAGCTCAATGTGTTGATTACTCGATGAGCTCTTTTAGCGGAGTGAAAGATATGATTGTTCTTATTTGTCCATTGCCACCAAAGATTAAAAGTGACAAATTGATTAGATTTATTAGTAGGTATAATGTTGGTCATCTTGATTTTATGGATAAAGATGGGGTTAGCTTTTACTATGGGGGGCAGCCCTTTTGGATTCAGAAAAGAGAGAAAGGTCAAGCAGTTGGAGTATTAACAAAAAGCTTGCTAAAACAAAAATTTGGTAATAGAGGAGGAAAATAAAGTGCATAAGAATGTATCATAAAAAATAAGGAGGTCTGTTGTTTACGTGAAACTTGTACTCTTAATCAGCTCAGCTAAATACACGATTTGAAGTTCTTGTTTAATAAATTAATTTTACGTTTAATCGTAAATTTGACTCAATGTAAACTTGATTGTTAATAGCTACTTGAAATATGCTAATCTTTTATTCAACTCTAGAATAGGCACATCAAGATAATAAAATAATAGATGAAAGATTCCAATTAATGCCGCTAAAAAAAGAATTGATATATATTGATGGTAAAGACGAAACTGACCGAGTTGCTTCTTATACGAATAATGGTGACAAATGTATTTTAATTTTCAAAAATAAAAATAAAGAATATTCATATAATAGAAATAGATTAAAAATTGTCAAGTCTGCAATATGCGAAGATAAAGCGAATAACATTTTTAATTACTTGAAAAAAATTGCGGATATAGTTGGGCTAAAAACTGAAGAAGGAGACAATATTCTCGCAAAGAGCTATCAATTTATTTCGTTTGTAGCTGAAGATTGTATTCTTGCAAATTATTTAAATGGTACAAACTTTTCAGTAACGAACGATTGTAAGTCAATTGAAATTTTCCCTTTCGGGTTTAATAATAGTCAAAAAGATGCTGTAAATCAGGCGTTCTCTAATTCTATGAGTGTTATTGAAGATCCACCAGGAACAGGAAAGACACAAACCATATTAAACATTATTGCCAATGCCGTTATGAGTGGGCAGAGCGTTGCTGTTGTATCAAGCAATAATTCAGCAACAAAAAATGTTTACGAAAAACTTGAAAAGAATGGTATGGATTTTATTGCTGCACTTCTAGGAAATTCTCAAAATAAAAAAGATTTTATTGATTCTCAAACTGATATTCCTGATTTGTCAGAGTTCAAGTTGTCAGATATTGCAAAAGCAAAAATAAAAGAAGATGCCCAAACGCTTTGTATTAAACTTACTGAATATCTTTCCAAAAAGAATGAGTTGGCATTAGTTAAACAAGAACTTATTAACATAAAAATAGAATATCAACATTTTCAAAACACTTATAAAGTACAAATTGATAAATCTTTTAAGTTTAGGCAAACTATAAGTGCTGATAAATTGCTCGCATTATGGTTGTCGATTGAAAATTTAGCAAAAAAAAGAAAGAAAATAGGTTTTATCAACAGAATTATTTTACGATTAAAATATGGAATTAAGGATAACTCCTTTTACACATATTCCCTTAATGAAATGATATTTTTCTGTCAATCAGAATATTATTCTGCATTGATCTTTGAATTGACATTGAACGAAAATGCTTTGGAAACTTTGCTAACAAATTTTTCATTTGAAAGTAAAATGAAAGAATATACAAAACTTTCAATGAAACTCTTCAAAGCAGCATTGCAAAAAAAATATGATAGTAAAAAAAGAAAAATCTACGCATTACATGAACTTCGTTCAAATTCGTCTGAATTTATCAAAGATTATCCTGTAATTATGAGTACAACATATTCTTTAAGACAAAGTTTATCTGAAAATATTTCTTACGATTATATAATAATTGATGAATCTTCACAAGTTGATTTAGCGACAGGTGCACTTGCATTGTTATGTGCCAAACGAGCTGTAATTGTTGGCGATTTAAAGCAATTACCAAATGTGGTTGATTCTGTTATGCAAGTGCAAACTGATTTTGTTTTTGAGTCTTTTAATCTGCCCGAACCTTATCGATATTCAAATCATAGTTTACTATCCTCGATAACGGAACTCTATCCAAATGTTCCAAAAACACTTTTAAGAGAACATTATCGTTGCCACCCTAGAATCATAGAATTTTGCAACAAGAAATTTTATAATAATCAACTTATCGCGCTTACTGAACACAGTAGCACTAGACAGCCACTCATTATTTACAAAACTGCACCTGGTAATCATGCACGAGGAAGAAGTAATCAAAGGCAGATTGATATGATAGAACACGAGATTATATTAAAAGAACAGCTTGAAAAAGTTGATTTAGGAATTGTAACACCTTACCGCGATCAAACAAATGATTTGCAAAAAACATTTTACGGAACAAAAATAAAAGTGGACACCGTTGATAAATTTCAAGGCAGAGAAAATAAGGTTATTATACTTTCAACAGTTGATAACGAAATTTCGGATTTTACGGACAATGAAAATCGCTTGAATGTAGCAGTTTCCCGTGCGATCGAACAATTAATATTGGTTGTGAATGGAAACGACAGCGAGAAAGATAGTAACATTGCCGATTTAATCCGTTACATTGAATATAACAACTTTTCTGTAGTTCAAAGCGATTTGAACTCAATCTTCGATAGGTTGTATAAAGGGTATGAAAAAGAACGAGAGAGAATAATTTTAAAAGCGGGTAAAGTATCAGAATTTGATAGTGAGAATTTAATGTACGCTCTAATTAAAGACGTGCTTTCTAGCAACAATTTCTTAAAATATGGAGTATGCTTGCATTTTCCGGTAAAGCTTCTTATCAAAAATTTTTCTAAGTTAAACAAGCTAGAGCAAAAATATGTAAACAATCCATTGACTCATTTAGATTTTTTGATTTATAACAAACTCGACAAATTTCCTGTTCTTGCAATAGAAGTTGATGGGGTTGCAAATCATAAAGATGGAACTAGACAAGCAGAAAGAGATAGAATGAAGGACGAAATATTAGAAAAATATGGGTTACCGTTTCTTCGCTTTCCAACAAACGGAAGTAATGAAAAAGATAAATTAATTAAGAAGTTAAATGAAATACAAAAGAATTAAAGGAGTAAAAAAATAATCAAAGCCATGCCAAAGCAATTTGTAAATTTTTTAAATTGAGTGGCTTGAGAAAAACCTATACTCCACCATCACCTAAAAACCCGTAAACATATCTTCACATACATTTACGGGTTTTAATTATTTCAAAAAATTTACACCTTACTTACTTAAATATAAATTTCGTTCAGAATAAATGGTGTGAAAATATTCATCCGTAAGGTCATCAATAAAACGAATGGCTTCTCCTGTGGATTTCATTTCTGGTCCTAGCTCTTTGGTTACTTCAGAGAATTTATCGTAAGAAAATACCCGTACTTTTATTGGAGTTAAAAGAAGGAAGTAGTAAAACAGAATTACCACAACCCTTCATTCCAGAAAATAAAATTGAATATTCCATTGACGATTTAATGAACGGAAGAGATAAAGAAATGGAGTTTATTATTAATGATTAAAAAAATAATTAACGCAGTTAAAAGATATAAATACTATTCCGACAATATTCTAAACAACTCCTGATTCAAATAATAATGCCGTCCTTCAATTGTTTTTTTCTCCACCACTCTCATCTCGGCTAATAAATTTAAATAATCTCGTGCCGTACCTTCAGCGTAAATTTTTCCATCAGTTAAATGTTTTACTTTAATATATGGTTGTGTGAAAAGCATATCTACCAATTGCTCTGGTTTTCTGATTTTTTTGTTTTTTGTTTTAATGTAAGTTAACATGCTTTCTTTAGAAGAAAGGATATCATTTATTTTTTGATAAGTAATGTTAGAGGTTGATTCAACTGCCCGTAACATATATAATAGCCAGGTTTTCCAGTCGCCCCTTTGTGACACACCCATTAATCCAGAATAATAATTCTCTTTATTATCCATAATGTAGCGACTTAAAAATAAAATAGGAAGGTCTAATAAATTTTTTTGAGTAAGATAATGGATATTAAAAATGCGTCCTGTACGCCCATTTCCATCTCTGAATGGATGTATCGCTTCAAATTGAAAATGTGCAATTGCCATTTTTAGAAGTGGGTCAATTTGGTATCGTGCATCATCATTTACAAACTCAATCAGGTTATCTAATTTATTTTCGATAATATTTTCGCCACGAGGTGGCGTATAACTTACCTGTCCAGCATTTTCGCCGCTACCGCCTTGACGGATTACGGTTTCTACAAATGGTAAACGTATTTCGTCTTTGGTTTGTTTAATTTGTTGAAATATATGAATGAAATAATCCCTGTTAAACCCCGATTTATTTTTCAGGTAATTATACCCACTCCAAAGCGCTTCTCTAGCTTTTAAAATTTCTTTTGAAGGCCCACTTTGTTGTTCAGTATGTGCACTTTCTTCGCTGTATGCTTTATAAAGCTCATCATCCGTTGTGAAAATATTTTCAATTGCGCTGGAAATCTTTGCTTCCTGCAAACTAATGCTGTTAATCAACAAGCCTTGATTGGGAATCGCGATGCTTCTTCCTTGTAGCTTTCCTAATGCAGCTTTTGCCTTTCCTAACTGATCATAAATTTCAATATTTTGATATAATTGCTCATTAATAGGCAACAACGGCAACTCATTCCAAGGCTTTAATCGATCATTGTTAAATTTATACAACATGCAGACATTAATTATTTCATTTTTCAATGTTTGGTATCTATTTCCACTTCAAATATACTCATTTATGCTTAGCAAACATCAAATAATTTATTATTTGATGTTTGATTCTGATTGTGGCATCAATACAATGACAAATATACCATAAGATAATGAATAGTAATTAGTTGCAATTTAGGCGGTCTGTTTTATTCTACCTCTTGTAGTTAACCAAAAACCCGTAAACATATCTTCTCATACATTTACGGGTTTTTAATTATTAAAACTTATATTTTACTTACTCAAATATAAATTACGTTCAGAATAAATGGTGTGAAAATATTCATCCGTAAGGTCATCGATAAAACGAATGGCTTCACCTGTTGATTTCATTTCTGGTCCTAGCTCTTTGGTTACTTCAGGAAATTTATCGTATGAAAAAACAGGAACTTTTATAGCATACCCTTTTTTACGAGGATTAAATTTAAAATCTTTAAGCTTAGCACCCAACATTACTTTGGTAGCATAATTAACATAAGGTTCGTCATACGCTTTGGCAATGAATGGCACGGTGCGCGATGCACGAGGGTTTGCTTCAATGATGTAAACAAGTTCATCTTTTATTGCAAACTGAATGTTTAATAAACCAACCGTATTTAAAGCCAATGCAATGGTTTTGGTATGTTGTTCAATTTGTTTCATTACATTATCACTCAAATCAAACGGAGGTAATACGGCGTACGAATCTCCTGAATGGATACCTGCAGGCTCAATGTGTTCCATGATGCCGATGATGTAATTATCGGTTCCATCACAAATAGAATCTGATTCTGCTTCAATGGCATTTTCTAAAAAGTGATCGATTAACACTTGATTTCCAGGATGATCTTTTAAAAGATTAACCACGTGTTCTTCTAATTCTTGCTCATTAATAACAATCTTCATGCTTTGTCCACCCAACACATAAGAGGGGCGAACAAGTAAAGGAAAGCCTAATGTTTTCGACATTTCTACCGCTTGCTCTGCATCTTCAATTACTCCAAATTTAGGATAAGGAATATGGTTATCTTTTAAAAGATTAGAGAAACTACCTCTGTCTTCCGCTAAATCTAAGGATTTATAATCGGTGCCAATAATTTTAATGCCATAACGATCTAACTTTTCGGCAAGCTTTAAAGCCGTTTGTCCACCGAGTTGAACAATTACCCCTTCTGGTTTTTCATTTAGAATGATGTCATAAATATGTTCCCAAAAAACAGGTTCAAAATAAAGTTTATCGGCCACATTAAAATCAGTAGAAACCGTTTCAGGATTACAATTAATCATAATGGCTTCATAGCCCATTTCTTTAGCCGCCAGTATGCCGTGTACACAGCTGTAATCAAATTCTATCCCTTGCCCAATACGATTTGGTCCGCTGCCCAATACAATTACTTTTTTCTTGTCGGATGGTATCGATTCATTTTCATCTTCAAAGGTGCTGTAATAATAAGGTGTTTTAGCTTCAAACTCGGCAGCACAGGTATCCACCATTTTATAAACACGCTTTATATTTAATTCTATTCGGCGATTATATACTTCACTTTCTAAACAATTTAAAAGGTGAGCAATTTGTCTATCCGCATATCCTTTTTGTTTTGCTTCATACAATAACTCTCGCGGCAGCGTAGCTAATTTATATTTTGAAATTTCATTTTCTAATAAAATCAACTCTTCAATTTGGTTTAAAAACCAAGGATCGATACGTGTTAATTTTTGAATTGTTTTTATAGAGATGCCTAACTTAATGGCATCGTAAATATGAAAAAGTCTATTCCAGCTAGGTCGTTCCAAGCTCTTTAAAAGTTCATTTTGGTTGGTTACTTCTTTTCCATCGGCTCCCAAGCCATTGCGTTTTATTTCTAATGATTGACAAGCTTTTTGTAAAGCCTCTTGAAAACAGCGCCCAATGCCCATTACCTCGCCTACCGATTTCATTTGAAACCCTAGTTCGCGATTAGCACCTTTAAATTTATCAAAATTCCAACGAGGTATTTTTACAATTACATAATCTAACGTAGGTTCAAAATAAGCAGAAGTAGATTTGGTAATTTGATTTACCAATTCATCTAAATGATAACCAATGGCTAATTTAGCAGCAATTTTTGCAATGGGGTAACCGGTGGCTTTACTCGCTAATGCGGATGAACGCGATACACGTGGGTTTATTTCAATGGCAATGATGTCTTCAGAAACATCAGGGTTTACAGCAAATTGAACATTACAACCGCCAGCAAAGTTTCCAATGCTGCGCATCATTTTAATGGCCATGGTACGCATGATCTGATAGGTGGTATCCGACAATGTCATTGCCGGAGCAACCGTAATACTATCGCCGGTATGCACGCCCATCGGATCGAAATTTTCGATAGAGCAAATAATGGCTACATTATCATTATCATCCCGCAAGAGTTCTAATTCAAACTCTTTCCAACCCAATACAGCTTTATCAATTAATACCTCGTGAATAGGCGAGGTGTGTAAACCTCTATCCAATAATTTATCAAAATCTTCTTTTTGATACACCACGCTACCGCCGCTACCACCAAGGGTAAAAGAGGGGCGTATGACTAATGGAAACCCAAATTCTTGAGCAATTTCTTTACCTTCTAAAAAAGATCTGCAAATTTTTGAAGGCGCCATGGCTACTCCAATGGACTCCATTCTTGCACGAAATTTATCACGATCTTCCGTCACTTCAATGGCAGCAATATCAACGCCGATCATTTTAATATTGTATTTTTTCCAGATCCCCATTTCATCACACTTCAGCGCTAAGTTCAGCGCTGTTTGTCCGCCCATGGTAGGTAATACTGAATCAATGTCTTTATTTTCTTCTAATATTTTTATGATTGACTTTACCTCTAAGGGTAATAAATAGATATTTTCAGCGGTTACTTTATCCGTCATAATGGTTGCCGGATTAGAATTAATAAGCGTAACCTTAACACCTTCTTCTTTTAATGATTGAGCTGCTTGTGAGCCAGAGTAGTCGAATTCACAAGCTTGCCCAATTACGATAGGGCCACTACCTATTATTAAAACCGATTTTATTGAATTATTTTTAGGCATACTATAAGTTTAATAATTTAGGAATAATTATAAGAGCGTTATTGTAGTGTAGCATAATTTTTATGCTTTGTATTTTTGTAATGTTTAGAGATCATCATTTAAAAATCTAGTTCTTCTCTATTATCACCAGATTTGTGGTTCAAATAAAAAATATCAAAAAAAATGCTTCTCAATAGAGAAGCATTTTAATTTTTTAAATTTAAAATTGAGCCATTTCAAATGGATTATTTATGTGTTTTTTCGTCTGAAACAGTTAATTTTTTTCTTCCCTTTGCTCTGCGTGAAGCTAAAACTCTACGACCATTTGCAGATGCCATTCTTTCACGGAAACCATGTTTGTTTATTCTCTTTTTTACCGATGGTTGAAACGTACGTAATGCCATTTTGCTTATAAATTTGTGTTCTTCCGTAAGAAGAACTATTAATAATCTGTTTTCTTAATCTTAAATTCGGTCTGCAAAGATAGATTTTTTTTTAATTCTACAAATCTTTTATTGAATTATTCTCTCTGATTTTAAAAAAAAGACCGAAAAGAAGCTCAGAGTCTGTTTAAATTTTATTTATTTGGAATGTTATGATGTGTTTTCGTAGCCAGACGAGGCAATTTTGCAGACCATAGCAGTGCGCTACGGACAAGAAAAGTAACGATGTATGGCAGAAAAGGCGCATAACAAACATTTAAAATAAATTTTAAACAGGCTCTAGATAGCCCTTTAAAATATGTTATTTACAAAACAATAGATAGGGCAAAAAATAATATCTTTGCGGCTATTAAACTAAAAAACAATGGCTCGTAAAGTTAAAGAAACAGATGATTTGCCGAAAGCAAAAATTAACAAGGCATCTCTAAAAAAAGTAACTCGTTTATTCAGTTACGTGGGGGAGCATAAATGGAAACTGTATGTAGGGCTGGTGTTTTTAGTATTAACGGGTGGTACCGCTTTATTGTTTCCTTTATTATTAGGTGATTTAGTGAAAACGGTAGAGAAAAAAGATTTCTCGAAAATTAATGAAATCGGTCTTTATTTGATCATTGTACTTTCTGCACAGTCTGTTTTCTCCTACTTCCGCGTTTATTTATTCGTTAATTATACCGAAAATACCTTGGCAAAGCTTCGCCAAGCCGTTTATGCACACATGATTGTTTTGCCCATGACCTTTTTTGCTCAAAAACGGGTAGGCGATTTAAATAGCCGCATGTCTGCGGATATTTCTCAAATACAAGACACACTGACCACCACCATTGCCGAGTTTTTAAGACAATTTATTTTAATAGTTGGCGGAATTGTACTGTTACTGGTAATTTCTCCAAAACTAACTTTTTTAATGTTAGCCATTGTACCCGTAGTAGCAGTGGCAGCAGTTGTTTTTGGGCGCTTTATTCGTAAAATATCTCGTACCGTACAAGAAAAAGTGGCCGACTCGAATACCATTATTGAAGAAACCTTACAAGGCATTACCAATGTAAAAGCATTTGCCAATGAATATTTTGAAAATAAACGTTATCGTTTAAGCACCGAAGAAATTGTTAAAAATGGTATTTTGGGAGGTAAGTATCGTGGTGCCTTTTCATCATTCATTATTTTTTGTTTGTTTGGTGCTATTGTAGCAGTTATCTGGTACGGGGTTATTTTAGCTTCTAAAGGTCAATTATTAATTGGTGATCTTATTTCTTTTATACTTTATTCTGCTTTTGTAGGAGCATCTTTTGGTGGTATCGCAGAATTGTATGCACAAATACAAAAAGCAATAGGGGCAGTAGAACGAGTTTTTGAAATATTAGATGAAGAAGCGGAAGCGCTAAGCATTATAGAACAACACGTGGTACTAGATAGAGTAGAAGGCAATGTTACCTTTAACAACGTTTGCTTTACTTACCCTTCTCGTAAAGAAATTGAGGTATTAAAAAACATTTCTATTACCGCTAAAAAAGGAGAAACCATTGCTGTTGTTGGTCCAAGTGGTTCAGGTAAATCAACTTTAGTAGGTTTATTGCTTCGTTTCTATGACCCGCAAAGTGGTTCTATTCTAATTGATGGAAAAGATAATAAATCCTATTCGTTAACTGATTTAAGAAATAACATGGCCATTGTTCCTCAAGATGTATTGTTATTTGGTGGCACGATTAAAGAAAATATTGCTTATGGTAAATTAGATGCTACCATCGCTGAAATTGCAGAGGCCGCACGTAAAGCAAATGCCCTTAGTTTTATTGAAAGCTTTCCAGAGAAATTTGAGACTGTTGTTGGTGAAAGAGGCGTTAAGTTATCTGGTGGACAGCGTCAACGAATAGCCATTGCCCGTGCTGTATTAAAAGATCCTAGTATTTTAATTTTAGATGAAGCTACTAGTTCCTTAGATTCTGAATCGGAACGAGTGGTGCAAGAAGCATTAGATAAACTAATGGTAGGCCGTACCTCCTTTGTAATTGCCCATCGTTTATCTACCATTCGTAAAGCCGATAAAATTATTGTAATTGATAAGGGAGAGGTTCGTGAAGTGGGTACGCATGAACAGTTGATGTTGGACGAAAATGGTTTATATCGCAGTTTAAGTAAATTACAAATGGAGTTAGCGTAATTTTCCAGAATAAAATAGAAAAAATTTCTGCTGCGTATACATTTTTAACACTGCATTTGCTTTAATAATTTTATAGGATAAATGAATTAAAAAAATAGATATTTGTAGGTAATCATATTCTTAGAAACCATGGAAACAAGCACATTAACTAATGAAGCCGTATTAACCTTTGTGTTGAGGGTTATTTTGGGAATATTATTTTTCTTTCAAGGTTATGATAAGGTGGTTAATATAAAAATAAATGGGGTAGCTGATTTTTATAACCAAGAGTTAGGTGCTATTAAATTACCTAGATTTTTTTTAGTATTAACAGCAGGCTTCACTTCTTTAGCCGAATTAATTTGTGGCGTTTTACTAGTTATTGGTTTGTTTAAAACGTATGCCTTGTATATTTTAGGTATCGATCTCATATTAGTTGTTGGCGCATTTAGTCTCATTAAGCCCATGTGGGATATGACATTACTTTTTCCTAGACTAATTTTGTTGGGCGTATTATTATATCTACCCATTGAATGGGATATTATTTCTGCTGATTTTATAATTAGTAAATTTTTTTAAAATTATAATTGGCAAAAACGTGCTGGTTTTTAGTTTAAAATGGAGCTCCTTCTTCAATGATCTTGAAT
The DNA here is from genome assembly GCA_039937835.1 of Bacteroidia bacterium. GTDB lineage: Bacteria > Bacteroidota > Bacteroidia > 2-12-FULL-35-15 > 2-12-FULL-35-15 > 2-12-FULL-35-15. Next base: position 74,828 of record JBDTFR010000040.1, on the reverse strand, counting down.
AATCATTAATCATAAACTATTATATGTAACCAATGAAGTAAAAATAAGTTGGTTGTATTTGCTATTCAGCTCGACCTATTAAAACAAATAGGAAGTAAAGATTAAAAAATTAAGAAAACACGAGTATCATTTTTAATCGTACTTTTTTATTTTTATAACGGTAACATGCTAACATTAGAGAGTAACATTTTTAAAATTAAAACTATGCGCATCATGCTTTTATTAAGCATTGTGCTAATGGTTGTGAAATTTATAACGTATAAGATTACTAATTCTAATGCCATTTTAACAGATGCATTAGAAAGTATTATTAATGTGGTTGCAGGAGGTTTTGCACTGTTTAGCATTTATTATGCATCACAACCAAAAGATGAAAACCATCCTTATGGACATGGTAAGATGGAGCAGGTATCTGTAGGGGTAGAAGGCGCGCTAATTCTCATTGCTAGTGCAGCCATCATAACAAGAGCCATTATGGGGCTTTTTCATCCTAAAGAAATTCATTCACTTGATATTGGTATTTATTTATCTGCCTTTGCTGGTTTTTTTAATTATTTAATGGGTTCTTATTTATTAAAAAAAGGTAAAACGCATAATTCATCTTTAATGGTTGCCGATGGAAAACACTTATTAACAGATGCCATTTCTAGCGTTGGTTTAATAATTGGTTTGGCTTGCATTCATTTTACAAAAATTTATTGGCTGGATAATTTAATTGCTATTTTTTTTGGTAGTTATATATTTTATACTGGTTTTAAGCTAATAAAAGAAGCGATCACCAATTTATTAGATGAAGCAGATTATATTCAATTAGAAATAGTAGTGGAGATATTGAATAAAAATAGAGCGGAGAAATGGATTGACGTGCATAATTTAAGAGTTTTAAAATATGGAATCTATTTGCATATTGATGCACACATTACCCTACCATGGTATGATAATTTAGAAAGTTCACATGAAGAAGTAACAGCAGTAGAAAATTTAATAAAAAACAAATTGCAAGGGGAGGTAGAGCTTTTTATTCATGCAGACCCATGTGTTCCCACGTCTTGCCCAATTTGTATGGTTAAAGATTGTAAATTTCGAAAAGCTGCATTTGTTAAACAATTACCTTGGACCTTAAAAAATATGTTACCCGACCAAAAGCATCGATTATAAATTAGGGTTTTGCAGATAAGTACTTATTTATTTTATAATTTCCCTGCTAGCATTAATAATTTAGCTTTTAACACAATCGTTACAGTTAAGCTATCTGTTATTTCGCCTGTTTCCACCATTTTATAAAGTTCATCGAAATGTATTTTACGAACTTCAAGTTGTTCATCTTCTTCTGGCTCTGCTTCACCAAACGTTAATTCTTGTGCAATATATAAAATGCAAAACTCGTCACTGGCCGAATTGCTTAAATACATTTCTTGAATTTTTGTCCATTTAGTAGCAGTAATACCTGTTTCCTCCAACAATTCTCTTTTTGCAGAATCTACTGGCGCAACGTCTCTATTTCCACCACCTTCTGGTATTTCCCATGAATATTGGTTAATGGGGTAACGATATTGACCTACAATCCAAGTATTATAATTTTCATCTAAAGGTAAAATGCCAATTGCTAAGTTCTTAAAATGAATAACCGAGTAAGTGCCGGGGTTGCCGCTAGGGTTAGTAACATCGTGTTTTGTAAGTCTAATCCATGGAGAGTCGTATACTTTTTCCGATTTTAAGGTTTTCCAAGGGTTCAATTGTTGATCATTCATATCATTTATTATTTTATGATAAATTTATAATAATACACTTTACTGTGTTGTTGTTTAAATGTATTTTTCAAATATTAAATTAAAAAGCAAAATTAGTATCTTTACCATTCTATGGCTATAAAAAAACAGAAAGTATCTTTATCTGAAACGGGGCAGTATTCTAAATTAATAATTGATTATATTAATAAAGATGAAAAGCTGAGTTCCTTTTATAAATATGAACCAACTCTTAATGCCTTTAAACAGGCGATAGTCGATAAAAGCAAAGAACAGATAGATCGTAAATTATTAGTAAACGTTCTTAAAAGCCAATACGAACGCTTGGCAATTCACCCACAAGTAACGTTTAATTTACTATTAGAAGAAAATACCTATACGGTATGTACAGGTCATCAATTGTGTTTATTTACAGGGCCTTTGTATTTTATTTATAAAATTATATCTACTATTAATTTAGCAGAACAGTTAAAAAAACAATATCCAGAGAATAATTTTTTACCAGTTTATTGGATGGCTTCTGAGGATCATGATTTTGAAGAAATAAGTAGTATTAATTTATTCGGTAAAAAAATAAATTGGAATAATAACGAAGGGAAAGGAGCTGTTGGTAAGCTAAACACCAAATCATTGTTGCCTGTAATAGAAGAGTTAAAAAATATTATGGGAGAATCAGCTCAAGCAGATGAGCTAACAATGCTTTTTACCACTGCTTACGCTAATCATAATAATTTAGCGGATGCTACCCGTTACTTAGTACATCAATTATTTGCAGCTTATAATTTAATAATTATTGACGCTGACGATGCTGCGCTTAAAGCAAGTTTCTCTAAAATTATAAAAGATGATATTTTTAATAATACCAATTATGAATTGGTAAATAATAGTATAGAGGCATTACAAAAGATAGGCGTAAAACCACAGGTTACTCCGCGTGAAATTAATTGCTTTTATATGGTGGATACGATTCGCGAACGAATTGAACTGGATGAGACTTCAAAAAACTATTTGATTCATAATACGGCCATTGAATTTACAAAAGACGAATTGAATGCAGAACTAAAAAAGCACCCCGAGCGATTTAGTCCTAATGTAGTTTTACGCCCATTATATCAAGAAAAGATATTGCCTAATTTGGCCTATGTTGGCGGCCCAGGAGAATTAGCCTATTGGTTTGAATTTAAAGCAATGTTCGATCATCATGCCATTTTATTTCCTATTTTAATGCCTCGTAATTTTGCATTGTTAACAGATGAAAAATTGAATCAGCAACTAAACAAAACAGGTTTTTCTATCATTAACCTATTTAAAGATACCGACTTGCTGGTGAAAAAATATGTAAGTGAACATGCGACGGTTGATTTGTCGCTAAAAGAAGAAGAAAAAAAATTAGCGAATGTATATGCCGAAATTTCTGAAAAGGCAAGTGCTATAGACGCCACATTAAAAGGGAGTGTAGAGGCGGAGTCGCAAAAGGCAATTAACGCATTAAAAAATATTGAAAGTAAATTAATGCGTTCAGAAAAACAGAAACAAGAAACAGGGATAAATCAAATCAAGAAAATAAAAGAGAAATTATTTCCTGAAAATTCATTGCAAGAACGGTATGATAATTTTATTCCATATTATTTAAAATTAGGAAAACAATTTATTCCTCTTTTAAAAGAAAACTTTGAACCTTTTGATTTTGGGTTATTAATATTAGAGATGGATTCCATTTAATAAATTAAACAATAGATTTTTTTAAATTAAGAATAGTGCTACAAGAATATATTTTGCATTTATTTTTATGAGGATAGATTAGAAAACATTCACAACACATTGAAAAAAGAAAACCAACAGAATACATTATTAGAGCAAGGCCTAGCGTTACCGTTAATGGAAGAGTTTTACACGATTCAAGGAGAAGGGTATCATTCGGGTAAGCCTGCCTATTTTATTCGTGTTGGTGGTTGTGATGTAGGTTGCCATTGGTGCGATGTGAAAGAAAGTTGGAATGCTGCTTTGCATCCCTTAACCGCAACTGATATTATTGTAACGAATGCTTGTAAATACCCTAGTAAGGCCGTCGTAGTCACAGGAGGAGAGCCCAGTATGTATAATCTAGCCTACATTACTGATCAACTAAATAAAAACGGTATACAAACGTTTATAGAAACATCAGGTGCATATCCTCTCACTGGTAATTGGGATTGGGTATGTTTGTCACCCAAAAAAAATAGTGCGCCTTTAACGGAGAATTATGCAAAGGCGGATGAATTAAAAATAATCGTTCACAATAAAAATGACTTTGAATGGGCAGAAAAAAATGCTAGTTTAGTAAAACAAACTTGTAAACTATTTCTTCAACCAGAATGGAGTAAAGCAAAAGAAATGATGCCTTTAATTGTAGATTATGTAATGATGCACCCTAAATGGAATGTTTCTTTACAAACTCATAAATACATGAATATTCCTTAAATATCCCCTAAACATTATGATAAAGAACATCGCCATCATTACTTTTTTGATCATTACTATTTATAGTTGTAAAGCACAATTGCCTCCAGGTGAATATACTTCTAGAAACAAAAAGGCCATCGCTTTTTTTGAGTCGGCACTAAAATATTATAATGCACACAACGATGTTAAAACAAAAGAAGAATTATTAAAAGCAATAGAAAAAGATGCTCAGTTCATAGAACCACACTTATTAATGGCTGAAATGTATAATGCGAATGGAAATGCACCATTAGCCATTGATGAATATAAAAAAGCTTTAACAATTGATCCTAAATATAATTTAAACAGTTATTTTAATTTAGCAGAATTAGAAATAAGAATGGGTAATTATAAGGATGCTAAAATGGATTATGAACAATTTTTAAAGAAGCCACATATTAATCCGAATAGCAGAGAAATAGCCGAAAACCAATTAGAGAATTGTAATTTCGCATTGAATGCGATGAGTCACCCTGTTCCTTTTGAACCTAAAAATTTAGGCGAAGCCATTAACTCTCCTTTTGATGAGTATTTCCCAGCAGTTACAGCAGATGATCAAACATTTTTATACACTCGTAATAATCGTACTGCTGATGTACCATTACAAGAAGATTTTTTAATTAGTAAAAAAGTAAATGGTAATTGGGCTCCAGCAACATTAATAGGTAGTGGTATTAATACATCTGGTAATGAAGGTGCACCTTGCCTTTCGGCGGATGGGCAATTACTATTTTTTGTTGCTTGTGCATTGGTAGACGGTACGTATACAGGTAATAGAAAAGGATACGGCGCATGTGATATTTTTTATTCTCAAAAAGTAGGTAACGCATGGGCAAAACCTTACAATATTGGAAAAGGCATTAATACCTCGTATTGGGAAACACAACCTTCCTTCTCATCCGATGGTAAAACATTGTATTTTGTGAGCAATCGACCAGGTGGCGTTGGCGAATCTGATATTTGGTATGCGACTTTAAAAGACGACGGTACTTGGGGAGTTCCTTTAAACATTGGTAAAAATATAAATACACCTTTTAGAGAAGAATCTGTTTTTATACATCCTGATGGACAAACCCTTTATTTTGGATCGAATGGGCATGTAGGCATGGGTGGTTTTGATATTTACATGTCGCGTAAAGATGCAGATGGTAAATGGGGACCAGCGATAAATATAGGTTACCCAATTAATACCTATGCGGATGAACAAAGTTTGTTGGTTAACGGAGCGGGGAATCTAGCCTATTTTGCATCTAACCGTCCAGGTGGTTTTGGAGGATTGGATTTATATCAATTTGAGTTGTATGAGGCCGCTCGACCACAACAAATTACGTATATGAAAGGAAAAGTATACGATGCTTTTACTAAGGTGACATTGGGCGCTCATTTTGAATTGATAGACTTAGAAACAAGCAAAACGATTATTACTTCCGATGCTAATTCGGGGAATGGAGAATTTTTAGTAACGCTACCTATCAATAAAAATTATGCTTTAAATGTTTCTCATCCAGGATACTTATTTTATTCAGAAAATTTTTCGTTGAAAAATTTGATTGATAAAACAAAACCATTCTTAATGGACGTTCCGCTACAACCTATTGATACTGGTAGTGTGGTAGAACTTAAAAATGTCTTTTTTGAAACTGCTAAATTTGATTTGAAACCAGAATCAAAAATAGAACTGGATAAATTAGTTACTTTTTTAACGCTTAATAAAACCTTGCATATTCAATTGTTAGGGCACACCGATAATGTAGGAGATAAAAAACAAAATCAACTCCTTTCAGAAAATAGAGCGAAAGCGGTGTATGATTATTTGGTATTGAATAAAATTGATGCTGGCAGATTAACCTACAAAGGTTATGGCGATAGTCAACCAAAAGTTAAAAATGATTCGGATGAAAACCGAGCCAAAAATAGAAGAACAGAATTCAAGGTAACTAGTAAATAAATAAAAGGGAATTATAAATATTCTTCGAGTATACCTTGGCCTTGGCGTAATATAGAATAATCACCATTGGTACAATCTACTACCGTAGAAGGTTCATTATTGCCATATCCTCCTGCAATTACAATATCTACTTTCGTTTTGTAACGTTCGTAAATTACTTCAGGGTCGGTGGTATATTTTACAACATCGTCATCATCATGCACAGATGTATTCATAATAGGGTTACCAAGCTGTCTAACTATTTCAGTACAAATATGGTTATTCGGAATGCGAATCCCAACTGTTTTTTTCTTACTTCGGAATAATTTCGGAACATTATTATTTGCTTCTAATATAAAAGTAAAAGGGCCAGGCAACGCCTTTTTCATTACTTTATAAGTGCTGGTGCTAATGGGCTGTGAGAAGTCTGAAAGTTGACTTAAATCAGCACAGATAAAAGAAAAATGTGCTTTTTCTAACTCAATACCTTTTAATTTACAAACGCGTTCTACAGCACGTTGTTTATTAATATCACATCCAATACCATACACCGTATCTGTTGGATAAATAATAATACCACCGTTTTGCAAGCATTTTACTACTTGTGCTATTTCATCGTAATTTGGTTTTTCAGGATTTATTCGGAGTAACATAGATAACAATAACGCTAAAATTGTACCAAGATAAAATGTGAACCTTTATTTTTTGAATTTAAAAAAAATCTCCTCTCAATAAGGAGAGGAGAAAAATATAGGAGATTACAATAGTTATAAATTATTTTTGAGCATCGGCTAAAAATTGAGCCAAGCCACTATCGGTAAGTGGATGTTTTAATAATGATAAAATTACACTTAATGGACAAGTAACTACATCAGCACCAATACTTGCACACTCAATAATGTGCATAGGGTGGCGCACAGACGCTGCTAATATTTGTGTATTAAAAGCATAATTATCGTAAATAAGGCGAATGTCCTCAATTAATGTTAACCCATCGGTAGAAATATCATCTAAGCGCCCAACAAACGGCGATACGTAAGTTGCGCCTGCCTTTGCTGCTAACAAGGCTTGTCCAGCAGAGAATACCAAGGTACAATTAGTGCGAATGCCTTTTTCTGTGAAATATTTAATGGCTTTAATACCCTCTTTAATCATCGGTACTTTTACTACAATTTGCGCGTGTAATTTTGCTAAAGCTAAACCCTCTTTCACAATTCCATCAAAATCGGTAGCAATAACTTCTGCACTTACATCACCTGTTACAATGTTACAGATATCCACATAATGTTTTAAAATGTTTGCTTGCCCTTTTATACCTTCTTTTGCCATTAATGATGGGTTGGTGGTTACACCATCTAGTACACCAAGGTCTTGTGCTTCCTTTATTTGTGCAAGGTTTGCAGTATCAATAAAAAATTTCATGTTTATAAATAGGTTTAGTTTTTTACGAAGATAAATTTATCAATGGGTGAAAACCCCTTCTTGTGAAAAACTCAGGAATAAATACGTTTGAGTATAATCTAAATTTAAAAAAAGAAGGGGCAAGCTACTTAAAGCGCACCGCTCAACCTAGTACCTTTGCTTGCTTCCGCACCTGGAGGGTTAAAGGGAGCTGGTCGTATAAGACTTACCCCGCCACAAAAGTAAAATTTTTATTTGATACCGCAAATTAAAATCTAAAATCACTTATTTTTTACATGGTTTATTGCAATAATTGAATTATATTTAATGTAGTAAAACCATCCACTATAGCTCTCTATAAATTAAATATTTTGTTGAAATTTAGAATGATATAATAAAGTAAGAACGCAATGATATTAGACCCAGTTTTCATAAAAACTACAGATTAAATTAAAATTATAATGAGGTTTAGTTCGTAGTAATTTTAATGAATTTAAAATAAAACAAAGTATTTATAAAAAAATGAAAAGATTGTTAATTTATTTTCTGTTTTTACCTGCTTTTATTTTTCCACAAGGGTCTGGTAAGGCGTTGAATTTTGACGGCACTAACGATTATGTAAGTGCTGGAGCAATAGGCACTGCCAACACCATCGAATTTTGGGTTAATTCAACAAATGCTATTAATGGCACTGCTGCTGCTACGCCAATACTCAGTTTAAATGGGCCCGTTAGCGATAAATACATTTGGATAAATGATGCATTTGGTTTAGTTAGTGGAGAAACAATAACAATTGCTTATGGAAATGGTGCAGGACAAAAGTCTTATATAACAACGGTTTTGCAAACTGGTTGGAATCATGTTGCGATTGTGAGTAACGGAACCATTTATGATAAAGTATATATTAATGGGGTTAGTGTTACGGTATCCCAATCTTCGGGAAATGCGCTTGTGGCTGCTATTAGTTCGTTACAGATCGGTGGAAGGACTGATAATGGCAGTGGCGCTGCAGCTTATTATAAAGGGGAATTAGACGAGCTGCGGTTTTGGAGTACGCAAAGGTCTCAAACAGAAATAAGAGATAATATGTGCAAAAAATTAATCGGCAATGAAACCGGTTTAATTGGTTATTATAATTTTGATAATGGCAGTGGAACTTCATTATCTGATTTGCAAACAAATGGTACTGTTCATGATGGAACAGCTACCAATTTTGCAATGACAGGTGCTGCTTCTAACTGGGTAACATCGAGCGCGCCTATTGGTAATGCATCCGCTTACCTATACCCAGGTAGTTGGGCTGGTCAAGTATTAGCACTGCCCTCTACTGCCAATGGCACTGTAAAAGTATCTTCAGTCACTGGTTCTCCCGCGCCCGTGGGTATGCAGCTTTATCGGGTGGACGTTGCTCCTAATTCTAGCACCGGTATTAGTGGAAGAGCTACAAATAGCGTTTACTGGGGCGGCTTTATAATAGGAAGTGCTTCGTACTCTTACACTGGTGTTTATGATTATACCAATTTTAACTATATACCATCTGCTAATGAAGGTTCATTAAAAGTGTTTTATAGAGCCAATAATGCTGTTAACAGCTGGACTAATAGTGGTGCAAATTTAAATACAACCACCAATACCTTAACGCAACTTAGTATTCCAATTAGTGCAGAATTTATTTTAGGTAATGCGGTAACTCCGTTACCAATCGAACTGATCGATTTTAAAGTGGACTGCGGAGATGAGGTACCATTAATCAATTGGACTACAGCATCTGAATACAATAATGATTTTTTTACGCTGGAACGAAGTAGTTCTGATATGAACTGGAAACCAATAAAAATAATTAAAGGTGCAGGGAACAGTAATCAAGCTTTAAGTTATACGTTTATAGACAGTACTAAAATAATTACAAATAATTATTATCGCTTAAAACAAACGGATTACGATGGTGTGTTTAAATACTCGAATATAATTTACTCACCTTGTAATAAAAATCTACCAACGGAAATAATAGTGAGCCCTAATCCAAACAACGGGCAATTTAAGATTAGTAACATCGAACCCAATTCAACGCTAGAAATAATAAACTCTTTAGGCAAAAAGGTATTTATTACTAAGGCAGACGAGAACCAATTAACTTTTAATATACCTGAGTTAAAGGATGGCACTTATACATTAAGATCAATTAACACCCAAGGCATTAAAAATTTTAAATTATTGATAACAAAATAATATATTGACTAATTTTTTGAACAGTGCGAGTGATAAGAGCTTATGTTATTTCAAATTTAATTTTAAATAAAAGAGTCTAATTGATTTTTCCTATTAATTTTATAGCCGTTTTAAAAAACAAAATTATATATCTTTGTTATTAAATGAACATATCAGTTGTTATACCTCTTTTTAACGAAGAAGAATCATTACCCGAACTATGCGAATGGATTGAGCGGGTAATGGTAAGCAATACGTATACCTATGAAATTATTTTAATTGACGATGGCTCTAAGGATGCTTCCTGGCAATTGATTGAGCAATTAGCAGCAAAAAATAATAATATAAGAGGTATAAAATTTAGGAGGAATTATGGTAAATCGGCTGCCTTAAACGTTGGTTTTGAAGCGGCACAAGGGGATGTAATTATTACCATGGATGCAGATTTGCAGGATTCACCAGATGAAATTCCTGAGTTATATAAGATGATTGTTGTTGATAAATATGATTTAGTGAGTGGTTGGAAACAAAAACGTTACGACCCTATTACCAAAACATTACCTACCAAGCTATTTAATTGGGCTACTCGTAAAGCAAGTGGAATAAATAATTTACATGATTTTAATTGTGGTTTAAAATCTTACCGAAAAGAAGTGGTGAAGAATATTGAAGTATATGGCGAAATGCACCGTTACATACCCGTAATAGCGAAATGGGCTGGTTTTACAAAAATTGTTGAAAAATCAGTACAACATAGAGAGCGAAAATATGGCGTTACCAAATTTGGTATTGAACGGTTTATAAATGGTTTTTTAGATTTGATGTCCATCACTTTTGTTTCTAAATTTGGTAAACGCCCCATGCATTTTTTTGGATTATGGGGTACCTTATTTTTTCTATTTGGAGGAATTCTCTCTTTTTATTTTAGTGTAGAAAAGGTATATAAATCATATTATGAAATACCAACAAGAGACGTTACCGATAAGCCTTTGTTTTTTATTGCTTTAACAGTAATGATTATTGGTACTCAATTATTTTTAGCTGGCTTTTTAGGCGAGCTTATTTCTCGCAATGGTAGCGACAGAAATAATTACCAAGTAGAGAAAAGAGTATAATAAAAATAAATTATAAGAATTATCTCAAAAATACATTTCAACTAATACTTTCCTAGTTCAATTTCATTTGTATATCAAGAAAATAGTTGGTCTTTTATTGAGATCAGGAACTTGTTTTTTCCAGCTGCCTATACTTTTTGTTTTAATAAATTCACTTGCAAGAGTGATGTCACAGGCAACACATAATTTTGTGTTATTATCGCAAGTAGCCAAAATATCATCTAGTAAATGATTATTTCGATAAGGTGTTTCGATAAATAATTGAGTGGTTTGTTTTTGCAGCGCCGCCTTTTCTAACTCTTTTATTTTTTTTATTCGCTCACTTCGTTCTTTTGGTAAATATCCATTAAAAGTAAATGATTGACCATTAAAACCAGAAGCCATTAATGCTAATAGTATAGATGAAGGCCCCACCAATGGTACTACGGTGATGTTCTTTTCTTGAGCAATTCTAACTACTTCAGCACCAGGGTCTGCAATTCCTGGGCAGCCTGCTTCAGAAATAATTCCAACGTTTTTACCTAAAGCAATAACTTGTAAGTAGTTCGAAATATTAGCAGATGGCGTATGTTGATTTAAAGTATGGAGTACAATTTCTGGTAATGGTTTTTGTATTCCTATTTTTTTTAGATAATGCCTAGCAGATTTTTCATTTTCAACAATGTATTCATCGATAGTATTAATAACGGTATTTACTTTTAAAGGAATGACATCTGCTGTTTCAGCCATATCTCCAAGAGTAGTTGGTATTAAATATAAAATTCCTTTTTTTAATTGTTCAGTACTCATTTTAAAAAATATTATATATTAAATTAGAGAAGAGAATGTATTCAGTTGTGATTATTCATTATTCTTCAATGAATGGATAATGATTTCACAAGCATTATCTAATAAAAGGAATACGGTCTCAAATCCTTGTTCACCCCCAAAATAAGGGTCAGGCACCGCCATGTTAAGATCGAGGTATACCCTATTTAAAATAAGTTCAACCTTGTTTATGTCTTTTTCATTTCGAGCAAGCGCAATTATATCTGTATAATTTGAGCTATCCATCGCAAATATATGATCAAAGCTGTCAAAGTCAGCTACAGTAAATTGCCTTGCCCTTAGTTTAGAAATATCAATCTGGTGTAAATTAGCATTTTTGATGGCACGTTTATCAGGGTGTTCACCAATGTGGTAATTAGAAGTTCCTGCAGAATCAACTTGTATCGATAATTTATATTTTTCAGCTTTTGCTTTTAATATCCCTTCTGCTAGTGGCGATCGACAAATATTGCCTAAACAAACCATTAAAATTTTTGTCATATTTTAAATGAGATTAAATTATTTTCAGCGTGCATTATATACTTTAATCTATTTTATGCTTTAATTTATTTTATACTCAATAGTATTTAGTGGAGACTATTATTCTTCATTGATCTTACCAACTATTATTTTTAGTAAAGATAAAATCAATTAACACGTTATAACAAAAATAGGAATCAGCTAACTGATTCCTATTTTTGTTATCCATTATAAGTACTTATTATTGAATGGTGATTTTTTTATTTAACTCATCAATATATACTTTAAAACGCTTATCCGTATCTAATAAATTATTTACGGTACGACAAGCATGTAAAACAGTTGCATGATCTTTACCACCGCAATGTAAACCGATAGTTGCTAATGATGATTTAGTCATGCTTTTAGCAAAGTACATTGCAATTTGGCGAGCTTGAACCACTTCGCGCTTACGTGTTTTTGATTTTAGCAATTCAATAGGTAAGTCAAAATAATCGCAAACAATTTTTTGAATATAATCAATCGAAACTTCGCGTGCTGTATTTTTAACAAACTTATCAATCATTTGTTTAGCAAGTTCTAATGTAATTGCTTTTTTATTCATTGATGACTGAGCCAATAAGGAAATTAATGCTCCTTCTAATTCACGCACGTTAGTGGTAATACTATAAGCTAAATATTCAATTACTTCTTTTGGTAAATCTAAACCATCAGCATATACCTTTTTCTCTAAAATAGCAATACGAGTTTCTAACGCTGGTGTTTGAAGGTCTGCTGCTAAACCCCATTTAAAGCGAGATAATAAGCGTTGTTCAAATCCTTGTAATTCAACTGGGGCTTTATCGGCTGTTAATACAAGCTGTTTGCCAGTTTGATGTAAGTGATTAAATATGTGAAAAAATACATCTTGTGTTTTTTCTTTTCCTGCAAAATATTGAACGTCATCAATAATTAATACATCAATCATTTGATAAAAGTGAACAAAATCATTTTGATTATTGTTTCTTACAGAGTCGATATATTGTTGTGTAAATTTTTCTGACGAAACATACAATACTGTTTTATTTGGAAATTCATTTTTTATTTGAATACCAATTGCATGTGAAAGATGTGTTTTGCCTAAACCTACACCTCCATATATCAATAGTGGATTAAAGGCTGTGCCTCCTGGTTTTTTAGCGACTGCAAATCCCGCAGAACGGGCTAATCGGTTACAATCACCTTCAACTAAATTTTCGAATGAATAGTTAGAGTTTAGCTGAGATTCAACATTTACTTTTTTTAAACCTGGAATGATAAAAGGATTACGAATACCATTTTGATTTAAATCAATAGGCATATTTACTGAAGGATTTTTTATTTCCTTTTTACCATTTGTAGGAACTTTAACTGTGTATGGTTTTGAAGAGTTAGTGTAATTATTTTCCATAATTATGCTGTACTCTAATCTACCTTCGTTACCCAATTCTTTTTTAATTGTTTTTTTTAATAAGGTTATATAATGTTCTTCTAACCATTCGTAAAAAAACTGACTTGGTACTTGAATTGTTAAAACACTCAAACTTAATTTTATCGGTTTTATCGGCTCAAACCAAGTTTTAAAACTCTGTGTACTTACATTGTCTTTAATTATTTCAAGGCAATTTTCCCAAACTTTTACAAATGCTTTCTCCATTATCAAATTCTCAGATTTTAATTGTGATTAAATTTTTTATTTCTACGTGGGAGTTATTACTTCATTAATCTAAATACATATTATTTCAACGGGATGTAAATATATACAAGTTTAATTTAGAGTTAACATTAATTTCATAAAAAAAGTTTAAAAAAAATATTTTTTTTTGTTGGACTTTTCATTTTTTTTATATGGCACTTTACATATATTTTATTTTATTTTTTTTTATGCTTGGGAATCAAAATTTTAGCCTCGATTAATCCTTATTGATAGGTTTTTTTCTGGTTTTATTTTAGGAGGGAGGTTTGTAAGATTCTTCTCTTTTCAACACAAATTGCTCTTTATGCATGATAAAATAATATTTTATTATAAGATAATAAAAATAGGTTTATTACAGAAAATAATGTTAAATTACTTTTATAAAACTATTCATTAATTAATTACTATAAATTTGTTTAATGCGGTATTAAACATAAATTCTTTAAGTGCAAATACAACAATAATAATGCTTTTTTATTTTTATCATTATATTAGAAGAAGGGTGAAGAAAAGTATGATTTATAGTAGATGAAATAAAATTAGTATGTTTTATTGATATAATTATATAAGCTCAAATACTTTTGTAAATTGTTCTACAATTATAAACAATTTTTAACGTAAAGTTCGTTAATAAAAATTATTTTTTTAATTTTTATTATTCAGTAAAAAATGTAATTTAAGAAAATCCAAAAGAGAGTTATTTTATGTATATATCAGAAACTACAATAAGAGTTCGATACGCAGAAACCGATAAAATGGGATATGTATATTATGGTAATTACACTCAATATTATGAAGTAGGAAGAGGCGAGGCTTTAAGACAACTAGATTGTAGTTATAAAAAAATGGAAGAGGATGGCATCATGCTTCCAGTATATACTTGTAACTTAAAGTACTTGAAACCTGCCTTGTATGATGACTTGTTAATTATAAAAACCAGTGTGAAAGAAATTCCTCGAGTGAAAATAATTTTTGAGTGTGAAATTTTTAATCAAAAAAATGAGCTGTTAAATATAGGTGCTACCACTCTTGTTTTTGTAGATATGAAAACCAATAAGCCTTGTGTGGCTCCATTATTTTTTTTAGAAAAAATAAAAGCTTATTTCTAACGCTTTTTATTCATTAGTTCGCTTTCTTCCTTAATTCTTCCTCTATAATAATACCATCTTTCATTATTAACTTTCGATCGGCCATGTTTGCAAGCTCTTCATTGTGTGTTACGATTACAAATGTTTGATTTAAATTTTCGCGGAGTGTAAAAAATAATTGATGTAATTCTTTTGCAGTCGTAGAATCTAAGTTACCAGATGGTTCATCAGCAAGGATAACAGCAGGATTATTAATTAATGCGCGTGCCACTGCAACGCGTTGTTGTTCTCCACCAGAAAGCTCGCTTGGTTTATGATTCATTCGCTCTGATAGCCCTAAAAGCGATAGTAATTCCATTGCCTTCTTTTCAGCTTTTATTTTAGAAATACCAGCAATAAAGGCAGGAATACAAATATTTTCTAAAGCAGTAAACTCAGGAAGTAAATGATGAAATTGAAAAACAAATCCAATATTTTTATTTCTAAATTCTGCTAATTTTTTATCATTTAAAGTGGCAATCTTGGTTTCATTTATTTCTAAATTCCCCTTATCTGCAACATCTAAGGTACCTATTATGTGTAATAAAGTAGTTTTACCAGCACCTGACGCTCCTACAATTGATACAATTTCACCAGTGTTAATATGAAGCGAAACTCCCTTTAGAACATCAAGTTTTCCATAAGACTTATATACTAAATCTACTTTTATCATATTTATAATTCTAAATTAAATTTTATTTTTTTTCAAAATACTTAATAAGTATGGGTTTTGGTTAAAAGCGTTGTTTACAATATTATTCCATAATTTTCTCTTTTAACACAAGTGTTTGTTTAAGTAAAGATAAATTAAATAAAATACTATTTTCATGAAATATGATTCACTGAATTGGGCTATCATTTAGTTTTTTAAAAAACCTTTAAGTAGTTTATCTGATGTAATTTCTATGAAAAAGTTTTTACATTTACTTTTTATTATAAAAATTTTAACGTAATCAAGCAATTATAGCAGTTTTAACTTAGAGGTGAAACTCATTTAATTATTTTTTCGTTTTTGTTTTTCAAAAGTGTTAAACTTCTTACCAATTGAAACTTCTATTACCTTTCCTAATTATCGATAACTACAAATTAAATTTTTTATTATTTTTTATTTTTTATGTGTAAAATATAGGCTATTTAAATAACTTTCATCATTTGTTTATTCTTTTTTTGGAGTTAGTTTTGTTATTATGATTTCAGTAGAAAAGGCACATAGCCTAATTTTAAAAAATACCACTGTGCTAGAACCTTCCAATACGCTTCTTGTTGATGCGTTAGGAAGTGTAGTTTCGAAAACAGTGTTGTCTCCAGTCAATCTGCCGCTATTTAATCAATCAGCGATGGATGGCTATGCTTTTTTATTTTCAGATTACAAGCGTAAAAAAGTAATAAAAATTATTGGAAAGGTTCCTGCTGGAAAAACGTTCAAAGGGAAGATTGTTTCGGGTCAAGCCGTACGTATATTCACAGGTGCGCCCGTTCCATCGGGATTAGATACCGTTGTGATGCAAGAGAGAATAACATTGAAGGGGGAGGTTCTTTTCATAATGGATTTGGATATTACTAAAGGAGCAAACATACGTAAAACAGGTTCACAAATAAAGCGAGGTAAAATAGCGTTACCAAAATGTTCCCTTATTACACCAGGCGGTGTTGGTTATTTGGCTGCCATGGGTATTACAAAGATTCATACCACTCCACATCCCCGAATTACACTTGTTGTAACTGGCAGTGAGTTAAAAAAGCCTGGAAAATCTTTAGTAAATGGAGAGATTTATGAATCTAATTCCTATGCGCTGGTGGCTACCTTAAAGTCAATTGGCTTAAATGTACATAAAGTTATCTCGATTCCTGATAGTAGGAAACAAACCGTTGCGGTATTGAAGAGAATTTTTATACAGTCGGATCTGATTTTAGTAACAGGAGGGATTTCTGTTGGTGAATATGATTTTGTTGGAAGTGCTTTAACCGAACTGGGGGTTAAAAATATTTTTTATAAAATTAAGCAAAAACCAGGAAAGCCCTTATTTTTTGGAAAGAATAATCGTACAATTATTTTTGGACTGCCTGGAAACCCTGCTGCGGTATTAAGTTGTTTTTATGAATATGTTTATCCGTGCATTAATGTGATGCGGGGAAAAAAGGATGTTTTTCTTCGAAAAATTCAATTACCCATTACAATAGACTATCCTAAAAAAAAGGGACTTTCTTTTTTTCTGAAAGGTAAAATGTCGGAATCTTCTGTTACGCCACTTGTGAGGCAAGAATCATATATTTTAAGTTCATTTGCAGTTGCTGACTGTTTAATATATTTGCCTGAAAAACGAGAGCATATAAAAGCTGGCGAACTCGTTGATGTGCATGTACTTCCTGGTTTGTACTAACACAAGTAACATGATGTATATCATTTTTAAATATTTTTAATCAATTTCGGATGGTGTATAAGGAGGTGAAACTATTGTAACAAAAGAAGGAAAAGATTTTATTTAATCATCGCTCAAAGGTTTGCAAAACGGATTTTATCAATTTAATATAACACATAAAGAAATATATTGGTACGTAAATGAAGACCACACACATAACAGGAATAGTGCTTGCTAGAGAGAAAAGTTCTGGGATGGGAACGGATAAAGGGCTGACGCTATTAAATGGAAAGCCAATGATGGAGCATATTTTAAATGCATTATTTCCATGTGTAAATGATATTTTGATTGTTGCCAATAACCAGAACTACACTACCTTTGGGTATCCCATATATGAAGATGTTATTAAGGATTGTGGCCCAATGGGTGGAACTTATACGGGGCTTTAAATAGTGCAACTGAGAAAAATATAATAGTAAGTTAAGATATTCCGTTTGTCACAACACAATTGCTCTCGTATGTTATTTCGAACTCAGGAGACGAAGAAATCACAGTTCCCAAACATGCTGAAATGATAGAGCCCTTGTGTGCAATTTAAACTAAGGCTTGTGCTGGAAAATTATTGCATTTGTTGGAAAATAAGAAGCGGAAAATGCAGGAAGGGCTTAAAAGTTTTAACACAAAAGAGATTATCCTTTCGGATACAATTGAAATGAAAAAAAATTTCATAAACATTAATACGCCACAGGAATTATACGAACAAAGTAGACATACATAAAATGCAACTAAAATTTTTCGGAAAATTAGCAGAGGTTACTGGTAAACCTACAATGGAAATAACTTCTATAGCTGATACAGATTCACTTTTAAATAAGCTATTGCAAGATTTTCCGAAGCTAAAGGAGTATAATATTTTAATTGCTGTTGATAAAAAAATTGTAAAACAAAATCAACAACTTGAATCACATAACGAAGTGGCGCTTTTGCCGCCTTTTGCAGGAGGTTAAATGTTAGATAAAAATGAATTAGTACGTTATAGCCGTCATATCCTTCTTTCGGAAATTGGAACAGCGGGACAAGAAAAATTAAAAAATGCGAAGGTATTGGTAATCGGTGCTGGTGGATTGGGTTGTCCAGTATTGCTTTATCTTACAGCTGGGGGTGTTGGCGAAATTGGTATAGTTGATTTTGATAAAATAGATGCATCCAATCTGCAACGACAAGTATTGTACACTGTAGATGATATTGGTAGGCTGAAAGCGGAGACAGCAGCAGCTAAACTGGCTCAACAAAATCCGTATGTAAAATTTACTGTGTTTACACAGCAACTCACTACGCAAAATGCACTTGAAATCATTAATCAATATGCCATTATTGTTGATGGTACCGATAATTTTTCCACCCGATACATGGTGAACGATGC
The DNA here is from genome assembly GCA_039937835.1 of Bacteroidia bacterium. Classification (GTDB taxonomy): domain Bacteria; phylum Bacteroidota; class Bacteroidia; order 2-12-FULL-35-15; family 2-12-FULL-35-15; genus 2-12-FULL-35-15. The sequence goes on along the minus strand of JBDTFR010000040.1, from coordinate 56,037 downwards.
CTGTGTATTGTTAAATAAGCCATTGGTATACGGCGCTATTTACCGTTTCGAAGGACAAGTATCCGTATTTAATTATAAAGTAGAACAGCAAGAACAAGGGCCAACCTATCGATGTCTTTTTCCGGTACCACCTGGACTGGAGTCTACTCCTAATTGCTCGGAAATAGGAGTATTAGGTGTTCTCCCAGGTATGATCGGAACCATGCAGGCAGCGGAAGTGATTAAAATGATTACCGGAATAGGTACACCATTGTCAGGAAGGTTATTGCTTTTGAACGCGCTTACGATGGATGTTAACACGCTTGAAATTAAAAGAACGTGTGAAACAATAAAAGGTGTGCCGACCAATGCGGAAGAGTTTAGAAAAGCAGATTATGCTTTTTTTTGTGGAGATGTTCCAACAGCTATTAAAAGCATCAACGCAAAACAGCTACTAGTACTTTTAAAAGAAAAAGACAAATTGCAATTGTTGGATGTTCGGAACTCCGATGAGGAGCCTGTTATCAATGATTTTTTTGATCTGCAGATTCCTTTTGGTGATCTGTTGGATGAGGTAGAAAAACTATCAAGAACAAAACAAGTGGTGGTATTTTGTAAAAGTGGTATGCGCAGTAAACGGGCAATAGAAATATTACAAAAAGAATTTCAGTTTAATAATTTGTATCACTTAGAGGAAGGACTTATGGGATGGATACAGGGGAATCAATTAACATGAAGATGAAAGAAACAAAAAAACACAAGGTGTTTGTTCAAGGCGCAATCACTCCTGAATTTATTGCAGCATCCATTGCAAAGCATAGTGCAAAAACCACAATTGGTGCCCATGATATTTTTCTTGGACAGGTAAGAATGGATACAATTGATGGAAAGGTAGTACAGGCAATTGATTACTCTTCTTATAAAGACATGGCGGAAGAAAAATTTCATGAAATTCGTGAACAGGCATTCAATAAGTTTAATCTCACTTGCATGCACATTTATCACAGTGAAGGGTTAGTGAAGGCTGGTGCAATTTGTTTGTTTGTGTTTGTTTCCTCGGCGCGTCGTGCCATGGCATTTGATGCCTGCAAATGGATCGTGGAGGAAATAAAAGCAAACGTTCCCATTTGGGGAAAAGAAATTTTTGAAGACAACACATTTGTTTGGAAAGAAAATATAAAATAAGAAATTTTTAAATTAAAATGGTAGACATAACATTTAAATCAAGTAGCCTAAGAGAGGCAATTGCACAAGCCGTGGTTACGGTAAGTAAACAAGAAACCATTGATGCGATAATAAATAAAGCAGTTCCAAAAGGTGATGTTTTTGAGATGGCGAAGACAGCAGGTCTATTTGCTGTAAAGCGCACTAGTGATATGATTCCTGACTGTCATCCATTACCAGTAGAATATACAGCTGTTCGTTTCGATATCCAAGGATTATCCATTCATGTAGAAATGGAAGTTCATACGATTTATAAAACAGGGGTAGAGGTGGAAGCCATGCATGGTGTTTCTGTGGTGGCGCTCACCATGTACGATATGCTAAAACCAATTGATAAGTCCATTGAAATTGGTTCTATCAAATTGAAAGAAAAGAAAGGTGGTAAATCTGATTTTATTGATAAATTCCGCAGCAACCTCAAAGCTGCTGTTATTGTATGTTCTGATAGTATCTCTGCTGGAAAAAAAGAGGATAAGGCAGGTAAAGCAATTATTAAAAAATTGGAGCTGTGTAAGGTTTCAGTTTCGCACTATTCAATTATTCCTGATGAGCACAAAACAATACAGGATAAAGTGAACAAGCTTTATGCAGAAAAGAATGATATCATTATTCTTACCGGTGGCACAGGACTATCGCCGAGAGATTTGACACCAGAAGCAATACGCCCATTGCTGGATAAAGAAATACCGGGAATTATGGAGGCGGCAAGAAATTACGGACAAGATCGTACCCCTTTTTCTATGCTTTCAAGAGGCGTAGCTGGATTAAAAGGAGATACCCTTATTCTTGCTTTACCTGGATCAACCAAAGGTGCAAAGGAATCGATGGATGCCCTATTCCCTTTTGTACTGCACATATTTAGAATTATTGAAGGCGCACAACATAATTAAACTAAAATTAATCGCATTACAATTACAGATTTTGTCGACAGTTATCTCTTCTACAAGAACTTGTCGATATGGGAAATAAAATTATTCCCAGAGTTTTTTAAAGTATTTGAAAGCTTAGTGGAAATATTTGAAAAGGAATATGGTTTTCATTTTACTCAACTTTCTCAACAGAAAGAATTTGAAGATACCAAAATTCTTGGTGTTTCAAAACTGTTAAATTATTTTGACAATAAATATTTTCTTGTTTTTTCGAATACCGAATATCTCTATTCTTTCTTGTTTTAAAATCAAAAGAACATTGCAAACTTCAAAAATTTCTATATCTATTTTCTATCAAGGAATTTGCATTAATATGTTAAACCTTTTTTGAGTCCGTTCAGTTAAAAAAAATTAAAATTTATTTATAATATACATACAATAAATTGCCTATTAACCAATCCACTTCAAAAGAAGTTGTTCCAGTTCCTCTTGCAGCGCTTCTCCTTTATCTTGGGCATACCATAAATGGATGTTACGTACAAGCTCATCATGAGAAACAGTAGGGTTTGCGGCTTTAAGATCAGTCACCATTTGTTGTATTTTAATTGGTCGCGGTCCCCAGGTTCCAATTTCCTTTCCAGTTTCTGAATCCATACAAATCAATTTTGGAATGGCGCGTGAACCATTGGTGAGGTATTGATCCATTATTTCCGGGTGCTCGTCTCTCAATATAAGTTGCAATTCAATCGCATGAGGTGCTAAGGCAGCTATTTTAGAAATAATAGGAATGTTCTGTGCCCCATCACCACACCATGATTCAGCCAATACAACCCATTTCCATTTGAGGTCATTGTTTTTAACAAGCGTACTAATTTTCTCGTGAATCTGTTGTGTCTTGTCAATACGTTTCATTCGTTGCGCATTCATTTTCGTTGCTTCAATACGCTCAGGTAATTGCTCTGTCCCAGTTGTGGCTCCATTTTCGGAACATTCAATCACTAGCAGTTTGTATGCATCGTATGGCAATGTTTTGTTTAAATTGGTAACTCCTGTTAGCATATGCTTATAAATTAGTTATAAGGTAAAATTCAGATAAATTTTACAACTATTTTATGACGTATGTCATACTAACCGCCAATGGCAATCATGCTGCGATTGTTATTATGCAATGCCGCATCGGATAATTGAGAAAAAGTATTCATTCCACCTCGTTGAGCTTTTTTATTCCAAATGGATTCAAGAATTAACGGTTGGATAGCATCTCCCTTGCGCAAGGAAGAAAGTAAATCGGTTTCCGAATGGGAGAATAAACAATTTTTTAGTTTTCCATCAGCCGTTAATCGTATTCGGTTGCAAGTATCGCAAAAGGGATTTGTTACGGAACTAATCACAGCAAAAGTTCCCTGATATCCGTTTATTTTATAGTTTTTGGCAGTATCATTTTTGCTGTCATCAATCTTTACAACATTTTTGTTATATGCTGTGTTAACGATATGCATCATTTCTTTGAATGAAATACCTTTGCTCCAATCCCATTTATTTCCATTGAAAGGCATAAATTCGATAAAGCGAAAATGTACATTGTTATGTTTTGTAAATTCTATAAAGTCGATAATTTCATCATCATTCACTCCCTTCATGACTACAGCATTCAATTTTACATGAAAATTGTTTTTTAACAGGAGGTGAATATTCGAAAGGATAGTATCGAAATAATTTCTTCGAGTAATAGAATTAGATTTTTCTTTTTGTAGAGAATCTAAACTAACATTTATTGATTTTACACCACAGGAAAGAAATGTATCTAAAAATTTGTCAACCAGAATCCCATTTGTAGTAACCACCAATTCAACTGGTAAGGTAGATAATTCTTCAATGATGCTTTTTGTATCCACTCGAACTAATGGCTCACCGCCAGTTAATCTTATTTTTCGAACACCCATTTGTACAAATGTTTTTGCAATCTGTATGATCTCCACTTTATTCATGAATTCTGAACGTGGGCGAAGTACAATTCCTTCTTCCGGCATACAATAGAGGCAGCGAAGGTTACAACGTTCCGTTAGGGAGATGCGAAGATAATCATGCGCTCTCCCAAAATGATCGGTCAGAATGTTTTCGCTTGGAGTCATTCGTATTTAATTAATACTTGTGCTTTTCATTTTCAATATTTTCGAATTCTTCTTTGCTTAAATATTTTTATGCTAAAGGAAGAAGGGTACAATCTTCTTTGTAAATATGAAGTTTTAATAATTCTATCAGTTCTCTAGTATGATCAACTGTTCATAGGTTGAACGATAATACATCGGAGAATGCTCCATTTGTTCTAAACCTTTTTCTGCATTTCCTTTTACTGGGTCTACCTTAGCAGCATGTTTCAAGTATATCATCGTCATGTTTTTATTCAAATTACGACTCACCCTTATCAAGTGTAAAAATGATATGGATCATATTTATGATTTTTGAAGATTTTTTTTTAATAAATATCATGTCTAAAATAATTAAGTCAAAAATCACTTTTATTTTGAAGCGAAGAACATGCCAAATTTTTTTGGGTCTTTTTGTATTCTTCAGTTGAGCACAACTCTTGAGAAATAATGTTGGTTTCAGCATGGAAATAGTTATTCAATGATTGATAGCTATATTTATTACAAAAAATAGTTTTGATATTTTCCAGATCAATCTTTACATTCTCTCCTTTTTTTATATATTGAAGTGGTAACGATATTTCAATAAATTTTTATGCTGTCGTTTATTTTTTAGTTTCAGAATCACATATTATTCTTGAAACAATACCTTTCTGATCGGTACATTCAGCGATTAATACACCAGAGAGATGAACAGCTATAAACGCTACCAAATAATAAATACCAAGCACGTGTATATCTTCCATTGTTTCTTTTAAATTGCTTGGCCCGAAAACAATAAACAGTCCAGTAATGATGGATGTAGCAAAACAGATGTAAAAAATAAAGTATACAAAGCGTTTAAATTTTATTTTAAGTGTTATATTTTTTTCGAATGGGTTTTGAAATTTCATTTCTCCAAAAAGAGGAAGAAGCAAGCGGATGCAATACAAGCCAGCTAATATATACCCCAAATAAATATGCCATTGCCACATCGGCTGTCTTATTCTTTTTGCTAAAATAAGTATTTGTTCATGCGATAAGGAAGAATTGTTTTCTGCAAGATAATCTTGTATGATTGCCGCCATGTTATTTTTATTCATCCATGTTAATCTCAAGAATATAGTAATGAGTAATAAGAGAAATGAAATAGCGATTGACCAATGAAGAATTCTGAATGCGAGTGAATAGCTTTTTTTTTCCATTTGTGAATTTTTTTAGTGTTAGTTTACTGTATTTTAAATCCTGTGGTAGTGTAAAATGTAAGTAAATGTATGTGTTTTTGTACCATTCTGTTTATTTTATATTGTTGGTCGTTGGAGTTAACTTGGTCTTAGGCATCCTTTTTGTTATAAAAATTCCAGTTTATCCTAGTTACAATAACGAGTGAAATAGTTTTTATCCACTGTATTTTTCAATCAATTTGTTTTCCTTCTGTTTCCCAAAAGAGTTCGTCTTCGGGATCCCATTTTTTAAGCCATGTAAATTTAGCCATAAGTTATAGTTGTTAGTGATTTCCATTTTATATTCAAATTGTCCAATTGCTCCCTGGCCACATTCTTGCTGAATCTAACAATAACTAAACTATTACATTACGATAAATTTAGTTGGCTTAATGACCTATTGTATATTATTGGCATAACACTAGTACTTACAGGCATAACCATTTATAGTCTAAAGAGCGCTTTGACAGTTATGCACGAGAACTGAAAAGGATTGATGTTTAATTTTCTGGCATTCAATAGCATTGCACACAATAGCAAGGTTGTTGGTATCTTACTGTTTTTAATTGTAATGGCAGGAATTATTTCGGCAATCAATTATGCGAAGTAATAAATAAAAGCAAAAGAATTAGTAAATAAACCTTCGAGTACATATGTAATACAATTTAATATCTATATGCATCTACTTTAATAGTTCTAATTTTATGGTAGACGTAATAAGTTACTACTGTCATACTTTAATTCATTATTATCGATAAGCCATTGTATGGTATGAATGGTTTTGTCTTCATGATGTTCTGTAACAGCATCAATAAGCTCTTTTAGTGAAAGGGGTTGTAATACGAGTATTCTTTTTATCTGTTCAGTAATGCTTTCAAATTCATTAGCATGCAAAGTTTTTTTATTTTCATCTAAACAAACATCACATTGATTACAACGGTTTGATGTAATTTCACCAAAATAGCTTAACAATAATTGGCTACGACATTTGTTTACACGCTCTGCATAATCAATTACACTATTAATACGATTAGTAGCTTCCTTCTTTAATAAAGAGAAATTTTCTTTTGCTAAACTTAAATTTTTTGTTTCTACTCGAGGCTGTTCAAAGGTTAATTGAGGCAATTCGGTTTGTTGTAAATATGTTATTATTTTATGTTGATGTAAATAACTTAATTGTTTTACAACCTGTTCTTTTTTCATAATTACTTTTTTTGCAATCTCGTTTTCATTTATCTTTATAAAATTATCGAATAAGCTAGAGTAGGAGCGAAGGAGTAATTTAATGAACGAATCAAGAGTAGTATTCGCTAACTGAAACTTATATAAATCATCACGATTTACTTCGAATTTAATTCGAGAAGGTTGGTAAATGGCATCGGTAAGTGAAATATACCCTTCTCGCTCAATAAACTTTAAACTATTAAAAACTGTAATCGGCGTAAGTTTATAAACATCACAAAAGTTTGCAATATCAAAATTGTAAACTACTCCTAGACCCGAACAAGTTGGTATTTGATAATAATTTACCAGTGCTTGGTAGGTTTGTTTTATTTCATCTAGTGAAGGGAAACTTATTTCTAAATTTTTTTGTAATGCGATAGCATCCGTTTTATTATAAATTAAAATTGCAAACGCATTTTTATCATCACGGCCTACACGCCCTGCTTCCTGAAAATAGGCTTCTAAGGAGTCTGGTGTATCAATGTGTACTACAAAACGCACATTGGCTTTGTCTATACCCATACCAAAAGCATTCGTGCATACAATGATGCGGGTTTTATTTTGCATCCAATTATTTTGTTTTGTACTGCGAGCTTTAATATCTAAACCTGCATGATAAAAATCGGCTGATATATTGTTACTTTTTAAGTAATTGGCAATGTCTTGCGTCTTCTTACGATTACGCACATATACAATACCAACGCCTTTTACATTTTTGGTTATTTTTACTAGTCGAGATAACTTGTCCTCTTCATTTAGTACGACGTACGAAATATTTTTTCTTTCAAAACTTTTTTGTAAAACATTTTCTTTTTTAAAAAGCAGCTTTTCTTGTATATCTTTTACCACATTTTTTGTGGCAGTTGCTGTTAACGCTAAAATGGATACATTTGGTAAAAGCGTTCGTAGATTTTGTATTTTTAAATAGCTGGGTCTAAAATCATATCCCCATTGGGAAATGCAATGAGCTTCATCAATGGCAATTAAATTCACATTCATTTTTTGCACACGCGCTTTTACAATTTCAGTTTCTAAACGTTCGGGTGATAGATATAAGAACTTTGTATTACCATGAACACAATTGTCTAATGCAATATCTATTTCTCGTTTTTGCATTGCAGAAGTAATGGCAATAGCATTAATACCTTTTGCATTTAAATTTTCTACTTGATCTTTCATTAACGCAATGAGTGGAGAAACGACGATACAAATACCTTCTTGAATAAGCGCAGGGATTTGAAAACAAATTGATTTACCACCGCCTGTGGGAAGCAGTGCAAGCGTATCTTTCCTGTTTAATACAGATTGAATAACCTCTTCTTGTAGCGAACGAAAGGATTCATATCCCCAATATTTTTTTAAAACCTCAAGAGTAGTGGGCATTTTTTTAATGCTAAAGAAACATTACTTAGAATAACTATTTACTTCCGAAAAGTTTTTCCAGCGCAAACATTTCATCTCGCAATCTGGCAGCTTCTGCAAAATCAAATCCTTTTGCAGCAACATCCATTGCTTTTCGGGTGCGTACAATTGCTTTTTGCAAATCTTCTTTACTCATGTATTGCACCACGGGATCTGCAGCATAATTTATTTCTTCATTTTCAACATAGCTTCGTGCTAACTTACCTTTAGAATCTACAATAACAGTAGTTTGCCCCATAATGGATTCTTTTGATTTGTTTAATGCGGTTGGCACTAATCCATTATCAAAATTGTAGGCAATTTGTTTTTTTCGCCGGCGCTCTGTTTCATCTATTGTTCTTTGCATGGAACCTGTAATCTTATCCGCATACATAATTACTCGTCCATTAATATTACGTGCCGCACGTCCAGCGGTTTGGGTAAGTGCTCTGTCTGAACGAAGAAAGCCTTCTTTATCAGCATCTAAAATTGCAACTAAGGAAACCTCTGGTAAATCTAATCCTTCTCGCAATAAGTTGATTCCTATTAACACATCAAAAACACCTAATCTCAAGTCGCGCATTATTTGAACACGTTCTAGTGTATCCACATCAGAATGGATGTATCTACAACGAATACCCACGTTAAGCATGTATTTTTGTAATTCTTCTGACATTCTTTTGGTTAATGTAGTTACCAGAATACGTTCATCTCTTTTTGTTATTTTATCAATCTCTTCTAATAAATCATCTATTTGATTAACGCTTGGTCTCACTTCAATAATAGGGTCTAGTAGTCCTGTTGGACGAATTACTTGTTCCGCAACAATACCTTCTGATTTTTGCAATTCATAATCGGCAGGTGTTGCACTTACAAAAATAGTTTGTTTGATAAGCGATTCAAATTCTTCGAATTTTAAAGGTCTATTATCCATTGCTGCGGGCAATCGAAAACCATATTCCACTAAATTTGTTTTTCGTGCACGATCGCCACCATACATGGCACCAATTTGAGGTACTGTAACATGGCTTTCATCGATCACCATTAAAAAATCACTTGGGAAATAATCAAGTAAACAAAATGGGCGAGAACCAGGAGCGCGTTTATCAAAATAACGCGAATAGTTTTCAATGCCGGAACAATATCCTAATTCACGCATCATTTCTAAATCATAGGTAACTCTATCTTCTAATCGTTTTGCTTCTAAATTTTTTCCTAATTCTCTAAAATAATCTACTTGTTTTACCATATCATCTTGTATTTGATAAATGGCACCTTTTAAGGTATCTGGGCTCGTAACAAAAATATTTGCAGGGTAAATAGTTACATTTTCAAAGCTTTCAATTTTTTTTCCAGTAATGCTGTCGAAACTTTCAATTTCTTCAATTTCATCATCCCAAAAAGTAATTCGCATAGAGTAATCAGCATAGGCAAGATTTATATCTACGGTATCACCAGTTACTCGAAAATTGCCACGCAAAAAGTCACCAGTAGTTCTAGAGTAAAGGCTTTCTACTAAACGATGTAAAAATTTATTACGGCTTATAATATCACCCTTTTTAACGTTTAATACGTTGTTTCGAAACTCCATGGGATTACCGATACCATAAATGCAAGACACAGAAGAAACAACAACAATATCGCGACGCCCTGAAAGTAATGCTGAGGTTGTACTTAAACGTAGCTTTTCAATTTCATCATTACGAGAAAGATCTTTTTCAATATATGTATTGGTACTGGGAATAAATGCCTCAGGTTGGTAATAATCATAATAGCTTACAAAATATTCGACTGCATTTTCGGGGAAAAATTGTTTGAATTCTCCATATAGTTGAGCCGCTAATGTTTTGTTGTGGCTTAATATAAGCGTGGGTTTCTGTGTTTGTGCAATTACATTGGCAACCGTAAATGTTTTACCAGAACCAGTAACGCCTAATAAGGTTTGTGCAGAAACATTGCTATTTATACCCTCTACTAATTGCTTAATAGCGGTAGGTTGATCGCCGGTAGGTTGAAAATCTGAAATTAATTTAAAGTCCATTTATGAGTGCAAAGATAAGGAATAATGCGTTTAGATAGAACGCGCATTCACCTACTCAAACTTTATTCCAAATACACCAAGCTTCTTCTGCTTGTTGGTGTAACATAGATAAACCATTGATAGTGGTAGCACCTTGAAGTTTCCCCTTTTTTAAAAAGGCCGTTTCTAATGGATTGTAAACTAAGTCATACAGTAAATGATTGGATCCAAGAAACTCGTATGGAATCAGTGGGTATTCGTCCACGAAAGGGAACATGCCTACAGGCGTTGTATTTACAATAAGTTTAAATGCATTAATAATAGGTTCATTTAATTCTTCATAATTAAAATAATGATTGTTGTTTTCGTGGAGATTTTTGTTTCGTGTTACAAAAAAACAATCAATACCAATTTTTTTTAATACATGATGTACCGCTTTCGATGCACCACCAGTTCCTAAAATTAATGCTCTTTCGTGTTGTGTTTCTATAAAGGGTTTAATAGACTGGCGAAAACCAAACACATCTGTGTTATAACCAATGAGTACAGGTTTGTCTTCTGGATAGTTATTGTGTTTTACAATTTTAATGCAGTTTACCGCATTCACTTCTTTTGCTGTCTCCTCTAATTCATCTAAAAACGGAATTACTGCTTCCTTATATGGAATAGTAACATTTAGTCCATATAAGGTAGGATTATTAATAATGAGCTGATGTAATTGTGATAGTTGTTCGATCGGGAAGAGTTCGTAAAAACAATTAATAATCTGCTCTTTATGAAATTTATCTGTAAAATATTTTTTAGAAAAGGAGTGGGATAGTGGATAGCCAATTAATCCGTAAGATTTAATTTTATTCAATTTAAATAATTATATGTAATAATAAGAAAAGTTTTACAAATTTAATACTTGAATTTGCAATAATAATTATAAAAATTAATTTATTTCCCATTCATATTATTATTTTATTATATTTGGTTTTCAAACAATAATTCATGAAAAGTTAATATTTAGGTAATAGCTTTTTAATTTAACAATATTAATCCCTAGGCTATGAAAACAGAACTTATACAAGCTATTGAATTAAATGCAGTATTAAACAATGATTTTATAAATTCAGAAACTGCTTCTTATGTTGACGATAAATTAATATTAAACATACCCCATAAAAACGAACTCATTTATCATTTTAATGATCGGTTTATTCTAAGGGTAGCTGAAGATACAACTGATACTTTTAATTTGGCTGCTAGCCAAATTAAAGTTAGTTACATACCTGAGACCTCAGTATTCATCAATGAATTCTCTTTTGTTGCACATATCGTAGATGAAAAAGAATATTTTTACTTTTGTAAAGATTACGGTAATGCCAATTTAGATAATATTCAAAGTGCAGATGTTAATACGACTCGTGTCAATTTATAAGAATTGATAATTACTTAATTTTTACAGCATCTTAATAAAGAGCAAAGTAATTTCTTAAAAGATTACTTTGCTTTTTTTTTAATTTTTAATTTATAATTGCTGTTGTTGGTTACTTAAAGATGATATTTAATTTACCTTATTTTTCAAAAAGCAATACCCATATTAAAAATAAAAATGTCTGCTTGCAACATTTCATTTAGTTCATTATAACGCCTCCCAAGTACAAATATGATATTGCTTAGAGCGGTAGTTATTTTCGTTCTGTAAAAGTAAATTTTTTATCATGCTTGTAAATATTTTTCTCAATTAAATTTATAAAGGGTAACAGTCACTTTTTTTTTTTTTCATTATTCTGTATGTGCAAATGCTCGAAAAATGAAAAGCACCATTCCATTTTCAGGAAGCTGTATTTTAGAAATTGGTAAATAGAATTGAATTAGGGTATTTGCGAAGCATTTCAGCCATTGACTATATATAAAATAAATACGTCTTTCCGTTTAGGGAAAGACGTTTTATAAATAATTTAATAAATAAAATAATCAATCAATCATCACAATCTAAGCATTTACAGCTACTTTAGGGGCAGCAGCCATAATTTCGGAATTTGCTGCACTCTCATATTGATGGAAATTTTCAATAAAAGAGGCGGCAAGTTTATTAGCAGTTGTATCGTAATCGTCTTTGTTTTTCCAAGTATTACGTGGGTTTAATATTTCTGTAGGAACATTTTCACATTGGCTTGGAATTTTTAATCCAAATGTTGGTAGTGTTTCGTATTCAACTTTATCTAATTTTCCTGTAAGAACTGCTGTTATCATCGCTCTTGTATATCCTAATTTCATACGGCTTCCAACTCCGTAAGAACCACCGGACCAACCTGTATTTACCAGCCAAACATTTACTTTATTATCTTTTAATTTTTGACCTAACAGTTCAGCATATTTAGTGGGGTGTAATGGTAAAAATACTTTTCCAAAACAAGCAGAAAAAGTTAAGGTAGGTTCCGTTATACCCATTTCAGTACCCGCAACTTTAGCTGTATAGCCAGAAATAAAATGATACATAGCCTGCCCTGGTGTTAATTTTGATATCGGCGGTAGTACACCGTAAGCATCACAAGTTAGAAAAAATATATTTTTAGGTATATTCCCTACAGAAGGTTCTACTGCATTTTCAATATAATTGAGAGGATAACCAACCCGTGTGTTTTCTGTTTTTGAAATGCTTGAAAAATCTACGGTTGACGTATTCTCATAGAATTCAACATTTTCGAGAAGCGCTCCAAATTTAACGGCATTAAATATTTGAGGCTCTTTTTCTTTAGAAAGGTCTACACATTTTGCATAGCAACCACCTTCAAAATTAAACACGCCAGTATCGCTCCATCCATGCTCGTCGTCACCAATTAATCCACGATCAGGATCTGCAGATAGAGTCGTTTTTCCAGTTCCAGATAATCCAAAAAATATAGCGGTATCACCATCTTTACCTATGTTTGCAGAGCAGTGCATAGACAATACACCTTTTTCATAAGGTAAGAGAAAATTTAATAGTGAAAAAACACCTTTTTTAATTTCACCTGTATAACTTGATCCTCCGATTAAAATAATCTTCTTGGTCATGTTTAAAATGGTGAAATTATGTTGTCTTGTACCATCAATTTCAGGACTTGCTTTAAAGCCAGGAATGCATAGGATTGTCCACTCGGGTGAAAAGCTCATGATTTCATCATGCGTAGGTCGCAAAAATAAATTGTTTGCAAATAAGTTAGACCAAGGAGTTTCAGTTACTACACGAATATTTAAGCGGTATTTAGGGTCGGCGCAAGCATATGAGTCACGTACATAAATTTCTTTATCTGCTAAATAAGCACACATTCGGTTATAAAGAATATCAAACTTTGCAGCATCAAATTTAATGTTAATATCACCCCACCAAATGGCATTTTGTGTTTTTTCATCTAACACAATAAATTTATCTTTTGGTGAACGACCTGTAAACTCACCCGTATCAACTGCCAATGCTCCCGTATCTGTTAAGGTACCTTCTCCTCTTATGATTGTTTCTTCGATTAATTCAGCAACATTTAAATTCCAATAAGCAGCAGCAACATTTTTTAAACCTAAACTTGCAATGCTTGCATCCTTTGATTTAATTCCAAATTCGTTCATTCGATCTATTTTTGGTTAAGTATGTTTTATTTTAAGGGGACGACTTTTAATTATATAATAATGATCAAATTTAATGAAAATTGAGGATTTGACCTCTAAAAAGTAATAAATATCTACTTTTTTTAAAACATTCAATTGTTAGAAATTAAATCTGAAATATATATATCTATCTGTTAATCAATGTCTTAACTTTATTTAGGCGACCTAAATAGATTTTATAAATGTGAATAAATGGGTTTACATCAGTTTAATTTTATGACGAATTGTAGCCAAATTATAAGTTATACAGTGGAGAATACTTTGTTTTTGCATATTCCATAAAGTGTTTAAAATTTAGTTTCTCGCCTGTTATGGCAATACACATTTCTTCTGCAGAATGGTATTTTCCATGAATATGGATTTTATTACGTAGCCAATTTAATAATAATAGCATATTTCCTTTTTCAATTTCTAATTCTAAATGTTGAATTTCTTTTTTCGCTTGCGCATAAAATTGTGCAGCATAAAAGCTTCCAATAGAATAGGTAGGAAAGTACCCAAAACTACCATGACTCCAATGTATATCCTGTAATACACCTTGCTCATCAGATGGTACCGTTATCCCTAAGTAGTTTTTGTATTTATCATTCCAATAATGGGGTAAATCTTTAACTGCTAAACTTCCTTCTATTAGTGCTTTTTCTGTTTCAAATCTAATTAATATATGTGTATGATAAGTTAGTTCATCAGCAGAAGTTCTGATAAGTGATGGTTTTACAATATTCATTGCTTTATAAAAATCTTCAACATGAACATCTTTTAAATTCTCAGCAAATAATTGTTGAAGTGTTGGATAATTGTTTTTCCAATAAGGTAAACTTCTTCCTACATTATTTTCCCATAAGCGTGATTGAGATTCGTGAACTCCCAATGATATGTATTCTGATGACGGTAGTCCATATTCTTCAGATGGTAAGCCTTGTTCATATAAAGCGTGACCACCTTCGTGTATACAGCTCCAAATCATTTCATTTAAATCTTGTTCATTTATACGTGTAGTAACTCGAACATCTTGCGCACTAAAATTAGTAGTAAATGGATGTAACGATTTATCTTGGCGACCCGCTTCAAAATCATACCCCATTTGTTTTAACAAACTAATTCCGAAATTCCATTGTTTTTCACTATCGTAATGTTTAAACATAAAACCCTCTTCCAATTGAGGTTTGGAGGCTATTTGTTTTATAAAGGGAACTAATTGACTGCGTACGTTTGCAAATAATAGTTCTAGGTCTGCAGTAGTTGCTCCAGGTTCATATTGATTTAATAACGCATCATAAGGGTGAGCTTTATAGCCTAATAATTTACTCTCCTCTTGTTTTAATGCTATCAATTTTTCCAAATGAGGAGCATAAATACTAAAGTTGTTTTTAGCCTTTGCTTTTTTCCATGCTTGAAATGTTTGTGATATGGTAGTGCTCAATAATTGCACAAATGCAGTAGTATATTTTTTATTTTCATTGAATTTTTTAAATGATTCTTTAATATTTCTTTTTTCCTTTTCTTGAAGTGAGAGATCAACGCTGAGTTTATTTAATAAATCACCAAGTTCATTGGAAGTAGAAAGTTCATGAGCTATGCCGCTTAATGTAGCTAATTGCTGTGCACGAAAATGATCGCCTTTAGCGGGCATATAGGTTTCCTGATCCCAATTTAAAACATTTGCTGCATTTTGTACATCAGCGATTTTACTCATTAGACTTTTGTATTTTTGATAATCTGTCATTATAAAAAGTAGGAATTAAATAGGTTTATAAAATGTGAACGAGGTATTATTAATCAACTTAAGACTTAAAATTATTTGCTTTAATAGCTGAAAATCCCAAGAAGAGCCATCCGATAATAAAAAACAATCCGCCAATTGGTGTAATAGGACCTAACCAATTTGTGGAGCTTAGCCCCATTAGTTTGGCGGTAGATAGCATATACAAAGAGCCTGAGAATAAAATAATACCAATAATAAAACAATAACCCGCTTTTGCAGCGTATGATAAATTTAGCTTATCGAGAAGTAACGCTAGAACAAGTAAAACAATGCTATGATACATTTGATAACGTGCTGCGGTTTCAAATGTTTGCAGATTAGTTTCTGTGATTAAACCAGTTTCTAGTTTTGATTTTAAAGCATGAGCCGCCATAGCACCAAGTGCAATTGATAGCGCACCTGAAAAACTACCTATTTGTATAAATTTTTTTTGCATGAGATAAAGGTAATTTTTTGTAATATATACTTTCCTCTTTTTTACTAATTTATTTGATATCTCCGTTCGATTAATAATGTAAAAATTGAAATTTAAAATTTAAGACAATTTTTTCCAATTGAGTTAAAAATACAGGTTAGTGGAGCTTGTAGTCCAATAAAATAGATGCATTCTAGTTTCTCGGGTCACTCTCTTTTTACAAAACTTGGAGAATCAACAGGAAGTAACTGGTCTATTGAAATGCTTATGGTAGTTTAATTTTATGGTCTTTTCTAATAAAATTGCGCTTTTAGGTTAAAAATCTACCCAAATAAGGCCAACAACAAGGGAGAAAAAAATTATTTATATCAATCCCTTTAATGCCCTCCTTCTGATGTTACAATGGTTTATTTTCATAAATAAAATAGGGATAAAACAGAAAAAAGGCTTAATTTTGCAGCCCCTTAGCATTTTTTAGCTAATAGTATTTCAATTTATCGTTACAATAAACAATGAAGTTAATTCGAGTATTCTTTTTAAGCTATTGCATTTTTTATAGTTTGCTAGTTCATTCACAAACGACGGTTCCAGGTAT
The DNA here is from genome assembly GCA_039937835.1 of Bacteroidia bacterium. Lineage (GTDB taxonomy): Bacteria > Bacteroidota > Bacteroidia > 2-12-FULL-35-15 > 2-12-FULL-35-15 > 2-12-FULL-35-15. The sequence continues at coordinate 39,563 of JBDTFR010000040.1, read as the reverse complement.
TTTAGGTAGTGCAAATACTGTTTGTGCCACCAACAATACAGGTATATTAAACCTAACCGGTTATACAGGAACCATTTTGCGATGGGAGTATTCATTAAATGGGGCCTCTTTGTGGACGGCCATTGCAAGCACATCTGATAGTTATAATTATATTAATTTATTACAAACTACGTATTTCAGAACCATTGTTCAATATATTGGTTCTCCTGAAGCATACTCAAATACAGTGATTATTACTGTTAACGACACTACAAAAAAGGGAGTTGCTTCTGTGTTAAATGCAACAGAGTGTGCAGGAAATACGATAAAAATGACACTCAGTGGATTTCTTGGTAGTATATTAAATTGGCAATACTCTATAGATAATGCTGCCACTTGGACAAGCATCGCAACTAGCAACGATAGCATCAGCAAACATTTTAGTAACGTTACTGGCAACACCTTGTTTCGAGCAATTGTAAAAAATGGAATATGTCCTGCTAAAGCTTCTGATTCTGTTAAAGTAATTGTTTTACCACCTTCTGTTGGTGGTACGGTAGCTGCAGACGCCAAAGTATGTGAAGGGTCAAATAGCAATACAATTTCCTTAACGGGACAAACAGGGAATATTATCAGATGGGAATCATCTTTTACAAATTCTGATCCTTGGACAACCATTAATAATACAACCACAAGTTTTACCTATACAAATATTCAAAGCAGCGTCTATTATCGTGCAATATTAAAAAGTGGTAATTGTTTGGAAGTTCCTTCCTCCTCCGTATTTATAAAGGTAGACAATGCCAGTAATGCTGGTTTTGTTAGTGGAACTCAAACGGTTTGTAGCAACTTAAATAATGGTGTACTTCATTTAAATGGTAATAACGGTAGTATTTTACAATGGGAATTTTCTGTTGATGGTGGTACCAACTGGACAACCACACCGATTAATACAAGCAACTATAATTTTACAAATATTACACAAAACACTTTATACAAGGCGCAAGTAGCAAATGGTGTTTGCCCGCCAGCATATTCCAATATTTTTTTAGTGGAAGTAAAACCCAAGCCTGTAGTAGATTATACATTCTCTCAAGCATGTCAAGGGAAAATAATGAATTTTACCAACCTTTCAAAAGGGACTAATTTATATAATTGGGATTTTGATGATGGTAATGCATCTGCTATTTACAGCCCCTCGCATACATACACCAATGCAGGTGTTTTTCAAGTTAAATTAACAGCTACTTCAGCAAACGGCTGTATTGATTCTATAAGAAAAAGTGTAACCATTTATCCAAAACCAACAGTTAACTTTAATTCGATAGATAGTTCTTGTGGATTTACTCAACTTACATTTACAAATAATACAAGTATTGCCAATGGAATAATAAATGGCTATGTATGGAATTTTGGTGATAATTCAGCGATTAGTAATGATGTAAGCCCTAAGCACACATACATTGTTGATAATACATACATCGTAAAGTTACTTGCCACCTCCGATAAAAATTGTAAAGATTCACTAAGTAAAACAGTACAAATATTTCCAAAACCATTAGCCAATTATACTACCAATAACGTGTGTAAAAAAACGGCAGCCAGTTTTATAAATACGTCATATATTAATGGAGGCGGGATTACTTATAGCTGGGATTTTGGAGATACCAAAACGTCCACCTTACAATCACCTAACCATAATTACTTACTCTCGGGTACATATAATGTTAGTTTAATAACCGCTAGTAATCACGGCTGTAGAGATACGGTTATAAAACAAATTACTATTAATGAACAACCTGATCTTATTATTAATGTAGGAAATAGTTGTCATGCTAAGGCAAGTAATTTTACGCAATTAATTACTCCCACGATAACCAATTATCAATTAAATTGGAATTTTGGAAATGGCGATTCCTTTACAGGAAGTAATCCAAATTATGTTTACCCTGTACCAGGTACCTACTCAGTAACTGCAACATTAACTACAGACTCTGGCTGTGTAAGTAGTCAGACTAAAATTAGCACCATTCATCCTTCACCCCAGCTTGCATTTAGTTTTAATAATGCTTGTGATAAAGATTCGGTAAGTATAACTAATCAGAGTACCGTAAGTTCTGGAACTAATTCATATGTATGGAATTTTGGCAATAACACTACTTCTATCGCTGTAAATCCTAAACTTGTTTATTTGTTGCCTAACATTTACAATATAAAATTAATTGCGACTACAAATAAAGGTTGCATAGATTCGTTATCAAAGCCCATTTCAATTTTTGATTCACCCGTAACTAATTTTAGCTTTACAAATGCTTGCAATGGAAAGCCCGTTATATTTAAAAACACGTCTAAGGTAAATGCTGGTACCATCGTTAATAATAATTGGGATTTTGGGGATAATTCCAATTCAACAATAGTTAATCCAACCAAACAATATTTTAACTTCGGTACGTATCAAGTAAGTTTAACAACTATTTCTTCCAATCAATGTAAAAGTAAAATAACTAAAGCGGTAAGTGTTTATGAGGGAGCAGTGGCTAAGTTTTCGTTTGTGAACCAATGTTTAAACGAAGCCATTCCTTTTAATAATTTGACTTCATTAGCGAATGGAACCTATAATTCATTTTGGACTTTTGGAGATTCCACCAATTCAGTTGTAAATTCTCCCTCCCATTTATATCAAACTGCTGGTTTAAAAAATGTAAACTTAACGGTTACTACCACTAATGGTTGTAGAGATTCCATTTCAAAAGTAATTGAAGTTTATGCATTACCCATAGTGGTTGCAAACAATGATACAACTATAGCGAGCGGTTTTAAAGTAAAATTAAATGCCACAGGAGCAAAAACATATGCCTGGAGCCCTGCTATTGGATTAGATAATCCTACCCTAAGCAATCCCGTTGCCAACCCTTATGAAACAACCACTTATGTTGTGGAGGGTTCCAATGAAAATGGCTGCTATAGTTTTGATACGGTAACAATAACCATTGAAAATAATTTTATAGTTATTCCTTACAATATTGTTACCCCAAATGGTAACGGTAAAAATGATGTTTGGTTTGTAGATAATATAGAACGTTACCCTCATAATAACGTTATTATAATGGATGAATGGGGGGTAGTGATTTATAAAAAAGAAGGCTATGAAAATACATGGGATGGAAGAAATACTCGTGGTGAAATTTTACCAGACGGTACTTATTTTTACATTTTAACATTTAAAGAAAACAATAAAATATATAAGGGCTTTATAACCTTACTTAGAAATAAATAATATTTTGAATTATTTGTATAAATATAAAATTTGTATCGTATTCTTTTTAATTGCATTTGGTGCTTCCGCACAGGACGTTGAACAAACAATTAAAAATATAAAAGAACTACCAAAGCAGGATCCGCTTACTGTAAATGGTAGTTTAAATGCAAGTACCGTAGCTTACAAAGCCTTTGGTATACCGCCGCGCAGAGACCCGTTTTATTGGGTTATAAATGCTAATCTTACCTTTACTATTTTAAATAAAGTGAGCATTCCATTTAGTGCCACTTACACGCAACAAGATAAAAATTATAGTAACGGATTAGATAAATTTAGTCAACCCTATAATCAATTAGGTTTAAGCCCTAAGTATAAATGGTTAACTGTACATGCAGGTTACAGGTCAATGAATTTTTCTGAATTTACCTATTCAGGAACTATCTTTTTAGGTGGAGGTGTTGAAATAAAACCCGAGCAAAGTTTAGTTAGTGGAGCCGCATTTTATGGACGGTTAATTAAAGCTGTACCAACAGGAGGTATTGATGGTATAGTGGTTAGCTTACCTGCTTATAAACGAATGGGAGGAGGAGCAAAAATAAGACTGGGCAATGAAGATAATAATGTGGATGTGATATTTTTTAAAGCAACTGATGATAAATATTCTATTCCATTTGATACCAGCTTGAAAGTAACCCCTGCTGATAATCAAGTACTCGGTGTAACCACTAAACAAAAGATTAGTAAATTATTTAATGTGGAGGGTGATTTTTCATACAGCATGTACACAGATAATTTATTTCAGGATGTAATTAAAATAGATAGATTTACTTATATAAATCAAATTTATGACGCTCGCCCAAGTACCTCTTTTAACAAGGCTATTACAGCAGCAATTAATTTTACACCTGATAAATTTAGAATTGGATTAAAGTATAAACGGATAGACCCCGACTACAAAACTATGGGAGCAATTTTCTTAGCAAATGATGTGGAAGAGTATTCAATAAATAACAATTTTAATTTAATGAGTAATAAACTAAATGTGTCATCTAGCTTAGGGTTGCAACAAAACAATTTAGATAAAATGCAAAGCTATACATCTAAACGCATCATCGGTAGCTTAAACACCTCTTATAATTTCACAGAACAATTAAATGTAGGAATCAATTATTCTAATTTTAGTTCCAATACAATTCCCGTAAGATTTGGGATATCAGACACGATTAAACTAGTACAGTTAACCCAATCGGGCGGCATCATTTCTAATTACTCTTTTGGTAAAGAAGATATTAAATACACACTTAGTTTTAATTCCAGCTATCAAGAGTCTGGCGGTAATAAACAAGAGCTTACTAGTAATGTTATGGTATCATCAAGTTACAGCATGCTGTTTCAAAAATTAGGGTTTAATGCTACAGCTGGTTTGGTAGTCAATCAATCAAATATGAATAACATTAGCACACAAAGTTATGGTCCTATGTTATCAGCTTCAAAAAACCTTTTAAATAAAAAATTAAAGCTCATAGCAACAGGGAACTATCAAGTTGCTAATTCAAATGGGAAAAATATATTTAATAATATAGTGGCCTTTGCGGGAGTAAATTATACTATGAATAAATGGCTTTCCTTTAAAATGGATTATACAGTATTAAATCGTACATCAGCAGTACCAAGCACTCCTAGTTTTACTGAAAACAGGTTAAATTTTAGCATATTAAGCGTTTTTAATACTGGAAGTAAAAAAATATTTAAAAAAGAAAAAACATCTATAAATGCAACAAAATAAATTTTATATTTTATTTCTGCTAGTTATTATTTTTTTTAACACGTCATATTCACAAGATAATTTTGTGTTAACATCGGTAAGTAAATCAAACCTTAAAACAGTAAGAGTTAAATGGTATTCTAAAGCACTTCTTTATTCAGAAGGAATTAATCTGTATAGAAAAGAAAGTAATGCAACTAATTGGCAAAAGGTAAACAAATTACCAATAAAAAAAGGTGATTATAAGCCCACTACCCAAGAAATTAAAGAAGATAAAGAGTTAACTGATTACATTGAATTGGTAAATTCGGGTACACAATTAGATGGTGTAACACGATTAGCATTATATGTTAAAACATTTAAAAGTGAAGCTTTTAGTAGGTACTTAGGAATTGAATATTTAGATATTGATGTTATTTCTGGTACTTCATTGCAATACAAAGTAAGTAGCATACAGAATGGTGTTGAAACAGAGTTAGGTATTTCAAAACCAATAACAGTAGGCACATACACAGAGGTATTGCCACCTCAGAAAATCGAAATTATTCCTAAAAATAAAAAAACGATAATAAAATGGTTACCCGAAACATCTCGTTATTACGGTGTAAACATTTATCGAATGTTTGACAGTACAGGCAATAATAGGATTAAAGTAAATCAAGACCCAGTCATGATCTCTAAAACTAAAAATAAAAAAGGGGAGTACGAGTATCCTTCACAATTTTATATTGAAGAAAAATTAAAAGAAGATACTACCTATTATTATAGCTTTAAAGCAATTGATTTTTTTGGGGAAGAAAGTGAATTTGCTACCCCGATCAATGTGTTTGTTAAAGATTTGAATGCGCCTCTACCACCTATATTTAAAGAGAAAGAGGTGAAGGTGAAAGATGTTAAGTTAAAGTGGAGTAAATCGTCTTTTGAAAAAGATTTTATGGGTTATAATATCTATAGAGCAAAGGGGGCTGGAAAAGAGTATACAAAAGTAAATTCAAAATTACTTGTTAAAGAGGACACTCAGATTATAGATGTAGTTCAAAATTATGGGACCTACCGATATGTGATTGCAGCTGTGGACCGTTCTGGGAACGAAGGTGTAACAGACGAAATTTCGATAGAGACCATTGATGAAGAACCACCATCTATACCTACTGGCTTAGTAATTACTGCTGATACTGGTAAAATTGTTTTAAGATGGAAAAAAAATGAGGAAAAAGATATTTGGGGGTATTTAGTTTACCAAACGGTTAATAAAAACACAAATGACGATGCTTATGTATTAATAACGCCGACACCTTTATTAATAAATGAATTTAAGCAGGAATTAGCTAAAAATAGTAAAAATAAATTTCTGTATAAAGTGTTAGCCATCGATTCAACTTATAATAAAAGTCATTTATCAGCATTTGCGGAAACAACCTTGCCTGATGTGATTGCGCCAACTGAGCCTTTTATTTTTAATTTGAGTTTAGATAATAAAAGAAATGTAGTAGTTGAATTTTTTAAAAATGCCGAACTTGATTTAAAGGGCTATGAATTGTATAGGCTATGGAATAATAAAGATGGAGTGGAGGTAATAGAAAAAATAAATGTGGATATTATACCTAATAATGCAACCAAATATATTGATAGAACATTTGATAATGAAGGTATTGTAAAATATTATTTAATAGCGCTTGACAGCGCTAACAATCGTTCAGGGAAATCAAACATAGTAAAATTAAATATAAGAAATCACGAAAATACCCTCGTTTATGAAATTAAAAAATTTGATGTAAAACAAAAAAAGCAATCTAATAATTGGGACTTAAATTGGAAAATAAATAAAGACCAAGATATTTTTTATGTTGTGTATAGCAAACAAGAAGGTGATGAGAATTTTGAGCCGCAATCAAAAAATTTAGTTGAAACAAAATTTATACTGAATTTAAGTAATACTAACAAAACACTTGTGCAAGTGAGAGCCTATGATACAGGGGGATTGGTAGCAAAAAGTGAAATCAAAACAATACAATCAAAATAATAAAATAGACCTGTTTATTTTAACGGTAGGTCTGAAAACTTAATAATATAAATAAATTCTGTTTAATCTTTCAAAATCATCTTATTCTTTTTTGAATCTTTGATAGTAGGATTTTTTCTTCCACTAAATTTAAAAATACTTTGTCCTATTTCAGGCATGGTATCGCCAATCAAGAATCCAAATGCCGATAGTGATTCTACTCGATCAAATATGACTTTAACAATTGCTGTAAGAGGTATTGATAAAAACATACCAGCGACGCCCCATAAAGCACCTCCTATTAGCACAACAATGATAGATATCAGTGCATTTACTTTTACTTTAGATGCAACAATTTTAGGAACCAAAAAATTATTATCTATGATTTGTATAATAATATATGCGATTAAAACATAAAGGGCTGACATCGGATTGTCTGTTATAATACCCATTATCATTGGTAATGCAATGGCTACCAATCCCCCTATATAAGGAATTAAATTAAGAATTGCACCGATCACACCCAATAAAATTGCATACTTTATTCCAATTAGCAAAAGTGCAGCGCTATTCATTGCGGCAACAATTGCCATTTCGATGAGTAAACCAACTAAGTAATTTTGGATAAGTACCTTCACCTGACTTAACACTTCGCCTACTACAGAATGTTTATCTTTTGAAAATAATTTTGCTATAAAATCAAGCAACAATGGCTTGTAAAATAAAAAAAGGAAAATATAAACAGGAATTAACAATAAATTTACTACCGCTCCAGAAACAGTTCCAACCGTTGTACCTATCATTCCTTCGGCACCTTGTAATCCATTTGCCTTTTTTTCAGCAATCCATTTGTTTACCTTCGGCACAGCAATATTAAACGTTTCAGAAACCCAAGATAATCCATGTTGCATAAGCTCATCGAACTTTAGTTTGAGTTGTGGTAGAGATTCGCTAAACATGCTTACTTGTGAGCCTATAAAAATGAGAACTCCTCCTATTACTACAATCATTAATAAAATGGCTAATCCAATAGCCACAATATTGTTTATTTTGTGTCTTGTAAAAAAATTAACAATAGGATTTAATAAAATTGCAAGAATCCATGAAAAGGTTATTGGTATAAGAATATCCTGACCAAGAAACAAAATGTAAAAAAAAATGAATAGTCCTATCGTTACAACGGATAACTTTAAATATATTGGTAGTTTAATCATAAATAAATATTTTATAAAGGAATTGCTAAAACAAAAATAGTAAATTGGTAAATGTATCTTTTCTCTTTATATGCACTACAATATATAAATTATTAGTATTTGAGGGTTGCTGTTTTCAATTAATATGCCGAAATATAAAGAGCAAAGATTATAGAGAATAAACACGTAATTTTCTTATACAAATCAATTTTTACGGCGTTACTATACTATAGGTGTTATAAAAATGGAAAATCCTTTTTGAGGATTATTATACACAATACAACAAAATTAAATAATTGATTTTCTCTGTTCTTACATCGACTATCATAACATCTGTAATATATGGCGATTCGAACAAACGCTTATTTCTAAATTTCCACAATGTTTTTAATGAAGATTCTTTTTATCCATTTTCTGCAGCAAATAATAATTATGATACATTTTTTTAAGAGACTCATTAATTCTATTGGTATAAGCAATATCATAAGCAAATGAATTTTCAGAAGCGCTATACATTACTTTTGCTATGGGTTTTTCTAAAACGCTTACATCTAAATCTTTTATCGATTCAAAGATATCAATGTCAAATTCAAATTCGTATGATGCTATTCTAAATTTTGGTACAAGCGTATTCACTTCAATAAATTTAGTTACAAATCCTCGTTTCGATATTTTTATTTTATAGCTTTTATTCAAATCTAATTTAAAAGAACATCTTCCTCTATTATTAGTAATCAGTTGTGAATATAAACTAGTATCATTATATATTGTAACAACGGCACTATCGAGCCAAGGATTATCTCCTTTATTTTTTGTTAGGTTTTTCATTTGACGAACGCGACCTGTTAATTCTAAGTAAAACTTTGAAGTATCATTTGTTACTTGAGCATTTGTATTGTTGTGTATACATAATAAACAAAATGAAATAAAAATAATTAGTTTGGTAAATGGATAATATATTTTGTCCATCATAAATTATATATTTAAATTACTTTCTAAAACAAATATATGAAAATCGTTAGTAGTAAAATAGAAATGCCTCGCAAATTACGAGGCATTTCTATTTTACTACTAACGAAAGTAATAATAGGTCTAAAATAACTAGTTAACCATTGCTTTAAAATCTGCGTTATCACGGAATTTAATAAATTCAGCATCTGTTTGCGCCATTTGTTTTAATGACGCATCTTTTTGAATAGCAATTTTTAAATTATTGTTAAGGATATCTGCTTTAGATTGACGAGCACCAGCAATTGCTTTTAAATAGAATGATAATGCATCATCTTTTTCAGGTGAGCTATCAATTGTTGACATTGCTGCATCAGGATTACCATTCAATAGTTTTGCTAACGCACTGTTAAAAGAATTTGTGTTTCCAAAATCAGAAACAGCCGTAGGATAGTTACCATTTCTGATTTCTAAAATACCCATATTATAAGATACATCAGGACCTGCACTAACAGCTGATTTGTATAATTCCATAGCTCCTTTACGGTCACCTTTCCAGCTTGATACAATTCCTAAATTGTTTTTTACAATTGAATTGTTAGCAGATGCAGCATCTGCTTTTTTAAATTCAGTTGCAGCATCATCTAATTTATTTTGCATTAAATAAACATAACCAACATTATTAGAAGTTCTCCAGTCGCTACCATATTGACTTTCTGCTTTTTTGTAAATTTCTAATTTAGTATTTAAGTCGCTAGTTAAAGTAGCTGCGTATAACAATTCTTCAACAGATAAACTGTCAGAACCTGATGTAGTTAAAGCAGTAATTTGTTCATTAGTTCTGCTTAATTTTTCAGCATTTAAAGTCATTACAGATCTACGTAATTTAGGTAAAATCTTTTCAGCAACTTCAGTAAATGTTTTTGATAAATTTTTAATTTCTTTTTCACGTGTTTCTCCGTCAGGATACATGGTAAGTACGCGTAAAATTAAATCTTTATCAGCGATAGAAGAAACTTCCATTGCTTTTTTAAATCCGTCCCAATCTTCTGCAGTTGTTACAATTTTATAAAACTCATCTGCAGTAGCATTTGCAACCTTTGTTGTTTTTCCTTTGAATAACGCAATCATTGATTTTTTAGATTCTTTAGCACGATTTTCAGCAAGATTTGCATTTTTTGAAAGTTCACCATCAGGAGAAGCATATGCAGAGATATCCATATTTTTGAAAGCGAATCCTTTTGCAACACCATCAGTTACAAACTGTTTAAAGGTTTTCATCTCATCGCTGTTTAATTCAGAAGTACGTACTTGCGATTGATTAATTATAAAAAATATTTGAGCAGTTTGGCTAAGGTTAATTACTTTTTCAAACTTATCTGCGCCAATTAATGCTTTTTCGTCATTCTTTACTAAAAGAGGAGTAATTACTGTTCCATCGGCAACTTTTTTATTAGGTAAATTTTTTGTTTTCTTTTTTACTTGTCCAGTAGCTTGTAATTCTAACGTAGCGACTTTCATTTCTGGTATGTAAGCTATTTTATCAGAAGTGTAAGAAAAACTACCTCCTTTAGCATTACTAATTTTTTGTCCAGCACCTTCAACTTTTTCGCCAGTTAAAACAACTGATTTTAGTTGTTTTTCGCCACCGTTGTATTTTATTACAGGGATTACGGTTACTGTTGCTTTTTTGGGGAATAATTTGGCAGGATAAGTACCTGTAATGCTAACGCCAATACTATCACCATGCATTTCCATAGGATTCGGAGTTACGGTATAGGTAATCTTATCGGCATTTTTTACCAGTTTACCTAAGCCACTACAAGCTGTTAAACCAGCTGCTATAAGCCCAATTCCTAGAATTTGTATAGATTTTGTTTTCATTTTTGTTATTTTAGTTCTTAACTGTAAATTATAAGTGCAAATAGTTTAATGTGGTGCAAAAATAATTAAATTTTTAAATTAGCAACGAATTTTATTTAATAATATAAGAAATACTTCTACACCAAAAAACGGAATATACTATAAGATCTATTCGCATAAGGCTATCAATACTGAAAACGGGGCTAATAATGAAGCCTTAAAATTAAATTAATTTAACTGCTAGTTTATCGGTACATTCTTCTATAAGTGTTTGAATACTTTTATTTAATTGAGGATGAATATAATTACTGGCAATATCTATTAAAGGAGTTAATACAAATTTTCTGTTTTGAAGATGAGGGTGTGGAATTGTTAAGTTTGCGAGGTTTATTATTTCAGTGTTAAAAAACAGAATATCAATATCCATGGTACGTTGCATCCAAACCTCATTCACTTTCCGCACTCTGCCTAGTTGTTTTTCAATATCAAGTAGCTTATTTAGTAATGTTGATGCATCAAATAGTGTTTCAATGAGTATCGCTTGATTTAAAAAATCAGGTTGATCTTCATATCCCCAGGCTTTAGTGGAATAGACGGCTGATTTTTTCTTAATGACACCTATTTGTAATTCTAATAATTTAAGGGCCAACTCTATATTGTTTAACTGGTTACCCACATTGGTTCCTAATATTAAATACGCTTCATTCATTTATGTATGCTTCGGTCATTTGCATTACAAATATAGAAAACATTGAACATACTCTATTTTATTAGCCTTATAAAAAGGATATTTTAATTCGCTGATCACAAATTGAAATAATTCAGCATATTTGTAAAGCTACTTGTAGGTACAACAAACGTTAAAATTATATGACTACAGAAAAAATTGCAAATCAACTTAAACTAACAGCTCAGTTAATGGAATTGCATGATCAAAATCCATTTAAAATAAAATCAATTGCAAATGCTGCATATAAACTTAATAAAACCGATATTGTTACAGAAGGACTCTCCATTGATGAGCTTGAAAAAATAGAGGGAATCGGAAAAGGAATTGCAGCAAAAATAAACGAATTACAAACTTCTGGCAACTTAAAAGAGTTAACTGAACTGTTAGAAATTACACCAAGTGGAGTGATAGAAATGCTTACTATTAAAGGCATCGGTGTAAAAAAGATAAATAGCTTATGGCGAGAATTGCAGATAGAAAGTGTAGGCGAATTGCTTTATGCTTGTAACGAGAATAGGTTAGTTACCTTAAAAGGGTTTGGTGCTAAAACTCAAGAACAGATAAAACAACAAATAAAATTTCATGAATCAAACAGAGGCAAATTTCATTATGCTACGGTAGAAAAGTTTGCCATTGATTTAGTAAACACATTAAAAATAAAATATAAAACCACCTTTGTCTCACTTACAGGGGATATCCGTAGAAAGGCAGAAATTATTGATAAAATTGGAATTTTAATTGCAACAGCTGCCGAAATAAATGAAAATGAATTGGAGAATAAATGGGGAATAGCCCTTGAAATTATTAAGTGCGGAGAAACCGAATTTCATGCAAAGTTATTGGAAACAACAGGTACTAATGCTCACCTTTTAGAAATAGGAAAAGTTCAACAACCAGTACAATCTATTTTGCAAGATATTATCTCTCAAATTCCAGCACTGCCATCAGAAGAAGAAATTTATAAACACTATCAATTACAGTATATTGAACCAGAGTTGCGAGAAGGCATTAATGAAGTAGTATTGGCAAGTAAGCATGTAATTCCTGAATTACTAAAACTAAGTGATTTGCGTGGTATACTTCATAATCATACTACTTATAGTGATGGAGTAAATACTCTTAAAGAAATGGCAGCATATTGTAAGTCGCTTGGGTATGAGTATTTTGGGGTTTGCGACCATTCCCAATCTGCTTTTTATGCAAACGGGTTAAAAGTAGAAAGGGTAATACAACAACATTTGGAAATTGATGAATTAAATGCACAACTATTTCCTTTTAAAATTTTTAAAGGCATTGAAAGCGATATTTTAAATGATGGTTCACTCGATTATCCAGTAGATATCTTAAAAACATTTGATTTTATTGTTGCTTCCGTGCATTCCAATTTAAAGATGACAGTAGATAAAGCAAACGCTCGATTAATAAAGGCAATCGAAAACCCTTATACCACTATTTTGGGGCATCCTACAGGACGTCTGTTATTAGCTCGTGCAGGATATCCGATAGATCATAAAAAAATAATAGATGCTTGTGCTCAAAATGGAGTAATTATTGAATTGAATGCGCACCCTTATCGTTTAGATATTGATTGGAGATGGATACATTATTGTGTAGAAAAAGGAGTGAAAATTTCAATTAATCCAGACGCACATGAAAAGCAAGGATTTCATGATATGGAATATGGTATACATGTTGCTCGTAAGGGAATGCTTACTAAATCAATGTGTTTTAATACTTTAAATTTTAAAGAAATAGAAAATTATTTTTGCCAACGAAGAGGTATGGCCTAAAAAAGCAGTGTTAAAAATTATAAAATAAAAATATTGAGTTTTTATTTTACTTTTAAACACGAGTCAGTATAAGTGATTATAAATAATAAATTTTTAAAAAGGTGATCTTAAATTCAATAGTCAGTTGGTGGATAAAAAAACGAATGCATCAAATTGAGTTATTTATGAAATACCCCCATGAGGTTCAAGAGGAGTGCCTAAAAAAATTAATAAGTGCTGCAAAAGATACAGAATGGGGTAGATTTTATAATTACAAGAATATTAACAATTATGAGCAATTTAAAAGTAGTGTGCCTTTACAAGATTATGAATCGTTAAAACCATTTATTGATAGAACTAGAAAAGGAGAGCAAAATCTAATATGGAATACAGAGATAAAAGGTTTTGCAAAATCATCGGGTACTACCAATGATAAAAGTAAGTTTATACCTGTAAGTGAAGAGTCTCTAAATAATTGTCATTATAATGGAGGAAGAGATATGCTTTCCATTTACTGCACGCTTCACCCCGAAACACAATTGTTTACTGGCAAAAATTTAGCACTTGCTGGAAGTATGGTTACCGATGAATATGATAATCATGAATCGTATAATGGCGACCTTTCTGCCATATTATTGCATAATTTACCCATGTGGGCTGAATTTTTTCGAGCACCAGACATATCTATTGCATTACTTGATAAATGGGATGAAAAGTTAGAAAAAATAGTACATGCTACGCGATATGAAAATGTAGTAAGTTTAGCGGGTGTGCCTTCATGGATGATGTTAATCATGAAACGTGTTTTACAAGAAACAAATAAATCTTCGATTAACGAGGTATGGCCTAATTTAGAGGTTTACTTTCATGGCGGCGTAAATTTTGATCCTTACCGAGAACAATTTAAAACGTTATTTAACAAACCAGATATGCGGTATTTGGAATTATATAATGCATCAGAAGGTTTTTTTGGAATACAAGATCAGCAAAATTCAAATGAGTTATTATTAATGTTGGATTACGGCATTTTTTATGAGTTTATGCCGATGGATGAATTACATAAACTTGATTCAGCCACGGTGTGTTTATCAGATGTGAAATTAAATACCAATTATGCAGTAATTATTTCCACTAATGCAGGTTTGTGGAGATATCAACTGGGTGATACTATTAAATTTACTTCCTTATCGCCTTACCGATTTAAAATAACGGGTAGAACCAAACATTTTATGAATGCTTTTGGTGAAGAAGTAATGGTGGATAATGCAGATAAAGCGTTAACATTGGCTTGTGAAAAAACGGGTGCTCAAATAAAAGAATACACCGCCGCCCCCATATACATGAATGATAATAGCAATGGTGCGCACGAATGGTTGATTGAATTTGAAATACCGCCCAATTGTATAGATACTTTTTCTGATGAATTAGATAATGCATTAAAAGCAATTAATTCAGATTATGAGGCGAAGCGGTTTAAAGATATAGCTTTAAAACGACCTATTATTAAGGTGGTGGAGAAAGATACTTTTTATAACTGGTTTAGGGTAAAAAATAAACTGGGTGGACAACATAAAATACCTCGTTTATCAAACGATAGAAAATACATTGATGAAGTATTAAATATAATGATGAATGTATAATTAATTTTTATAAGCTTTGTTTTTATTTTAAGTATCTCAATTAACTTAACTAATGAAAAAAATATTGTTTGTATTACTATTTATAAGTGTTAATGTTTTTGCTCAAAAAAAATTAACACTTATAAATACCATTGGTATGAAAGCCGATTTTTTTACCTCCGATAACCAAGGTAATGTATATGTTGTAAAAGGGAGCGTACTTATTAAATTTAATAAAAAGGGGAAACCGCTATTCAAATACAGTAGTAAAGAATTTGGTAATATTAGTTTTGTAGATGCTACTAATATGCTGAGAATATTAGTGTTCTATAAAAATTTTTCACAGGTAATTTATTTAGATAATACACTTAGTTTAGTTGGTAAGCCCATTAGTTTAGATAAAATTAATTTTAATCAAACTCAATTGGTCTGCTCGTCTCATAGCAATGGCATTTGGATATATAATCAACAAAACATGGAATTGGTGCTGCTAGATCAACAACTACAAAAAACACAACAAACAGGCAATTTAAGTTTATTGTTAAATATAAATGTAGCACCCTCTTATTTAGTAGAAAATGACAATGCCATTTATTTGCAAAATCCAGCAACTGGTATTTTAGTTTTTGATCGGTATGGTACGTATTATAAAACTATTTTAGATAATACAGTTGAACAATTTCAACCCAAAGGCGATTGGATCTATTATTTAGCAGAAGGGCATATAAAATCATACAATATAAAAACAACGGAAGAAAATCAATTTGATACACCTACTGTTACCATAAAAAATTTTAGATTTGAAACGAATGTGTTAATGATACAAACCGATGAAGCTATTCTATTGTATGCTATCTTGTAAGCAGTTAATCATTCATCTGTTAAAACTTATTCACAATTTGTATTTTTTTCAACACTTCCCTATTAGATTTTGTATTTTCGTTTTAAGTAACTAAAAAAAAGATATGCACATAGCCATCGCAGGGAATATAGGTTCGGGAAAAACCACACTTACAACTCTTTTATCAAAGCACTATAAATGGCAACCTCATTTTGAAGATGCAGATGACAACCCCTACCTAAATGATTTTTATGAGGATATGCAACGTTGGTCATTTAACCTTCAGGTGTATTTCTTAAATAGCAGATTTGGCCAAGTACAAAAAATACGTAACAGTGGTAAAACAGTGGTACAAGATAGAACCATTTATGAAGATGCGTATATTTTTGCTCCCAATTTACATTCTATGGGGTTAATGACTACGCGAGACTTTGAAAATTATTTCGCCTTATTTAAATTAATGGAATCATTTATTACACCTCCCGATTTATTAATTTACTTACGAGCCTCTGTACCTACCTTAGTAAATCAAATATCTAAACGAGGCAGAGAATATGAGAACGCTATTCGTTTAGATTATTTAAAACGTTTAAATGAACGTTACGAAGCATTTATTACTTCTTATGAGCAGGAACACAAAGGAGCAAAATTATTAATTATTGATGTGGATAATAATAATTTTTCGGAGAATCCTGAAGACCTTGGCGAAATAATTAATAAAATTGATGCAGAAGTAAACGGCTTATTTTAAATTTTTTAGGATATTTATTTTTTAGGAAAACGAAAAAGAAACCAACTAGATATATTCCGAAGAAAGTAAGTAATACAGTTAAAGAAAATCATTTTTTTGAATGCGCATGGTGTGGCACACATCTTTATGAACGACATCATATCAGTGAATTTCATAAGGGTGGAATGCATACAACTGACAATTTAATCTTACTGTGTCCAAATTGGCATGCATTAACACATAAAAATGAAATAACTAAAACGGAACTTTTTAAAAGAAAATCAACACATTTAAAAGGTGATAGAATATCTGGTGGATTTAAAACAAATGTTGAATATTTAAGATTAATTGTATGCGCAAATAATTTTGAACAAATAGGCGGTAGCCGTCTAGTCATACAAAAGCATAATGATGAAAATATTATAACACTTAAAAAAGAAGCGGAAAGTTTGTTACTTAGTTTACGATTTTATGATAAGAATTGTAATTTAAATTTTTGGATGTCCGACAACTATTATTGGACTGAAAGTATATTTAGAATTAATTGTTCTTTAAATAATTTGGAAATAAGTGATGTTGATAATGAAGTTTTTTTTAAAATAAGAGAGGAGCAAGGCTGCTTAATAGTAACTGGTAAACATTACTTGAACGGTCGTCTTTGTGAAATAAATAATAATCATTATTCTGTTAATGGTCTAGTTATCCAAAATTGTAGCTTCTCAGGTTCGGGTCCAGGAATTCGTTCAGGAATAGACAAAGATGGAAAACCTTTCATAGGTATTGGTTAAATTTTAGGTCCATGGTTAGAAAGTTCTTTTACTTTAAAAAACGATAAAGCGGACTTTCTTCAAAATCAAAATAAAGCCTAAATAATTGTCCTTTAAAAATTTATTCCGAATAAATAGTCGCGGCTTTATCTCTTAAGTTATAAGCAGAACTCATTACTTCTCCATAAGCGCCTGCGGTACGAATGGCAACAATATCATTACGAAATGTTTCTGGTAGGTCGAAAGCTTTTCCAAAACAATCGGAACTTTCGCAGATAGGGCCTACTACATCATACTTTTGAGTAGGTGTAGTTGTTTTTTGAGGCGTTAAATTTTCTATTTTATGATAGGCTTGATAAAGTGCAGGACGCATTAATTCGGTCATGCCTGCATCTAAAATTATAAAATTAATGTTTATCCCTTTTTTGATGTACAACACTTTTGAAATTAACGTGCCGCATTGTGCAACAATAGCTCTGCCTAATTCAAAGTGTACTTTTTGATTTTTACGTAACATTAAAAAATCATTAAACAATTTAAAGTACGCTGTAAAATCTGTAATTAGGTTTTCATCTGGTTGATGATAATTAACCCCTAATCCACCTCCAACATTAATGTTTTCTATAAATATATTTTTATTTTCAAACGTAAGTTGAACTTCATTTATACGAGTACATAAGTTTTTAAAAGAACTTAAGTCGGTAATTTGAGAACCAATGTGAAAATGTAAACCAATAAGGTTTAAATTTTTTAACTCTTTTAACTTATCGATAACTGCATCCAACTCCCATAAATCGATACCAAATTTATTTTCTTCTAACCCTGTAGTAATATATTTATGGGTGTTTGCATCTACATTGGGCTTAATTCTTAAAGCAATGTTTGCTGTTTTATTTTTGGCAGTCGCCAGTTCATTAACCACTTCTAACTCTTGTATACTCTCACAGTTAAAACAAAAAATATTTTGATCGAGCGCATAATTAATTTCTTCATTACTTTTACCCACTCCTGCAAAAACAATATGATCATTTTTAAATTTACATTCTACTGCTCTTTTTATTTCGTTACCACTTACACAATCAGCGCCTAAGTTAAACGAGTTTATTAACTCTAAAATTTTATTATTAGAGTTTGCTTTTAATGCATAATGCACTATAAAATTATATTTGTCGCTTTCCGCTTTTAATTGTTGAAGTGTTTTTTTTAATACATTCAAATCATAATAATAGAATGGCGTAGAAGTAAGCTTAAATTTATTTATCGTTTCTTGTTTAAACATGCGAATGGTATGTATTTAAATAGTATTGTTTCAAAAAAATTAGTTGGTTAAAAATAGTCCGTTGTTTAAGGCCGTTAGCGTATTTTTCTTTTGTTTTGTATCAATTAATATAGATACATTGTGCTCGCTGCCACCATAGGAAATCATGCGTATTGGAATGTTTTTTAAGGATTCAAAGATACGTAAAGCATAGCCTTCTTTTGTCGCTTCAAAATTACCAACAATACAAACAATGGTAAGGTCGGTATCTACTTTTACAGAACAAAAAGCTTTTAACTCAGCTAATATAGGATCTAAGTTTTTAGTGTTATCAATAGTTAAAGAAACCGCCACCTCAGAAGTAGTAATCATATCAATAGGTGTTTTGTATCGTTCAAATATTTCGAACACGGCACGTAAATAGCCATATGCTAACAGCATTCTGCCCGATTTAATAGTAATGGCGGTAATACCATCTTTTGCAGCCACTGCTTTGAAACTATCAGCTGATTGTTTATCGCTAATAATAGTTCCTTTGGCATCTGGCTGCATCGTATTAAGTAAGCGAACAGGAATGTTACGAGTTTGTGCTGGTAAAATACAAGTAGGATGTAATATTTTAGCACCAAAGTAAGCCAATTCCGCTGCTTCATCAAACGAAAGTTCAGCAATAGGATGCGTTTTTTCTACAATACGAGGATCATTATTATGCATACCATCAATATCGGTCCATATTTGTATTTCTTTTGCATGAATTGCCGCACCAATAATGGTGGCTGTGTAATCACTGCCTCCACGTTTTAAATTATCAATTTCACCAAAAGCATTTCTACAAATATAACCTTGAGTAATAAACAATTTAGTATTCGGGTGTTTGGAAAGCTCCTCTTTAAGAGTCTTTTCAATATAACTGATATCTGGTTCTTCGTGTTCATCAATCCGCATAAAATTTAATGCAGGAATCAGCACCGAATCCGTTTTTATTTCTTCTAGATAATAATGAAACATAGCCGTAGAAAGTAACTCACCTTGCGCCAATATAGCGCGTTCTTCGTTTATGCTAAAAGGATTATTCGTAAATTCTTCTAGATAATTAAAATGAGCAGTTAATAACTCTTTTCCTTTCTGCAGTGCAGGATCCGTTTTATAAAGCCCCTTTATCACTTCTTCATATTTTTTATGCAATGTCTTTATTAATTCTTTTGCTCTACTTTCTTCATTAGCATGCAAAGCAGTAGCTATTTCCACTAAACTATTAGTAGTACCACTCATTGCTGATAGCACTACAATTTTTGGCGTATCTTCATTAATAAGCATTGGTAATGCTTGTATACGCTCAATAGAACCTACTGAGGTTCCTCCAAATTTTAAAATTTTCATAATCGATCTTAACAGTATTTAACAAAAAATAAGGGCTCAAAATTAATATAATTTACACTTCTTCACTAGAATAATATGTAATTTCGTGAGATAAAAAATAAGTAGCCATCACATGTTTACATTGTTAAAAAAAGAAATACGTAGCTTTTTAAGTTCCTTAATTGGTTATATCGCTATTGGTGTTTTTTTATTGTTAATTAGTTTATTCATGTGGGTTATCAATTCGGATGCAAATTCGAGTTATAATGCAAATATTCTTGATGGTGGTTATGCCAACATTGATTCCTTATTTATAATTGCTCCCTGGGTATTTTTATTTTTGATACCCGCCATTACCATGCGTTCTTTTGCCGATGAAAAAAAGGCAGGCACCATTGAGTTACTGTTAACCAAGCCCATTACTGATTTACAAATTATTTTTGCCAAATATTTAGCAGGTTGCCTATTGGTAGCGCTATCTCTTTTACCTACCTTAATTTATTATTATTCGGTATATAAATTAGGAAGCCCCGTTGGAAACATTGATACAGGCGGAATGTGGGGCTCTTATATTGGATTGTTATTTTTGGGTTGCACCTTTGTAGCCATTGGTATTTTTGTTTCTTCCATTACTGATAATCAGGTGGTATCCTTTATTGTTTCCGCTTTTCTTTGTTTTTTTATTTATACCGGGTTTGATTACATCGGCTCCTTTGAACTATTTGGTAAATTCGATAATTTTATATTGGCCTTAGGTATCAGCAGTCATTATGTTTCTATGAGTAAAGGGGTGATAGACACGCGCGATGTAATTTACTTTTTTAGCTTAATAATGTTATTTATTTTTGGAACAAGAACAGTTCTTGAAAGTAGAAAATGGTAACTGTTCTCTAAAAATTAAGAGAATAAGCTAAAGAAATATACTATATACTAAAAGGAACTTATTCTATATAATAGCGGCTTAATAAATAAAAATATAAGTGTACTACTTTAGTACTTTAAAAATGAACAAAAAAAGAAATTTAACAACACTTGGTCTACTTACAATCATTATTCTGCTATTAAATTTTATTAGTTCATTTGTATTTTATAGGCTGGATCTTACCACCGAAAAGCGTTATACCCTCTCCAAAGCAACCATCAATTTATTAGAAAAATTAGATGATGTAGTGTACGTTAAAGTATACTTAGAAGGATCATTCCCAGCAGGGTTTAAACAACTGCGCAATCAAACAAAAGAAATGTTAGATGAGTTTAGAATTTATGCTCATGATAATATTGAGTATGAATTTATCGATCCATCGGAAAAAGTAGATAAAACACAACAAAAGAAAATTTATGAATCGCTCTCAAAAAGGGGGTTACAGCCTATTAATTTAGAAGTAAAACAAGAAACAGGTACTTCGCAACAACTCATTTGGCCAGGTGCCATTGTTAGTTACAGAGGGCGTGAGTTACCTTGGCAGTTATTAAAAACACAAATAGGTCGTTCTTCTGAGATGCAGTTAAATAACTCCATACAGGCATTAGAATATGAATTTGCCAGCTGTATTAAAAGTTTAATCCGTATTAAAAAACCCATCGTCGCATTTGTCAATTACAATCGTCAACTAGATACACTTTCCTTAGCCGATTTAAAAAAGGAATTAAGTAATTTTTACATTACCAAAACCATTTCCATCAATGGGAATAGTCATGCGTTAGATAGTGTAAAAACATTGATAATAGATAAGCCCGATACTACTTTTTCAGAACAAGATAAGTTGGTGATCGATCAGTTTGTAATGAAAGGTGGTAGTGTATTATGGGCCATAGATGCTTTAAATACGAATATAGATACATTGATTGCAAAGTCTTGGACACTTGCCACGCCATATAATTTAAACATAGAAGATTTACTTTTTAAATACGGGGTACGCATTAATAATGATATGCTTGTTGATATGCAATCATCTGCAATACCTGTAAATAAAGCAACACCAGGACAAGAGCCTCGCTTTGAATTAATGCAATGGGTGTTTTTTCCGCTTTTAACACCTGCTAATAATCATCCCATATCAAAAAATATAGATGTTGTAAAAGTAGAATATGCTTCTACCATTGATACGATTGGAACAAAGAATATTAACAAAACAGTTTTATTAAGATCCTCTCAATTTTCAAAAATTTTACCTTCACCGGTGCGTATCTATCTTCAAATGGTATTGCAACAGCCTAATGAAGCCATGTTTACGGATTCTTATAAACCCGTTGCGGTATTATTAGAAGGTAGTTTTGAATCAGCCTATAAAAATAGAGTATTGCCTAAACTTAATAATTATAAGCCCGGTGATTTTAAAGAAAAAAGTGTACCAGGAAAAATGATAGTGATTGCCGATGGTGATATATTAAGAAATGAAATAAAATTTTCTAATCACACTCCTGAACCATTAGGATATGATAAATACACTAACCAAACGTACGGCAATAAAAATTTCATATTAAATTGTATAAATTATTTATGTGATGATTCTGGATTAATGCAAGTACGGGCTAAAGAATTAACCTTGCGTTTACTGGATAAAAAGAAAGTGAAAGAAGAACGATTTAAATGGCAGATGGTTAATACCGTTTTACCCCTATTACTTATAATTCTTTTTGCAATTGTTCAATATATTATTAGAAAGCGAAAATATACGGGCGAATGAAAAAGAAAAACAGAATAGCAATTGTATTGGTCATTGTTTTATGTTCTATTTCATTTTGGTTCACGGTTAACAATAAAAAAAACACGATCAATAAATCGCTTCGCGATTTTGCAGTAAGTGACACTACAGCCATTACTAAAATAGTGTTATCGAATAAAACAGATAGTCTTGTGTTGGAGCGCAAACCTTCAAGTAAATGGAAGGTAAATTCCAAATACAATGTGGAGTTACGAGCGATCACCAGATTATTGTACACCATCAATAAAATAGAGCCCAGTGAGCCAGTTGCAAAAAACATACAAAAAGAAATAGACCAACAGTTAATTCAAGAAGGCTTGAAGTGCGAAGTGTACCAAAACAATACCTTAGTGAAAGCGTATTTGGTTGGTAAGGCTACTCCTGACCAATCAGGAACCTACATGGCATTGCTCAATTTAAAAACCATGCAATTGGCAGAACGAAGTTTTATTGTTTATATACCTGGCATAGATGGTAATTTATCGCCCAACTATGCGGTAGACGAAAAAATGTGGCGAGAAAAAAATGTGTTTGATGTGGCAGCGAATGAAATAAAATCAGTGAAAGTAGAGGTACCTTTTAATCCCGATTATGGATATGAAGTAGCCGTAAAAACGGGTGGAGAATATCAATTAAAATTAGCCGATGGAAAAATTTTTAAACAGATAGATACGGCTACTATTAAACAATATTTTTCGTATTTTAAACAACTCGGGTTCGAAAAATTTGAAGCAAATTATAGTAAACCAGAAATAGATTCTATTAAAGCAACCAAGCCTCTTAACATTGTAACGGTTACTACGTTATCTGGAAACATTACTAAAGTGAATTTTTATGCCCGTAAACCAATGGTAGCAGGCTTAAAAGATGCTACTGGCAAAACTATTTTGTTTGACCAAGACAGAATGAATGCCCTTATTAATGATCATAATGAATTGGTAGTGGTAAAATATTATGTTTTTGGAAAGATAATGCCTCCCGTAGATTATTTTTTTAAAAAATAACATTCCTCGGTTATCAACAATTCATCCGTTTCGGTTTATTGCCATAGTTTTGATAATTAACTGTTTATATTCTAATTCTTGCTGTTAAAAAGTTGCTAGAAACTATTGTAATTCTACCATTTTGATTTTAGCTAAAAGGTTATATTTGTTATGTAGTATTTTCAATAAGAACCTTACTAAATATACCAAATATGAAATTTATTGTTTCTAGTATTTCATTGTTAAAACAATTACAAGCAATTAGCGGTGTGTTAAACACAAACAATTCCTTGCCAATACTCGATAATTTTTTGTTTGAGATTGATAAAAATCAACTTAAAATTTCAGCTTCTGATTTAGAAACTACCATTACCACCGTTGTTAACATCGAATCAAAAGATACTGGTAATATTGCGGTACCTGCAAAGTTGTTATTAGAAACATTAAAAACATTTGCAGATCAACCCTTAACATTTAGTATTGACACTAAAAAGTTTGGTATTGAAATTATATCTGATTATGGTAAATATAAACTTACAGGTCATAATGGGGATGAGTTTCCTAAATTACCAGCTTTAGAATCTACTTCCTCTTTAGATATTGAAGCAAGTGTATTAGCATCTGCCATTAATAAAACAATTTTTGCAGCAGGCAATGATGATTTGCGCCCAGTGATGTCTGGTGTTTTTTGTCAATTATCTGCAGATAACATTACGTTTGTAGCTACAGATGCTCATAAACTAGTTCGTTACCGAAGAAACGATGCACACGCTAAAGGAGAATCTGCATTTATTATTCCTAAAAAACCACTTAACCTGTT
Source organism: Bacteroidia bacterium (assembly GCA_039937835.1). Classification (GTDB taxonomy): domain Bacteria; phylum Bacteroidota; class Bacteroidia; order 2-12-FULL-35-15; family 2-12-FULL-35-15; genus 2-12-FULL-35-15. The sequence continues at coordinate 14,973 of JBDTFR010000040.1, read as the reverse complement.
AAGAAATACCTTGTCTGGCGTAAATGGAAATGTAACGGTACAATATAATAATACCAATGCTTTTTTCTCGTTCGAGAATACAAATATTATTTGTCGTTTAATTGATGGAAAATATCCTAATTACGATGCGGTGATTCCGAAAAATAATCCTCAAAAATTAACCATTGATCGTGTTTCTTTTTTAAACTCTATTAAACGAGTGTCTATCTTTTCAAATAAAACCACGCATCAAATTCGATTAAAAATTGCTGGTAGCGAATTAAGCATATCTGCCGAAGATCTTGATTTTTCTAATGAAGCCAGCGAACGTTTAACTTGCCAGTATGCAGGAGAAGATATGGAAATAGGTTTTAATTCTAAATTTTTAGCGGAGATGTTGAGTAATTTAAATTCGGAGAATGTAAATTTAGAAATGAGTGCCCCTAACCGTGCAGGCATATTATTACCTGCTGAAAATGAAAATAAACAAGAAGATATTTTAATGTTAGTAATGCCTGTAATGTTAAATAATTAATAATTTTTTATTTATACAAAAAGAAGCCGCTTTTATAGCGGCTTTTTTTTGTGATAGAATTTTGTTGAAAGATTATGAAGTAGAGGAGGTGCTTTTTATTATAAGCCGAATTAAAGATTTTGTTAACCTGTCCTCCTTTTTACTTGACTCAATTAGTACCTGTTTACATTTATCGGTAGAATAAAAATTATACGTATAATTATACGTATAAATCTACGGGTAAATTTTAAGAATGATTTTTTTGTCGTTATATTTAACTTAAGAATAAGCAAATACAAAAACATAACAAGTTGTTTTAATGTGTATTAGTAGATGAGAAAAAGAGATTTATATACGAGTGATATAAGTAAACTAAATGCAATTCAATTCCGATTGAATTACTATATTTGGAGTAAACACACAGTGCGGATAAACGTAACGGTACGTTTATTCGGATGTTATGCGGCATTTTAAAAGACGACCCAACTATGGACAACAGATATTTGGAAACATTTAAAACGTGGAATAAAGTTGCTTCACTATATCAGGACAAATTTATGGACTTGGGCTTGTATAATGAGACTTATGATTTCATTTGCAGTTCTCTTAATAAACCAAATTCAAAAATTTTAGAAATAGGTTGTGGCCCTGGAAATATAACAAAGTACATTTTAGCAAAACGACCAGACCTTGATGTTTTCGGAATTGACATAGCACCTAATATGATAGAGCTTGCAAAAAGAAACAATCCGAAAGCAAATTTTGCAATTATGGACAGCAGGGAAATAAGTAAAATTGAAACAAAATATGACGGAATAATATGTGGTTTTTGTTTGCCTTATTTATCACAAACGGACTCTGAAAATTTGATTTTTGACGCTAAAAACTTACTCAATGACAACGGACTTATATACATAAGTTTTGTTGAAGGCGACCCAAACAAATCTGACTTTCAAGTAGGGAGCAGTGGGGACAGAAGTTATTTTTATTACCACACATTAGACAAATTAAAAACACAACTTATTGACAATTTATTTGAAGACTTGAAAACATTCAAAGTTGAATATAGAAAATCAGAAACCGAAATAGACACACATACAATTTTAACTGCGAAGAAAAAAACGACCGCATAACATTCGCTAAAAAACATTGCCGCCCTTCGGGACAGCAACGTTTTTTAGCGTAATCGTTATGCAACATTTAAAAAAAAATCGAAATGATAAAAAAAATTCTAACATTAGCTTTAATTATTGTCTTTACATCTGCAATTGCTCAAGAAACTATTTTGATTCCAAAATACTTGCAGAATTCAATGGATTCTATTACAAAACAGAATTTCAATCAAAGTTTGGAAATCTTTTTTTCAGAAATGAAACAAGGTAAAATAAATGAAAATTTGTTAACACCAGCAAAGGCGGATTTAACTAAATCACAGCTTCAAGAATTAGTAAAATACGAAACAAAAAAAGACAGTACTACTGCAAAAATTCAAGATAAGCAGTTGATAAATGTTTATCCAATTTCGACCGATAAATATTTTATCTCAATTTCATATACATACCAAAACCCCAAAACCAATCCAATTCTTCTCTACATTATAAATTTAATAGCAACTGAAACAAACGACAAGTTTACATTTTCAGTTCCTCTTGATTATTTGACACGCAACTGGAAAACAGAAATCGTAGGCAATATCACTTACCATTATAGAGATAAAATTAATAATGACAGAGCAAAAGTATTTGACAACAAAAATATTGAGATAGCTGCAAAATTAGGGCTTAAACCAGAAAAATTAGACTTTTATATGACCGACAATTTTCAAGAAATTTCAGAACTTTTAGGTTTTGGATATTCCCTTTATTCAAATGGTAAATATAGAGATGGTTATGGAGTAGATACGAAAACAATTTTTGCGGTAATGAACAACGAGGACTTTTCTCACGATATGTTTCATTACTATTCTGGTCAAATAAACAAACGGGAAAACCGAAATTGGATTACAGAAGAAGGAATTTCCTATACTTGGGGAAATGCATACTATACCGACAAAGATGGAGAAATGATTACTAATAAAAGACTTGTAACGGAATTACAAAATTACCTTTTAAAAAATCCCGACACAAACCTTTACGAACTTTTCAGCAACGATGAAAAAATATTCAAAACCATTGCACCTGAAATTTCGGTTCGTTCTACAATTTCGGGAATTATAGCCGACCAAGTGGAAAAGGAAAAAGGTAAAGATGGTATTTCAAAATTAATAAATGCTGGCAGTCAAGACAGATTGGAAAGTTATCTAAAAGCCACAAACGAATTGATTGGAATTAATAAAGAAAACTTCAATTTGAAAGTCGGAAAATTGATTAAAACTAATTAACAAAACCGGAGAAAAAAACGTTGCACAACACCATATATAAGCTATGGCTTGGTCTGTGCCTACTTGGAAAATCCTGCGGATTTCCCAAAGTTAGTTTATATTTGGAGAGGTTCGTGCCAAAACACGCCACAGCTCATATACATAAACGTTAGCCACAATGCAATTAAAATAACGACAATGAAAAAAATCTCTATCATCCTGACAGTATTAGTTTTGACTTTAATGGTTGGACAAGCACAAACAAATGTGTATCACCCATTTCCAGATTCGAGTGCTGTTTGGATTGGAACAAGTTGGTCTGGATGGGGGACAGATAAGTTAAATTATGATGATTACAATTTATATATTTCTGGGGATACAACAATAGGTTTGTTTAGTTATCATAAACTTTATCGAAATGGTGTTACACATTGTTGGCCATGTCCACCTTTATATAATTACTATTACAAACAATATGCAGGTGCTTTCAGACAAGATATTCCAAATAAAAAAGTTTATTTATATCAATACGGGAATGACACCTTAGCTTATGATTTTAATCTAAACGTCGGAGACACTTTAGCTACAACTTGTTTAACATATTGGCAACCCAATCATTTTGTTCAATCAATAGATTCAGTCCTAGTAGGTGGTCAATACAGAAAAAGGTTTTGGATTGATGGTTGTACTTATGCACTGACAGAAGGTGTTGGAAGTATGTTCGGTGCATTTGGTTATATTGCCTGCCCATTTGAGAGTGGGGCAGATTTATGGTGCATGCGGATAAATAATCAAATAGCCTGGACATACTCCACAGGAAGCAGTTGTACTTTAACATCGATTAATAAAAATTCAATTGTAGAAAATAAAATTTCAATCTCACAAAATCCATTTTCAACGGAGACAAGTTTGACTACTACTTATAATTTAATAAATTCAACCCTGTCAATTTATAACTCATCAGGGCAATTGGTAAAACAAATAAAAAATATTTTCGGACAGACAATTACTTTACATCGAGACAATTTAGTAAGCGGAATTTATTTTCTGCGGCTGACTCAAGATAACAAAATTTTTGCTATCGAGAAATTAGTAATCACAGATTATTGATATGACCTAACACGAAAAAAGGTACACTGTGGCTGACATTACCGAAAAAAAATGCTGGCTTTCCGTTGTGCAATTTTATCTTTTCAACGGTATGAATTTATTTTTATAAAATTGCGGGAAGTTCACTACATTTAATTCAGTTTATCGTTTTGGGCAGTTTTGCGTATATAATCCCGCACTCTTTTTTAGCTTAATCGTTAGCTGTAACCCTAAAACAACGACACGTCAAGACAATAAAAAATGGCAACACAAAGAAAACCAAAGGCAACTCAACAAGAAAGAGAACCGACTCAACTTACTGTTGGGAAGGAGTTTTTCAAGCAAGCATTAAAAGACAGAATCCAAATTTGGGAGGAAATTATAAATCGCCAAATTCAGACGAAAGAGCAACTTGACGAAGCAAAAAAAAATAATGCGGATTGGAACAGTTACAATTCTGAACTACTTAAACAATCCTTCAACAACGAATACAATGAGTATAAAAAATCCTATGACGATGTAAATTTCTATTATGGGATGATGGGTGGCAGAACACAAAATGAATTAGTGGAATTCAAGGAAAAACTTCAAAATAAATTAACAAACCTAAATCAATTATTAGCAAAAGCAGACTTGATGAAATCGCAAGTGTCCGAACAAACACAAACAGCGTCCCCTGCAACAAATGCAGACACCGCGAATAGTAATAATGTATTTATAGTTCACGGACATAACAATGAAATAAAGGTCAATGTTGCACGAACGCTTGAGAAACTCGGACTAAATCCCATTATTTTACACGAACAAGCCAATGCTGGTAAGACAATAATCGAAAAATTTGAAAAGCATTCTGATGTCGGCTTTGCAATAATTTTGATGACCGATGATGACTTTGGGAAAGCAAAAAATGAAGACAACTTAAATCCACGTTCACGGCAAAATGTAATTTTAGAAATGGGTTATTTTATCGGTAGGCTTGGACGAGAAAGAGTTTGCCCTCTATATACAAAAGGAGTTGAACTGCCCAGTGACCTTTATGGACTGCTTTATACAGAAATTGATAGTTCAGAACATTGGAAAATAAAAATGGCAAAAGAACTAAAAGCCGCAGGTTACGACATTGACGTAAACAAAATTATATAATAACAGAAAGAAGGGCAACAGCTAACATCACCTACAAGAAATTGGCGGTTCAGTGGTTAAATGAAGTTTTGTGCTTCGTATCAAGTTTTGTGGTGGCAGACAGTTTAGTGCTCCGAAATCGCCAACTTCTTGTAGCTGCCAATCGTTATGTGTAATGCGATGAAACTAATTCTAACAATATTTTTAATCCTGATGTGTTAAAATTAATATCATAAAGGAATTACAAAAAGACGGTTCTAAAATAGCAATGGTAGGTGACGGCATCAATGATGCGCCTGCATTAGTTCAGGCAAATATCGGTATTGCAATGGGTGCAGGAGGAACAGAAGCGGCAATGGAAGCGACAGACATTGTTCTTATGCAAGACAAATTGGAGAAAATAGAATTAGCAAGAATAATTAATAAAAGAGCATTCAAAACCATTAAGGAAAATATTATTGTTGGAGTAGGTGTTGTACATGTTACTGGAATTATATTAGTTTTATTACATATAATCGGACCAGTTCAGGCTGCCGCAATTCATTTACTTCCTGATACTTTAGTATTTGTAAATTCAATAAAACTCCTTAGAGTAAAGATTGAGAAATAAGAAAAATACTGATGCGTAAATTTATTTTCTATTAGAGGCTATATCACTCGCTTAACTGGGGTAAAAGAAAAACTTAAACTAAAATCATGAAGAAACACAAACACCATTGGTCAGAAAAAATTGCAGGATATAAAAAGTTAATAGTATGTTCTTGTTTATCTATTCTTGTTTACTTTTTACTAACTTATTTCACTTTTGAATTTAAAAATCGTATAATCCTCAGCTGGGATACCTATTGTATTCTGATGCTTTTTTTTAGCTGGGCCCTGTTTTGGTCAACCGATAAAAATGAATTACCTAACATCGTATCAAGGCAGGACAATGGCCTGAAATCGATTTTCGTTTTAACCTTGCTAACCATATCTGTCAGCCTATTTGGAACAATAGTATTGCTGATGGAAAAAGATTCGAATGAAACAAACAAACTCATTCACGCAGTCATCTCACTGTCACCTATGTTTTTATCATGGCTACTCTTACATACCACTTTTGCTATTCGATATGCCCATCTTTATCACGATCATAATAAACTTCAAACAGGAAGTAATATCGGTGGTATAGAGTTTCCAAACAATGAACAGCCTGACTATGTTGATTTCGCCTATTTTTCATTTGTGATTGGCATGACCTTTCAGGTGTCAGATGTTATAATAACTTCCAAGGTATTAAGACGCTTTGTATTAATACACGCTCTAATTTCGTTTGGATTCAATACAATGATTGTTGCTTTAACCATTAATAGTGTGTCAAATGTTTTAAATCCTCATTAATAAAATTGAACGTGAACCAAATAAGTGACACAAAATAAAAAACTAATGAAATAATAATGAAATAATAATGAAAATCCAAGGCAAGAAAGAAGATAGTAAAGTTCATTTTGCAAATAAAAAAAAAGTTCCTGAACAGATAAAAAAAAATCTAATCTCATAAAAACTACTTATCATATAACAATGGGTTTAATTTTTTTTACCCTTATTTTTAATATTTATTGTTTATTGCATTTTGCGTATAACAAAACGTTTTATTCAGTAATAAATATAGTAACACCAATTATTACTCTCCTATACTTGATAATAATTATCAAAAGAAAAAAAACACTCTTAAAAAAAATAGATGAAGCAATCCATAAAATATTCAGCAAGAATTAAAAATTTTTTTAAAATTTTGGGGCCTGGTCTTGTAACAGGAGCAAGTGACGATGACCCGTCAGGAAATTGCAACTTACTCGCAGGCAGGTGCACAATTCGGTTTATCAAGCCTATGGACTGCACCGCTTACTTTTCCTCTTATGGCAGCTATACAAGGTATGTGCGCACGAATTGGAATTGTAACTGAGGTTGGTATGACGGGAACTTTAAAAAAACACTATCCGAATGGAATTTTATACCTCATATTGGTATTTAGCTCTCCTGCAATCACTCTTAATTTTCTTGTTAAACAGGATTGGATGAAAATTCTCAAAAGCACATTCATTCCAACCATTCATTTTAATAAAGAATTCTTTTCTATTCTTGTTGCTATACTTGGCAAAACCATTTCTCCCTACTTATTTTTCTGGCAGGCAACTATGGAAGCCGAAGAAATATCTCACAGAACGAAAAAAAATATGGTGGAAAAACCATCAACAAATGATAAAAACGCTGGATACGGTTTTCAATTTTGAACATACATAGAAAAAGTAAACAATAAAGAAATAGAAATTCAACAGGCCAAAGGAAATGGAGGCCAAGGATTATTTTTTTGCAAATCGTTAAATCTTTTGGTTGTGATAACCGCTGGAAATTACAATAATTGGGAAATAAAGAAAAACTCGAAAGCAGCATTTATTGAATATATAATACCAGCAGCCCGCCGCTAACACCATATATGAGCTATGTCTTGGTTGGTGCCTACTTTGAAAATTCTGCAGAATTCCAAAGCCAGTTTTTATTTGGAGAGGTTCGTGCCTAAAAACGCCACAGCGCATATACTAAGTGTTACCAGAATTATGAGACTGCAACAACAATATCAAGCAGAAATATTCTTTATATTAAAAATAATTTTAATAAATTGAACTATATCCTTTTTCAAAAAACTATTGAATAATCATTTTTCCTACCCCTATATTTTCATTATTATTAATGATGTTGTAAAAATAAATTCCATTTTGTAGCGCATCTCTGTGAATAATTGTTTCATTACTGTTGATAGAAACCATTTTCACTTCTCTTCCACACACGTCATACATTTTTAAAATGGCATCTTTAAGAATGATTTCGTGAGGTATAAAAATTGAAAAATTTGTATGAAAAGGGTTAGGTGAAACCACAGCAACAAGATTCTGATCCTGATTAATATCCATGATGCTTGTCGGGTCAGTATTTGGAATCGAGGTAACATCTGGATAAAACATAATCCAATCGTAAATAGTGGTAGCATCTTTCAGCGGTGGCCCACCTCCCCAGTTAACGTTACCACTCGACGTGGCATTTATCATAATAAAGTTCTTCACATTTGTGTTAAGGTCTGGATGGGAGGTAGTGTGTACAATTACTTTATCAACAGTGTAATCCAAGCGGCCTGGTTGCCATAAGAATCCATAACGATGGAAGGCTAGTGAAGGATTAAACGGTAGATTATATATATAATTTACATCCATATTCGGATGAGTAGAAAAATGATCTTTACCAATGTTCGTAGAGGATAGCCAAGGTTCATTTGTAAGAAACTCATGATCAAATTCGAGTTCCCCATACGTTAATTTGCCAGCTACATTTGTTCCTTCCTTTGTGAAGAAGGCTGCACACCCACCGGCTACATTCGTAATTTTCATTCGCACTTCATAGTATCCGTATCCGTAAGTAGTCAGCGACTGAATCTCAGCACCACTTTCGGAACCTGCGGGGACATCGTCAGTTTGAGTAAGATGAACAAAACCTATAGAAGTTTCTCCTGGATAGGTTTGAGTGAAGGATACATTGGCAGGATCCAACTTGCAACCCGTTCCACTCCAAACACCTGCTATGCGCCAAACCCCATCGGGTGACAAATTTCCGCTCCATGGCATAAAGTCTTGAAAGACTTGGGGAGCCTGAGCATTTACAGTTGATAAGCAAATACTTAAGCCAATAGCAAAAAGTAGCTTTTTTTTCATGTGATTTTTTGGTTTTTGTTTGTATTCTTTACCTAATGCTAATATACATAAAAAGCTTATTGTTAAACCCAGCAATTTCATCACTCAATATGTAGTTTTACATATATTGTATATCATGGAGAGGTTGTTGCTTAGTTAAATTAAATAAATTTATATACATATGAAAAACATTACAAAAAATTCAAAAATAACCTTAATAAGCTCAAGGTGCTTTGTCGGAACGATTCTGGGAATTGCTTTAATGATGCCTGCTACTGCTGTATCTCAGACCTCTCCACCGCCAGTGAATCTTGGAACTTCTGGAGATTTCGTGGCGCTGGCTAAAACAGGGATTTCAACTACTGGCACCACTTCAATTGTGGGAAATATTGGGATAAGTCCCAATAACGCTGCTGGCATCACTGGATTTAATTTAATGTTAGATGCCTCAGGTCAATTTGCAACTTCATCTTTAGTTAGTGGCAAAATATATGCTTCAGACTATAAGGTTCCAACTCCGACAGTATTAACTGCGGCCGTGGGTGATATGCAAACTGCATATACCGATGCAGCAGGAAGAGCACCGAATTATACTGAACTGTTCACTGGTGATCTTACAGGAAAGACCTTAACTACTGGTGTTTATAAATGGAGTACCGGAGTTCTAATATCTGCTGGCGGTGTTACGATCTCAGGCAGCGCAACAGATGTCTGGATTTTCCAAATCGCTCAAAACCTAACTGTAGCTAACACAGCAATTATTAAACTTACTGGTGGGGCAAAGGCATCCAACATCTTCTGGCAAGTGGCTGGCGGCGTTTCACTTGGAACAGGATCTGACTTTAGCGGAACCCTATTATGTGAAACACTAATTGATATAAAGACAGGAGCAACCTTTAAAGGTAAAGCTTTGGCAAAAACTGCTATTACGTTAGATGGTAATACTATGACTAACAGCACCCTAGGTATTGACGATATTGTTCTTGAAAATGGCATTGTCATGTATCCAAATCCAGGTTCGAATAACGTGACTATCGTAAATTCTAGCATCATCAAATTAGATCAGTTAGCTATTTACGATGTAAGCGGAAGACTTATTAATACTATCGACCTTCGCGGTATGCAAAAGGAGAGAACTGTTGATGTATCTCACCTAACACCTGGAGTGTACATGTTACAGATTCAAGGTGTTGGAGGTAGAACAATAAAACGATGGACTAAGAAGTAGACTTCATTGAGATAAAGTACTGCCGCTGATATCACTTCCTATGTAAAGCAGTTGTCTACTATTAAAAGCCGATACAGTTGTTCCACTGTATCGGCTTTTGTTCTTTATAATTTGTTTAAAAAACTGTTGATGGTTAAATCAATGTCTCTTCCACTTTTCTTTTATCCCGCTCGGCTGAGGAGTGTCTGGCTCCTTCGTTGTACCACAGGCGTCCCGCCTGTTTAACGAAAAAAATTCATTACATTTAATTCAGTTTATCGGTAAGTGAAATTTTGATGCATTTCATCCTGACTTTTTTTAGGTTAATCGTTAGTGGGAATTTTGCCAACACCTTATACGAAGCCAACTGATTGATCAAATAGATTTATTTTTACTTTTAATAAATAATCAATTAATGAGTTATAAATTAAGACCTGCTACAATTGATGATTTGCCAATTTTATTGACATTTGAACAAGGGATTGTAAAAACAGAAAGAGCATTTGACATCACACTTAAAGAAGGTGAAATTCATTACTACGATTTATCAAAAATGATAGGTAACGAAAATGCTCAAGTATTAGTTGTGGAATTAAATAGCGAAATTGTTGCATCTGGTTTTGTAGAAATATTAGATGCGGAAGCATTTAATAAATTTGAAAAATACAGTTCCTTCCGGTTTATGTTTGTAACAGAAGTTCATCGTAACAAAGGTCTTAATAAAATTATATTGGATGGATTAATAAAATGGTCGGATTCAAAAGGAATTAAGGAGATAAAACTAAATGTTTATGATGAAAATATACCTGCTTTGAATGCATACTTAAAAGCAGGATTTAAAAAAACAATGGTTGAAATGCGCTTACTTAGATAATTAGAATTTCCGTTAGTCGCAGCGTTACGCCGAGCTAAGCGCTTTCTACAGTGCAATTTTATTTTTTAGCGGTGTAAATTTATTATTTTAAAATGGAGGGATGTTCGGTACATTTTATTCTGTTTATCGGGTAGGAAGTTTAGTGCATTTCATCCTTCAATTTTTTTACAGTTCGATCGTTATGTAAAAAAAAGCCCTGCTAGAAATACTAGCAGGGCTTAAACAGTTGAGAAATCTTGTTTAATTTTTAATTATCCGTCGAACGATTTTACCTTCCGCAGACTGTACGGTTATAAAATAGATACCACCTTCTAATTCTTTTGCATTGATTTCATTTTTATACGTCCCTGTCAAAAAGGATTTTTCGATTTCTTTCATCGTTTCACCTAATACATTCGTTAACGTAATTGTAAACATTCCAGGCTTAGCTACCACTAAGGAAATAGTAAAACTTTCTGTAAAGGGATTTGGATAAGCATCCAAAACAGAAAGCACTGCGTTATTTTTGATTGAAAGGCAAACATCTACAAAGATCGTTGCTTTTGCAATACTCTTGCAACCATTTAAGGAATCAGTATAGGAATAGGTAACAACATGCTTTCCAAGTCCTGCTGTGATCGGATTAAAGATAGTGTTGCTAACTCCATCGCCCGAGTAGGTACCTCCTAGCGGTAAGCCACCCGAAAGTTGAACGGTTCCTCCACTTATACACAAGGTATCAATGGTATGTATATCGATGGTTACATGTGGTAACGGAATAACAACTAGGTTTGTAGTTAAAATACTATCACAACCTTTTTGTGTTTTCAATGTATCTGTATAAATACCGTCTTTTGAATAGGAATGTTTACCAACTACAAATACTTCACCATCACAAATTCTTGCCTTTTGAGCTACTTTCAACGCTGGAATAATGTTTAATTGTGTCACGATCAGACTATCACAATTTTTGCCATTGTGCAATGTATCATTATATGTTCCTGAAACAGTATAAGTATGTTTTCCAACAACAACTGATTGCCCTTCACATATTGTAAATTGCTGCGATCCACTTAAAATAGGCGATACCGTAAGCTGAGTGGTTATGGCACTATCACAGCCTCCTTTTGTTTTAACAGTATCTACGTATTTTCCACTTACGGTATAATTATGCGTTCCAACAACTATTGATTTTCCGGCACATATCGTATATTGCTGAGATCCAGTTAAAATAGGCGACACTGTAAGCTGGGTGGTTATAATACTATCACAGCCCCCTTTGGTTTTAGCAGTATCTGCGTATATTCCGCTTGTAGTATGAACATGCTTTCCAACAACTATTGATTTTCCAGCGCATATCGTAATTCGCTGAAAAGATCTCAGGGCTGGTGTTACTGTTAGCATCGTTGTTAACAAGCTGTCACAGCCTCCATTTGTTTTTAACGTATCTTTATAAACGCCTGCTTTTGTATACACGTGATTTGCCACTTGAAGTGATCCACCCATACAAATTGTATGTGCTTGATTGGTCTTAAGTATTGGACTCACCGTTAATTTGGTTATGACCGTACTATCACAGTTGTTTTTTGCAATAAGAACATCTGTATATGTTCCACTTACAGAATAGGTATGTGCTCCAACTTTAATAGATTTACCCATGCACACATTCAGCGCTTGAGTGGTGGAAATTGGTTTTAACATTGTCACTTTCGTAGTAACAATACTATCACACCCTCCAGCTGTTTTGAGTTTATCCGTGTACGTTCCTGCTGTGTTATAAGTATGTGTTCCTACGATTACTGATTTTCCAGCACATAAGGTAAATTCCTGAGCTTTTGTTAGTGCAGGGCTTACCGTTAAATTTGTAGTAACGGTACTGTCACAACCTTTCCAAGATTTAATCACATCGATATAATTCCCAGAAACGGTATATGTTTTTGTTCCAACTTTTACTGATTTTCCTTCACATATCGTCAACTTCTGCAAAGTACTTAAAATAGGCAATACTGTAAGCTGTGTGTTTATAGTACTATCACAGCCTCGTTTTGTTTTAACGGTATCTTTGTATGTTCCACTTACAGTATACGTGTGTTTTCCAATAACTATTGATTTTCCAGCACATATCGTCAACTGCTGCGATACAATTAAAATAGGCGATATGGTAAGCTGGGTGGTTACAATACTATCACAGCCCGCTTTTGTTTTAACGGTATCTGAGTATTGGCCACTTACTTTATAAATATGCTTTCCAATAACTAATGAATCTCCGCCACATAGCACAATTCGCTGAGAAAATTTAAATGCTGGTGTTACTGTTAGCGTTGTTATTAACAAGCTGTCACAGCCGCCTTTTGTTTTTAACGTATCTTTATAAACGCCTGCTATTTTATACACGTGATTTGCCACTTGAAATGATCCGCCCATACAAATTGTACGTGCTTGATTGGTCTTAAGTATAGGACTCACTGTTAATTTGGTTATGACCGTACTATCACAGTTGTTTTTTGCAATAAGAACATCTGTATATGTTCCACTTACGGAATAGGTATGTGTTCCAACTTTAACAGATTTACCCATGCACACATTCAGTGTTTGTGTGATAGAAATTGGTTTTAACATTATCACTTTCGTAGTAACAATACTATCACAACCTCCAGCTGTTTTGAGTTTATCTGTGAACGTTCCTGTTGTGTTATAAGTATGTGTTCCTACGGTTACTGATTTTCCAGCACATAAGGTAAATTCCTGAGCTTTTGTTAGTGCAGGGCTTACGGTTAAATTTGTAATAACGGTACTGTCACAACCTTTCCAAGATTTAATCACATCAGTATAATTCCCTGAATTGGTATATGTTTTTGTTCCAACTTTTACCGATTTTCCAGCGCAAAAAGTTAGTGTTTGTGTAAAACTGATTGCATTTGCAGGTTCTACGGTAATTTCCACTTTTTTCGAACAATTCGGTCCATTATTTACTGTACAAGTATACGTTCCCGCTTTCAATAGCTTTACACTGGCTGTTCCGTTTCCACTAGGATTTCCGGGAGTCCAATCATATGTTACCGCGCCATTAGCACCTGTTACAGAAACAGCAGCTTGTCCATCTGCTCCACCTTTACACGTTACATTGATCACGTTAGCAGCTGTAACTGCGAGGTTACAAGGAAGTGTTTCAAATAAACGGAAATTATCAATTGCCCATTCTTTGTTTATTTTGTTGCTGGAAACTTTAATTCTTATGTCCAGCGTTTTTCCTGTAAGCGCAATTTCTTTTGAAAATTCTTTAAAAGCACTTGTTAATGTTATACCATCACCTATAGAATCTATACCAGTATCTTCAGATAGATTTTTGTTTATATCATTATCACCAAAAAATTTTATCAACGTTTTATAGTTGCCATTATCGATACGATATTCAACATAAATATAATCAGTGGTAGTGCTTGGCGAATTCTTATAATGTTTATTTTCCCATGCTTTGCTTGTTGAATTTGCAGCAAACAAGCCTTTAAATGTCAAACCTGTTTTTCCAGTAATATCAATTTTTTCAAAATCGATTTGTTGTTCTTCTTTTCCTATTCCAAACATACCCAAATGATCTTCCCCAGCCCAAAATTTCGCGCCTTGAAAGCCTGTATATGCATTTGTCACTGAAATGTCTGCACTTGTTGTTCTAACAAAATAACTTTTAAAAGGTTTCCGCACTGATCCACTATTATTTTCAGGATTTCGGATTCCTGAGCTAGGTGCTCCAGTATCTTCAAACGTATCCGACCAAATTTTAGATTCCGTTTGTGCCTGTGCCCAACTAGAGGCCAACAGCAAATACAGGAGTAATTTAATTCTTTTCATTTTTGAGGTGTTTTAATAGTTATTAATCCGAATAAGATTTTAAAAATCGTGCAAAAGTAAGTACATTATATTGATTTATACCTATTTAAAAAAATAAAAAAGAAATTAAGCCCTAATACGCAACAACAATGGGCGGAAAATTTGTTTTGTAATTAGCAGGCCAAAGCGCACGAGATCCTTGGATCGTGTTACCCGCGGTATGCAGTAAATAATTAACATGTGTCAGGATCAATTTTTCTTGGGCTAGACTTTGATGAGCGAATTTTTGACTTCCTTACC
>JBDTFR010000039.1:0-34379 GCA_039937835.1 Bacteroidia bacterium | reverse complement strand
TGGGTATTACTTAAATCGGTTGGATACATTATTTGTAGTTTTGGTCGACAACAAATAAATTAGATTATTCAATCGGTTTGTTTTACCCCTAATATTATTTTCAACATAAATTTAAACAGGCTCTAAGGTTAGCAATTAAAAGTGTATGATCTGTTTAGAATTAAACCCAAGCATTTTGTTTTAATGATAATCATTTTACAAAAGGAAAAAGGTGTGCGAAGAACTTAAATATACTCTCAATTGGTTGTAAGGAATATTTAAACAATCAAATTCAGATCGAATTACTAAATTTGAAGTAAACGTTTGGTTCCGGTGTGTTCAATTCAACTTATCCAAATATTGAAAGTAAACATAGAGAAACTTCAGAAATATGACTCAGAATTGGATAAAACACCCTATGATATTGAGGGGGCAGGAGATACGATTAATCCCTTTAGAAAAAGACCATCTTGAAGAATTATATCTTGCAGCTTCCGATAGGGAACTTTGGCAACTTGTACCGACAGACTGTTCAGATAAGAAAAAATTTGAAACTGCATACAATTTTGCATTGAC
Organism: Bacteroidia bacterium; assembly: GCA_039937835.1. Classification (GTDB taxonomy): domain Bacteria; phylum Bacteroidota; class Bacteroidia; order 2-12-FULL-35-15; family 2-12-FULL-35-15; genus 2-12-FULL-35-15. The sequence goes on along the minus strand of JBDTFR010000039.1, from coordinate 33,824 downwards.
CGAAAGAGAAAAAGGAAATCAATACCCATTTGTAATTTTTCATAACCAGACAAAAAAAATTATTGGCTCGACAAGACTTTTTGATATTTATCCTACTGATAAAAAAATTGAAATCGGTTGGACTTGGATAATAAAAAATTATTGGGGAACAACTGTAAACTTAGAGTGTAAGCTTTTACTGTTGACTTTCTGTTTTGAAATTTTAAAAACTGTAAGAGTTCAATTAAAAACGAGGGATACAAATATACGTTCAAGAAAAGCAATAGAAAAAATCGGGGCAAAATTTGAGGGTATTCTCCGGAAAGATAAAATACAAGACAACGGAACAACAAGAAATGCAGCCTATTTTAGTATTATTGACGAAGAATGGGTGGATGCAAAGAAAATAATAATTTCAAAAATTGAAGAAAAAAAAGCCAGTTGCTAATTGACTAAATTACTCGCCCAGTATTCACTGATGGGTCTACCTCCGTCCAATACACTATAAATGGATTGCATACAAAATGATTCAACAGTATAATATAATTAATCTTTACATCGATTAAACCTTCGTCATATTTTTAGATAATACTACAAACGAAGTTTAAAATGTCTAATTCAACCTAGACAATATTTATTTATTATTTAGGTGAGTGAAATTAATTTGCAGGAACTATAAATATAATTTACTGCAATTAAAATTCAATGATTATACCAAGAGCAGGTGTAATACTCACATCTTTGTTTTCAATGATTACGGGTATCGCATTGGAACCGTCTTGTTTTACAGGTTGGCCATCGGTAGTTAAAAAGCCATTATTATCGGCCGTTCTTTTAAATGCATAACTGTATGGCGTTTGGTTTTTAAATCCCAATGCATTTTGAACATCTAAATAAATATCTAAACTAATTTTCTTAAAATTTATTTTTTTATCCATTCTAAAATCAAACTGATTAAAAGCCATTAGACGAAGACTGTTTAATTTTGAATTATCTAATGTGCCCTCTCCTAACAATAAATAAGTTTGTTGAGAAACATACATATTAAAGGGTGTATAAGGTGCTCCACCAGCAAACCTATATTTTAAGCCCATTTCCCATCCTTTTTTAAATTTTTTACCTAAGGTTGCAGAAAGTAAATGTTGATTATCCCAAGAAGAAGGAATTAATTTTTTATCAATGCCTGCAAACAAACTTCTCACATAAGTATAACTAACAACATAAAAAATACTGTTTATTAATTTTTTCTGAATAAAAATTTCAAAACCATAGGTTTGTCCCTTTCCAATACTTAATACCTTTTCATTTCCTATAGCACCAACATTGGCTCCTTCATTAGCTAACGAAATACCGCTTTTTGCAGAAACAGGATAATTATTATACTGTTTAAAAAATCCCTCAAGTGTTATTCTAAAACTTTCACTCGGCATAAATTGTCCACCTGCAACATAGTGTGTTGATTGTATATATTGCATCGATTTGTTTACCAATACATTGTTCTTATCTTTATATCCTAAGCTAGTATAAGTAGGTATCTTAAAATAAGTACCAATAGAAGCAGTTAAATCGAATTTAGAGGTTAGATGATAGGCAAATGAAACTCTAGGTGATAACGTCTTAATTGGATTATTACCATCCTTTGTAAAACTATTCATATCAGTTCTTACTCCTGCTGAAACAAGTAATTTTTCATTTAGAATATTTTTTGCAACTTGTGCAAATGCTCCGTATTTAAAAAATTCTATAGCGCTATTAAAGTTTATAATTTGTGCTGGTGAAATAACGTTTCCGGCACTATCTATAAGCAGAGAGGAAACCTTACTATATATGTTCGTATTGTATTTTACGTACTGAGCTTCTGCTCCAAACGTTATTTTCCAGCCGTTCAAAAACTTGTTATAGTCAAACCTAAATTTATTTTCAATTTCTTGAGATACTAATTTAAATGTTTTACTCGCTTCTATTTTATTTTCATCTTCGAACTTTTCAATTGAATTATTAAACATGTTTCTACTAACAATAAAATTCATAAATCCTTTCTCGATTTTTCTATTAAGTACAAAACCTGTTGTATAATTCCACTGATTTATGTATGGTAGTGAACGAATAATGTACGTTTTATCTGGTGAGCTTTCAGCTGGTGGTACTACTGAAAACTTATCAATGGCTCCTATGCCAATGGCAGATAAAGTTGTTTTATCATTAAAGGTATGGGTTACTTTATATTGAAAATCATAAAAACTAGGGCGAATCGGTAAGTCGATTAGTTTAAATAATACACCCACATAACCTTTTCTTGCCGATGTTAAAAAAGTTGTTTTTTTACCAATCGGTCCTTCTAACGTAGCAACCGATTCTATTAAACTTATTCTTGCATTTCCTGAAAGCCGTTCTCTGTTTCCATCTCTTTGTTTAATTACAAATGTAGAGGCTAATGCATTATCATAGCGTGCATCAAAAGCAGAAGAGGAAAGTCTTAAATCTTCAATGAATGAAACATTTAAAATACCTTGTGCACCACCCGAACTGCCCTGTGTTTGAAAATGATTAAGTACTGGAATTTCAACACCATCTAAATAATAAACATTTTCATTGGGGGCGCCTCCCCTAATAATAACATCATTTCTTGGCCCGGAACCGCCATTACTACCACCTACACCCGGTAACGTTTGTATTACTTTTGATACATCAAAGCTTCCACCAGGGTTTGCTTTAATTTCTTCGGTGGTAAGTTGTTGAACAGATAAAGGAGTAATCATATCGGTGGCAACAGCAGACTTACCTTTATCAAATGTAACTGCTACTTCGTTTAAACTAGTAGTACTAGGGTCTAAAAAAAAATTAATCGTTTGAGCATTCCCGGAAGTTACCGCGATATTATTTTTTATTAGTGTAACGTATCCAATAAAAGAACACTTTATTTGATAGGTTCCTACAGGCACTGTTAACTTATAATTTCCTTCTATGTCTGAACTCACTCCATTAGAAGTTCCATCAATAAAAACAACCGCTCCGACAATTGTTTCTTGCGTATTTTTATCTTTAACAGTTCCAATAATTACTCCTTCTACTTGAGCATTAATACTGCTATAATTAAAAAAAAACAGCAATAAGAAGAAAACAGGTCTTATTTTTATTGTTGGATTAAAAAAAAGTAGGTTGCAAGAACCATTACTAGCAGTTGCAATATTTTTACTATTCATCATTTTTTGAAATTTGCCTCAAAGATATAGGTAAAACCGTTCAATTATAATATTCTAATATATATATATATATATATATATATATAAGGAATACATAGCCTAAAAATGTTTCTTGCAAGCATATAAATTCAAAATTTAAAAGATTATAAATGGTAATTATTTTCCCCTAAAAAACAATTTAATAACACGCCTTTTTTCGTTATTTATTTTAATACTCATAATAAATCCAAGTTCTACTTATTAATGGTGTTTGTTATAAATAGCGCATTAAAAATTAAATTTTGCGTATCTAATGCAGTAAAAAGAGGTATATATAATTGGCTAAATAGTTGTAAGCTATTGTTAATAAAATATATTTGATACATGGAAACAGAAAAAAATATCTCTTCTTTTTGGAAACTCATTATTTCCATTATAATTTGTGAAGCAACAGGTATTGTTAGCAGCTTACTTGCAAGTGCAGCTAACAATGCATGGTTTGATAGTTTAGCAAAACCTGAATGGAATCCACCTGCCTATTTATTTGCTCCAGTATGGACAACACTTTATTTGCTTATGGGTATTTCCTTATGGATAATATGGAAAGGCAATGCGCCAGAAACCCGTAAACAAAAAGCCTATTATTTATTTGCTATACAATTATTTTTAAATTTTTGGTGGAGTATTATTTTCTTTAAATTTCACCACCCGCTGATTTCTTTAGTAGAAATAATATTAATGTTAATCATGATCGTATTTACGATTATCCATTTTTCTAAATTTTCAAAATTGGCAGCATGGCTTCTTGTTCCCTATATTTCATGGGTATCATTTGCAACACTCTTAAATTATAGTATTTGGTATTTGAATAAGTAAGGTTATTAATTTTTCGAAATAACTTTTTAGTTGTTGCCTTCATGATAAATAAACAATCGAACTTTCAGAATTACAAAGTAGGGTAAAAACAAAGAGCCTGCTACCAAATGGTAACAGGCTCTTATTTTAACTGGCTTTTTCTACGTTAATTGATAACTGGCAAAAACGAATAATCCTTATCGTATTCTAACATTTGTGTTTTAAAATCGGTAGGATACTCCACTTTAACATCTATTATTTTTCCATCTTTCATAATAGGAATTAACACCGGGTTAATATAACCACTATAAGGGGCTATGTTTAATTTACTGTATCGTTCTAATACTTCTTTATGTAAAGCAGGATCTACATTTACACCGTAATTTTCGACTAAATCATGACCTGCTTTATAATCACCTGTTGATTTAATACGTTGTATTTCACGTAATAAATCACCAAATAAAGTACGTAATTTGTCATAATCATTTATTACAAAATAAGTTTTACCATCTTTTATTTTCTTTTCAATTACATTTTCTTTTTGTCCCTTTTCATACACCCATTTAGCAATTAATTGGCGGTTACGCATGTGTGCCTCTTCTATCTTATCACCTACTTTTATACGTTTTAATTGCAGCATTAATCCATTTCTTATATACTCTTCGTATGCTGCTTTACCATATTCTAGCGATTCCATAACACCAATATCTATTAATTTTTTATCTAATAAATAATACAATGCTACTAAATCAGCACGTGCTTCTTCAAGTGAAGAAGCATAATTTTTTAATGTTTCATTTGGTTGTCCAACACCTGGATTTATTTGTCCAGATGCATGCCCAATTACTTCGTGCATATCGGTATGCAACATATCTGCATAAGGTGCAAATTCCTTTCCTCTTTTAACTTCTTCGGGCGTGTAACAAAATTCTTGTAAAGAAGAACCACTTGCTGCCTTATTTGCAGCATCAACGATATTACCTAAATTCACCGATTTTGAGCCATGTTGTTCACGAATCCATTCTGAATTTGGCAAATTAATTCCAATAGGTGTGGTGGGTGATGCGCTACCTGATTCGGCAACCACCGTAATTACCTTGGCCGATATACCTTTTACATTTTTCTTTTTATGCTCTGGTAAATAAGGAGAATTGTCTTCAAACCATTGTGCTTCTTTACTGATCGCTTCAATGCGTTTTGTAGCCTCCATGTCTTTAAAAGACACAACTGATTCAAATGAACCACGCATACCTAATGGATCATCGTATACTTCAATAAAACCATTTGATAAATCGATGCGTGAATCAACATCGCCAACCCAAGCAATACAATAGGTATCCCAATCTTTTAAATCCCCTGATTTGTAATAGGTGATTAATTTTTCAAGTACCTCTTTTTGTTTATCATTTTCGGCAACGGTTGTTGCCTTTTCTAACCAATACACCATTTTTTCTATCGCCAAAGAATAGATACCGCCAATTTTATAAGGTTTTTCAAAAATTTTACCATCTTCTTTTACTAAGCGAGAATTGAGTCCGTAAGAAATAGGAGTTTTCGTAGTTTTGTCTTTTATATTTTCGTAATATTTCAATACTTCTGCTTGTGTTACCCCTTCATAATGATGAACGGCGGATGTTTTTACCATATCCACTTTAGAATCGAGGTTTACTTTTTTAGGTGCCACCGTTGGATCAAAGATAATAGGCATTATTCGTTTTACAAATGCATCAACCGTCTCATTTTTATTAAGCGGTAGCTTCGAATGATCTGCTTTATTTATAGCCTCTGCGAAATACTCTTTAGTAAATTCGGGTATAAATTTGTCATTTGAATAATGATGATGAATACCACTAGAGAACCAAACTCGTTTTGTATACACTAACAGTTTTTTATATTCTTCACTAGCAGTATCTATATTGGAAGTATTAATAATGGCTTCTAAAGTATGCCGAACTGTTAAATTGTATTTATAATTTTGGTCATAATAAATATCTCGAGCACTGTAAGATGCTTGATAAAGATAATACAGCAATTCTTTCTGTTTTGGAGTTAGTGTTTCAAAACCTGGAATACGATAACGCAAAACTCTTAAGTCAGCAAATTTTTCTACCTCGTATTTAAAGTCCGTATCTGACGTGTCATTGCTAACAGTGGAAGAAGGTTCTGCATTCGCATTTTTATCATGATCCTCCTTTTTCGGTTGGCCAAAACTTGATAATATTATAATGGTTAATGAATATACTGAATATCGAATTATTTTCATTCTTATATTTTTTAAAATTAAAAACACAATGTACAAAATTTAAACACAAACAACAATCTGTGTTACTCCGTTGCTGTCTTCTCTTCTTTAAACTGCAAATCAAAAAGTCGCTTGTAATGCCCATTTTGTTTAAGCAATTGTTGATGATTGCCTATTTCTACAATTTCGCCCTTATCCAGCACCATAATCTTGTCAGCTTTTTGAATGGTCGCTAAGCGATGTGCAATTATTATAGACGTACGCCCCATGGTAATTACATCAATAGCATGCTGTATTAATTTTTCCGATTCCGTATCAACAGAAGACGTCGCTTCATCTAATATTAATATTTTAGGATTGTAAACGTATGCACGTATAAAAGAAATAAGTTGCCGTTGACCAAGGGATAGCATACCTCCTCTTTCTTTTGCATTATAATTATATCCGTTAGGAAGTTTACTGATAAAATCATGTGCGCCCACTAATTTTGCAGCTTCAATAATCTGTTCAATTTTAATAGCTGGGTTATTTAATGAAATGTTATTAGCCAATGTATCCGAAAATAAAAAAACATCTTGTAATACAATACCAATATTTTTTCTCAATGAACTTAACTCAAATGCTCGCAAATTATTATTATCTATCATTATTTCACCTTTATTGTATTCATAAAAGCGATTTAATAAATTAATAATAGATGATTTTCCTGCCCCTGTTGCACCCACCAATGCGATAGTTTCCCCCGACCTTACATCAAATGAAATATTCTTTATTATCCATTGTTCTTCCTTGTAAGCAAACCAAACATTTTTAAAAACAATATTTCCTTGTGTCTGATTGGCATTGATAGTACCATTATTTTCAATAATTTCGTGTGTATCTAGTACCTTAAATACACGGTCAGAGGAAATTACTCCCATTTGCAATGAATTAAAACGATCGGCTAATTGGCGTATAGGCCTAAACATCATATTCAAGTACATAATAAAAGCAACCAACTCGCCCATAGTCGCTGTTTGTTGCAAAACACCTTTACCACCATACCATACTAATAACGCAAGCGATACAGAAGAAAGAATTTCTACCACTGGAAAAAATATAGAGTACGCTAAAATGGATCGTATATTCGCATCACGATGTTTGGCATTTATTCCATCGAATTTTTTAAACTCTGCATTTTCTCGATTAAAAATTTGAATAATATTCATTCCCGTAATATGTTCTTGAACAAATGCATTTAGTCTTGCAATTTGTGTTCTTACATCTTGAAATGAAGCGCTTACTGCTTTTTTAAAAAGATAAGTAGCAATTAATAAAAGAGGAATGGAAATGAGTGAAACAAGTGTTAATTTATAATTTGTAAATAACATTACACAAAAAAGAACAGTTAACTTTAGTAAATCGCCCATAATTACAATGAGACCTTGAGAAAATATATCTGCAATTACTTCAATATCTGAAACAGCTCTAGTTACAAGTGTTCCTATTGGTGTACGGTCGTAATATTTTAATCTTAAATTAAGAACATGCTTGTATAATTTTACACGTAAATCTTTTATAATATTTTGCCCCAAACTATTCGTTAAATAAGTATCAGCAAACTGTATAGATGTTTCTACTATTAATAAGCCTATTAATAAAATAGTCATGTTAAACAACATGCTAATATTTGATTTTGTTATGTAATTATCAAATGTATATTGAATTAGATAAGGTCTAATTGGTGAAATAGCTGCCAATATAATCGTAGTAGAAACAGCAAAATAAAAACTCTTACGATAAGGTTTTACATAGGTAAAAATCCGTTTAAGTATTAAAAAATCCACTGCTCTATCTGTTTTTGCGGTACTTTTCTTTTCACTCATATAAAATAATTGGCTGGATATACTACTTCTGTTAAATACAAACCATCGGCAGGTACAGAAAGCCCTGCAGCTGAACGACTTTTCGTCTCTATTACTTTCTTAAAGTCTTCAATTGTTAACTTCCCTCGTCCTACACTTAAGAGTGTACCAACTACTGCTCTTACCATATTTCTTAAAAAGCGATCAGCAGAAATTGTAAAAATCAGCTGGTGATTATCCACTCTCCATTCTGCTTTATAAATTTTACAATTGTTTGTGTAATTCTGTGTGTTTGTTTTTGCAAACGATGAAAAATCGGTATAGTCAAAAAGAATTTTTGATGCATTGTTCATTTCGTTTACATCCAAATCAAAAAATAAAAAATAAGATCGATTGATTAAGAAAGGATTTTTTTTATTATTAATGTAATATTGATATGTCCTAGAAATTGCATCAAAACGAGCATTTGCATTTTCTTTAACTTCTATTATTTTATAAATAGCAATATCAACAGGTAAAGCATTATTAAATTTAAATAACCATCTTTTTTCTTCTTCAATTAAATTAATATTTGTAGTATCGAAATGTGCATAGTATTGTTTTGCATGCACACCCGTATCAGTTCTACCACAACCCGTGATAAAAACAGGCTCATTCAATAGCCGTGAAAGCATTTCATTTATAGTTTGTTGTATGGTTGCAAATGTATTGTCTTGAATTTGCCATCCGTGATAGGCTGTCCCGCTGTATGAAAGCTCAATAAAATAACGCATCTAATAATACTAAATAGTAAATTTTATATGGAAAATAGTTTGTAATAAGTACTAAATGAATTGTATTTTGTATTACCAAATCGATATAAAATAATTAACTGTTAATACACTCACTCGTCAAAATCAATTCTATACACTTCAACACCCCAATCTAACTCCTCAGTACCAATAAGATGCAAAGGTAGGAAAACTCATGGTAAAAATGATTGAATTCAATGAAATACCTTTAACAAATTTTAACAGCCAAAAACAAGCACTAAAGCGGCATTGTATATATTTTTGTATAAGTTTAAATCTTATACTTTTAAAATATTAAACCATAAAATAATGACTGATATTCAAGAATTAAATGAACGCATTCAACATGAAAGTGCATTTGTTAACATACTTTCCCTAGAAATGGATAAAGTTATCGTTGGTCAAAAACACTTAGTAGAGCGTCTATTAATAGGTTTATTATCTAACGGGCATCTTCTCTTAGAGGGCGTACCTGGATTAGCAAAAACATTAGCCATCAAATCACTGGCTTCTACCATTCATGCAAATTTTAGTAGAATACAATTTACGCCGGATTTATTACCAGCCGATTTAATCGGAACCATGATTTACAATCAAAAGAAAGAAGAATTTTCTGTAAGACAAGGGCCTATATTTGCTAATTTTATTTTGGCAGATGAGATTAATCGTGCTCCAGCTAAAGTGCAGAGCGCCTTATTAGAAGCCATGCAAGAAAAACAAGTAACCATTGGCGATAAAACATTTAAATTGCCAGATCCTTTTTTAGTATTGGCTACACAAAACCCAATTGAACAAGAAGGAACCTATACCTTGCCCGAAGCACAAGTAGATCGATTTATGATGAAGCTAGTAGTAGGCTATCCTACTAAAGAGGATGAAGTTAAAATTATTCGTCAAAATTTAGCAAATGAATATCCTTCAGTAAATCAAGTAATTTCTACGGATGCTATATTAAAAGCGCGAAAGGTAGTAAAGGACGTTTACATGGATGAAAAAATTGAAAAATACATTGTTGATATTGTTTTCTCTACTCGATTCCCTTCAGAATATAAATTAAATAAATTTCAAGGCCTTATCAGTTTTGGTGGCTCACCAAGAGCAAGTATAAGTCTTGCAATAGCTGCTAAAGCATACGCTTTTATTAAGCGCAGAGGTTATGTTATTCCAGAAGATGTTCGTGCTGTTTGTATTGATGTTTTACGTCATCGTATTGGTTTAACTTATGAAGCGGAAGCGGAAAATATTACTACAGAAGTTATTATTAATGAAATTTTAAATACAGTAGAAGTGCCATAATAAATTTAAATTAAGCCAATACTTATTTAAGAGATGTTGTTTTAAAAGAAGTATATTTTCTAAATGATTGGATTCGCAGTTTTCGAATGAATTCATTTTCAAATTGACTAAATGGAAGCAAGTGAGTTATTAAAAAAGGTACGGAAAATCGAAATTAAAACACGAGGTATTTCCAATCATATTTTTTCAGGAGAATACCACAGTGCATTTAAAGGGAGAGGAATGACCTTTAGCGAAGTACGCGAATACCAACCTGGTGACGATATTCGTTCTATCGATTGGAATGTTACTGCTCGTTTTAACAACCCCTACGTAAAAGTTTTTGAAGAAGAGCGTGAAATGACTGTTATGTTGCTTGTTGATATAAGTGCTTCTGGTCAGTTTGGTACCCAACAACAACTCAAACAAGACTTAATTACGGAATTGTGCGCCGTGCTTTCTTTTTCAGCGATACAAAATAATGATAAAATTGGCGTAATTTTTTTCACCGATAAGATTGAAAAGTTTATTCCACCCAAAAAAGGTAAAACACATATATTACGAATTATCCGCGATCTGATTGAATTTAAACCCGAAGATACAAAAACTGATATTCGGTTGTCATTAAAGTATCTTACCAATGTTATTAAAAAAAGGAGTATCGCTTTTTTAATTTCTGATTTTATTAGTAGTGATTTCTCTGATGCTATAAAAATTGCAAATAAAAAGCACGATTTAGTGGCACTGCGTATTTTTGATATCAGAGAACAAGAAATTCCAGATGTAGGTTTTATTAAAGTGATAGACGCAGAAACACAAAATATCAAATGGATAGATACTTCAGATAAAGACGTGCGGAAACAATATGCATTAAAGTCAAAAACACACGAAGCCTATTTAAAAGAACTTTTTGCAAAAAGTGGCGTAGATGTTGCCAATATCAGTACAAACATTTCATACGTTCAACCACTCATGAATTTATTTAGAAAAAGAGAAATAAAATAATAATCGAATATTATTAAAAATAGAAGACCAATAAACCATTTTACTTTAAAATGAAAACATTAAATTTTTATCACCTATATAAACTAAATGCGATGCGTTTATTAACGGTATTGTTTTCACTTTTATATTTAACATCGTTCTCACAAACTATTGCCATTGCTAAATTAGATAGTAATTCTATTAAAATTGGGCAACAAGTAAAACTAGAATTGAGTGTTCAATATCGTGTTGATAATGGAAATGCAATAAAAATAATATGGCCGCAAATTAATGATACCCTTCGTAAAGAAATTGAAGTAGTTAGTCAGTCAAAAATAGACACGTTAATTCCAGACAAAAGCGACCCCTACTTTTTTATACAAAAGAAAACGCTCTATGTTACTTCATTTGATTCAGGTTACTGGGCAATGCCTCCCTTTAAATTTATTATAAATGGCGACTCAACAGGTATTTTAACAGACCCATTATTACTTCAAGTAGAAACAGTTTCTGTGGATACCACGAAAGCTATTAAAGACATAAAAGAACCCTTTCATCAAAATTATTTATGGATTGACTGGCTGAAAGACAATGTTATTAACGTATTTGCCACTCTTGCTGGCATTCTATTAATTGCTTTTCTAATTTATTATTTTATTAAAAAGGCTAAAAACAAACCACCTGTAGTAATCGCGGAAAAACCGAAGGTGCCTGCACATATTATAGCTTTTGAAAAATTAGAAAGGCTCAAACATAATAAACTTTGGCAAGAAGGGAAATTGAAACTATATTATATTTCGTTAACAGATATTGTAAGGGAGTATATTGAAAGTCGTTATAAAATAAATACACTAGAACAAACTACGGAAGAAATACTCTTTGCATTTAGAAATGTTGCGATTGACGAAGAAAGCAAATCCAAATTAAAAGAAATTTTAGTATTAGGTGATTTGGTGAAGTTTGCAAAAGAGCAACCATTAGCAGCAGAAAATGAGCGAAGTATAACAAATGCATTCGAATTTGTGGAGGGTACTAAAAGAGAAGCTGAGCCTTCATCAACCAATAAAAATATAAATCTATAATTACAAGATTAATCAATGCTTAGTTTTTTTAACGATATTACTTTTGCAAATAAAGAATTACTTTGGTTATTATTATTAATACCCGGCATATTGGTATGGTATATTTTAAAAGAAAAAACATACCATCCTGAATTAAGAGTGTCTTCGCTTTCAGGTTTTGAAAATATTAAACCTTCCTTAAAACAATATTTTCGACACATCCTCATTGTATTGAGGATGCTCGCTATCTCTTTATTAATAATAGTTTTAGCTCGCCCTCAATCACGATCCAGTTGGAAAGATGTAAAAACAGAAGGGATTGATATTGTTATATCATTAGATATTTCAGGAAGTATGCTTGCTAAAGATTTTAAGCCAAATCGTTTAGAAGCCGCAAAAGAAGTTGCTTCAGAATTTATTGCCAGCAGACCAAACGATCGAATAGGTTTGGTGATTTTTAGTGGTGAGAGTTTTACTCAATGTCCACTAACAACGGATCATGCAGTTATTCAAAATTTATTTGCCAATATTAAAACGGGCATGGTAAAAGATGGAACTGCTATTGGCGATGGTTTAGCTACTGCGGTGGCCAGAATAAAAAATGGTACCGCAAAAAGTAAAGTAATTATTTTATTAACTGACGGAGTAAATAATCAAGGCTCCATCGCCCCTATAACTGCAGCTGAAATTGCAAAAGTGTTTGGTGTACGGGTATATACAGTAGGGATAGGGACAATGGGTAAAGCATTATCTCCAACAGGTATGTATCCAGATGGTACCTACCAATATAGTTATGTGGATGTTAACATTGACGAGAAAACACTTACCGAAATTGCAGACATGACTGGTGGAAAATATTTTAGGGCAACGGATAATAATAAACTAAAAGAAATATACAAAGAAATTGACCGATTAGAAAAAACCATTTTTGAAGAAAAAAATTTCACGAATAAATCGGAGCGGTTTTTCCCATTCGCTATAACAGCATTAATATTATTAGTATTAGAATTTATATTAAAAAATAGAATATTCAAAGGCATTCCATAATATGTTTCAATTAGAAAATAAATATATTTTATACGCATTAGCAATTATTCCGCTAGTTCTTTTACTGCAATTTTTTCTTTTGCAATGGAGAAAAAAAGCTAAAATTGCTTATGGAAATATAGACACAATTGAAAAATTATTTCCAGATGTTTCTAAAACAAAAAGAGCTTGGAAATTTATTTTGTATACAATTGCTCTTTTATTTTTAATTACAGGAATTGCAAATCCTCAAGTAGGAACAAAACTTGAAAATATTAAACGAAAAGGAGCCGATATCATGATCTGCTTAGATGTATCAAATAGTATGAAGGCGGAAGATTTTTATCCCAACCGCCTCGAAAAAGCAAAACAAGCTATTTCTAAATTAATAAGTAGTTTAGAAGGAGATCGAATTGGAATAATTGTATTTGCTGGTGAGGCGTTTGTGCAATTACCAATCACTACTGATTATGCAGCATCAAAATTATTTTTAGATGGTATAAGAACTGACCTAGTAGCGGTACAAGGTACTAACATTGGTGATGCTATTGATTTGGCTGTTGAATCATTTGGCAAAGACGACGGTAAAAATAAAGCAATTATTGTAATTACAGATGGGGAAGACAATGAAGCAGAAGGTATAAATGCAGCAAAAAGAGCTGCTGAGAAAAATATAGTAGTGCATACCATCGGGATGGGCTCTCCATCAGGTGCTCCGATTCCAACTTTTAAAAATGGAGTAAAAGAAGGCTATAAAAAGGATAAAGATGGAAATACAATCATAACACGTTTAAATGTAGAAACCTTAAAACAAATAGCAAGCGCAGGTAATGGAATATACGTACAAGCAACCAACTCAGACACGGGATTAAACAGTATTTTAAATGAGATAAATAAACTAGAGAAAAAACAATTTGAAAGTAAAATGTATAGCGATTATGAAGATCGGTTTCAATGGTTTATTTCTGTTGCTTTTATTTTATTATTAATAGAAATATTTATTAGCGAGCGTAAAAGTAAATTTTTTAAACGGTTGAATTTATTTGGAAATGAAAAAAAATAAACAGACTTTTTTTAGTTGGTACCATACAAATAAAATTATGTTTGTATGGCTAGCTTTTTTGCCTGCTTTGACGTATGCACAAAAAGAAAAAAAATTTATACTAGAGGGTAACGAGCAATTTGAAAATAAAAAATACGAAGAAGCTCAAAAAGATTATCAAAAAGCGCTAAAAGAAAATAAGGATTCATACAAAGCTATTTTTAATTTGGGCGATGCTTATTATAAACAAGGAAAATATGAAGAAGCGGCTCAGCAATTCCAGGCTTTGACTCATCGCCCTACTTCAAAAGACACCTTGGCTAAAACGTATCATAATTTAGGAAATGCATTATTAAAAGCAAAAAAATACGAAGAAAGCACCAATGCTTTTAAGAATGCATTAAAAAACAATCCTAATGATGAAGACACTCGTTATAATTTAGCCTATGCTCAAGAATATTTAAAACAACAACAGCAACAAAACAAAGACAAAAAAGACAACAAGGACAATAAAGATAATAAGGACGATAACAAAAAGAATAAGGATAAAAAAGACAAAGACAAAAAAGACAAGGATAATAAAGACAAGAATAATAAGGATAAGGATAATAAGAAAGATAAACAGGAGAATAAAAAGCAAGACGAAAAGGAAAAACAAGAACAGCAGAATTCCATTTCAAAAGAAAATGCTCAGCGTTTATTAGATGCATTACAAAACGATGAAAAAAACATTCAAAATAAAATAAAGAAAAATAAACAAGGAGTTAAGGTAGATATTCAAAAAGATTGGTAGTTTACTAACAATAGTATGAAGAAAAATTTCACGATATTATTATTTATTATATGCTTTTCGCTTTTTTCAAGCGGAGAAGCTCAAACGCTTGTTGCAGAAGCGAGTAAATCAAGGGTTGCTGTGGGTGAGCCATTTCAAATATCTTTTTCATTAAACACAAGTGGTACTAATTTAAAAATTGCTCATCTCAATGAATTTGATATTTTTCAAGGCCCTTATAATTCTTCTAGTACTTCTGTTATAAATGGATCGGTTTCTCAATCGTATACCTTAACCTATGTAGTAGGCGCAAAAAAAGAAGGAAAACTTAACATTGGTCCAGCAACGGTGACTGTAAATGGAGTTACCATTCAATCTAATATTTTAATAATTGACGTTACAAAAGGTGGAACTAATAATAATAATAACAATAATAATACGCCTTCCTCTGCCAACAATCAAAACACTACTAGCGAAAAACCTGCTGGTGACAATGTATACATAACCACCCAAGTTAATAAACGAAAAGCCTATATTGGCGAAGAAATAACGGTGTTATACAAAATTTATACTCGTGTAGATATAACCCAATTTGCAGTTTCTAAAATACCATCAGTTGATGGATGCTATGTACAAGATGGTAAAATAAGTAATGCGCAGGTTACTGAAAACATTGATGGAGTTAATTATATAACTGGAGAAATTAAAAAATCTTACATCATTCCTCAACGAACTGGTAAAATTATTATAGATCCTTTAGAAGCAGAATGTGTAAGTCGTCAACAATCTAATAAAAGACCACGTGATATTTTCGAACAATTTTTTGGTGGTGGTTATGAAGAGGTAAAATACAGTATTAAAAGCAAACCTGTTACTATTGACGTCTTGCCTTTACCCGAAGAAAATAAGCCCGCAGATTTTACAGGAACCGTAGGTAACTATTCATTAAAAGCAAGCCTTAGTAGGAATGATTTAAAAACAAATGATGCTACTAATCTTACGGTAGTTATTTCTGGAAAAGGAAATATTAAACTGATTGAACCTTTAAAAATAAATTTTCCAGAAGAATTTGAAACCTATGATCCAAAGACAAGTGAAAATATTTCGTCAGATAATGGTATTTCAGGAAGCAAAACATTCGACTATTTAATTATTCCTCGCCATGAAGGCAAATATAAAATTGATAAAATAAATTTCAGTTATTTCGATCCAGAAAAAAAACAATATGTTACTATACCCTCTCCTGAGTTTACGATTAATGTTGCTAAAGGAGATGATACCCCTGCCAATGTTTATTCTTCTCGTAATAAAGAAGATGTGAAAATTTTAGCAAATGATATACGTTATATTAAATCGGCAACACCACTAGTAGAAAAAAACAATTACTTTTTTGGAAGCATAATGTTTTACACAGGAATAGTGACTCCATTGCTGGCCTTTATTCTTTTTATTATTATACGAAGAAAAAATATTGAAGACAATAAAGATAGTGTGGTTGTAAAAAGCAGAAAAGCAACTAAACTTGCTCGAAAAAAATTAATAAATGCCGAACAATATTTAAAAACAAACAACAAAGAGCGTTTTTATATCGAAATTTCACAAGCTTTATATGGCTATGTGGGTGATAAACTAAATATTTCTGTAGCTGATCTTGCAAAAGAAACTATTTCAATTACACTAAAAGAAAAAAGAGTTAGTGATGATACCATTCAACAATTATTAACCACACTTAATAATTGTGAATATGCACGTTATGCTCCTGGTGCTGTATCTGGCGATTTAAATGGAATTTACAATAATACGGTTGAACTAATTACTAAATTAGAAAATGAAATCAGTTAAGCTATTCGTATCCTTATTTTTGCTGTCTTTTCTTTCATTACCTATAAATGCGAATGAAGGTAAATTAGCATTTGAAAATGCCAATGCTGCCTATGCAAAAAAAGATTTTGATAATGCTATATTATTATATGGAAATATACTTAAAAGTAATTTAGAGTCTGCTGCATTGTACTATAATTTAGGCAATGCCTATTATCAAAAAAATGAATTTGCAAAAGCCATTTTAAATTACGAACGTGCAAAAAAAATAGCTCCTACTGATAGTGATATTCTCAATAATTTAAACTTAGCCAATCAAAAAATAGAAGATAAATTAGAGGTTGCGCCTGAATTTTTTTTATTGCAATGGAAAAACCTGCTTCTTAATTTAATGAATGAAAAAGCATGGTCAATTACATGCATCTTACTGCTTTGTTTTGCTTGTTTATTATTTGCTGGTTATTTTATTTCCAAAAATATTTTAATTAAACAAATAGCGTTTTATAGCGGTACCGTTCTAGGAGCTTTATTTATCACCACTTTTTTTATAGCCAAACATGCCTATTTTACTTCTAAAAATGGCACCGAAGCTATTATCCTATCTTCTGTTGCTGCAGTTAATGCCAGTCCGTCAGAAAACGGTAAAAAATTATTTATTCTTCATGCTGGTAGCAAGGTTTCAATCACAAAACAAGATGAAAATTGGTTTGAAATTACCATATCAAATGGTAATGTAGGTTGGATTAAAGAAGATCAACTTGAAAAAATATAGGCTTTGTCTATACTTATCGCATTTTACTACTATTATTCTTATAATTAAACGATTTTTGGAAAGTTATTAAAAATATTTCTGTATTTGAAATAGAATTGATAAATTTGCTTACCATGAAAAAAAATATTTTATTATCTTTTGGCTTATTGATTTCTGTTATAGCCAACTCACAAAATATCGGTATTGGCGCAGAGGGTATTTATAACTTTCAAACGGAGAGTTTTGGAGCGGGTGCAAGAGTGAGTATTTTTCCAAATAATCGTTTAAGTATTGTTCCTCAATTTTCTTATTATTTCGCTTTTAATAAAGTAAATGAATACAATCTAGGTTTAGGCTTAGAGTATAAGGTAATTAGAAGAAGTAAGGTAAATATTTATGCCTTAGGACATGCAGCTTATAATTCTTGGTTAAATTATGATCGCTCTGAAATGAAAGGAGCTAAACAAAATAATATTAATCTTGAAGTTGGTGCTGGAATATCAACCAATACTTGTTTACGCCCTTTTTTAGAGTATCGATATAATGCGAAGTTTAAAGAAACGCATTTAAACCTTGGTCTTTTATACATTTTTGGATGTTCAGGCGGTGGTCATGGAGACAAAGCTGTACGTTGCGCCGCTTATTATTAACTAAACTTTATCATGAGAAAAAATAAAAAAATAACTTGTTGTTCTGTTTCTTTGCTTGCATTATTGGCAATAGTTTTATTTAGTTGCTCTAAAGATCGCATAAAAACAAATAATGCCCCAAAAGAGTATGAAGCTGCTAATATTAATGATTACTTAGATTCTAAAAAACAAATCGAGCAAGAGTTTGTTATTGATTCTACAGCTAAACCTGATCCTATTGTAGGGAATCAAAAAACTCATATCTGGTTAAATAAAGAATGTTTGATGTTTTCAAATGGAGATACCATTACCTATCCATATGTTGTAAAACTAGTAGAGCTTTATACCCCTGCAGATATGATTTATTACCGAATGCCTACCGTAGCTTCCGATGTAATTTTACAAACAGAAGGTGAAATACGGTTAAGAGCATTTAAAAACAATGTAGAATTAGTGCTAAAGCCAGGTTGCTCTCCTCGCATAATAATGCCAAGTAAAGCACCTTTAAAAGATATGCGTGTATTTTATGGCTTTTCTGCTTCCACCTTTGTTGATTGGACAGATAATCCTGCATCATTAGGAATAAACACCACCATTAGCCCCATTTTTAAAACGGATACATTGGGGTACAATGCATTTATTGCTAAACTTGGATGGATTAATTGTGGATTACAAAAAGGGGGTACTATTAACCACATACTCAATTTCACTTCTACTACTGACGTATTAACCAATGTTGATATTTTTCTTTATTTTCCTGATACAAAAACGGTGATGCAAGCTTATAACAGCGCATCTGGATCTATTCCAGATGGTTCAAAAGTAAAAATAGTTGCGTTAGGTGTAAATAAAAATGGAGACTTATTTAGTTTTAGTCAAGGTGTAATCGTAAATACATCAGGGCCTATTGATATTACTTTAGCCGCTACTACGGATTCTGATTTTACTAACTTATTAAACGGGCTTTAGCATATTAAAAATATTAATAAAAAAACAACTCTTTTTCCTTATGGGAAAAAGAGTTGTTTTTTTTTATGGTATTACCATGAATAATATTGTTGAAAAAATTTCATTTGCATCCCCTGGCATTGCCTGCGAAAAACGGTTAGATCAAATTCGAATTTATGCTTATTTGGTAAGTGTTTTTTAACTGCAATTTTAAATAATTGATTAATTGATTCTGCAATATTCCCTTCTCCCCGCATTCTTGTCCAATAACTGCTATCATTCACTCGCCCACCATGAACAGCCTGTAAATGATAAAAGACTTTTCGGCTAAACGTAGCTTTTAAACTTCCTTTCCTTGCATACTTAAAGTTAATTTTACAGTATTAATGACAACCACCCACTAGTAAAAATATTTTTCAACAAAGCGTTACCTTTACTTTTGTATTGTGTATTTTTATAAGAGGCATCAACTCATGGACGTACATCGCAAAATAATACATATTGATATGGATGCATTTTATGCATCTGTAGAGCAACGCGATAACCCCGAATATAGAGGGGAACCCCTTATCGTAGGAGGAAAGCCTGAAGGGCGCGGTGTGGTAGTAGCAGCAAGTTACGAGGTGCGTAAATTCGGAGTACGTTCTGCGATGTCATCAAAAAAAGCACAAGAACTTTGTCCGCATGCTATTTTTACTCCTCCTCGTTTTAATGCTTATTCGGAGGTGTCTAAAAAAATTCGTGAAATATTTTATCGTTATACGGATATCGTTGAACCTCTTTCATTAGATGAAGCTTATTTAGATGTGACCAGCGATAAACTTAATATTGGATCGGCATTAGAAATTGCCAAACAAATAAGAAAAGCCATCCAGGAAGAATTAAATTTAACTGCATCTGCAGGTGTCTCATCCAGTAAATTTGTCGCTAAAATAGCCTCTGATCTTAATAAACCTAATGGCTTAACATTTATTGGTCCTTCTAAAATAGAGGCTTTTATGGAAAAGCTACCCGTAGAAAAATTTTATGGCGTAGGAAAAGTAACTGCCGATAAAATGAAAAAAATGGGTATTCATATTGGTGCCGACTTAAAAAAACTATCAGAGAATGAGTTATACAAATGCTTTGGAAAGGCAGGGTATTTTTACTATAAAATTGTAAGAGGTGTGGATGATCGAATGGTACAACCCAATCGAGAAACAAAATCATTAGGTGCAGAAGATACTTTTAGTAGTGATATTACGAATGTAACTGAAATGATCATTGAATTAGAAAAGATAGCCAAACTAGTAGCGGCGCGATTACAAAAATATCACCTCAAAGGAAGAACTATCACGCTTAAAATAAAATACCACAATTTTAAAACAATTACTCGTAATCAATCTTTTGATATACCTATTGATGATATTTGCTGTATTATAAAAACAGCTAATACGCTATTGTTAAAAACCGACTTAACAGATAAAAAAATTCGGTTACTTGGTATTTCTCTTTCAAATTTTGACGAACTACAAAAGGCTAATACTACTTATACTTTAAAAAATCAACTTACATTATTCTAAAAATGTGCTGGTAAATAATATAACATGTATTTAAGGAGCCTTACAAAATATCTCTTTATTGTTGCGCTACAAAGCAAAGCATATTATACAGTATAATGCAATTATACGAAAAATAAAAGAAGTAGTTTTTTAATCTTTTTAAAAAGAAAAATTAATTTCTATACAACCAAGCATTGGGTTGCAACCTACGTAAATTACTGAGCTCTATTACTGCTTGATTACGTGTAGTGAAATTACCACAGCTGACTACATACAAACCATTATTATTTTGACCAATAATTGAAGCTTCTATATTTTGTTTCTGCAACGTATTCATATAATCAATTGCATTTTCTTTTATTTGAAAACAGCCAGCTACCAAATGAAATTTATAATCGGTAGCCTCATTTTTAGCTACAATTACAGCAGTAGAATCTGCTTTTACATTTTCACTTCTGGTGGCGTTTAACGGGCTAGTTGGTGATGTTAATGTAGGTTTTGTAATAAGTGTATCTGTTGCTAATAAGCTATTCTTTGAATCTGTCTTTTCAACAATTGCAGCTGTATCTTCTTTACTACTAAATGGATTAATCGATGAATAAGCAATGTGCTTAAACAAATTTGTTTTATAAGGTATCCAGATCAAGGCAAAAACTAAAGGAATACCGATGGCTAGCATTGCAAACCGTTTAATAGCCACTTTTTTTGTTTTAATGGGTAATGGTCCTCTATCTTTAAAACTATTTTCAATACGTTGTGCTATTTTTTTATCGCGAATAATAGCTGGTGACTGAAAGGAAGTTAAACCAAAAGAGTCTATTAAATAATTTTTATTAATGGGTTCAAACTGTATGTTTCGCTCAACATCCCAATACAATACTCCTATTTTATGTAAATTTACTTTTTCCCTTTTTTTTAATTGTAGGTTAATTTTATTTACGAAGTGCTGTATCTCTTTTAAAGCTTCATCAAAATTTATATTCGCAATAGACGCAAGGTGGTTAACTAATAATCCATCATTGTGCTTTAAATTTCTATTAAAAAGAATGTTTTTTGATGGTGGAGAAAAAGTATGCTGTACAGGATGAATTTTAGCAGGAGCATAATTCGTAACAAAGCCGCCTAAATTGGGTACAATTACACAATCATAGGTATACAAAAGTTCACTTATATGTTTATCTACTTTTTGCATTTTTTAGGAGCCTGAAATTACAAAAAATTATTAAGTTTTTTAAGATCTTCCGGCGCGTCAACAGCAACGCTCTCAAAATCAGTCAACTCAATTTTAATCTTGTACCCATTCTCCATCCAGCGAAGTTGTTCAAGACCTTCTGCTAGCTCTAAAGAAGAAGGTTTTAATTTTACAATATCTGCCAAAACATCTGCCCTATAGGCATAAATACCAATGTGTTTATAGAATACGTGATCATTTAGCCATTCGTCTGATTCCTTGCCACGAAGGTAAGGTAACGTTTGTCTACTAAAAGTGAGCGCTTCTTTATTTTTATTAAATATAACTTTGGGTATATTAGAATTAAAAAGATCGTCTTTAGTAGAAATTTTTTTTATTAACGTGGCAATTTCAACTCCATTATTGTTTTCAATACAAGCGGCAATTTCATCTATTTGCTGTGGGTGTATAAAAGGCTCATCGCCTTGAATATTAATAACAATATCTGCCGAAGCAAAACTACCCAGTGCTTCAAAACACCTATCTGTACCACTTTGGTGAGTAATACTTGTCATTACTGCCTTACCGCCAAAATTCCTCACCTCTTTTTCAATGCGTTCATCATCTGTGGCAACCACTACATCGGTTAAATAATGCGCTTTTTTTGCTTGCTCATATACCCTTTGAATCATCGTTTTCCCCCCAATATCTATTAGCGGTTTACCAGGAAACCTTGTAGAAGCGTAGCGTGCAGGAATAATTCCTATAATTTTCATTCGTTTATTATTATCAAAAATAGGTGGGCAATTTTACCTACTATTAATCGTTTTTATATCCTCTAACACCCCGGTAAAAATACTTAATTTAATTTATTTGTATCGAGTAATAACCTACAATAATTGTCTTTTTTAGTACTTTTGTAATATATGCACTTTATTAAACTTTCTTTGCTAGTTGTTTTTATGCCTCTTTTTTGGGGAGCAGCACCAATCTTTGATCGCATAACTTCTAGAGAGATTATAGAACGTATGTTGGACAGTATTGAGAGAATTGAAACACAGCAATATACCTTAAAATCGACAGAACGTGTGGATGGTCGATTATTATTTGCCGAATCTCGCGTTAAAATACATGAAAGTCCTAAAAAAATTTATTTTAATAATTACTTGAGAGGAATAGAAATACTTTGGGTACAAGGGCAAAATAATGGTAATGCAATTGTTAAAACACGTACACTGCCATTAATGAATTTAGATCTTGATCCGTTGGGTGGCATTATGCGAAAAAACCAGCACCATACTTTGTTTGATTTAGGTTTTACGTATATTGGAAAAACAATTGCAAATGTTGTTTTAAAAGCTCCAAAAGAATTTGATAAATATTTTACGTATGCTGGAACACTCACATGGGATAATATTGAATGTTATCAAATGATCGTCAATTATCCCGATTATAAATACGTAGAATACATTTCGCAAGAAAATGAAACGGTGACAGACATTTCAAAAAGGTTTGCTACCAGTGATTTTAAAATTCGAGATAAAAATAATCTCTCCAACTATTTTGGAACTATAAAAAAAGGTAAAAAATTATTAATCCCTGTTCCTTATGCCAATAAAGCTATTATGTATATTGATAAAAATAGATTTCTTCCCATCAATTTAAAAGTATATGATGAGGGCGGTTTATACGAAGCCTATGAATTTTATAATGTCATAATAAATAGGAGCTTTGAGGCGAATGAATTTAGCAAAACATATAAATCTTATGGATTCTAAAAAATGCTTTAATTTATAATTTTCGCTTATTTATCTATTTACAACTAGACATTTATTTATTAATATATTCCCATACGAATGAAGTTTAATTTTTCATTTTATTTATTAATCATTTTGATTACAGTCCCATTGACATCTTTTCAGGTATCAACTAATAAGTACTATGAAAATAATCAAGAGCTATTAAATAAAATATTTAATGCGATTGATAATTTAAAGACTTTACGTTATAATCTGCAATGTAATGAGCGTATTAGAGGTAGATTACAGCATACAGAATCAAAAGTTAAGCTTCAAGTATCTCCTAGAAAATTATATTTAAATATTAGAGAAATCGAAGTACTTTGGATGGAAGGAATGAATAATGGAAATGCATTAGTAAATCCGGGCTCATTTCCTTATATCAATCTCAATTTAGATCCGGCTGGTTCATTAATGCGTAAAGACCAGCACCACACTATTCACGAAATGGGATATGTGTATCTTGCCGATATTATTAAACATGGTTTAAGAAATACGACTACCATTAGTAATAATTTTAGAGTACTTGGCGAAGAAATATATGATAACCGTGCTTGTTATAAAATTGCGCTCTCTTTCCCAGATTTTAAGTGGATACCTTATACCGTGCAAAAAAATGAAAACTTAATAAGTATTGCTCGTAAGTTAAGAATTAGCGAGTACATGGTGCTTGAGAAAAATACGAATATAAGTGGCTATAATAATGTGAGAGAAGGTCAAATAATACAAGTGCCCACTAGCTATGCAAAACTTACTTTATTATTAATTGATAAAGAGCACTTATTACCAGTCAATAATAAAATATTTGATGATAATGGGGTTTTTGAAACCTATGAATATCATAACCTACAAGTAAACTCATTTATTAACCCGGAAGAATTTACTAAAAAATATAAAGATTATAAATTTTAAAAAAAATCGTTTTACCGATTTTGCGAATTTTACTTTAACTATTAATGTGCTTCCAACCAATTTCTTCCCACGCCCATACCCACTTCCATCGGTACATGTAAAGATGGAATAGCATTTTTCATACGATTTTCAATAATCGGTTTTACTATTTCTAATTCTTCTTTTAATACATCGAACACTAACTCATCATGTACTTGCAGCAACATTCTCGATTTTAAATTTTGTTTTTTAAAATCGCTATGAATGTTAATCATTGCAATTTTTATCATATCTGCAGCACTACCCTGTATAGGAGCATTGATCGCATTCCGCTCTGCAAAGCCCCTTACTGTATGGTTACTAGAGTTGATATCACGTAAGTATCGGCGGCGGCCCATAATGGTTTCTACATAGCCTTTTTCACGTGCAATTAAAATACTATCATCCATATATGTTTTTATAGATGGATATTTTTCGAAATAATTATTAATAATTAACGCTGCTTCTTTTCGCGGAATGTTTAACCGTTCTGATAGTCCAAAAGCAGATATACCGTAAATAATACCAAAATTAACCATTTTAGCATTTCTACGCATATCACTGGTTACTTCTTCTAATGGTACATTGTATACTTTAGCAGCTGTTGCTTTGTGAATGTCTTGTCCAGATTGAAATGCTTGTATCATTCCTGCATCCTTACTTAGTTCAGCAATAATACGTAATTCTATTTGCGAATAATCTGCGGAAAGTAAAATATAATTATCTGCCCTTGCCACAAATGCCTTACGTATTTCTCTGCCTCGCTCAGTGCGAATAGGAATGTTTTGTAAATTGGGGTTATCAGAACTTAAACGACCCGTAACAGCTACTACTTGGTTATAAGAAGTATGAATTCTATTTGTTTTTGAATTGATTAATAATGGCAACGAATCAACATATGTATTTTTTAATTTTACCAGTTCGCGATAGTCTAATATTTTTCCAACTATTTCATGTTTGGCTACGAGCTTAACCAATACCTCTTCACCAGTAGCATATTGACCTGTCTTTGTTTTTTTAGGTTTTTCTACAATTTTCAATAATTCAAACAAAACCTCTCCTACTTGTTTAGGAGACGATACGTTAAAAGTGGTTCCTGCTAATTGTTGAATTTCCTTTTCAATGATGGCAATGTCTTTTTCAAGTGCTGTTGATAATTCTTGAAGTGCAATCTTATCTAATGAAATCCCTTCCGCCTCCATATCTGCCAATACATTAATAAGCGGAATTTCTACCTCTTCGAATAATTTTTTAGTGAAGGTATTATCCAACATAGGATCAAAGGCATGTTTTAATTGAAGTGTTATGTCGGCATCTTCTCCCGCATATTCTTTAATAATATCAATAGGTACGCTGCGCATTGTTAATTGGTCTTTTCCTTTTTTTCCAATCAATGTTTCAATGGAAACGGGAGAATAGTTTAAATAATTCTCCGCAAGCACATTCATATTATGTCGCATCTCTGGCTGAATAAGAAAATGTGCGATCATGGTGTCAAATAATTTCCCTTTGAGTTGTATATCGTAAATTCTTAAAATAGATAAATCATATTTTATGTTTTGACCTATTTTTAAAATTGCCTCATTTTCATATATCGGCTTAAACTCATTCACTAGAGCCTTTGCTTCTTCAAAATTTTCAGGTATTGGAATATAGTAAGCTTCCGTTTTATTTACTGCAAATGATAAACCTACTAATTCTGCATTGTTCGTATCTATACCAGTTGTTTCGGTATCAAAACTAATGGCTTGTTCTTTTAGTAATGAATCAATTAGCATTGCACGTTTTTCTTTTGTATCAATTAAATGATAAGTGTGTTCAATATCTTTTATTGTTTTATAGATTACATTAAGCTTATTTTCTTCAATAGTAGTTAATTCATTAACCGTTTGTTCTTCTGTAGTAATTACTACTTCAGAAAAAATATCTATTTGATCGGAGTTAATTTTAGGTGATTTTACTTTTAGCGTTGGTACTTTTTCCACCGGAGCATTTAGTGTAAAATTTAATTGTTCTGCAAGTCGACGAAATTCAAGCTCCGTAAACAGCTCTTTTAAAACTTCTATATTGGGTTCTTCCATCAATAATTCCTTTTCATTAAACTCAATGGGCACATCACAAATAATAGTTGCCAAGCGTTTCGACAAAATAGCTTTATCTTTATTTTGCTCTACTTTTTCTTTTAACTTTCCTTTTAGCTTATCGGTGTTTTGTAATAAGTTTTCAATGCTCCCAAAATCTTTCACCAGCTGAATGGCTGTTTTCTCACCTACTCCAGGTATTCCAGGAATGTTGTCTACTTTATCACCCATCAATCCTAAAATATCAATCAATTGATTTACACTTTCAATATCCCATTTTTTACAAACTTCTTTGGGGCCCATAATTTCGATACCATTGCCTAATCTCGCCGGCTTGTATATAAAAATATTTTCCGAAACCAACTGTCCATAGTCCTTATCAGGGGTCATCATGTAAGTAATGTAACCGTGCTGTTCGGCCTTTTTAGCAAGTGTGCCGATAACATCATCGGCTTCATAACCGTGTGAAAACAAAACGGGAATATTAAAGCCTTTAATTATTTTAATTATGTAGGGAACAGCTAAAGAAAGGTCTTCTGGGGCTTCTTGCCTATTAGCCTTATATTCTACATATTCAATATGCCTTACTGTTGGCTCTGAGGTATCGAAAACTACTGCAATGTGTGTGGGTTTTTCTTTTTTTAAAATTTCTAACAACGTATTCGTAAAGCCCAATATGGCTGAAGTATTTAAGCCTTTTGAATTAATACGGTGATTATTACTAAATGCAAAGTAGGCTCTATAAATTAATGCATAAGCATCTAGCAAATAAAGTTTTTTATTTTTCTCTAACATATAAATGGATTCATTAATGGGTAATTGATAGAAGATATTACTAACTTATCTTTTGAAACGTTGTACTTTTTTTTCTCAAACGGTACTACAAGTTTACGCATTTTTTTAATCCTAGTAGCATTTTAAGGCTGACCAGTTGATTTGAAATTAATTTAAAAAATACATTTTAGTATTAAGGAGTTAAGATTTTTAAAAGATAGCTAAAAGATTAATGCATTGCATCGTTAAAAAAAAGCAGCTCGTATAAATACGAGCTGCTTTAATTAATTTTGTTTATAAGTGCTAGTTAGTAGAAGCCGTTGCGGTTTTGTTATACGCATTAAATACCTCTAAAATATTATCGTATTCATATTTTTCCGTTTCAATATCTTTAATTACATCTTGATTATCTGCCATTACATCAGTCAGCTGTTTTTTAAATTTACCAGATTTAATTTTAACAAATTCACCCGCTCCTTTTTCCATGTAATAATCTGATTTTACTTTTACATCATTCATTTGCATCACTTCTGTTTGAAGTTCATATAAATTTAAAGCACCTTGTGATAAGCGTTTTACAAAAACTTGATCACCACTAACATTACGAGAAATATACGCCGTACCGTTAACAGTATATTCTTTAATTTTATCTGGGCGATATGTTTTTACTGGATCTTTCTCTGTTTTACGAAAAGTAGCTTTACTATAATTATCTAATTCCTTTTTTAAGTTATTTCTAATTTCTCCTGTTAACGTATCACCTGTTAATAAAATAACGTATCCTTTATAGTATTTTGCTTGGCAAAACCCTTTTAGATTAACACCAAACATTAGTATAATCATTAAAAAGGTAAAAGTGGGGATTGTTTTTTGTTTCATGTAAAGTTTTGTAGGATTATTGATGAATAATGTTCTATTATGATTTAAATATTGTAAATGATTCTACGATTCTTCCAAAAATAAGTTTTAGTTTTTAGAAATTAAAAAAATAAAGCCCTAAATTACAGGTATGTTAATAAATTAAAGGGTTATTAACATTTGCACAGTATTTGATTATTTGTATAGGTAACCATAAATAAAAATGATCGTACGTAATTTTTCGTATCTTTTTCTACTTAGTATCATGTCTTTTTTGGCTGCCTGTAATCAATCAAGTAAGCCAAAACCCATTGTTATTAAGCAAAAAGAGGCTGTTGCAGTAATATCGGTAGATGAAGAGGTATCAAAACTACTTTTTAAGAAAATAACTGCTATTCATGCGGCTGACACGCTAGTGATAAAGAAGGATAGCCTTTTTGCCACTTCATTTGTTTCAAAAATATACGCACAACATCGTTTTTCTGCTTTATGGACGAGTAATGGAAAGCCTTCTACGCTTTGCGACACACTTTTAACTGTTATTGGTGGGGCGGGTATAGATGGGCTTATACCTAGTAACTACCATTTTTTTAAAATAAAAGCCCTTTTAACGCCAGATAGTATTACCCATAAAAACACTAACGATAACCTAGCTGATGCTGATTTATTATTAACGGATGCCTTTTTTGCATTTATTGTTCATCTATCAGCTGGTCGTTTTAATACGGATAGCTTAACCTTAGCATGGCGTCCTGAAAAGTTAGGTGCTAATTTGGTAAGTGTATTAAATCAAGTACTAAAATCAAACAATATCAAACAATCTTTATATGCCTTTGAACCTAAAAATATTCCATATCAACAACTAAAACAAGCACTTCAAAGTTTTTTAATTGAGTTTAAAACTAGCAATTGGGATACGTTAACACTACTACCCTCCGATTCGCCAGTATTTATGGATCAGTTAAAAAAGCGTCTTATTGCAAGTCATGATTATTTTAATGAATATGAAGGTTCGCCTTCCGCTAAAATGATTAAAGCAATAAAAAATTTTCAATGCCAGCATTCTCTAACCGAAGATGGTAAAATAGGGAAACAAACATTTATAGCATTACAGAAAACGAAAGCTGATTATATTCATCAATTGGAAATGAATATGGAGCGCTGGAGGTGGCAAAATCCACCAAAAGAGGAACAATATATTTGGATAAACATACCTAAATATGAATTGCGCTTAATGGTGGATGATACGTTGGTTTTTAAATCACGCGTAATTGTTGGTCAGCCAGATCATCCTACACCGATATTAAAAAGCCTAATCACTAATTTTCTAATCTATCCTTATTGGAATGTTCCTTTTAAAATTGCAACAGATGAACTTTTACCCATTTTAAAAAGAGACACCTCCTATTTACGGAGGAAAAATTTTGATGTGTTAAATGCATTTAATCAAGTAGTAGATTATACCGTAATAAAGTGGAATTTATATAATGATACTATTTTCCCTTGGCGATTAAGGCAACGCATGGGAGATGATAATTCACTTGGAATATTAAAATTTAATTTCAAAAATAAGTACGGTGTATACCTTCACGATACAGATAGCCGCTGGTTGTTTAATAAAGAAATGCGTGCATTAAGTCATGGTTGTATACGGCTAGAAAAGTTTATTTATTTGGCTGATTATTTAATTCGTGATGATAGCGCGCGCTACCCTAAAGATTCTTTAAAATATGATTTACTGCAAGAAAAACAAAAGTATATTTACTTAAGAAAACCAATAACTATTTACACTAATTATTTTACTGCTGAAGTAGATGAGTGGGGTAATTTATTTTTACTTAATGATATTTATGGATACGACAAAAAAATGTTAAATGCGCTTAATAAAAAGTGAATTCGCGATTACCTTAATTGCTGAGTAAAAAACATCCATCAAAGAATTAAAAATGAAACTAGTATTCATTTTTCATTTTATTTTTCTGAAATGAAAATTGATATCCTAGTGTTAGCGACAATAAACTGTTGTACTGATCAGGATGATCCTTAAGCATCGGTGTAATACAGTTCCTGTATCTTAAATTAAAAATCCAATTATTAGTAGTAGTAGTAGTAGTATAAGAAGCACCTACAATAAAACTATTATCGATTAAATTTGGAGGGTTGTCATTAGCTGAGTTTCGCATATACGATTGCTGTGTCTTTTTAATTAATATTCCTATACTTAAACCCAGCTCAAGGCTAATTTTTTTTTATATGATATTGAAATAAAATTGGAAATACAAAATAACGCAATCTACACTCATTCACTCTTATATCATTAGGAAGGTCAAAGTAATTTATACATCCTTTCTGGGGATAGAACATTTCAAGTTGACCTGTGATTTTTTTACTCAAACCCATATTAAAAAAAACTCCCCCATTAAACCCTATTATATTATAACAATTATAGTTATCGCCATTTATTTGAAATAGGTTTGCTCCAGCTTTTAGTGCCAAATGATAATTTATTTGAGCAATTAAATCTGTTGGGAATAAAAAAGAAGTGTAAATAAAATCCATTTCATATGGTGTCTCGCCCTGAGTAGGGTTACACTTCTAAAGTGTAATCACGATCTATCGGAAATAAAAAAATCAATATTGATTTTAGAACTATACATTCTTGGAGACAAAAATTTTACGGTAAATGTGTGAGGCTTAAAATTAATGCTTTTTATTCGCTCCGTGTAAATTTAATGTGATCCGAAACGGATTATGTCATCGAAGAAGGAGAAGCCCAAGGAGGTTTTTGTATTATCTGTATGGGAGGCATCACATCTTTTTACCGAAGAAGAGAAAGCTTTTTTTGCAACTGACAGAAGAAGTAACCTTAGTTTCACAGGAGGGTGTAAAAGATGCGACTTTTTAAAATTATTTACTGTAATATTATGTAAATCATTCTCATAAATATATAACATCTTAATGAGCGAATGCTTTTACATTTGCTTTTACACTCATTGTTTTAACATATCGTATATCAAACATTTATAAAACTTTGATCTTTTTAAATTATGGCTAGTTCTTTAGCTAAAAAAACCCTTGTAATGAGCAGACAAAAGAAGCTTTGGATTTTATTATTTTTTGTAATTGGCGCCTCGTTTTTTGTTTTAGGTTTTTTCGGCTATGAAATTTATCAACAAGCACCCCCAATTCCCGAAAAAGTAGTAACTACCAGTGGTAAGATTCTTTTTACAGGTCAAGAAATTAAGGATGGTCAAAATGTCTGGCAAAGTATGGGTGGTCAAGAAGTCGGTTCCATATGGGGGCATGGGGCTTATCTTGCGCCTGATTGGACGGCTGATCGTCTGCATCGTGAAGCAGTGATCATATTAGATGAATGGGCTATAAAAATGGGGACGACTTCATATAAAGCTTTGGATATGGAGCAACAGGCAGCCTTGAAGGCTCGCCTAAATAAGGAATTGAGAACAAATACCTATAATAAAGTTTCAAGTGCTATAACAGTTTCAGAAACTCGTGCTTATGCGATTGAAACCCTGAATGGGTATTATTCCGGACTTTTTATGGCTGATACTACTTTTAATAAACTACGATCAGATTATTCCATAGCCAAAAATACTATCAAAGATATTGGTCTGATGCGTAAAATGAATGCTTTTCTCTTTTGGGCATCTTGGGTTTGTGTTACTGAAAGACTGGGCAGTGCTATTAGTTATACCCATAATTGGCCACCTGATAAGTTGATAGGAAATGTAGTTACAGGCGATCTCGTCATTTGGACTGGATTTAGTGTTATTATGCTCCTAGTCGGAATTGGTATTCTCATTCTTTATCATACAAAAACAAAAGTAGAAGGAGACTTAGAATTACCGATTGAAGATCCGTTAATGAATCAAAATCTTACTCCTTCAATGCGAGCAGTAGAAAAATATTTCTGGGCTATTAATTTTCTTATATTGATACAAGTAGCTATGGGAATTATTACAGCACATTATGGTGTTGAAGGTAATTCGATTTACGGTTTTCCATTATCAACTATTTTACCTTATTCAGTTACCCGTACTTGGCATGTTCAACTTTCTATTCTTTGGATCGCCACCGCTTGGCTTGCTACGGGACTATATATCGCATCTTCCGTATCAGGAAAAGATCCTAAATTTCAAAAATTAGGTGTAAATATTCTTTTTGTTTCGCTTTTAATTATTGTTGCAGGCTCAATGATTGGTGAGTGGTTTGGCATTATGCAAAAGTTGGGGCTTGTAGAAAATTTCTGGTTTGGACATCAAGGATATGAATATGTTGATTTGGGTCGTTTTTGGCAATGCTTTCTTTTTGTTGGACTGCTTCTCTGGTTGACTTTAATGGTACGCCCTTTATTGCCGGTGATTAAAAGAGGCACTGCAGAAAAAGGTTTATTAACCTTATTTTTAGTTTCCTGTACTGCCATCGCATTGTTTTATGGTGCCGGATTGATGTGGGGTAGGCAAACTAACCTATCCATTGCAGAATATTGGAAATGGTGGGTAGTACACCTTTGGGTGGAAGGTTTTTTTGAAGTATTTGCCACAGTAGTATCGGCATTTCTTTTTGTGCGCTTGGGTTTGTTAAAGGCAGCCACAGCCACAGCAAATGTATTTGTTGCATCTATTATTTTTCTTTTCGCTGTTATCTTAGGGCTTTTCCACCATTTGTATTTTACAGGTGCGCCAACTATGGTAATTGGTTTGGGTGCAACCTTCAGTGCTCTTGAAGTTGTTCCATTAGTACTAATAGGCTTTGAAGCCTTTCATAATTATCGTTTAAGCAAAGCCAAAGAATGGTTGATTGATTATAAATGGCCTATTTACTTTTTGCTTTCAGTTTCGTTTTGGAATTTTTTAGGAGCCGGTCTTTTTGGTTTTTTAATCAATCCGCCTGTAGCACTTTATTACATGCAAGGATTAAATACTACCGCTCTGCATTCGCATACAGCTTTATTTGGTGTTTATGGTATGTTAGGCATTGGCTTAATGCTGTTTGTTTTACGCAGCCTTTACCGAACGCAGAAATGGAATACTAAATTAATCGGCTTTTCATTTTGGACTCTTAATATTGGCTTGGTACTTATGTCGTTTATGAGCTTATTGCCTGTGGGGCTTTTGCAAACTATTGCCAGTGTAAATGAAGGGATGTGGTATGCTCGTTCTTCCGAATTTTTACATCAGCCACACATGCAAACCCTGCGTTGGTTGAGAATAGTTGGAGATATAGTTTTTACGGTTGGCATAATTGCACTGTTTATATTTGTTTTCAGTTTAAAATTTAAAAAAGGCAAATTAAAAACTAAGCATTAGTTAGCTGTGCATCAAGTAACCATTGTATAATAAACTAAATTAAATTATAAAAAATGAAGCATTCATTTAAAATTGGAGATCATGTAAAATGGAATTCAGAAGCAGGGCATGTATCCGGAAAAATTATAAAAACACATA
>JBDTFR010000038.1:0-28256 GCA_039937835.1 Bacteroidia bacterium | reverse complement strand
TGTATGCCTTTAGATATTATAGAAAAGAAAATGGATGATTGGATACAACAGAAAAAAGCGCAACAGAATAACACGCTATAAATTTTATATTTAATTTCACGCGAACGAGCTTAAAATTAAATTGCATTGTATCAGATAAAGCAATTGAATTTCCTACTTTTACATTTTAGCATAAAACGACAAGGAGTATACCTTTCTTGTAGTTTTATAGTACTATTAATAAATTATATACATGGCATTTAAAAACGATTTAATATTAAGAGCAGCAAGAGGCGAAAAGACCGAACGAACACCCGTGTGGATGATGCGTCAAGCAGGGCGTATACTACCTGAGTATCGTGAAGTAAGAGCCAAACTGGGTGGATTTAAAGAATTAGTGGAAACGCCTGAATTCGCCTGTGAAGTGAGTATTCAGCCGGTAGATATTTTAGGGGTAGATGCTGCCATTATTTTTTCAGATATTTTAGTAATACCCGAAGCCATGGGATTACCTTATCAAATGATAGAAGCACAAGGCCCTTGGTTTGAAAAAACAATACAAACCGTTGCAGATGTAAATAAATTAAGAATAGCCCAGAGCTCCGATTTACACTATGTGCTGGATGCTATTAAATTAACTAAAAAAGAATTGAATGAACGTGTACCACTAATTGGTTTTGCTGGTGCACCTTGGACTATTTTTGCCTATATGATTGAAGGCAGCGGAAGTAAAACATTTTCTAAAGCTAAAAAAATGTTATATACGCAACCCGAATTAGCTCATCAACTACTGCAAAAAATTACCGATAGTACCATTAACTATTTAAAAGCACAAATTATAGCCGGTGCAGATATGCTTCAATTATTTGATAGTTGGGCAGGGATATTATCACCCAACCAATACACTACTTTTGCATTAAAATACATCACCCAAATTTGCGATGCAATCAATGAAGTACCGCTTACCGTTTTTGCTAAAGATGCTTTTTTTGCTCGTAAACAAATGTCACAATTAAATTGTGATACCATTGGGCTAGATTGGACAATGGATATTGCCGAATCTCGCGCATTAATTGGAGAACATAAAACATTACAAGGCAATATGGATCCTTGTTTATTATATGCCGATTTCTCAACCATAAAAAAAGAAACCGAAAAAATGTTACAAGCCTTTGGTCCACATCGCCATATTGCAAATTTAGGCCATGGGTTATATCCCGATTTAGAGAAAGATAACGTAAAATGTTTTGTAGATACCGTTAAAGCATTTAGATTTCAATAAACGCTATTTTAATCTAGTAAAACCATTATTTATCTATGACATTAGAAAAGGGAAATAAAAAGCTAATCAACGCTTGGGCTTTTTATGATTGGGCAAATTCGGCTTACCCACTCGTTATTACAACCGCTATTTTCCCTATTTTTTATGAAGCTGTAACCAGTACAAAAAATGCTGATGGAACCATCATTAGCGATATGGTTCAGTTATGGGGAATGGATTTTAAGAATACGGAATTGTACTCCTACATTGTCGCACTCTCTTTTATCATTGTTTCTATTTCTTCTCCTATATTATCAGGCATTGCAGATTATAGCGGTCTCAAGAAACGTTTCATGCAATTTTATTGTTATTTAGGGGCACTTGCTTGCGCTTCCTTATATTTTTTCAGTAATGCCTATTTAGGATGGGGTGCATTATCTATACTACTCGCAAGTGTAGGCTTTTGGGGTAGTCTTGTATTTTACAATGCTTACTTACCTGAAATTGCTGAGCCTGTTGATCATGATAAGGTGAGTGCAAAAGGCTATGCATGGGGCTACATCGGTAGTGTTTTATTATTAATCATTAACTTAATTTTAATTAAAGTGTATGATATGAATGTAAGGTATTCCTTCGTTTTTGTTGCCCTCTGGTGGGTAGGGTTTTCACAAATAACTTTTTTTAATTTACCAAATGAAAAAAAACATTCCACAAACAATAAAAATGTTTTTTTAAATGGATTTAAGGAATTATGGAAAGTATGGAATGAATTAAAACAAATAAAACAATTAAAAAGATATTTAGCTTCTTTTTTTTTCTATAGCATGGGCGTACAAACCGTGTTATTAATGGCTGTTTTATTTGCTAAAAAAGAAATTAAAGGATTAGAAGACGCCAATTTAATTATGAGTGTTTTAATGATCCAGTTTTTGGCAATTGCCGGTTCTTACTTATTTTCTTTTTCATCTAGAAAAATTGGGAATATAAAAACATTGGGAATGATATTAGTTATATGGGTATCTGTTTGTATTGGAACGTATGCCTTTGTGTATACACCTTTAGGATTTTATGCTGTTGCTTGCAGTGTTGGTCTGATCATGGGGGGTATTCAATCTTTATCACGATCTACCTACTCTAAATTATTACCGATAACAAACGATACCACCTCTTATTTTAGTTTTTATGATGTATTAGAAAAAATAGGTATTGTAATTGGCATGTTTTCATTTGGCTTTATAGAACGCGTAAGCGGAGGAATGCGTAATTCTATTTTAGCTTTAATTACGTTTTTTATAATCGGTTTTGCTATACTGTTAACAATTCCTCAAAAAGAAAAGCAATGAAAATATAATAAATTTCCGACCTTTATATTTCCTTAGTTTTTGTAGTATGATTGTAGATATTTTTATTCCTTGTTTTATAGATCAGGTTTATCCGAACACCGGATTAAACATGGTTAAAATTTTAGAAAAAGTAGGCTGTGGTGTTAACTATAACCCAGAACAAACTTGTTGTGGACAACCTGCATTTAATGCAGGTTATTGGGATGATTGTAAAGAAGTGGGAGAAAAATTTATTCGAGAGTTTCAAAACGATCGATATATTATCTGTCCGTCAGCATCATGTGTGGGAATGATAAAAAATTATTATCCCGAAATGTTTCACAATACAGTTTTACACAATGAGTATAAACAAATTCAAAAAAACATTTTTGAGTTCTCTGATTTCCTCGTAAATGTGTTAAAAATTACCGATGTTGGTGCGGTTTATAATGGAGTGGCTACTTACCACGATTCATGTGCTGCATTACGAGAATATGGTATTAAACGTGAACCTCGCGTATTACTTGAAAAAGTACTTGGCTTAACAGTGCGTGAAATGGAAGACACTGAAACGTGCTGTGGTTTTGGTGGTACTTTTTCTGTAAAATTTGAGGCCATTGCTGTAGGAATGGGTGAAAAGAAAATAGAGAATGCCACAAAAACAGGTGCTGAATGCATTATCTCCACAGATATTTCTTGTCTTATGCATTTAGAAGGCTATGCTAAAAAAAGTGGCAAGGATATTAAAATGATGCACCTTTGTGATATACTCGCTTCTGGCTGGGAATAAGGTTATCAACAACAACTATTATTTCACCGAAAATAGCTAGTATTAAAGTAATTGCTTCTACTATAACACCATACCTTGTAGCATTAGGAACCCTAGTAAAGCTAATTACTTTCATTATTTTAATAAATTTTATCCCCCCGTGTAATTAGCTGGAGTAATAGTTTTTAATTCTTTTTTTACCGCACTGTTAACTTTTAATGTATCAATAAATGAGGCAATGCTTTCTTTTGTAATTTTCGAATTGGTACGTGTTAATTCCTTTAAAGCTTCGTAAGGTTTTGGGTAACCCTCTCTACGAAGTATGGTTTGTATGGCTTCTGCCACTACCGCCCAATTATTATTCAAATCGTTTTCAAGTGCTTTTGTGTTTAAAATTAATTTATTAAAGCCTTTTAATAATGATTTGTATGCAATTAAACTATGAGCTAAGGGCACGCCTACATTTCTTAAAACAGTTGAATCCGTTAAGTCACGTTGCAAACGAGAAATGGGTAATTTTGCTGAAAGGTGTTCGAACAACGCATTCGCAATTCCTAAATTACCTTCGGAGTTTTCAAAGTCAATAGGGTTTACTTTGTGAGGCATTGCGGATGAACCAATCTCTCCTTTTTTTATTTCTTGTTTAAAATAATCCATGGAAATGTATGTCCATATATCTCTGTCAAGATCAATTAAAATAGTATTTATTCTTTTTAATGCATCACAATATGCAGCAAAATTATCGTAATGTTCAATTTGTGTGGTCGGGTACGAACGACTTAAACCTAAATTTTTATTTACAAAATTTGTTGCAAATTTATGCCAATCAGTTTTAGGATAAGCGATGTAGTGCGCATTTAAATTACCAGTAGCTCCGCCGAATTTAGCTCCATAAGGGATATTTTTTAATTGTGCTATTTGGGCTTTTAAACGTACTACAAAAACTTCTATTTCTTTTCCAAGACGAGTAGGTGAAGCTGGTTGTCCGTGGGTTCTTGCCAACATCGGTATTTTAGCCCATTTTTTTGAATGAGCCATCAACATCTCCGTTAATTCTTTTAAAACAGGTAATAAACATTCGTCCATGGCTGCTTTAACAGAAAAAGGTATTGCCGTATTATTTATATCCTGAGAGGTTAAACCAAAATGCACAAATTCCTTTTGCTCCTTTAGGCCTAACTGATCTAATTTATCTTTTAAAAAATATTCAACTGCTTTTACATCGTGATTTGTAATTTTCTCAATATCTTTTATTTTCTGTGCATCTGTCTCCGAAAATTTCTCATAGATGGCGCGTAATAAAACGTATTTATCTTTCTTAATGCCTTTTAATTGGGGTAAAGGCAATTCACATAAAGCAATAAAGTATTCCACTTCTATTAATACACGATACTTAATTAATGCTGCTTCAGAAAAATATTGCCAAAGGGGCTCCGTAGTGTTTCGATAACGTCCATCAACAGGTGATATGGCTGTAAGTTTTGTAAGTTCCATTTAAAAAATTAAAAAAATTGAACAGCGAAGGTAATAAAAAGGTAATAAGTAGTAGTGGTTAAAAAACTGCTTTAGTGTTGTTTATTTTAGAATTTAAATATATTAAATTGCCATTTTAATGTATTTGTTTTATATACATAATTTTTTATTTCCACATAAATAAGATACATTTGAAATTCTTAAAAATATAATAATTAACGTAACATGAAATTAAGGATACATCCCACCCCCCTTTTTGTAACAATTTTTTTATTAATTTTCAGTTCAATACTTCGACTAAATGCGCAAACTGCTAAATTCACATTAAGCTTAAATAAAGGTTGTGCGCCACTTTCTGGTGTAGTTGTTACCGATTTATCTACGGGGGGTAATAATTATGATTG
This sequence comes from Bacteroidia bacterium, assembly GCA_039937835.1. GTDB lineage: Bacteria > Bacteroidota > Bacteroidia > 2-12-FULL-35-15 > 2-12-FULL-35-15 > 2-12-FULL-35-15. The sequence continues at coordinate 23,048 of JBDTFR010000038.1, read as the reverse complement.
GGATTTTGGGAATGGGAATAAATCAACTACAGCCGGTAATCAGCTTGCTTCTTATCCAAATCCTGGAAAATACGTCGTTAAATTAAAATTAAATGGAAGTAGTACCTATTATGATACTGTAAACGTATTTGCAAACCCAATAGCTAACTACATCATCACTAGCCCTATGCCTGCCTGTGTTGGACAAGCTATTAGTTTTACAAGCACGTCTACACCAGGTAGTGGCAGTATCATTAAATGGGTGTGGGATTTTAATGATGGAAATGCCTTAACCACCACTGTAGGAAATACCACTCATGCCTATAATGCCCCGAAGACAACTGCTGTAAGTTTAATAGTTACTGACAATAATGGCTGCTCTGGTAATACTAGTAGTACTCCCGGCACTAAGCCTGTTGTAACTATATTAGAATCGCCAAAAGCTATATTTACAGCAAGCCCTTTATCTTCTTGTACTGCACCACTTACTGTAACCTTAACTAATACTTCGGTTGCTGCAGCTACTGCAACTTATAAATGGACTTTTGGAGATGGGAGTACTTCCGCTGTAAAAATTCCACCAGCACATTTATATAACACTTTAGGCACTTATCCGATAACGCTTATCGTAACCCAAGGAGCATGTAAAGACAGTTCCACTAAATCGGTAATTATAAAATCTATCGTTGCTGATTTCAAAACCGATAAATCAACGATTTGTATTGGGACTTCTGTTAGTTTTACTGATGCTTCTGCTCCACTTTCTACCTCCAGATTGTGGGACTTTGGAGATGGAACCACAAAATCACCAATTGCAAACCCTACCCATCTATACGCTGCTATAGGTACGTATACTGTAAAGCTAGATGCTACAGTAACCACAACAAGCGGAACCTGTTCAAACGCTATTACAAAGACGGTTACTGTAGTACCATTACCAGTAGTATCCTTTACTGCTAATGCTCAGCAAAGCTGTATGCTTCCTTTTAACGTCACATTTAATAATACTTCTGTTGGCACAGATACCTACCTATGGGATTTTGGTGATGGAAGTACATCTAGCACATCTAACGCGCATACGTATACGAAGATTGGAAAATATACAGTAACTCTTACAGTAACTTCAGCTAGTGGTTGCAAAAGCAGTATTATAAAAAACGATTTTATAACTATTACACTTCCACAAGCAAAATTTATTGCTAAACCACGCGAAGGTTGTTTCCCATTAAAAGTACTTTTTACAAGTGAGAGTATATCAGTAATAGAACCTATTGTAAGTTATGTGTGGACGTTTGGAAATGGAACAACAAAAACCACCTCAAAAGATACTGTAACTGCTTTTTACAATGCCGAAGGAGTGTTTGACGTTAAATTAGTAGTAACTACCGCATCTGGTTGTAAAGATAGTGTAACCTATTTTAAATATATTAAAGCGGGACACAAACCCAAAGCCAATTTTAGTGTTGTTAACCCTGTTGTATGTTATGGTGTGCCAACCATATTTAATGATTTATCAATAGACGGAGATTCGGCTTATTGGAGTTTTGGAGAGGGCACCTTATCTACCCTTAATATGAAATCACCTGTAACCCATCTCTATAACCTTCTACCGGCTCCCATGCCGCTACCAAATATTTTTCCAGTACAATTAATTACCTACAATAAAGGTTGTCCGGATACACTTACTAAACCACAACTAATAACAATTAATCCTCCTAAACCAATATTTACGATTAAACCGGTAGATTGCACAAAGCCCTATTTAAGAACATTTGACGATTTATCTATCGGTGCCGATTCACTCCGTTGGGATTTTGGGGATTCAACCACTATCGTTAGGGATAGCTTACATCCGAAACATACATATACTACTACGGGTTTAAAAACAATAAAATTAATTGCCATTAACAAAACAACAGGTTGTTCTTTTTTTATAACAGACAAAGTAAATATTACAGACGTAAAAGCAAATTATAGCTCAGCACTCATTGGTTGTTATCCATTTTTAGTTAAGTTTGTTGACTCCTCTATGTTTGCTACTCAATCCAGTTGGAACTTTGGCGATGGAACACCTAACGAAAATACGACCACACCAAAACCTCACACCTATACATTACCTGGTTTATATACTGCTCAATTAATTGTTACAGACGCGAATAATTGTAAGGATACCGTTAGTAAAAAAATTAATGTACAAGGTCCTAGACCCGATTTTAAATCTGACACCACAAAAGGTTGTACTCCATTACTAGTCAAATTTGCGGATTTAACGAAATCAGACTCAACACTTGTAAAATGGACTTGGAACTTTGGTGATTTAACAACTCCACAAACGGTAACAACTTCAACTATCAATCATATTTATACTATACCAGGTTCTTATAAAGTAACACTTACATCACTAGATAAAAATGGTTGTACCAGTACTATTGAAAAAGCCAATTATATTGTACCTACATTTCCGTTCCCTAAATTTACAGGAGATACTTTAGCTTGTAAAGGGAAAGTAATAATTTTTAACGCGAGTACAACCATTGTTGCGGGTGCTAATCCAAAATTTGAATGGACATTTGGAGACGGTAGTTCCGCAATAGGAAAAACCACAACACACATCTATTCACAAGATAGTGTGTATGTCATTACTCTTAAAGTTACCGACGAAAATGGCTGTGATAGCACTATTACAAGAACCATACGCATACAGAATCCTGCTGTTGCATTTACAAAAACAATAATTACTGAAGGGTGTGGTTATACCAATATGCAATTTAACGACAACTCAACTGGTTCATCAATTACTAAATGGGATTGGGACTTTGGCGATGGTGCAACCGCAACTAATATTCAAAACCCCACACACAATTATACTACTCCTGGTGAATTTAATGTAAAACTTACCGTAACCAATTCAGCAGGCTGTAGTAATACCTTAATGTTAGATCGTTTTGTAGTTGTGCCAGGACCAGTAGGAACCTTTTCTTTTACTCCAAAAACAGGTTGTAAACCATTTGTAGTTACTTTTACGGCAAAAAGCGATAATTCCACTAAATACACTTGGGATTTTGGAGATGGGGTAGTTATATCAGATACTGGTAAAACCATAAAACACACCTATACACAAGATATAACTGCTACTCCTATACTTGTATTATCATCTAAATTAGCGAATGGCTCTTTATGTGAAATACCATCACCACCAGCTGGCAATGTAACTGTATCTAGCATCATATCTGTAGATATTGATTCTACAATCATTATTCTTGGCGAAGGAGAAACAGCCGTATTAACCTCTTTAATTAAAGGTACATCTGCCAACACAATTTATTCTTGGACACCACCTAATGCGTTAAGCTGTGCGGATTGTCCAACTCCTACTGTAACTGGTGAAGGCTCGGGAAACTCCTATGTGTATTATTTAACCATTTCTGATATGGGAGGGTGTACTACTTATGATTCGGTTAGAATTGAATTTCCAAAATGCGTAAATGACAAATTTTTTATACCAAACGTATTTACACCAAATGGCGATGGAGTAAATGATTTATTTGATATTACGGGATTATGTATAAATAATAATTATAAATTAACCATCTTTAATAATTGGGGGAAAGAGATGTTTTCGACAACAGATAGACGTAAATCGTGGGATGGTAAACAGATGAAAAATGGATTAGAGGCAAGTAGTGGTGTTTATTATTATATACTTTTAATGGATGGCGTAGCACACAAAGGCTTTATCCATTTAATAAGGTAAATATTATATTTAAATTTTCTTTATTACTTAGCCTCCTATTGGTATAAAATGCGGTGGGCTAAGTAATTTCTTTATTGTAAGGTGTTGGTGATTATCAATAATGTATTATTTTTTTATATTCAATATATAATTTAATTTAAAACCAATGCCTTTATCTTTTAAATCATTTATTATAATTTTTCTAGCAATTTTTATTGTTCCTGTTTTTGGACAAGAAAATAACGAATTAAAAAAACTAATTTCCGAAACCAATAATTATTATGGAGCTAATGATCTAATATATTTAGGAGAATTATATCAGCCTAGTAATCCATTTGCTAAAGGAACACCCTTTTTCACCGACCGCTATTTACCAGCCAAAGTATCAATAAAAAATAATGTATTTGAAAATATTACCACCAAATATAACATAGAAACAGATCAGCTCCTTTTGGTTGCAAAAACAGAGTTAGGTGAAATAATACTAATAACCCTTAAAGAAAATTGGGTTGATAATTTTATACTTGATCATCATTATTTTGTAAATATTTCAAAGTCTCAACCTACACTAAATATAAAAGGGTATTATGAATTAGTATTTTCTGGAAAGAAAAATTTATTTATTAAATACAGCAACTCCTTTATTAATACATACTCTCAATTAACGCCTAATGGATTTTACAGTAAAACAAAAAGGCGTATCTATCTTTCTGATCACAATAATTTTATTTTTATAAAAAATAAAAAGCATTTTCTAAACTTATACGCAAAAAATAAAAATGAAATAAAAAAATACATGCGAAAAAATAAAATTAAATTCTCAAATGCTTCTAGTAATCAGTTAAATAATTTAATGCAATATTGCGATGGATTATCAGATACAATGTAAAATCAACTTTATTATTTTTATTTGTTGTTTAACTGCAACCTCATTTGCACAAACGCCTATACTTGATAAAAGTTATGATAATTTAAAATGGAATGATTTTGTAGTGCGAGTAGAACAAAATTTTCCGGTTCATTTTTATTATTCATCAGATAGTGTATTTAATTTTAAAATTCAGATAAATGCACCAACTGAATCTTTGGATATTGTTTTAGAAAACAATTTGAGTAACAAACCAATGTATGTTACAAAAGATAAAAACGGAAACATTTTTATTACTCAAAATAGCCCCATTAGTTTTAAACTACCTTCCTCCTTTTTTAATAGCCAAGAATTAAAATCGAATGTAAAAGATAGTATAATAACAAAAAATGAAACCCAATATTTGAAAACAAAAAATGAAATTGGAACTTCAATTATTTATGTAGGAACGGCTAAAAATGGTGCTTATAAGACAGAAGCGACGATGAGCGGTTATGTAACTAATAAAAGTAATGGAACAAAAGTAATAGGTGCTATTTTATATATTGAGGAATTAAAAACAGGTACCACTACTGATGCGGGTGGTTTTTATTCTATAAAACTAAAAAAAGGAAATTATAGTTTAAAAGTATACGGTTCTGAAAACAAAGAAAAAAAATACAATTTAGAAGTATTCTCTGATGCCAAAGTTAATTTTGCATTAGATGAAAAATTAAATGCATTAAACGAGGTCGTCGTATTTTCAGAGGGTAATAATAATATAGCGAGGTCGTTGATCGGATATGAAAAATTAACTACCAAAAGTGTTAAAAATATTCCTAAAATGATGGGAGAAGTTGATATTGTTAAAACTACTTTATTACTTCCTGGTGTACAATCTGTTGGCGAAGGCACTGCTGGCTTTAATGTACGAGGAAGCCCCGCAGATCAAAACATTTTTTATCTTAATCAAGTACCTGTTTATAATACAAGTCATTTATTAGGTTTCTTTTCTGCCTTTACACCAAATGCTATTAGTGAATTAGCATTGTACAAAAGCTCATTTCCTGCTCAATTTGGAGGACATTTATCTTCTATTTTTGATTTAACAATAAAACAAGGTGACTTAAAAAAATTCAATTTTCAAGCTGGTATAAGCCCTGTTACCGCTAATGTATTAGTGGAAGGGCCTTTCAAAAAAGAAAAAAGTAGTTATTTAATAGGGTTAAGATCTACTTATTCTGACTGGGTTCTTAACTTTATTAATGTACCTGCTATAAAGGATAGTCGAGGAGGGTTTAACGATGCCATTACTAACTTTTCAGTACCAATAAACAATAAAAACAGATTGAATTTTTCAACTTATTATAGTTCTGATAATATAAAATTGGCCTCATTAACAGCATATGATTATCAAAATGTAGGCGCTTCTATAAAATGGAATCATTTTGTAAAACAAAAACATAATTTAGAATTTAGTACCGTATATAGTGATTACAGTTACAATGAGAGAAATAGTTCTGTTGATAATGCAAATTATAAATTAAATTATGATTTACAACATATAGAAGCAAAAGTTAATTTCCGTTATATACCCACTGAAAAACATACTATAGATATTGGTGCCAACAGCATTTTATATTTACTAAACCAAGGCAGGTACGCCCCTTTAAATTCGCAATCATTAATTGTACCTATAACTCTTGGCCGAGAACAAGGTGTAGAAAGTGGAGTATACATTAATGATGAATGGAAAATTACACCATTACTTTCTTTTACAGCAGGCTTAAGATACAATTTGTATAAATATTTAGGCCCTAAAACAACCTACGCTTATAAACCTGGAGAACCCTTAGAAATTGATAACATTATTGATACGGTTAAGCATGCTAAAAATGCGCAAATCAAATCTTACCATGCACCTGACCTCCGTTTATCAAGTAGATATTTTATTAATGAATTTATATCTTTAAAAGCTGGTTTTAATCAAGTACATCAATACATTTTTATGCTTACCAATACCATTGCTCTTTCACCAACTGATAAGTGGAAATTAGCCGACAATTATATTAAGCCGATGAGTGGTGAGCAATATTCAGCAGGATTTTTTTCTGAATTAAAAAAAGAAATGTATGAATTCTCAACTGAAGTTTATTATAAAAATATACACCATTTAGTAGAATATAAGGACGGAGCCAATTTAATAGTAAACCCTGTACCCGAAACAGATGTTTTACAAGGAAATTTAAAATCCTATGGAATAGAGTTTATGTTAAAAAAATTAAAAGGTAATTTTAATGGATGGATTAATTATACGTATTCAAAAGCAAACGTTTTAGTAAACGGGGCACGACCAGAAGAAAAAATTAATTTTGGTAATCCGTATGCTGCAAATTATGATAAACCGCACGCTTTTAATATCGTAGGTAATTATAAGCTTTCCCGTAGATTTAATGTATCAGCAAATGTTGTGTATGCCACCGGCAGACCTATTACTTACCCAACTGCTATATACTATCAAAACAATATCCCTATTATTCATTATTCAAAAAGAAATGAATATAGAATGCCTGATTATTTTAGAATCGATTTGTCTATTAATATGGAGGGAAATTTAAAATCTAAAAAATTTGCACACAGTTCTTGGAGTTTTTCAGTATATAACTTATTAGGTAGAAACAATCCTTACTCCATCTATTTTAAACAAGAAGGGAATTTAATCAATGGGTATCAACTATCTATCTTTGGAAGTCCTATTCTTTCATTTTCGTACAATATAAAATTAGGCAGTTATGAAAACTAAAGTCTATTTAGTTGTTTTTCTTTTTATTACTATTTGCGTGCTACCTGCATGTGTAAAAGATTTCCAACCAACCACAAAGAGCTATGATGAGTTATTAGTGGTAGATGGTAATATTACTAATGAAAAAGGGCCTTATACCATTAACCTTTCAAAGTCTACCAAAATAACACAATTTTCTAGCTCAAAACCCTATTCAAAATGTAGAGTAGAAATAATGGACAATGTAGGAAATAAGGAAGAACTAAAAGAAACCTTGGCAGGTATTTATAAAACCGATTCTATAAATGGTATTCAAGGAGTAGTGGGCAGAAAATATAAAATTAAAATAACCACACCAGATGGTGAGTTGTATGAATCAACGGAAGAAGAAATTAAAAAACCTATTGGTATACAAGCGGTATATCCAGAATTACAACACAAAAACGATACTAAAGATAGAAACGGTTATCAGTTTTATGTAGATACTGAAACACCAGCGACGGTTAACAATTATTATTTATGGATTTTAGATAAAACTTATAAGTTCAAAACAGATTTCCCAATTCATCATTATTATTATCCTGATATGAAAGTATATTTTTTTTACCCCTCAGATTCTTTAAGTATATGCTATAAACATGAAAATATCCAAGAATTTTTTATTTTAAGTACTGCAAATAAAAATCAATTACAAACAACACGTATACCATTATGCTATGAAGATAATTATACAAAAGCATTAACCATTCGATATAGTTTAAATGTGAAACAATACACTTTAACTGAGTCTACCTATAAATACTGGGAGGCTATAAAAAAAATAGGTAGTAAACAAGGTGAATTATATACGCAACAACCTTATCAAATAAAAAATAATATTATCAATTTAACAAACTCCCAAAAACCTGCATTAGGTTATTTTATGGCAGCAGGCTTAGTGGTAAAAAGAATATTTACCGATGCTTTACCGATCACGTATCAATATCCCATATGTTCTCTACCGCCATTACCATTTCCTCCTCTACCAAGTACTAGTGACAAATGGCCAATTTATCTTTTTCATGATTTCTATTTTGATGATCAAGGATGCCTCGACTGCACTGTTTCTGGATTTCTAAAAAAACCTGATTATTGGATAGATTAATAATCGCTATATAGATATGTTTGAAAAATTTAGACAATAATGAAAACTAAGGTGCTTTTAGGTGTTTTTCTTATTATATTTACCCTTCTAGGTTGTGTAAAAGAATTTCAACCAAAAACAAAAAACTATGACGATTTGTTAGTGGTAGATGGTGCTATTACGAATGTGAAAGGCCCATATACCATTACTCTTTCAAAGTCAACCAAAATAATACAATTTTCCAGTTTAAAACCCTATTCAAAATGTAAAGTGGAAATAATGGATAATATCGGAAATAAAGAAGAATTAAAAGAAACCTCAGCCGGTATTTATAAAACAGATTCATTAAATGGTATTCAAGGAGAAGTGGGCAGAAAATATAAAATTAAAATAACAACGCCTGATGGCGAGCTTTATGAATCAACGGAAGAAGAACTAAAAAACCTGTTGGTATAAAAATGGTTTACTCCGAAATACAACATAAAAATGATACTAAAGATAGAAGCGGTTATCAGTTTTATGTGGATACCGAAACTCCTGAAACAGATGTGAATTATTATTTAGGGGTCTTAGATAAGACCTATAAATTCAAAACAGATTTTTCCATTTATCAATATTATTATCCTGATATGATAGTAAAACCTTTTTTCCCTTCAGATTCTTTAAGTGTGTGTTATAAACATGAAAACATTCCAGAACTATTTATTTTAAGTACTGTTAATAAGAGTCAATCACAAACAATACGTATACCTTTAAATTATGAAGATAATTACACCAAAGCATTAACTATTCGATACAGTCTAAATGTGAAACAATACACCTTAACTGAATCTAGCTATAAATACTGGGATGCGATAAAAAAAATAAGTGATAAACAAGGTTAATTGTATACGCAACAGCCTTATCAAGTAAAAAATAATATTATCAATTTGACTAACTCCGATAAGCCTGCATTAGGGTATTTTATGACGGCGGGCGTAGCGATAAAAAGAATAGTTACCGATCCTTTACTTATCATATATTATTATCCATTGTGTCCGCTACCAGACACAAAACATCAACAACTCCCTACTGATAGTTACAGATGGCCAATTTATCTTTATCGTGATTTATATTTTATCAATCAGGGATGTCTGGACTGTACCGTTTCTGGATTTCTAAAAAAACCTGATTATTGGATTGATTAATAATAGCTAAATAGATATGTTTAATAAATTTAGGCAATAATGAAAACTAAGGTATTTTTAATTATTATTCTTATTATTTGTGCACTACCTGGTTGTGTAAAAGAATTTCAACCAAAAACAAACAACTATGATGATTTATTAGTTGTAGATGGCGCTATTACCAATGAAAAAGGCCCTTACACCATTACTCTTTCAAAGTCAACCAAAATAATACAATTTTCTAGCTTAAAACTTTACTCAAAATGTAAAGTAGAAATAATGGATAACATCGGAAATAAAGAAGAATTAAAAGAAACCTCGGCAGGCATTTATAAAACTGATTCATTAAATGGTATTCAAGGGATAATCGGTAGAAAATATAAAATTAAAATAACCACCCCAGAAAGTGAGCGGTATGAATCAACGGAAGAAGAAATAAAAAAACCTATTGGTATACAAGCGGTATATCCCGAATTGCAACACAAAAATGATCCTGAATTATTTTATGGTAGAGACGGTTATCAGTTTTATGTAAATACAGAAAAACCAGCAACAGATACCAATTGCTATTTATGGGTGTTGGAGAAGACTTACAAATTCAAAACAGATTTCCCCATCTCATCATACTATAATGCTGATTTAAAAATAAAACCATTTTATCCTCCAGATTCTTTAAGGCTATGTTATAAACATGAAAATATTCTAGAAGTTTTTGTTTTAAGTACAGCTAATAAAAGTCAAACACAAACAACACGTATACCTTTAAATTATGAAGATAATTATACAAAAGCGTTGACCATTCGGTACAGTTTAAATGTGAAACAATACACCTTAACGGAATCTACCTATAAATACTGGGAGACTATAAAAAAAATAACTGATAAACAGGGTGAATTATATACCCAACAACCTTATCAAGCAAAAAATAATATTATCAATTTAACTAACTCCGATAAGCCTGCATTAGGCTATTTTATGGCGGCAGGTGTAGCGACGAAAAGAATATTTACTGATGCTTTACCAATCGCGTATCGTTATCCAATATGTCCTCTTCCGCCAGCACCCCAGCCACCTTTACCTATAGACAGTTACAGATGGCCAATCTATCTTTATTATGGCAAATATTTTAGTGATCAAGGATGTGTTGATTGCACGGTATCTGGCTTTCTTAAAAAACCTGATTATTGGATTGATTAATTTATAAAAAATAGATATGTTTTTAAAAAAAACCATTTTAATTGTTGTATGTGTATTAAGCAGTTATAAATTAATTGTTGCACAACAACCTTTCATTAGGCAATTATTTGAAAAACCACTAGAAAAGGTAATTCTTTCAACCGATAGAACTATATATTTTATTGGAGAGTCTATTTTCTATAAAGCAAATATCTTTTTAACCACCAACATAGATAGTTCTTTAAGTAATGTATTATATCTCGAAATATATGATAAAGATCTTAACCCAGTTATTCAAAAAAAAGAACAAATTAGTAACGGGAGTAGTTATGGCGTAATTGATATTCCTCCTCACCTCATTACAGGGAATTACTATATAAGAGCGTACACACAATACCTTAGAAATTTTTCGAAAAATTTATTTTACACGAATCAATTAACCATTATAAACTCTGAATTACCTGCAAAAGATATAATTGAAACTGTTAAGGTTTCACCAACAGAAACGAATATTGAAAACGTAGAAATACTCCCTTCTAAAACTACTTATTCAAAAAACAGTTTAATTACAATTGATTTAAAAGGAGAAAACAATGTAAACATTTCTGTAAGTGTTGTAAAAAAAGGAGCTTATGAAACTAGCGTTACCAGAATAAATAATCTTAACCCTTCTCGATCTAAAATAGACAGTACTATTTTTTACCCGGAAATTCGTTCGGTGAGTATTTCAGGAAAAGTAATTGATAAAAGTACGGGCAAACCTCTAGATCAAATTTTAGTGTATGCATCCATTATTGATAGTAACAAACAATTTCATATTACTAGAACTAAAGAAGATGGTTCATTTATTTTTTCTTTACCTAATTTAAATGAAAATCATGAAGTTTATATTAGTGCTCAAAAACAAAAAGATAAAGAAATATCTATTTTGGTTAATCGTGATTTTGATACCGACTACCTTTTACCAAATTATATATCTGAAAAAATAAGTACAGACAAAATTGTCCTCATTAATGAAATGTATGCGAACCATCAAATTACCAATTCGTATAAAAATGACATTGAAATCAAACAATCATACATGAATCCAATACCTGAACCTTTTAGTGAAAAGTCCAAAATTACCCTTCTGAAAGACTATATTGCCTTGCCTACTTTGACTGAAATTTTTAAAGAAATAACATCTTACACAACAATCAAAGACAATAACGGCAAACCAGAGATTCATGTATTTAATTCAAAAGACAAAACAGATTATCCACAACCACTAGTGTTATTAGACAATATTCCTTTTCAAGATCATTCAAAACTATTAGCGTTACCTCCTTCTCGAATATATTCAATTGAAGTAGTTGCACAGCCTTTTATATACGGGGAACAAATGTTGTTTGGTGTGGTAAATATTAAAACGGTAAATGGTAATTTTGGAGGATTAGATTTACCTACTGATATCGCCATGGTGAACTATATTACTTATTCCCAAAAAACAATAGTTAGCTATGACGACCTTATTAAAAATACAAATTCTAAAAGTCATAATCCCGATTTCAGAAACACCCTGTATTGGAATCCAAATATATCTTTAGCGCAAGGACTTAAAACAATACAATTTTATGCTTCAGATTATGAAATAATTATCAGCGGTTTAAACAATAAAGGAGAATTAATTTATAAAACAAAAACAATTCAAGTAAGCCAGTAAGAAATTTACGCAGCCAATATGACAATCAATAAAAAAGAAAAAATAAAAGTATCTGTTGTATCGTACCTAAATTCACAACCATTTGTATATGGATTACAGCATTCAGATATCATTCATGATATTGATTTGCAATTAGATATACCCTCAGTATGCGCAAAAAAATTAATTGAAGGCACCGTAGATATAGGGCTAATCCCCGTTGCAGTGATACCTGAGCTAAAAGAATATTATATAATTAGTGATTATTGTATAGGTGCCGTTGGAAAAGTATCATCCGTAATGTTATATAGTCAGGTTCCCTTAAAGAAGATTAAAAATATATTACTCGATTATCAATCACGTACCTCGGTAGCGCTGGTAAAAGTACTATCTCATCACTTTTGGAAAATTACTCCTACTTGGTTAGAAACATCTTCTAACTATGAAGATAAAATAAATATTGAAACGGCTGCTGTTATTATAGGCGACAGAACTTTTGGCTTAGAAAAAAAATATGCCTTCACATACGACTTGGCTGAAGAATGGCAAAAATACACCCACTTACCGTTTGTTTTTGCTTGTTGGGTTGCCAATAAAAAAATATCGCCTATTTTTACAAATAATTTCAATAAAGCCCTAAAAATGGGGTTAGATAATAGGCCTCAATTAATAATAGAATTAATACAAAAGGCCAACTATACAATTGATGTAGATACCTATTTACATAAAAACATCAGTTATTCTTACAACGATGAAAAACAAAGAGCCTTAACACTATTTTTAAAATACCTTGACGCATTATATTTATAATTTTTTTTTTAGCTTTAATTTCGATATATTTGCTATATCCAACTATAAAAATTATGCTGAAGAAAACATACTATTTAGTAGTCCTATTAATATTTTCAATTAATATCGTTTCTGCCCAAAAAAACGTAATTGAAAAAAGCGAATATCAACTAAAAATGTTTAATGCTCAACAAAATTACTTTTCGGGCGATTATCAACGTGCGCTTAATACTTATAAAGACTTATTGGTGGCAAACCCTTCTGATGCCAACTTACTTGGCAGAATAGCCGACTGTTATTTTAACCTTAAACAATATGATGATGCCTTAAAAACTGCCGAAAAAGCAAAAAGTATTGATGAGAAAGCTTATGAAAATACTGCACTTATATTAGGCAAATTGTATCACATGAATGAAAAATTAGATGAAGCTTTAGTAGAATATAAAGCCTATAAACAACTAATAGGCGATAGCAAAAAAGCAAAAGAAAGTCACATTGACCAATATATTGAACAGATAAGTACTGCTAAAGCTTTGATGGCATCGCCTGCACCTGTAAAAATAGTGAATATGGGTAGTGTAATAAATTCAAAATATGACGACAAAGCACCAATGGTTACTGCTGATGGTCAAACTATAATTTTCACCTCTCGACGCCCTGGCAAATCAGATGCATTAGATACTGAAGGAGATAATAAATACTTTGAAGATATATACATATCAAAATGGGATACACTCAAAAAAGCATGGTTAGATGCTGAATTAATTCCAGGGTCTATTAATACAGAAGGACACGATGCCTGCACCAGTATTTCACCGGATGGGAAACAAATATTTATTTATAAAAATGATATTAATGGTGAATCTAGAGGAGGCGATATATATGTGTCTCGTTTAAGTTCATCGGGCAAATGGGGATCGCCAAAATCAATCGGAAAACCAATTAATACTAGCTACTGGGAAGGTGGTGCTTGCATTTCTCCTGATGGGAAAACATTATATTTAATTAGTGAGCGCTCTGGTGGATTAGGTTTTGGAGATATATATGTTTCAAAACGTAAGTCCCGTACAGAATGGGATACCCCAGTAAGCATAGGATCTAATATTAATACAGCTGAAGATGAAGGCGGGCTTTTTTTAGCCCCCGATGGAAAAACATTATTTTTTAGCTCAAAAGGTCACAATTCAATGGGTGGATATGATATTTTCAAAACGGTATTCGAAAGTAATAAATGGTCCGATCCTATTAACATTGGATATCCCATTAACTCTGTAAATAATGATGTTTGTTTTTCACTATCTGCAAATGCAAAAACAGGTTATTTTAATAGCGATAGACCTGGTGGATTAGGTGAACGAGATATCTATCAAGTAGATCTTAGCAATTATTTGGTTCTTGAAAAAGACATGATACCTAAATTTGAAAATAAAACGATGGCGATGGCTATTTTAAAAGGCGATATATTTGATGCTACAGAAGGCAAAGGCATTGAAGCAGAAGTTTTAATATTTGATGAAGCGGGGCAGAAAGTGGCAAGCACCACCTCTTCTGATAGTAATGGCGAGTATTTTATTACCTTACCCGCAGATAAAACATATCAGGTAAAAATAAATTTAAAAAATTATAAGCTAATTGACGAAAAAATTGATTTAAAAACAAATCCAGGATCTACCACCACTACGGTTGTAAAACATTTTTTATTATATAAAGAATAATTTAAAATGTTCATTTATAATTTGATTCGATTCTTTTTAAATTAAAATATAGAGCTTGTGTGGAGTTAAGGTCAAAGTGTTAGAAGACTTATCTGAAAATAACAACATAACGTTGTTTAATAGATTATTACTATATGATATTTGTGCTTATTTTTCGGAGTATGCTTTAGTTTTAGAACTAACGTAATAAATACATTTTACCCCATCCTTTTTTAAAGTATTGGTCGGCAGCTGTTTCTTTTTTCTCAATGTTTTGATTATCCATCTTAGTAATTACACGGTATAAATAAACACCATTTGCAAGTTTATCGCCAAACTGATCTCTACCATTCCAAGCAAATAAGGTAATATTACGCCCTATACGCAAAGGTCCAATTTCGTTCTGATTAATTTCTCTAACTACTTTCCCTGTAATGGTCATAATTTGTATTTTAAAATCAATAGGTATTGCAGATCCTGTGAGTGTAAATACAAAGCGAGTAGCAGTAGAAAATGGATTTGGATAATTCATTACCTCTGTAATGGTGCTTTTATTTATTACCTCAAAATTTATTTTGTAATCGAATACCCCGGCCTTATTATCAGATCTATCTCTCGCTTGTACCAATAGTTGGTATACTCCATCTTGGGTTAATAAAGGAGTATAATTAATTTTACAACTATTGTTAGGTAGCGAAGCTGGTATAAAATTCATAAACGTACCAAAGTAAATACGCTCTGCAATAGTTGAATTTGGTTTTTGAATAAAAATTTTAAAATTGGCCGTATCGTTCATTGCCAAAAATTTATTTTCATCTTTTAATTGCATTAAAATATGAGGTTTAGCAGAAACAATGTCCTTGTTCAAAATATGAATACCATCAAAAGTTACATCTAGCAAAGGATTTATCTTATCTTGTTGCACATGAAATGGAATGCGAATTATATTATTAAAATGATATTGTTCTAATTGAGACTTTTTTTGATTAATGGGGTTCACCTCTACCCATAAAGCATTATTACCTGGATACCCTATGGAATTTATATTAATTGTATCGATAACAATTTCATTAGGTGCTAATAATTTTTTCTTAAGTGTTGATGGCAATAGGTGTGTTACTCTATTGGCATCTTCTAACATATAGGTAATTAATAAACTATCGCTAAAAAAGTAATTGCTTATATTTTGTATAGGTAAATTAATGATCGCATTTTCACCTTCTTGCAATGTATCTTTATTAATTGCATACCCCTTATTAACATTAATTGCAGCTTCAGGAACGGGAGTATAAAACACTTGCCAGTAATCCATTTGGGGTGGTGTATGTAATGTGTCATCTTTCATATAAGCAATTAAACGTATGTTTGGATAAGTAGCTGCGCTAACATAATTACCCAAATTAGAAACAGCAAGCATTGATTTATCAAAATTCGCAAGTGTTGTTTCCTTACCATCAGGTTTTATTCCAATTAAACGCACTACAATACTATCATAAGTCTTTAATCCATCTATATCATGATATCTCCAAGATATAGAATCCCAAGTTCGTGCTGGACCAATTATAGGAGAAGCAATATAACCGTTATTCCACTTGGTGGTAAGAATCGTATCTAATCGGATGATTGAATTTATTGAATCGCCTATTATTTCATGCGCGGTACCTTTAGCCGAACCTTTTTTACCAAATATCATATATGGACGGTTTAGCGGAACATTTCTAATTTTTCCACTCCCAATAGATTCAAAGCCATTATAAACAGCATTTTCATAGCTTGGTATTTTAGTTAGGTTAAGACTATAAGCTAACACATAATAACCATTTGGTACTACATTTGTTAAAAATTTAGCTATGTTATTTCTATTTATAGAATCGGTATCCATAAAATCAAACGAGTCCATATCATAATTTCTACAATGCGAATTTCCATATAACCCATTATTACAGGAAGAACAAATAGTTGATGGAGTTTTGCTACGCAGATTTTGACCAGTGATGGGATCAATAACGGCTATTACAAATCCTCCGTTATATTGCATACATGACCAATATGTTTTTACATCTCCATTAAGCCCCCATGCAATATCTGTCCACACAATATAAGGTACTATTCCATCGGTACAGGTTAACTTTTTATTATCGTTAAAAAAATCAAATTTTCGCATGGCGCGATTAAACTTAACATATTCATAATCATTATTTTTAAATTGAAAAAAATGTGCTTGTTCCCACCCCGTTTTACCAGGCACATACTGAAAAGAGCTTTCTTTCCATTTATAACCATTGGTAAAATTTGTTGAATCTTCACTTACCCGCCAATAATATACTGTATTTGGAATACCAAGTAACGAAGGCTTCCATATTATAACACCACCCTTAGAACTTACAATACGCTGTTGCCTAAATGAACTATTAAAGGTATCTGTTGTATCTATTTGAAAAATATAATTTTTAGACGCCGAAGGTAGGTTAGTGATGGAAGCTTTTAATGTGACGGTATCATTGGGTATAATAGCGAAAGTATATGGATAAACGGGAGCAACATCTCCCCCATTAATCATCACCGTTATTTCTGGATTTGTCGTATTGTTATTTTCATTCAATTCGCTAATTTCGTTATAGGAATCTACAGTCACTTTAATTTTATTAAGCCCTGTACCTTTTGCAGAATTATTCCATAAAGATATAGAAATGGTATCCTTATAATTAGGAGCAAGACTTCTTATTAAATAACGCTCAATTTCACCGCTGGGAAACGTACGCGCTACTTCTGTAAACATACTATCTTTTTTAGCTCTTCCTATGTTTGTTATGATGATATTTACCTTCAAAGAATCAATATTTTTAGGGTAACTAAAATATACATCGTTAGCTGTAATTTTATAATCAGGCTTATCGAAGCCTGACAATTTTATTGCAGGGTCCCCATGTAAAGTCATTTCATAACAAACTTGTTGTACTAAGGTATCCCTTAAAGCAGTAGGCTGAATAGTTGCTATTGCATTTTTAATTAAACTACCTATGCTCTTCCCATAATTAAATCTGGATAATTGATCATAAAAAGCAGTTGAAAAAAAATTTAATGCATAAGGTACCCCTAAACTAACGGAACCTATGTAGCCTATCATTCCCTTGTTCTCAGCCAATACAAAGCTCTCGCTGGAACTCAAAGTTAAACCCAAATTTGGATCCCCTGGACTATGCAAATCACCCGAATAACAGGAATTTGCCAACAAAACTGGATAATGTCCTGGCAATGGATGATAGGAATTTACGTTATCTATTCCTTGATCAAAACCGTTGCCATTAGAGTGGCCAAAAAATGTCATTAAGGATGCTCCATTATCAATCAATTTTCTTAACGAATCTGAAAGATTGATTTGTATCGGTTCTGTTGTTGTTTTAAAAAAATTTTTCACCGTACCTCCAAATAATGTATCTTCAATAATAGTTTTATAGCTTTTCAAATATGCTTTTAATTCGGTTTGTTCTCCTAGCGTACCACCTCCACCAAAATGCAATACTTGCTTCATCCATTCTGCTGGGGGGTTAGTAACTTTGTTTTCGTATTGCATCACTTTATTTAAATATAGTGTAACATCGCTATTTGCTCTTGCTGCCAGCCTACCCGTTGGTATAGCTGGCTCACCGATACTTTTACCCAAACCTATGGTAAATAAATTGTCGCTAGAAGGATTTCCAAAAGAAGGAACTAAACAATTAGCATAATTTACTTGGTTATTCCTACAATCCAATAGATGAATAGATTTTCCTATTAAAAATAATTGCTGAGGGGGTGATGGGTAAGTTGCAATTAAATAATTACAAAAACCACGAATAGATAATGGGCTTTTAATAATACCATAAGCGAACTGATCGTATAATTCATTTATATCTGCTATGATAACATTATGAAATCCTCCATATACATTTGTACTGCGATATGTTTTATAATTTATAACCGAAGAAAATAACTTTTTATGAGTGATAATAACGTAGGCGGAATCTGTAACTAAGGAAATATAATTTGTAAATTGTGCTGACGCCGAAACAGGTTCTAATATTGAAATTTGATTAATATTATTTTCTCCTACAATAAAACATTTTTTTTCAGCTCCTGAATTAGGAATAAGTGCTTGATAATTACTGCCAACTTTAACTGAATTAATCCGCTTAGCATTACTTAAATCATATATATAAACATTTCCGGATGCATTAAAGTTATTAAATAATAATTGTGATTTAGGAGTGCCATTATCAGGAATATACACTGTCATTTGATTATTATATTCCATATCATAAGTATGCGCATATTTAAGATATAAATACGCCAAAGCTGCTCTGTTGGAAGTAAAACCATTATCTGTTATGCTTGCATAGGTAAAAGAAGTTGTAGCACTTTTTATTGAAGAAAGAGGAATTCTTTTTATAAATCTATTTGATTCATAACCTCTAAATGTAGTATCTACTATTACTTGAGAGTTGTATTTAATTTCAAGATGATGATCGGGTGTAGTAGATAATATACCAATATCTTTTGAAGCACCCACCACCACTGTCTTAAATAGAGCATCGGGCCCTTGTAAATAAACATTATTTGTATTTAAATCATAAGAAACTGCAGATCCTAAAATAATTGCATTTTTATCAAACCATCCTTCAGATCTTTTATATCTTGAATCAGTACCTCCTACTAGATCTGTTTCACCGCTATAATAAGCCGTGTGCATTTCTTTTATCTCCTCTTTTAAAAAATAATTACTCAATGGATAAGTACTAAAGGCGGTATCAGTTTCCTGTTGTATTCTTTTATTATTGATTGAATTATTCCAAGTTAAATAATAAACAGCCGTATCGTTTACTAAACTATAATAGGGATTAGGAACAAAGGCAGTATATGTATAAAGTAATGAATCTAATCTTCCATCATTTTTTTCTCCATAAAATTCAATAAAATCACTTGCATTTAATACTCCATCATTTTCACCTTGAATAAATATAGGTTGTTGAACGCTTTTATTAAATAGTTGAAAATTACGAGGGTTAATAGTATTAACAGGCACTCCAGATAAAAAAAGAGTTAACGAATCGATGCGGTAAATTCCATTCTTAGGTACTTTAAACTTATAGTATTTTTGAGAATAATTGATCCACTCATTCCCATAATGCTGGGCTTTTAGGTTAGTGAAAGTAGAGAGAATAAAAAAAAATATAAGTAAATGTTTTATCATTTTACTCTTTTGTTGATATCCAATTTAATAGAAAATACATTTGAATAAAGTGCTACGGATTGATCTCCAATATTCGTTAGCGCATAATCTATATAAAACGATTTAATACGTATTCCTACGCCAATATTGGGCTGAATCGTTGTTATTCCTTTACCAGTAACATCTTCATAAGATTGATAATTACCTAAACCTCCACGTAAAAATATCAAGTTCATATAGCCCAACTCTACTCCTATATGGGGGTCTACACTTACTGCTTTACTCCTTATTAATACAGTTCTTCTTCCATCAAATGTAGCATCTAAATTCAATTCTCCTAACAATGTAATTTTAGGTGAAAAATTAAATTGTCTTGCCGCACCCAATAATAATTTAGGGAGTGTTATTTCTACGGAATTTTCTGGTATTTTGTTATCTGTTGCTAAAAATACTTGTTTGGTTTCGTCCGATAAATTATAAGTCCACGCATTAAATGTAGAAGTAATATCTCTTGCCATGGCTGCAAATTTCCATTTTTTATAATCATATTGTGCTCCAGCATCTATCCCGAACCCCCATGCGCCTGCAAAATCTCCTATTGTTCTTCTAATTACTTTAGCATTTACACCTAAGCGTAACCCTGGAACCCGAACTGTTTTTGCATAGGATATTAAAAAGCCCATATCTATTGCAGAAAAAGTGGTTATCCGATCATAATCTATATTCCCATTCGCATCTATTAATTGAGTAGTATTCGGTATATCATCTACGCCAAAACGGATCATACTTAAACCGATAACAGAAGTACTATCTATGCGGGTTGCAAAGGCACCATAATCATATTTGGCAATCCCAGCAAAATATTCGCTATGCATCAATGCAACTTGGTGTTGATTACCGATCCCCAATAAGCCAGCAGGGTTCCAATAACCAGCAGTAACATCGTTAACCGATGCAATATAAGAATTTGACATTCCAAATGCCCTAGCACCAACGCCTATATTTAAAAATTCATTACTGTATTTGGGTTGTGCAATTATGGCAACGTTTACTCCAAAAAATAAAACGATTATAATGAAAAAACGATTATTCATTTTATAAAATTAAATTAAATTAATTTATATTGATATACAAAACCTTTTAAAAACGGCATTACAGGCTTTTTATTGCACAAATAGGGTGCACTTTAACTACCTATTACATGAATACTCAATTTATTACGCAATTTACAACTAAATAGTTAGTGAATTAAACCTCTTTTATTTTTTTTAGCACACCTATTACGTTTCAGTTTATTTTTATCTGTTGATAGAAAAATAATAATCATTAAAAATGGTAAAGCAGGAGTTTTATATCTAACCAATGCGCCTACTATGGGAGTGGTAAGTCCAGCCAATAGAAAAACTAAAAAAGTAAATGTTAAACAAAAGTAAATTATTGGCAAGTCCTCAGCATTAGATTTAAAGTAAAATGGAAGTACCAATATTCCAATACAAATGAGTAAGTTTTCAATTGCTGGAATAATCTTTATCCAACTGTCAATTTCAAAAATAGAAGGAATTGTTAGAGTATTTGTGATTGCTTTAGGTACATTTTTAATAAAGCTACCTATTGTTGGTTCTAAATTAAGGGGAGCAATAATACTTTTTGGAGGTACCATCGTATATGTTTTTGAAAAAAGTATATCATCACTCGTTTTATTAATCATTTTTTTATTATTCGATTCCAAAATTTCATATTCGCTATTTGGGTTTATTTGGTATAGGTTATCTCGTAGAGGAATTAGAATATTATCTTGTTTATAATAATTTACCCGAATTAACTCTTTACTGTTTGATAAAAAAACACCGCCTTGAGAATAATTAAATGATTTTTTTTGTTTATCAGTAATGATTTTAAGCACATTATATTGTGGCAGGATAGATGCCGCTACCCACAAGCCGAAAACACATAAAAACATAACTGTTAAATATTTTAAAAGTATACTTTTAGGAGCTATTTTACCTTCCCATCTATTTGCTATTAAACCAGGTAACAATGCAAATAAAATATAGAATTTAACGACTAATAAAATACAAATAGAAAATAATATTTTGAAGATACTATTTAGAGAATATGATTTTCTTAGTCCACAATTACTCTCATAAATTAATATTCCCATACCAAAAAATAATAGCCCTTCTTTTAATATTGCCGAACCCCAAAATAGCACGGAAGGAATAAAAAAAATAGCAATTAATAATTCTATTTTTTTATTTTGAAAATAAGGATAAAATGTTTTGTAAATTGCCATTAGCCCTATTAAAGATAAAAAATTTACAAAAACGGTATGAACCTGAACATATCCAAATGAAAAAAAACGAAAAAATAAATTCATTAAAATAATAGTTCTTGAGTCGTTATATAAAATAGGTTCAAAGCTGCTATTCCAGCCCATTAGTTTTGACGATGGATCATCTTGAAAAATAACTTTTATAAATTCTTTTGGGGTTTTAATGAGTAATTGATATAATCTTTCTGCATCATCATAAAATAGATGTATATCACCTGATTCGTAATAATAGGTGTAAACATTCCATACACAAATACCTGCTGCTATTTTTAAAATAAAAAGCAATGAAATACTTCTAAGAGAAAGCGATGGAATAGAAAAAAATTTCCATCTATAAATAAAAAAAACAAAAAGAGTTGTATACAGTAGCGTAATGATTACATACATCTGATAAAGATAATTATTGTATACTTAGAGCCTGTTTAAATTTATGTTGAAAATAATATTAGGGGTAAAACAAACCGATTGAATAATCTAATTTATTTGTTGTCGACCAAAACTACAAATAATGTATCCAACCGATTTAAGTAATACCCA
>JBDTFR010000037.1:0-4365 GCA_039937835.1 Bacteroidia bacterium | reverse complement strand
GCGCAGATGCACGCTTTTTAAACACTTTTACTGCCTTTAAATCCTTTTTGCCTTGCATTAAATTTTAATTTAGTGGCTGTAAAGGTAGGATATTAATGAAATGTTAGGTTTTTGAGCAAGCTCTAATTAGATTCAGTGTATTCGGTGAAAGCATTAAAATTCTTTTTTTAATGTTTCTCCGTAAGCCCTAAGTTATCTACAAATAGTAGACGCTAAGTTCGAGTGTTTGCATTTGCGCGGCTACTTAGTGCCTTGTTAATATTTTGTAAGCTGTGCTTACATTGTAAAAATCAAATCCTTTCATTTAACCTTATTGGCCCATTTTCATTAGCACTGCTCATTCTCCATTCTTGTGGTAGATTTACAAATCCTGCTTCAACTGGATTGTAATGAATGTAATCCACTTTTTGTTGAATCATTGTATTACTGTATAAAAAGAACGGATGATTATCGTGTTTCCAAAATTGCATAGTTTGTTTTTGCGGACTATTTTTTCCATAATCTTCAAATTGATGTAACATCCATTTTTTTCTGCTTTCTTGAGGATTTTCTGTTATGGCCTTTATTAATTGTTTTGCAGTAAATGATTTCATTTCTCGTAATATTACAGACAATTCTTTATCTTCTGAATAGGTAATAAAATGAACATGGCTTGGCATGATACAGTAACAATAAATTTTAAGATTTTTATTTTTTTGACAAAACTGTATACTTTCAATTAATATATTTTGATATTCTATTCTTGTAAATACATCTATCCAACCAACAACACTAAAGCTTACAAAATATAATCCATTACTATCTGTTTTGTATTTTTCTGACATACTTCAAATGTAAATAAAAATGTAGAATTAGTAGAAGTACTATACTCTACAACAGGCATTTTAGATTCATTCTAGCATTCCAATTATGTCACTAACGAACTACCCGCATTTTCCTGCACACACGTTAGCGCCTACCATACTAATAAACACCTTCAGTTCCTAAGGGCATACCAAAGCCAAACATGCTTATAAATAAAAAACACCGTGACATTGTAGTACGGTGCTTTATTATTTCAATCTGTCACTAAGATCTTACACACTCTCCCATCGCTTCATCTTAGCGCCTACCTGTGTACAGCTGACCGCCTACTGGGCACAGCATTTTTTACGGTTTCAAACCCCTGGGTACTAACAAAAACATATTTACCATTTGGTAGTGCCTGCCAAAATATCTTTTCGTATAAAAGACTTCTTAAATTATTGTATAGTTCAACAGAAGCTAATTCGCCTTTCGGAGTATATAATTTGGTTGTGTCCGTAAATTTTTCTTTTGCCAAAAGAAATTGTGATAATAATAATAATATTGACAAAGTTTTTATTGATTTCATGCGATAAATTTTTGTTTAAAATTTTTTATCATTTATTTGGAATAAATAATTCCCAGTGGCAAAAACGATCTGAATCTAATCTGCTAAATCCCCATAACCTAAAAGTGTTAGAATACCTAAAATTAGGAAACCGAAACCTGCAATGTAACCTTTCACATTGGATCCCCCAATATCGCTATCCTTTGGCAAAGAATACTTATATGTAAACCATAAAAAGAATACTCCAGCTACAATACATACAATACCTATTAAAGTTCTATTCATAAATTTATGTGTATACTTTCATGTTACTAATGAAGGCAAGAAATATTTTCTAAATAACGCTCGCTTTTAATCATCTGTTGGATCTGGAGCCCTTTGATAATCTGAAGATTTTGCTTCTTTAGTCTCCTTAGCTTCATCTATCATTTCCGATCCTTTGTCTTTCACCTGCTCAATAACTTTATCTGCAGCTGCATTTGCTACCATCTTCTCTATTTTAGTCCCGACCATCTTGTGGATCCCAAATCCTTTCGCCTCCCCAAATGCTGCCGCCCCCACTTCTAGAGCGGCCTTTTTATAATCCCCCTGAGCAGCAGCTCCAGCCGCTGTTGTCGCTGCTGCCACGTTGTCCAATTGGACACCAGCCTCGAACCCCGCCGCTCCTATAAGAACAAGTTCTGGCTGAAGCGTTGCTACGCCGACACCTGCAACTACTATCCCTGAAACCTTCATAAGATTAGCTGTACTGCATAATGTTTTTCCTGCTCCCACCATTGCATCTCCCGTTTTTTCTAAGATTGTTTTTGGCGCTGGTGGTGGTTCGTCTGTCTTAATAAAGCTAGGTATAACATGTCCGCTTGCATCAATTACCCGTATTGCAATCCCTTGCCCCTTTGGACCGACTTGGCTAAAGCGTGTAACACCAATTTGTTTCGGCGGTTGCCCATTAGGCATCTTTGCATAGGTGTACTGCACATGTTCTAACCCATCCAAATCCACTCCATCAATTGGTCTATTAGACGCAAATTGATATGGTGTTAACTCAGGATATTTTTTGAATAGAGGATCAACAGAAAAGAATCTACCTAACCTCGGATCATAAATTCTTGCTCCATAATCCTGTTGGTTTCCATTGCCTTTTATTTCGTTATCATTCTCTTTCCCATTAAACCCATAACGGCAACTTCCATTATTAAACGTTCTGCCTGGCATTGGCGCACCGAACGCAAACTAATCCAAAGCTTTTATTTCAGCAACCAGTTCGGTTAATGCTTTTTTAGCATCGCCAAAAAACATAGAACATTTAGGATCATAAAACAAAAGATTATCAATACCAGCATAACCAGCATTCATAGAACGTTTATTTACAATGATGTTTTTAGCTTTTTCTACATCCAGTATAGGCATTCCATAAATAGGAGAGGAGGGATCTGTTTTTGCAGCTGGGTTTACTACATCATTAGCACCCACTACTAACACCACATCGGTTTGTTCAAATTCAGGATTAATATCATCCATTTCAACCATTTTACCGTAATCAACATTTGATTCGGCAAGTAACACATTCATGTGCCCTGGCATACGACCTGCCACCGGGTGTATTGCATATTTTACTTCCACACCACGTTCTTCTAACAACAATTCTAATTCATGAATAACATGTTGTGCTTGAGCAACTGCTAATCCATAGCCCGGAACAATTACTACTCGTTTCGAATAGTTCAATAAAACGGCTAAATCAGATACTTGTATATCTTTTATAGAACCATGTTCACCTGTACCTTCAGTAGTAGCAGCGCCGCCACCAAAAGCTCCAAAAATTACACTGCTTAAGGGACGATTCATGGCTTTACACATCACTAGTGTTAATAAGGTGCCTGCCGAGCCTACTAAAATACCACCAGTAAGCATAATTTTATTATCGTATAAAAAGCCTCCAAAAGCAGCAGCCAAACCCGTGAACGAATTTAATAATGAAATAACTACTGGCATATCAGCACCACCAATGGGTAGTGTAAATAAAATACCATATACCAATGCAACCGCAAATAATAAATACACTAACATCATGCTACCTCCTGTAAATGCAATGAATCCACCAAAGGCAAGCACACCTATCATTACAATGGTATTGATAATATTATAACTTGGTAAACGAAACGGCTTATTCATGGTGCCATTTAATTTTAAATACGCAATCACACTTCCTGAAAAAGAAACAGAACCAATAATTAACCCCGCAATAATAGCGATTAATGTTCCGTGAGAGGCCGTGGCGGTTTCAGTATGTGATAAATGATTAAATTCAATTAACGAGATTAATGCCGCACAAGCACCCCCCATTCCGTTAAACATGGAAACCAATTCTGGCATTTTGGTCATTTGTACTCGTTTGGCAGTTAGCCAGCCAATGATGGAGCCGATGGCAATACCGCCGAATATCATTCCAAAAATTAAACTTGAAACTTCGCCTTCGTGTAAAAAAATGGTACCCAAAATGGCAAGGGTCATACCAATCGCAGCAATGATGTTTCCTTTTCTTGCTGTTTTTGCATTCCCCATCATTTTTAAACCAATAATAAATGTAACAGCACCAATCAGATAACAGATTTCCAGTAAATTGTGTTTCATACTTATTTAATGATTTATTATTTTTAAAATATTTTTATAATTAATGTACAACGATATAAATTATTTTTTCTTTTTAAACATTTCGAGCATACGATCTGTTACTACAAAACCGCCTACCACATTTAAAGTACCCAATACAACGGCTAAAAATCCTAAGATTAAAGCAAGGTAATTACTAGTATCTACATTTAACATTACATGAATAGCACCCACTACTACAACACCATGTATGGCATTGGCGCCGCTCATTAAAGGCGTGTGCAATACGCTGGGTACACCACCTATTACTTCAATACCCACAAAAACAGAAAGAATTACAAAATAAAATGTTTCTTTATTGTTTCCAAAAAATTCTAAAATAGTACTGATTGTTTCCATTT
>JBDTFR010000036.1:0-21193 GCA_039937835.1 Bacteroidia bacterium | reverse complement strand
AAAGAAAATTAAAAAGTCAAACGCCATTTATTCAGAAATACGCAATATTTTCGATGTAAAATTACTACATGATTCAATTATCAAAACAAATTTCGTTTATGAAGATCATTTAACGATTCATATGGATCTTACAAAGTCTAAAGAAGAATTGGAAAAAGCCTTGCATCGTGGCAGATCATCAAACATAAAACGGGCTGTTAAAAAAAATGTAACCACTAAACTTATTCAGGATTCAAAGGATGTTACTGAAGCTTATAGAATGATAAAGGATACTTATGATAGAATTAATTTACCAGCGCCGGCTTTAGAATTATTCTTAAATGCATCTAAAATAATGAAAGAGAATATTAAATTTTATGCAGCTTTTGTAGATGGAAAAATTATAGGATGTAGAGTTTATTTAATTTATAAACAAATGATGTATGATTGGTATGCGGCAGTGGATCGGGAATATGCAAACCTATGCCCTAGTGATCTATTGCCTTGGAATGGCATGTTATGGGGTAAGGAAAACAATATAAAAATATATGATTTTGCAGGCGCTGGCAAACCAAATAAAGAATATAGTGTGCGAGAGTATAAATTAAAATTTGGAGGAAACTTGATTAATTTTGGCCGCTACCAGTGCATTCATAAACCATTATTATACAAATTAGGAACTATAGGTATTAAACTATATAAATACACTAAAAAATGAGAATTCTTATTGATATTGGTCATCCAGCCCATGTACATTATTTTAAAAATTTTATATGGTTGATGCAAAAGGATGGACACACAATAGATATAGTGGCTCGTGATAAAGAAGTAGTTTTTAGCTTACTCGATTTTTATAAATTCACTTACTTTAATCGTGGAAAAGGTAAAAAAGGTTTTTTAGGGAAACTAATTTATATGATTCAAGCAGATATATTTATATTCAAAAAAGCATTAACCTTAAAACCTGATTTATATTTAAGTGCAGGTTCAATGTATGCGGCACACGTAGCATGGATTACTAGAAAACCTCACATTGCATTAGACGATACCGATCACAATGCATTTCAGCATTTAATGTATGTACCATTTACAAAAGTTGTTTTAACGCCAAAAGTTTTTAAAAAAGATTTTGGAATAAAACACATTCGGTTTGACGGTTTTTTAGAATTAGGAGGCTTACACCCAAATCGCTTTACACCCAATATAGCAACTTTAAAAGAACTATTGAATATTGGAAGTGAAAAATTTGTGCTTCTTCGATTTGTTTCTTGGGAGGCAACACATGATGTAGGTTTAAAAGGGTTGACTTTAAATGATAAATATCTTTTGGTTGAAGAATTATCTAAATATGCAAAAGTCATTGTTTCATCTGAAGCAAAACTTCCAGATGATTTGTTGCAATACTCATTTAGAGTGGATCCAGCGTTAATGCATGATGTATTGAGTCAAGCAACGTTGATTATTAGTGAAAGTCTTACAATGGCTGCAGAATCAGCCTTCATAGGAACTCCTTCCATTTGTATCAGTACCGCTCAAGCTGGTACTTTAGATGAGGAAGTAAAATTAGGTTTAATAGAATTATATAGAACGAGTGATGGAATTATGGAGCGGGCTGTTGAAATATTAAAAAATGAAACATTTAAAGAGGTGTTTAAGTTAAAATCAACACAAATTACAAAATCTAAAGTTGATCTTACGGCTTTTCTGGTTTGGTTTGTAAAAAATTATCCTGAAAGCTTCAAAAAAATGCAAATTGATTCGAATGTATATAAAACCCTTATTAATTAGTTATTTTTAATTTTAATTTTTTCAATGAAAAATAAAACTGTTTTAGTGCTAGCTCCTCATACGGATGATGGCGAATTTGGTTGTGGTGCAACCATAGCAAAATATACGGAGGAGGGGCATGAGGTATTTTATGCAGCATTTTCAGCTTGTGAACAGTCGGGGTTAGCAGAATTTCCAAAAGATGTATTAATTACGGAAGTAAAAGCTGCTACATCTGTATTAGGAGTGAAACTTTCAGACCTTATTTTGTTTAAATATGAGGTTAGGAAGTTTAATTATTTTCGACAAGAGATATTTGAAAATATGGTTAAGCTAAAAGAGGAAATTAAATCAGGTTTAGTAGTTAGTCCCAGCCTATCCAATATTCATCAAGATCACAGTACTATTGCAATGGAAGGATTGAGGGCTTTTAAATTCTCCTCTATTTTATAGTATGAACTATCGTGGAATAATATATCAATCAATACAAATTCATTTATACATAATTAATGAAGAGCATTTACAAAAAAAATTAAAGCGTTGGCAGAGTATAAATCCCAAGCTCACCGACCCTATTCAAATGAAGAATTTATAAAAGCGCTAGCGATTACCAGAGGAACCCAGATTGGGACTCGTTATGCGGAAACGTTTTAAGTAGTGAGTTGGGTTGTGCATTAAAAGCACTATTTTTATTATTAATAGTATCTAATACTTCTACAATCTATGAAAGATTTTACTTTAATTGCTTTTGAAAAATTATTAAAAACGTTACAAAAAGAGGGCTACCATTTTGTAACGTTCGAAAATTTTTTAACAACTAAACCTCAAGGGAAACAAGTTATTCTAAGACATGATGTAGATAAAAGGCCTAAAAATTCATTAAGAACGGCTCAAATAGAACATGCCCTAGGAATAAAAGGGGTATACTATTTTCGCATCGTAAAAGAGAGTAATGTGCCTAAAATAATTAAAGCCATCGCCAATTTAGGACACGAAATAGGCTACCATTATGAAGATATGGCCTTGGTAAATGGAAATATTGAAAAAGCATTACAAAGTTTCGAAAAAAATTTAATGTATTTCCGTACATTTTATCCTGTTAAAACCATTTGTATGCACGGTAGCCCAATGAGTAAATGGGATAACAAAGAAATATGGAAAAAATATAATTATAAAGATTATGGATTAATAGGGGAACCTTATTTTGATATCGATTTTAATAAATTTTTATATTTAACGGATACTGGCCGGACTTGGAATGGCGAAAAAGTAAGTGTACGAGATAAAGTTACTTGTGGATATCATTTTGAATTTGAGACTACAGAAGATATAATCAATGCTGTACATAAGCTCCCTGATCAGATAATGATAACTACTCATCCTCAACGTTGGACGAATAATAATACCGAATGGATGGTTGAATATGTACTTCAAAACAGTAAGAATTTTATAAAACGTATAATCGCTTCTTAAAAAAATAATATGTGTGGAATCGCAGGAATAATTCGATTAAATAAAAAAGCAGTTGATGCTGACGAAATAAGAAGTATGCTTAAAATAATTAAGCATCGAGGACCGGACGATGAAGGGTTATTTGTAAAGGAAAATGTGGGATTAGGTCATGTACGATTAAGTATTATTGATTTATCTTCTGCGGGGCATCAACCTATGTTTAGTAATGAAAACCGTTATGCGATTATCTTTAACGGGGAAATTTACAACTATTTAGAGTTAAAAGAGGAGTTAAAAGATAGTTACTCTTTTAAAACAAAAACAGATACAGAAGTTATATTAGCAGCTTATTCTAAATGGGGCGAAGCGTGCCTCTCTAAGTTTAATGGCGACTTTTCTTTTGCTATTTATGACTTAGAACAAAATACTCTTTTTGCTGCTCGTGACCGATTTGGAATAAAACCATTTTATTTTTATCATAACAATGATCAATTTGTTTTTGCTTCTGAAATTAAAGCACTTTTACCAATGGTAAAAGATATTAGTCCTAATAATAAAATAATTTTTGAGTACTTATTATATAATCGCACCGACCAGTCAACCGAAACCTTTTTTAAAGATATTTTTAAATTAAAACATGGGCATTGCGTTACCATAAAAAATAACGAAGTTAAAATTAAACAATGGTATGATTTAGCAAGTCAATTAAAATATCCAAGTACTTTTACGCCAAAAGAATTTAGAGAAGAGTTGAAAAAATCAATAAAATTAAGGTTAAGAAGTGACGTGCCAGTTGGAGTTTGCCTTAGCGGGGGGCTAGATTCTTCTACGTTAACAGCTATTGTATTTAATGATTTTGGTGTTAAAGAATTAAAAACATTTTCGGCAGTATATGAAAAAGGGACGTGGGCAGATGAAAGTCCCTTTGTTGATGCGTTTAAAGATCGGTTAACAAATATGCATTCAACAACTCCCACGGCCGAAACGTTTTTTGATGAATTTACAGACTTCATCGTTTCTTTGGGTGAACCAATTCCTGGCGTTAGCCCTTATGCCCAATATAAAGTAATGCAATTGGCAAAAAATAATGTAGAGGTTACACTTGATGGTCAAGGTGCAGATGAAATGTTAGGAGGATATAACTATTTATATGGTAGCTATTTTAAAGAACTTTTTACGAGTTTTAAATGGATGACCTTAATAAAAGAAGCAGTTGGCTATTATAAAAATAATCCCTCAAAAGAAGCTTTTAAGTACTTTATATACTATATGCTCCCCATTAGCTTAAAAAAATATACTGGTAGAAAAACGTTTGGTAGTGTAAGCGAGAAATTTTACAATGAATATTATAAAAGTTCTACCATAGCTGCCGATTTTTATAATCCTACTACATTGCATAATTTTTTCTTATTGCATTTCGAACATAAATTAGAGCATTTATTAAAATGGGATGATCACAATTCTATGCGGTTTTCTATAGAATCGAGAGTGCCTTTTTTAGATCATCATTTAGTGGAAAAAGCATTGTCATTGCCAGCCTCTTCCGTATTAAGAGATGGAATCAGTAAATATATTTTGCGGGAGTCCGTTAAAGATATCCTCCCTTCTAAGATATACAATAGGCGGGATAAAAAAGGTTTTGAAACGCCTTCTGATTTATGGTTCAAGACTCCGCAATTTCAGAAATACATCACTGAGCTTTTAAATTCTGAAAGTTTTATAAAAAGAGGATATTTTAATGTGGAAGATTGTAAACAAAAAAATCAAAAGCATTTAAATGGGGAAGGGAATTATTCTAAAGATATTTGGAAATGGATAAATTTAGAAGTTTGGTTTCAGCAATTTATTGATAAAAAATAAAGTATTGATTCTTCTTATAATATTTTAAAATCAAATTGATTATGAAAGTACTGTGGTTTGTGGGCTCTAGTTTAAACGGAACTTTTTATAGAACGTTTTGGATAAGTAGTTTATTAAACCAACTCTCTAAACAAGACAATTTGGAGTTAGGTATTTGCTTTATGACTAGTGAAAAGAATGCAAAAGCGTATAGAGAAAACGATATTTCTTATTTCCCAGTTAGTTCTTATAAAACATTTTTCCATCGATTTTCAAACAGACTTTTGCATACAATTAAAGGCGCTAATAATTTTAATGATTATATTAATGTCGTTAAAAAATTTAATCCTGACCTGATTAATATATTTGGATTGGAAACGGAGTATGCTGAAATAATTCCGCATGTAAAATGTAAATCTATTGTTCATATTCAGGGTATTCTTTCACCTCTTACTGAATTTTGGCATATTCCTAATAAAACGAATAGAGATGTTTTCTGGGCAAGTAATCCCATTAATCTTATTTTCGCAGTTGGTATTTACCATTCCTATTTTAGAATACTGAAAAGCGCCCAAAGAGAGCGAAAAATGCTTGAACAGGTAGCAAATATTTCTGGTAGAACAGATTGGGATAAAAGCATTATGAAAGTATTAGCACCTGAAGCAAAATATTTTCATATTGACGAAGTAATCCGACATGATTTTTTCGAAACAGCATGGGAATATAAACATTGCGAAACGATAACTATTATAACCATAATTGGAGATAGTTTATATAAAGGATATGATATTATATTAAAGACATCAGCTTTACTTTGTAAACATGGGTTGAAATTTAATTGGAAAATATTTGGTATAAACAATCAATCAGAGTCCGTTAAAATCATAGAGAAGATGGTTGATATTAAACACTCTGTTGACATACAATTATTAGGTCATGCTGATTCAAAAACAATAATAGAACAAATGAAAAAGGCACATTTATATATACATCCTTCAAAAATTGAGAATAGCTCAAACAGTGTTTGTGAAGCAATGCTTTTGGGAATGCCCGTTATTGCTGCCGATACGGGAGGGATGTCGACTATGATTGAAAATAAGGTGAATGGATTATTATTTTCTAATATTGATTTTTATACGTTAGCGAACATAATTCTTCAATCTATCAAACAACCAGCAATGCTCAAACAATTGGGTAAAAATGCCCGTGAAACAGCTTTTAAAAGACATGACAAAGAAAAAATAGTGAATGATTTAATAACTGCGTATAAGAAAATTATAAGTGAATGATGAATTTCAAATTCGTTGATTATCATTTTAAGAGTTAATAACATATTTTTAGTAAAAAAGTAAAAGTATTTACGCTAAGCGAAGCGCTAGAAAAAATAATTTCAACATAAAGGTTTTTTTTAGAACGAGACAAAATTAATTCTTAGCGATTATGGAAATACATATTGAAGACATTAAAACAATTGTTGGCAAAAGTTGTAAAGTTATTGGTAATGAAAATTTGGTTTTTTCTGGAATGCAATCTATATATTAAGCTGAAAATCTAACCATTACATGGATAAAACCACTCATTACCAATGGTGATCATTTAATAAATATAATCTTAGCAACAGACATAATTTGCGGTCAATCTACCTTTGATTTATATAAAGGTAACTTGAAAGATAAATTGTTTATCATTTCTGAAAACCAAATCTAGATTTGTATCCTTCGTAAAATTTATTAGTAATTTACTTCATTCTCCTCAAGCCTCATTTATTTACCCTACCGCTATTATTTACCCAAATTGTAAATTAGTAAAAAATGTTTCAATTGGTACATATGCAATTATAGCAGTTTGTACAATTGGTGAAAATTCTATTATTAATGAATATGTAAAAATATTCGATGAAGTTGTAATTGAAAAAAAATGTATTATAAAAGAATTTTTTTCGATCGGAGGATCTTGCTTTGGCTATTTAAAAAATGATAATCAACAAAATGAAAATATACCTCATAGTGGTTCGGTTTTAATAGAAGATAACGTACACATTTTCCCTTAAATTCTAACGTAGATAGAGGTACATTGGGGAAGACCTGGATTAAAAATGGAACTGTAATAGGTCATTATGCTCATATTGCACACAATACTTCAACAGGTAAAAATAATATACTTACTGCGGGTGTGGTGATGGGCGGTGGCTTATCTATTGCGGATAATTGTTTTATTGGTCTTCGTACTGTTTTAAAAGAAAAATGTAAAATAGGTTCAAATGTAATTACAGGAATGGGCGCTGTGGTTATTAGTGATATTCCTGATAACGAAGTATGGGTGGGTGTTCTAGCCAAATTTTAAAAAAGCAATAAAATTTAAGTAATCTGGCGAAAATTAGTCCGCCAACGTTGTTTCTTTGCGTTTAAAATATATGGTAGTTACAACCAGGGAAAACAACATGTAGGAAATGCTTTTTTTGGTTAATTGATTAAAGGATAATATAAAATTTCCCGAGACACCGATATAAAAAAAAATGCAGGCTAAAAATATTATAAAAGTGAGGAGCCAAAAATACTTCTTGGGTAACAGAAGAATCTTTTTTCTAGGTAATTTTAAAAATAAGTAAATCAAAATACCCCCGCCTACTATAGAACTTAAGTGTTTTAATATTTTGTAATTAAATAACTCAATTCCAAAGAAAAAATGTTGGGTGGTTAAAAAGGTGTTTTTCCTCACAAAATAGCCGTTCAGCGCAGTATAATTATCCCAAAATAAATGGGTGCAAACTCCTATAAATATAGAGCATAAAACAAGTAATGCATTTTTTTTAAAGTAATCAAACCAATTCATTTCAAGTAAAAATGTGAGCCTTTCTTTTATAAAGGATGGTGCATTGCTAATTAAAATATTTCGCATTATTTCGTGAAAAATAATCAACGCGATGATTGAAAACGGTATATCAAATAAAAATACACCTTTAAAAGTATGGCTTAATACGCTTTGATTGTCCCAGCGTAAAAAATACTCAAAGTCGGGAGCCATACTACCCATAATTAAACCACTTAATGAATAATATTTACGGGGTAAATATTTAAAAGGTAAGATTAATGCAGGATGTGAAAATGTAAAACCCATATAAATAAATTGTTACTTCTATCTATACAGCAACACGAATACAAAAGTAACATTTTTAATATTTATTATAAAAAAATGGAGGATTAATAGTTATTAATCCTCCATTTTTTAAGTATTATAAGTTAAATTTAGTCTATCAAAACTACTCTTTTTTTATACGATTTATTGTTTGTAGTTGCAACTACTACGTATACACCAGCTCTAACATTATCTTCTGTATCAATAAAAATTTGATCTTCTGTAGGGACTACTTTTGAAAAAACAACACTTCCTATACTATTATATAGAACAACAGATACTTCATTACCAGGAGTAAAATCTGTATTACTAATATAAAATTTACCACGTGAAGGGTTTGGGTATACATTTAATTCAGTATTAGGATTTGAAATGCTACCTTGAATATTTGTGCTAACCCCAATTTTTATTAAAATAATAGAAGTGTACGGAGCAAGTGTAACACTCCCTACATACAGGTTGTTTTTTACATCGCGATAAGTGTTATTACTTAAATTTATGTTTTTCGCTGATTTTGTAGCATTGTATTCAAAACGAATGTTATTGTCAGGTGAGTTAGTGGTAACACGAGCTTCTTGAAATACCACATTATCAATATAAAATGCACCAACAGTTTCATCAATTGCAAACATAACACTTACGTTATTATCTGTTTTTGTAGATGTAAAAACAACTTGGTTTTCAGTTCGTGAAGTACTAGTATTAGTAGTAGTTGAATTACTTATAATGGAGTACGGCGATACATTTTGCATTAAATAATTCTTGATTATTTTGTTGTTTTTAACGCCTAGTAAACTATATTTTAAAACATAGCTTTTCCCCGCAACAACATTTCCAACGTTAATGTAGATAATCGCTGTACCTGCTGCACTTGAAGTATATGTGCATTTTAAGGATGCGCCATCTAACTTGCCAGTATTATCCCAGCTAGCAGAAACCACACCTTGACCAGTATATGCAGAGGTACCATTTGTGTTTGAAGAAAAACCACTGTTGGTAAACAAATTACTACCGATTACGCCATCAAAAGACGATGGAGGCATAATAAAAGGCATTCTTTTACTGTTTTTATCTTGAGAAAAATTAGTTTGCCATGTGGCTATATTTTGTGCATTTTTTACGGTTTTACCGGTATTGATGTATTCACTTAAGATAACCAAGTTGTCATCAAACGGACGGCAATAATAATTGCTGTCAAATGATCCGAAGTTGCTGATGTTACTCTTTAAGCTCCTAAAAGAACCAGAAAGTTGGTCATTGTATTTCGAAACAAAAAGATTATTCGTAACATTTAAACCTCTAGTATCACAATTGCTACAATCCACACTTTGACTTACGTATATTTGAGCACTTAAATTGTTAAATAACGTATTGCCCATAACTTTTATATTGTGTGCATCGTGCAAGAATATTCCATTATCTGCACAATTGGCAACGGTATTATTTAAAATGTCAACTTCTCCTGTATTGTCATCCATATAAATTCCTTCTGTAGCAGCTTCTGAAGCAGAATTTGTACCTGCACCTGCACCAATGCCGTTTAAAACAATATTACCTACCACCTTTCTGTTTTTCCATGTGGTGGTTAGATCCGTACCTACCCAAGTGTAGATGCCTGCGCCATCATCTTTACTGATGTTAAAATAATTTACAAAATTATTTTTAATAGTTACGTCATTTCCATAAAAAAAGATACCAATATATCCCGTGCTATCGATAGTATTGTATTCAACTAAGTTGTTGTTTCCGCTTAACGAAATACCTTCGCTCATGTTATTTCCACTTTTACACATTCCATCAACAACGCCGCTATTTTTAATAGTGTTATTTCGTATTGTTGTATTGGAACAATCGCTATAAAAGCTCAATGCAGTATTGTTACTACCATTAATGTTACAATTTTCAACAGTAGCGCCTTTGGTATTGGTAGCAGTAATTCCATTTACCCCTGAATATAATATTTTGCTGTTTTTAATTTCAATATTTTGAGCATTGTTAATTTTAAAAGCCTCGGTATTTGCACCAATAAAACTTAAATTATTAAATGTAATATTTGATTGTGAGGCAATGTTTACAAGAACATCATACGACCCTGTTTGTATGGTATATGAAGTAGGTTTTATATTTATATAAACATATAATTTATTTGCATTTTTGTCATGGTACCACTCGCCAAATTGATCTAGTGTTTTAAGATGATTCTGTATAAAGTATCCAAAATTATCATGTGGAGTATAGCCTGATGATGAAGTATAAGTAAGCGTATTACCAGAGTGAGCGCGAATTAAATTACGATCCATGCACCAACGGTTAGGTCTTATGACCATTTCACCACCTGTCCAATCGGGTGTACTGCCTAATTCATTATCTGTAATTTGTGTATTTCCGTTATGAGATTCAAAATTAAGAAAGCCTTTGTTTGGCTTATCTACATTTGGAAAACGCCCCATTGCATACGGGCTATTGTTGATCAAGAAGGTATTTACAATACTACTATTAGCAGTTGAAAAATTAGTTACCCATATATTATTGCCAACAGAAACCCAATTAGTTAGTGTAACAAGGCCTGTAATAACTGGCATATTTTTAGTAACGCTTCCGTAAGAAGATAATACAATTGGTTTGGAAGTGATCCCTGATTTGGTTATTTTTATTGATCCAACAAATTCATCGCCTCTATTAAATAAGACAGAATCACCACCTTGTAAGTTTGTAAAGAAATCGTTTAATTTATCAATAGTCTTCCATGGTGTTGAAGCTTTTTGAGCTTGAGCAGCACTTCTAGAATCGTCTCCATTTGTACTGGAGAAATAATAATTTGATGCTTTTGTTGTGCTTTCAGTACACGCGAAAATGCATAAGGCTAAAATGAATTTTTTCATGGGGATGAGTTTTAAATAAATTAAGTGTTTTTGAGTTGTGGATTATAAAAAACAAATTCAACATCGCATAAGCTACTATAAGTTTTAAAACTTATATTCTATTTGTTAAAAACGAGGGATCAAACTCGTACCATTTTTTATATCCACAATTTAAAACGCAATTTATTTTTTTTAGTTACAAATAGTTTATTTTAATTTATAATTATCTATCTCCCTCTTCATCTCCTTTTATTTTATATTTAATAAAGTTATTATTTTAATAGACGAATATACCATTCTTTTCACAATAATAATAAATAATTTTAAAAAACAGTTTTATAAAAAACGGCGGATCTTCAATCACTCTAATAAACAACTAGTTATAGGTATAGTTTTTTTTAAAAAAGAACAATAAAAAACTAACTAAAATATAGCTTTTGTAGCGATTTTATTGGTAATTTTGTGCCATCAATTTAGAGCTTCTAGGGAGGATTTTAAAAGAGTAACTTTTTATCCCTTATTCCGTTTACAATTTTTAATTTGCAAAAAATAAATTAAGAAGGCATTGCTTATCAATTAAAAAAAATATGTTATTTAATTCATTTATATTTTTTATTTTTTTAGGAGTTGTACTCCCACTATTTTATATTCTTCCTACTAAAAGTAGCAAAAATATTTTTTTACTACTTATAAGCTACTTCTTCTATGGTTATTGGGATTGGCGATTCTGTTTATTATTAATGTTTACTACCATCATTGATTATATCATAGGTATAAAATTAGAAAAAATAAAGGAAGAAAAAAAGCGGAAATTATTATTAACACTTAGTTTGGTCACCAATTTAGGCATACTGGTATTCTTTAAATATTTTAATTTTTTTGTAGATAGTTTCGAAGATGTATGTGCACAGTTTGGTTCAAAGCTTGATTATGTTCATTTAAATATTCTATTACCCGTTGGTCTTTCCTTTTATATATTTCATAACATATCCTATATTGTAGATATTTATCGCAATAAGATAAAAGCCACCCATAATTTTGTTGATTTTGCTTTATTTGTAGTCTTCTTTCCACAACTCGTGGCAGGACCCATTGGAAGGGCGGCAGTTTTACTTCCTCAACTCCGTAAAAAATTGCAGCCTACTAAATTACAAATTCAACAGGGCGTATCCTTAATTATAACAGGTCTTTTTAGAAAGGTAATGATTGGTGATACAACCGGTAGATACGTAGATCATATTTTTGAAAATTTACATACTTACAAGTCCATGGAAATTATTTGTGGCTTAGTACTTTTTTCAATACAGATATATGCTGACTTTTCTGGGTATACACATATTGCTCGAGGAACATCAAAGTTATTTGGGGTAGAGTTGATGAAAAATTTTGAACAACCTTACTTATCAAGAAATATAACTGAATTCTGGCGTAGATGGCACATTTCTCTTTCTTCTTGGCTTAGAGATTATTTATATATTTCATTAGGAGGTAACCGGAAAGGGAAAACGAGAACCTATATAAATTTATTTATAACCATGTTATTAGGTGGTTTATGGCATGGTGCTAGTTGGAATTTTGTTATTTGGGGTGCATTACATGGTGTTTATCTTGCTATTCATAAAATGTTTACTAAAGAAGATAAAATACAAACTGATAAAATCCATCATTTTAAATGGCGAGATATTATGAACATTGTACTCACTTATATACTTGTTACGTTTACATGGGTATTCTTTAGGTCCACTTCGTGGGGAACTACACAGCTTTTTTTCTCTAAAATGCTTCATTGGGAAAGCAGTGAATTTTCGCTTTGGTTTATAAAAACCACAGGAATCTATTTACTTTTTATTTTTACTTTAGATGTGTTTGAGTATGTAAGTGAAAAACATACTTGGGTATTAAATATTAAATCGAAACCATTTAGATATGGAATTTTATCTGGAATGTTTCTGTTAACCTTGGTATTTATGTTTCAAACAAAACCGGCTCCTTTTATGTACTTTAAATTTTAAAGGAAAGAAAGTACTTTATAAATTTTACTGAACTTATAAGCTATACATAGCTCATAAAAAAAGAGGCGGTCAGCCTCTTTTTTTATGAGCAAATTTCATCCTGCTACTTTATAATTTAAATATCAGTCTACATCTTTTTATTTTAGTGATTGCAAGGCCCTTTTAAAACTTACTTTCTCATCAATTAGTACTGGTAATTCGTTTATAGTTATACGCTCTTGTATCATCGTATCGCGGTGACGAATGGTAACCGTATTGTCTTCTAATGATTGATGATCAATGGTAATACAAAAGGGTGTGCCTATTGCATCTTGGCGGCGATATCGTTTACCAATGGTATCTTTTTCATCATACGTACAAGCATGATCAAACTTCAATAGGTTCATTATTTCGCGGGCCTTTTCAGGTAAACCATCTTTTTTTAATAAGGGTAAAATTGCTACTTTAATAGGAGCTAAAAAAGCTGGTAAGTTTAATGAGGTACGCACGGTACCATCCTCTAACTTTTCTTCCACATACGCTTTAGAAAGTACGGATAAAAACAAACGGTCTAACCCTACAGAGGTTTCCACCACATACGGAACATAATTTTGATTGAGTTCAGGATCAAAATATTGTAATTTTTTTCCAGAATGTTGTTCATGTGCTTTTAAATCAAAGTCGGTACGACTATGAATACCTTCTAATTCTTTAAAACCAAAAGGAAAATTAAATTCAATATCGCAAGCAGCATTTGCATAATGCGCTAATTTAATATGATCGTGAAAACGATAATTGCTTTCTTTAAAACCTAAAGAGTAATGCCATTTCATACGATTCTCTTTCCAGTAATGATACCATTCCATTTCAGTGCTTGGGCGTACAAAAAATTGCATTTCCATTTGTTCAAATTCACGCATCCGAAATATAAATTGTCTTGCTACAATTTCATTACGAAAAGCTTTGCCCGTTTGCGCTATTCCAAAGGGAATTTTCATTCTACCCGACTTTTGTACATTTAAGAAATTTACAAAAATACCTTGTGCTGTTTCTGGTCTTAAATAAATGGTGTTTGAATCTTCAGTAACAGAACCCATATTAGTACTGAACATGAGGTTAAATTGGCGTACTTCTGTCCAATTTTTTGAACCAGAAATAGGGCACACTATTTCACAATCAATAATAATTTTACGAACACCCTCCAAATCATTTTTTTCTAGAGCACTTTTAAATTCGGAAAGTATAGCATCTGCTTTTATTTGATTTTCTAAAACACGAGCATTGGTAGCACGAAACGTCTCTTCATTAAATGCATCGCCAAAGCGCTCTCTCGCTTTATCAATTTCTTTTTGAATTTTTGCTTCAATTTTTGCTAGGTGTTCTTCAATCAGCACATCAGCACGGTAACGCTTCTTGCTGTCTTTATTATCAATAAGTGGATCATTAAAAGCGTCAATATGGCCAGAAGCTTTCCAAGTAGTAGGGTGCATAAATATAGCAGTATCAATTCCTACAATGTTTTCGTGTAGTTGCACCATGGCTTTCCACCAATATTCACGTAAGTTTTTTTTAAGCTCTACACCCATTTGTCCGTAATCGTATACAGCACTTAAGCCATCATAAATTTCACTGTTTTGAAAAATAAATCCGTATTCTTTTGAATGCGAAATAATGTTTTTAAAAAGATCTTCTGAATTCATATTGTATATAGGCTATATTCAAACCAAATCTATCGTTTAATTGCAAACAAAAGTAAAAATTAAATTGATGCATCTTACGTAAATACTAGATATAGTATCGCATAGCTGCTGTACTAAAATGCGTATCTTTGTATCGAAAAAAAATAGGATAATGATTGCGATAGATAATACCATCGTTTCGGAGCATTTATTAGAAAAAAAATTTGTTTGCGATTTGGATGCCTGTAAGGGAGAATGCTGTGTAGCAGGTGATTCTGGCGCACCGCTAGAAGAAGAAGAAATAGCTATTTTAGAAGATATTTGGGACGAGGTGAAACCTTATTTACCAAAAGACGGTGTTAAAGCCATTGAAAAACAAGGTGTTTTTGTTATTGATGACGATGGCGATTATACAACACCGCTTGTAAAAGGCAAACATTGTGCGTTTACTATTTTTGATAACGGCATTGCTAAGTGCGGTATTGAACAAGCATTCTACG
This sequence comes from Bacteroidia bacterium, assembly GCA_039937835.1. Taxonomy (GTDB): domain Bacteria; phylum Bacteroidota; class Bacteroidia; order 2-12-FULL-35-15; family 2-12-FULL-35-15; genus 2-12-FULL-35-15. The sequence continues at coordinate 5,990 of JBDTFR010000036.1, read as the reverse complement.
ATAAAAAAATAAATTTTAAAAAGCCTATTTCGTGCCATTTATACCCCGTACGAATTACAAAATATAAAGATTACGACGCGGTAAATTACCATCAATGGAGTATTTGTAAGCCTGCTTGCGAATGTGGTGCTAAATTAAATGTACCAGTATATAAATTTTTACGGGAACCACTAACTAGAAAATATGGTAAAGAGTGGTTCAACCAATTGGAGTTGGCAGATAAGCTTAAAAACAAAAATCCGTAAATCCCTTTATTTATTGATCTTATAGCCATGTTTTGTCTGAAAGCCCCGTATATGTAATTGCGATTTTTTTCAATGAACTGCAAGCACTTTTACTAAAATTTTTCATTTTCTTTTCGCTTATTGTTAACGTAATGTTTTTTAATGCATTACTGTTTTATCAACATGCAATTGTTAATTCGCTGTGTTTATAACTTAGGGTAAATGTTAATTGTATACTCTTCTTTTTGATATTTATTTTCGTAAAATTTGTAAACCTTTAATTCACTAATCAATTATTTATTAAAATGCTTAAAAAGAAAGTAATAGACTTTCAGGGAATTTTTTCCGCTAAATTGAAGGAATAAGAAGATTAAAGGATAAAATTTAATTAGTAGATCTTAACTTAACTATTGAAACATGACAGAACCAATACTAAAAGAGAATAAGGATAGATTCGTTCTTTTTCCAATAAAACATCAGGAAATTTGGGAAATGTATAAAAAGGCAGAAGCCAGCTTTTGGACTGCTGAAGAAATTGATCTTAATCCAGATCTTCAAGATTGGGAAAACAAGTTAAATAATGATGAAAAGCACTTCATTAAGCATGTACTTGCTTTTTTTGCAGCGAGTGATGGTATTGTAAATGAAAATTTGGCCATCAATTTTATGAATGAAGTACAATATCCAGAAGCAAGATGTTTTTATGGATTTCAAATTATGATGGAGAACATTCACTCTGAAACCTATTCTTTATTAATTGATAGCTATATTAAAGACCCTACCGAAAAGGATCGGTTACTCCACTCTATTGATACATTGCCATGTGTTGGTAAAAAAGCTGAGTGGGCTTTAAAATGGATTGGCAATGGAACTTTCGCAGAACGACTAATTGCTTTTGCTGCCGTTGAAGGGATTTTCTTCTCTGGAAGTTTCTGCTCCATTTTTTGGTTAAAAAAACGTGGGTTAATGCCTGGCTTAACATTTTCAAATGAATTAATATCACGCGATGAAGGTTTACATTGCGATTTTGCTTGCCTATTGTATTCTCAACTTCAAAATCAATTACCTCAAGAAAAAGTAACCGCTATTATTACCAATGCAGTAGAGATTGAAAAAGACTTTGTTTCTGATGCCCTTCCTGTGCGTTTAATTGGCATGAATGCCGATATGATGTGTCAATATATTGAGTTTGTTGCCGATCGTTTATTAGTGGCTTTAAATTGTCCCAAAGCATATAATGCTACCAATCCGTTCGATTTTATGGAATTAATTTCTTTACAAGGTAAAACGAACTTCTTTGAAAAACGTGTTGCTGAGTATCAAAAATCAGGCGTAATGGGTAAAAAGGAAGATAATGTTTTTAAATTGGACGAAGATTTTTAAATCACTGGCTGCAAATAAAATGATTAACCATTCAACCGTTTGATGGCTAGTGATTGTTGTAAAAATAGTAAACGAAGAATAAATTAAAAGAATAACCAGTGTCAGTAAGCATAGTATAACTACGTGTGGTCTGATGTTTAAATTGTAAAAAAAGTACTAACCACCTAATTCTGAAACTATGTATGTAATCAAAAGAGATGGTAACCGAGAGTCGGTAAAATTCGACAAAATCACTGCCCGTGTTCAAAAACTATGTTATGGTTTGGACTCTATTCATGTAACGCCCATTAGTGTGGCGATGAAGGTGATTGAAGGTATTTACGAAGGTGTAACTACCAGTGAGTTAGATAACCTTGCCGCAGAAACTGCCGCATCGTTAACAACAAAACATCCCGATTTTGCATTATTAGCTTCTCGTATAGCCGTTTCCAACTTACACAAAAACACCAACAAATCTTTTTCAAAAACAATGGAAGCATTGTATAATTACGTTGATCCGAAAACGGGTAAAAAGGCGCCTTTATTGGCAGATGACGTATATCAAGTCATTAAAAAAAATGCGCAAGAATTAGATTCTACCATTATTTATGACCGCGATTTTGGGTACGATTATTTTGGATTTAAAACATTAGAAAGAAGCTACCTTTTAAAAATGAATGGAAAAGTAGCGGAGCGCCCACAGCACATGGTAATGCGCGTTTCAGTGGGTATTCATAAAGATGATATTGCTTCCGTTATTGAAACTTATAACCTGATGAGTGAACGTTGGTTCACCCATGCAACACCTACTTTGTTTAATGCCGGCACTCCTAAGCCACAAATGTCGTCTTGCTTTTTATTAGCGATGAAGGACGATAGCATTGATGGAATTTACGACACTTTAAAATCATGCGCTAAAATTTCACAAAGTGCGGGTGGTATTGGTTTAAGTATACATGATATACGTGCTACTGGTTCTTACATACGCGGTACCAATGGTACATCAAACGGCATCATACCCATGTTACGTGTATTTAATGATACCGCTCGTTATGTGGATCAAGGTGGAGGAAAAAGAAAAGGTTCTTTTGCCATTTACATTGAACCATGGCATGCCGATATTTTTGAGTTTTTAGACATTCGTAAAAATCATGGTAAGGAAGAAGCACGTGCACGCGATTTATTTACCGCCATGTGGACTCCCGATTTGTTTATGAAAAGGGTAGAAGAAAATGGACCGTGGTCGTTATTTTGCCCGAATGAATCACCAGGGTTAGCAGATTGTTGGGGTGAAGCATTTGAAAAACTATACACCAAATATGAGCAAGAAGGGAAAGCACGTAAAACCATTAAAGCGCGTGAACTGTGGACTGCTATTATCGATTCGCAAATTGAAACAGGTAACCCTTATATGCTTTACAAAGATGCTTGTAACTCAAAAAGCAATCAGCAAAACTTAGGAACTATTAAATCATCTAACCTGTGTACCGAAATTATTGAATACACTGCACCCGATGAAGTAGCCGTGTGTAACCTAGCATCTATTGCCTTGCCACGATTTGTAATTGATGGTAAATTCGATCATCAAAAATTATTTGAAGTAACCTATACTATTACTAAGAACTTAAATAGAATAATTGATCGTAACTATTATCCAGTAGCAGAGGCTCGCAATTCTAACATGCGTCATCGCCCTATTGGTATTGGCGTGCAAGGTTTAGCCGATGCATTTATTTTATTGCGTCATCCTTTTGATTCGCCAGAAGCGATTGTGTTAAACAAAGAAATTCATGAAACCATTTATTATGCTTCCATGACGGCTTCAAAAGATCTTGCAAAAGTAGAGGGTCCGTATGAAACGTATGCAGGATGCCCTGTTTCAAAAGGAATTTTTCAATTCGATATGTGGGGCGTAACCCCTTCTAAACGTTGGGAGTGGGATATTCTTAAAGAAGAAGTAAAAAAACATGGTGTACGCAATTCCTTGTTGTTAGCACCAATGCCAACAGCTAGCACTTCGCAAATACTGGGTAATAATGAGTGTTTTGAGCCTTATACTTCTAATATTTATTCACGCCGTGTATTATCGGGTGAGTTTGTAATTGTAAATAAACATTTATTAAAAGACTTGGTAAAGCTGGGTATTTGGAACGATAATCTGAAAAATAAAATTATTGTAGCGAATGGCTCGGTGCAAAACATAGCTGAGATACCAGAAAATATTAAAGCGTTGTATAAAACCGTTTGGGAAATTTCTCAAAAAGTAATCATTAATATGTCAGCAGACCGCGGCGCTTACATTTGCCAATCACAATCATTAAACTTGTTTGTGCAAGATGCAAATTTTGCGAAGCTATCTTCTATGCATTTTTATGGATGGAAAGCTGGCTTAAAAACAGGTATGTATTACTTACGTACTAAGGCTGCTAGCGATGCCATTAAATTTACGGCTGATATAGCCGCTGCCAAAGAAATACCAGAAGTGCTGGGTAATGAAGATGTGTTAGTTTTAGAACGCCAACAACAAATAAGTGCAGAACGTCAAATATTACTAGATGCAGAAAAAGCAGCACAAATTTCTTGCTCTATTGATAATAAAGATGATTGCGAAGCTTGTGGTAGTTAGGGAATAAAAATAAAAAAATCCTCGAAAATTAATTTTCGGGGATTTTTTTATAAATAAGATACACTGCCATTTAAATTTAACCTTTCTGGGATAATTAAGTATTACATGATATAAATAAGCACCTGATATTCACATAATTGTTAATCTTTTGTTAAAAGTTTAGCTATAAGTAAACTAAAATGTATAATTTTGAGTTAAATAAGATAGAAGAAATTGATGGGAAACTAAAATTCTTCAAACTTTCAATAAATGGCAAATGTGAATTTGATATTTATTGTAAAAATTGTGAAAATGATGGGGCTTTAAAAAGTGAATTAAGAACAATTCAATCTCGAATGCAAATGTTGGCTGATTTAAAAACAATGCCAGTAGAAAAGCATAGGGACATTACCCCTAAAAATGATTCTATAAAGGAATATGAAATAAAAACTAAACATTTAAGGGTATACTTATTTCATGATAAACAAAATGGACGAGTTGTTGTGAGTGGAGGTAAAAAAACAAGTCAGACTAAGGATATCACACATTTTAGGAATATAAAAAAAGCATACTTTAATAATAAATAAAATAGTTATGTTAACCAAAAAGGAACTATTCAAAACCAAAGAATATTGGATTGTAGAAATGCAGGACGAAATTTATCGTCAGGTACATGATTATATGCAAAAGAATAACTTCAATCAAAATGAGTTAGCTGATAGATGGAATGTTTCAAAAGGATATATTTCACAAATCTTAAAAGGAGACTGTAATTTTTCATTAAAGAAATTAGTTGAACTTTCTTTAGCCTTAGATAAAGCACCAATAGTAAAGTATGTTGAAACGGGTGTTTATTTTGAAATTGATAAAATTTCACGTTATATGGAAGAACAAAGGATTAAGCCATCTCATGTAAAAAATGAAAATAATAAAGTCATTGTTTTTAAAAGCAAGCACGTTTCTAAAACTTCTCAGATAGCGACTATTGGTAAAAACAAAAATAGATTAATAAAAGAAACAGAACCAGAATTATTAGTAGCTTAAAATGAAAAAACAAGTTAGTATAGCTATAAATAAAATAAAAGAATTAGAGTTTAGTATTACTACAAACACAGAAGCAAAGGAAAAATTATCAATTGGTTTTGGGGTGGCTACTGCATTTGATATAAAAAGGGAAATATTCGAGATTCAAGTTATTTATGATTTAAAGGATTCTGAGGATATTATACTTGTTCATATAAAGGTTTTAAACGAATTTAGCATTCAAAATATAAAACAATTCCTTACTAAGGATAAAAAAGAGCTTAAATTGCCAGATGCTGGATTAATTACTATGTTAAGCCTTTCTATATCTCATACAAGAGCTTTATTAGCAAAAAGTACTTCAGGGACTCCCTTTGAAGATAATTATCTGCCTATTGTAAATCCCACTGAAATAGCAAAAGAAATTTTTCAAAAAAATAAAATTTAATGCTGCTCCTTTAAGCACAAACAAAGAATTAGCCAATAGCCAGTAACGGAAGTGGTGTTATAAGTAAATAAACTACTCCTGCCACTATCTTCAATCTTCCTACTCCTGCTAATTTGTCACCACTACCCAAAAAGGAATAACTTTTGCCAATTACTCGCCGTTAATCAATTTAGTTAGCTTTTGATTACCTAATAAAATTCGTAATAGAAAGATAAAAAATGGCTATTTTTACAATCTTAAAAATGCATTATTAATAAACGATATACCTAAATGTTAGATTTTTTCACCAAAAACGTTTCCAAAATCTTTGGAACCAAATCAGATAGAG
>JBDTFR010000035.1:0-27123 GCA_039937835.1 Bacteroidia bacterium | reverse complement strand
TGAACTAAGATAACGCAAGTCGTAAATCACCTTTATGCGAAAGTTAAAATCTGTAGGAATTATTGACTTAGTAAATGAGAAATCATTTCATTCTTATACTAAAGGAGAATTGATACTCGAACAGGGTAAAAAGACTGACTTCATTTTATATATAGAAACAGGAAAAGCTAAAATAGTTCATCGGAATTCAAAAGGGCAGGAGTTTATCATCTTAAATGTAAAAGAGGGAGATTATTTGGGAATACATTCTTTATTAAGGAATGAGAACTCTTTTGTTTCGGTAACCGCAACGGAAACAATAAGCGGATATAAAATTTCTGAAAAGACCTTGAGTACATTAATGGAAAACAATTCTGAAGTGGCAAGGGATATCATTAGTCATTTAAGCGCTAGAATTGGGTTGATTGAAGAAAAAATCTCTAAAATGACAGAGAAAAAAATTAAAGAAAATGTAATAAAAACATTACTGCAAAATATTAAAAAATTAAATCAAGTTAATTCATACAGTATTGAAGACATTGCAAACGTGGTGGGAACGAGAAGAAATTATATTTATGCTATTCTTAGGGAATTTGAAAAAATGCATCTATTAGTAATAAAAAATAAAAAAGTGACCATTATTGATGAACTTAAATTAGTACAATTTGTAAGCAATATTTTTAACATCTAGTTTTCGATCTTCATGAAAACAATTAACAAACGCAGAATATTTGCCACCTTACTGAGTAGTTTTTTTATATATACTATTTTTGTATATACCACAGGAACTGCTGAAGATAAAGGGATTCAAAGTTTAACAGCGAATGCAATTAAAGGAAAGCACTATTATCAAAAGTATAATTGTGTTTCCTGTCACCAAATTTATGGTTTAGGAGGATACATGGGTCCCGATTTAACAAATGTGATGTCAAGATATAAAGAGAACAAAAATTTTATTGCTGCCATGTTACAAACAGGGTCGCAACGGATGCCTAATTTTAATATGGATAAGGAAGAAATTAATGCGATAGTGGAGTATTTAAATTACATTAATGAAACGGGAATTTCGCCGGTTACAAAATTTAACATACAATACGATGGTACAATAACGCAACATAATGAATAAAAAAGCAATTGGTATTTCCTTTATTCTATTAAGCATGCTGGCCTTATGCACCGGAGCGTTGTTTGGTTGCATCGGTTCATTACAATATATTATTCCTGGCTTTTTAAATGAATTACCTTTTTTTAAAAGCCGCCCAATGCATGTGTCTCTGGTAGTGGCATGGATCTTTCTTTGTGCGGTGGGTGGCATTTATTATTACCTCCCACGGTTTTGTAATTTGCCTTTATTTTCTGTAAAAATTTCTCGTCTTCATTTTTGGATTTTTTTAATTACCGGTCTGGTTATTATTGGAAGTTACATTGCGGGTAAATTTGGAGGAAGAGAATATTGGGAGTTTCCGCCCATTCTGGCCATTCCAATACTTTTTTCATGGTTATTATTTGGTTATAACTTTTTTAAAACGGTAGCCGCCAAAACAGGGAGCTGGCCGGTTTACTTATGGATGTGGGGTACAGGAATATTTTTCTTTTTTCTCACCTTCTCCGAATCTTATTTATGGATTTTTCCCTACTTCAATAAAAGCATCATCAGAGACCTAGCAGTGCAATGGAAAGCGTATGGTTCTTTAGTGGGTTCTTGGAATATGTTAGTATATGGTACGGCCATTTTTATCATGGAACGTATTAAAGGTGATGATTCCATTGCGAAGTCTAAGCTTGCCTTTCTAATGTATTTTTTAGGTTTCACCAATTTACTATTTGGCTGGGCACATCATATTTATATTGTTCCAACAGCTTCCTGGATTAGATACTTTGCATATTTCATCAGCATGACCGAATTAATAATTTTAGCGAAAATTATATACGATTTTCAAAAAAGTTTAACCCACGCGAAAGCCGTTTTTTATCAGTTAACGGCTAAGTTTATTGTTGCTTCAGATTTTTGGATATTTATAAATCTTACATTGGCATTGCTTATTTCCGTTCCGGCCATAAATGTTTTTACGCATGGTACGCATATTACCGTTGCCCATTCAATGGGGAGTACTATCGGAATAAACACCATGATTCTTTTGTCTTCTTGTGTTTTTATAATACAAGATTATACGAACTGTACGTTCAATAATCGGCAAAAAAATACAATTACAACAGGTTTTTGGATAATGAATTTGTCATTGTTCCTCTTTTTTCTTTCATTAATTTTTGCAGGGGTAGAAAAAGCAAAACTAATTATGGGAGACCAAGTAAGTTTTAGGGAAATAATGAATTCCATAAACCCCTATTTAATTTCTTTTTCAATAGCAGGTATTGGATTATTTACGGGTATTTGTATAGTTGTTTTTCCGCTAATAAAAATACTTGTTGTAAATAAATCAACGAACGATTCTTTGAACATTAAAAATTTATAATTATGAATACACAAGTGGACTTTGAAAATACGAGTAAAGCATTTTCAGCAAAATCAGACTCCCAATTAAAAAAATCATTTTGGTTATTCAATTTGATGAAGTATCCAGGGGTGGTGAATTTTTTTTCAAAATTAACGCTCATCGCTTTAAAAGCGGGACTTCCCATAAAAAAAATTATAAAAAATACCATATTCGATCAGTTCTGTGGCGGTGAAAATTTATTGGAAGCAAAAACGGTAGTTAATAATTTAAATAAATCGAACATTGGCTCTATTCTAGATTATTCGGTAGAAGGGGAGAATACAGAAAGTGATTTTGAACATGCCAAGACAGAATTGATAAAAATAATTGAGCTAGCAAAAAATGATTCCGCAATACCTTACACGAGTTTAAAGCTAACTGGGGTGATGTCATCTGAAGTGCTTGAAAAATTATCTGCTAAAATAGCATTAAGTAACGGAGAGTTAATTGAATTTAATAACGGAAAAAAACGTCTGGAAGCTATTTGTAAGGAAGCGTACAATTGTAATGTGCCTATTTATTTTGATGCGGAAGAAAGTTGGATACAAGAACACATTGATAGATTGGCAGAAGAAATGATGCGGAAATTTAATAGTAAAAAAGCAATCATACTTACTACACTCCAAATGTATCGTTGGGATAGGATTAACTATCTTAATTTTTTATTAAGAATGGCAGCAGAAGAAAACATCTCCGTTGGTATTAAGTTAGTTCGCGGAGCCTATCTCGAAAAAGAAAACGCACGCGCATTACAATTTGGTTACCCTTCTCCCATACAAGCATCTAAAGAAAAAACCGATGAGGATTTTGACAAAGCAATCACCATTTGTCTTAAAAATATTAAGGTAATTACCCTTTGTGCCGGCACCCATAACGAAGCAAGTACGATGTACCTGCTGCATGAAATGCAACGATTAAATGTAGAGAATAATCACCCACATGTTTATTTTTCACAACTATATGGAATGAGCGATCACATTACCTACAACTTGGCAGCTGCACAGTATAATGTTACAAAATACTTGCCATACGGTCCAATTAAAGCAGTGGTTCCCTATCTAATTCGGCGAGCACAGGAAAATACCTCCATTGCAGGGCAAATGGGTAGAGAGCTAAAATTAATTTTGGAAGAAAAAAAGAAAAGGGCAACCCAACAGTTACTTACTAGTGGTAATAAATAATTTACTTGATAACTTGGCTATGTCGATATTTTCAATTAACACCTTTAATTTAAAAAACTATTTTGTTCAAAAGGTTCGTAAAAGTTCTTTTGTATGGAAGTTTGTTGAATTAGCGCAAGGAATTTCTTTCTACATCAGCTACTATCTATATTACAAATTTAAATTTACAAAATGGGGAAATTCAATTCGAGAGATCCATTTAGAATTTGTAAGTTATTGTAATCTTCGTTGTCAGCTATGCTCATTAGATCATGAGAAGACAAAAGTTAGAATGAGCGAAGCAACCTTAATCCTCTTTTTTGAAGATTTTTTATCAGATAGAAATTTCAGAAAAGTAAATACCATTCACCTTTATAATGCTGGTGAAGTGTTGCTGCACCCTAATTTAGAAAAAATGTTAGGGATTATTAAGAGCTTTAAAATAAAAGCAGCGAAAGAAAACATAAAATTTCCAGAAATTGGTTTACTCACAAACGCTTCTCTTCTCAATGAAATTAATTCTAAAATTTTAATAGATTCAGGTATCTTAAGTCATATCCGCTTTAGTATGGATGGGGGGAGTAAAGAAAAATTTGAAGAGATGAGAGAACGAGCAAAGTGGGATGTTTTTGTTGACAACATTAGAACTTTTTGCAGGTTGAATAATGCCAGTGCTAAACCGATTGCAACCGGAATAATATCGCTATTAGAATTTAAAAACAAACTTTCTACCGAATGGATGAGTAGCGAATTTGTGGAACTTTTAAATATTGTGGACGGCTATGAATTGAGGTATGCACACAATTGGGCGGGTGAAGTGAAGATTGAGGAATTAGAAAAAAGAAAAAAGAAAAAAAGTTTAAAAATGGGTTGCTCACTATTAATGCATCAGCTAGTGTTATTGCCAAATGGCGACATCACTGTTTGTTGTGCAGATTTAAATTCAAAAGGAGTGGTGGGCAATATCAGTCAAGAGAAATTAGGTGCAATTTATAATAGTAAAAAGCGCATTGATATGCTTCAGAAATTTGTAAAGGGAAAAAAGAACGAGATTGATCTTTGTAAAGATTGTGAAACGTTTTAGGTACTTGTTTTTCAATACACCATAAATAAAAATGAATACGATGAATTTAATTGACAAACGGATTTTAGATTTTATAAAAAAGCAAAAACTATTTACGTTAGCGACATGCGTAGATAATAAACCGCACTGTTCCATTTGTTATTATGCTTATTCGGAAGAGTTGAACACGATCATTTTTAAATCAAGCAAAAAAACCAATCATGTTATTGAAGCACAAAATAACAATAACGTTGCACTAGCAATTTCAAATGATACGAAGGAAATAATTAATATTAAAGGAGTGCAAATAGAGGGTTTATTTTTTGAACCGAATGAAAACCAAATCACAGCCGCTAAAAAAAGTTATTACCTAAAATTTCCTTTTGCCATTACCTTTTCTGGTGAGATATGGATAATTGAATTAACTAAAATTAAATTTACGGATAACAGTCTGGGTTTTTCTAAAAAATTAGTTTGGGAGAAGTGAATATTTAATTTAGAATTTAAAAACCGGTGTTGGATTATAAAAACTCTTTCAATTAAATTGTAAAAGGTAGTTTTAATAAGATTCTACTTTCTTTTGATTCTCCAAAAGAACGTAGCAAAGAAAAAGAGACCACGAAAACCAACCTCCAGCTTTCGTTTTTCCCGCGAATACCTTACGCCTCATTGCCACGAAACTGGCGGTTCGCAATTTTCGTGGACGTCAACCGCACCAATACTAACGTTTGATGCTTTGGAAATAATTGTGTTTGTTCTTTTTATTATTAATAGGATGCAGGTTAATAATGGGAGTTCGAATATAAAAACTCTTTCAATTAAATTGTAAAACGTAGTTTTAATAAGATTCTACTTTCTTTTGATTCTCCAAAAGAACGTAGCAAAGAAAAAGTGACCACGAAAACCAACCTCCAGCTTTCGTTTTTCCCGCGAATACCTTACGCCTCATTGCCACGAAACTGGCGGTTCACACTTTTCGTGGACGTCAACCGCACTCATACTTAAGTCTAATATAGTTCTTAATAATTGTATTAAATCCTTTTATTTGTTTTTTTGATTATTAATCGACTCGGTTAAAAAACCTAAGTTCGATTATTAGCTAATTGCTGTAGGGATAATCATATTAATTAAAGAAGTTTCGATATCCATTAACTCTTCTTTCATTGTCATCACACATTTCTCTGTTTCAAATTTTATTAAGGGAGCTAATTTTTTGTAATAATCGATTCCTTCCATCAGCTTCGCTTTAAACTTTTGTAAGTACCTTATTTCTTTTACCGATTCACCAGTTGTATTGTTTATTTCCTTTTTTAAATAATCAACATACAGCATTAATTCGTTAACAAATAAATTAGATCGTTTAACGGAGTTTAAAATATTAATTCGGCCATAGATATGGTCTACCATTTCGCGTAGTGTAGAAATTTTTGAAAAGTAGGCCATGTTGGGGCCAGGACAAATAGTTACTGCAGTCATTTTATGAATTACTGGAATGTTGTTTTTTAACATAACCGTTGCTCCTAGACCTTCGCACAAACAATCTTTTTCAATTATTTTATCAAATTCTTTTTTGTAAGAAGCAGGAGCTAGCTGTTTTTCATCTAATTGTTTTATTTTTAAATGTTGATATTCTCTAGATGCGGTACATATTGGTTTTTCGGTAAATTCCGTATTGGAAGAAAGAAATTTTTTATAGCAGGGGCTACCTGGTCTTTCTTTTTTAATCCGATTCATTCGTTGTGTTTCAGAAGAAGAAGGCCTAAAGTTATTGAAAGGAACACCTAATGGCGATGCGTGGCTTAAATAATAATCACTTGGTACCGCTGCTGCTAATTGATTAAGCGTACTCTCATCTACATTGGTTGCTTCGGGAACTATTAAAAATGGGCTTCCCCAACCAGTGCTATCAATCTTGTAATAATCTAATAAGAACTCATTTTCTTTTGCAGTACCAATGCCACCCTGAGCAGAAATAATAATTTTAATGAATACCGAATTAGTGATGATTCCTTTTTCTTTCCATACATCATTGCAGGTCTTCAGTAGTCCCTCGTTTAAAGCGGCACGTTGCTCTTTAAACTCTTCTAGTATGGGTCCGAATAAAAAGCCTTCCGTTGGAAAAGCATGTCCACCGCAGTTTAATCCAGATTCTATCCGAAATTCCGAAACAAATAGGCCCCTCTTCGCTAAAAATTTACCTTGAATGGAAGCCGAACGGAAATCACTTACTTTCAGAATAATTTTTTTCTTACAAAAGCCTTTTTCATCCGGATAAAAGTTATTAAATTTTTCTATGTACGCATATAATCGTGGGTTATAGCCTGCGGAAAAAACGATTGAAGAAACTAAATTACTATTTGCATATCCTCTCAAAGCGGCCATTGCATCACAAAATTCATCGGGAAGAGCCTCACCTGATTTTGAATAATTTTGTTTATCTAATTTCGACATGATATTTACGTCAATAGCACCTGCGGTAATCCTACTTCGTAATTCTTTCTGAATAGATTGTTTTTCTGCGGAATCAGGCATTTTAAGCATTTTAAGGTAATCGATTTTAAGGGCCGAAGTTTCTGGCAGTAATTCAAAATACTTACACAAATCATTTCCTTCAATGAATAAAAGTTTACGCATCGCGATCATTTGTTCATTCACATTTTCATTCACTAAATTAAGATAAGCAGTAATACGATTCGCTCTATAATCATCATCATCCGATGAAATTTCAATATACTCTTGTTGCGATTTTTCGCAATAGAATCTTCTAACCTGCTCCATTAGTTCATCTTCAATAATGGATATGACAGAAGAAATTCCAAAACGTGCCACTTTAATTGGCGTATCAATCGTGTAAGCTAGTCCCATTACAGGGATATGGAAAGTATGAGCTGCGAGTGTGTTCATAAAATATAATTACTTGAAAACAAAATGATTTTTTTAGCTTATCAAAAGTAAAGCATATACTTAAATGGTAACATGATTTATGTCATGCTTTAGTAGGAATAGAAACAGCAATCTTGTACTCACAAAAAGCCGAATGACTTCTGAGTGGTTTAATTAGAAGGGATTAAGCTCTTCAATGCACATAGAAGCGATTACTAATGGTTTTAATTTTGGTTTAAAATAAATGAAAAAAATTGACATTAAGAGAATTATTAAAAATAAAAGTCCTCGTTTATTAAAAGTACTCCCCAATTTTCTATTGAATTATATGAAACGCATTCTTCATGAAGAGGAGCTAAATGCATTTTTATACCAAACAAAAGATTCTTTTGGACATGACTTTGTGAATGCGTCTATTCAAACACTGCAAATGAATGTTGTTAGTGAAGGCATGGAAAATATTCCTAAAGAAGGTGGTTGTATTATTGCCTGCAATCACCCGCTAGGTGGTGTTGACGGTATTGTAGTGATACACGAAGTAAGTAAAATAAGAAAGGATATTAAAATGATTGTAAATGATATTTTATTAAACCTTGAAAATCTAAATAGCTTATTTATTCCTGTAAATAAGTATCAAAAAAACTCGATTCAGAGTATGAAACAAATTGATTTAGCGTATGAAATGAATGAATGCATCATTGTTTTTCCTGCTGGGCTTGTCTCTAGAAAACAAAAGGGAGTAATTAAAGATTTAGACTGGAAAAAAAGCTTCATCACCAAAGCAATTAAATACAAACATAATATTATTCCCATGCACATTGATGCACGCAACAGTAATTTTTTTTACAACCTAGCATTGTTTAGAAAATTTATTGGAATAAAGGTGAACATCGAAATGTTTTATTTGGTTGATGAAGTATTTAAACAAAAAGGAAAACGTTTAAAAATAACAACAGGAAAACCTATTGAATATAAAAAATTTACAAAAAAATATTCTCCTCAATATTGGGCTGAAAAAGTGAAAGAGCAGGTTTATAATCTAGGGAAACAATTAAAAAAAATTCCTAACTCAAAGCTCATTAATTAATATTTTATTACATCTGCAAATTAAAAATTAAAATGAAATATATTCTACTTCCATTTCGAATTATTTTCAAAATTTATTATTTTCTCTTTTTTATCTTATCAATTATCATTTCTTATCCAGTGATGTATTTTTTGCTCTCAAAGCCTAAGCGTTTTCCAACCGCCTTTGATGCCATAAGAGTACATTCATTTTTTTTACTTCTTTTTGCTGGCGTGCGTTTAAAAGTGAAAGGGCTTGATAATATTCCTAAAAGTGGTTCCTATATAATTTGTCCAAATCATAGCTCTTATTTGGATATTATGTGCTTGTACAGCATCTTTAATAACTACTTTGTATTTACAGGTAAAAAGGAAATTGAAAAATGGCCTTTGTTTCATATTTACTACACCTCCGGTATGAATATTTTGGTAAACAGAGATATTGTTTCAGGATCTTTAAAAGCAATAAAAAAAATGTTGTTTGAAATTGAGAAAGGAAATCCAATTGCGATATTTCCAGAAGGGACAATATCGAAAACGGCACCTGAATTAGGCTCTTTTAAATCAGGCGCATTTGCAATTGCAATTCAAAAACAGATACCTGTTATTCCTATTACGTTTATTACTAATTGGAAACTTCTTTTCCGTAGTGGATTTTGGAAAGGGCCAGCAGGGCCAGGAGTAGCGGAGGTGATAATACATAAGCCAATAATAACAAGTGGTTTAAAAAAAGAAAATATTACTCGAATAAAGAATGAGGTATTTAATATTATTAATAGACCACTCCTAAAAAATTAAAATTACCAACACTAAATATTTAGTTTAGTGAATTCCTTGATACTTTACAATAGGAACCTAATTTCGATTATAAAAAACCTTTCAATTAACCTATAAATAATAGCTCTAATATTCTTTTCTTGCTGTTGATTCTCCAATAGAAAGAATAAAAAGACGATCGTGAAAGCCTTATGCCTTATCGCACGAAAGTGTAAGTTTGCTCTTTTCGTGGGCTTCCACCTCGCCAATACTAACGTTTAATACAGCTAAAAATAGGGCATTCAAATTTTTGATTTAATTTTTCGCATTATTAATCGAACACAACTTATCAATTGATCTGTGCGACAAAATATCGAAGAAGCGCTTTTTGTAAGTTAGTTTAAAAATAGTTTAGTTGAAATGAGGTAACAAATAGAAGAAGGGTATGAAGTAAATTTTGTAAGAATTGATGCGCTAGACGGTGGTTTCATCTCTTAATTAAAAGTGTTCCAAAATTTGCTGTTCCAAAATTCAGTTTTGAAATCATCGTGCGAACAATAAAAACGGTGAAAGCAAAGAAGCTTTTGTCATCCTCTAGAAATTAAAAGATCGACTCAGTTTATTCTGGTAACATAATAATTGGGGGCACTGGCTCGGTCTTATTTAATAAATGGGTGCGAATATTATTGATTACTAATATTAGTATGCCAGTAAAAATCACTATCGCTGCAATAAACAATAGTACATTTATGTAAGGAAAACGTTCACCTATTAACCCAGTGATTCCCTGAGCCATTAAAAATAACTCATTTATAAAAACACCAAAAACAAAAAGTCCTATTCCAGTTTTTGTGGTCTTATTAATAATTAGCATTCTTTCAGATACAAAATAACCTAATATAAATATACTGATAATACCTAAAAATACGAGATGTAAATATCCAATAACAATTGGTCTAAAACCAAAAACAAGCTGGTTAAGCGGCATGTAGGCAGAACCCAATTGTAATATTACTTTAATGGACATTGAAATGGCAGCAAGTGTCATTAACAATCTCGCAGGATAGCTAATACTCTTTTTAAGTTCTGATATTGCATTACGAATAATTCTGATAAACCATAACCATGCAACTACTTCCATTATGGCAGCAACAATTACTAATAAATAAAGGGCAACAGGGATTTTAAACCAAAGAACTGCCATGAAATAGGTGGGGATAGAACTAAATGCAAAAATCCAGAAAATAGTATTTAACTTTTTATCATTTCCTATTATCTCATTAAATTTTGAAACAAATAAACCCATGCAGGCAAATATAAACCAACCGTTATATTGAAAATGTAAATAATAATAAACGGAAAGTAAATAAGTATTTTGATCAAGGTGTTTGTTAAACATCATATAAGCAAGAATAAATGGCCCTACCGAAGAAATAACATTAAAAAGTAAAGCTGCTTTAAACCATAAATGAGAATTGCATTTTAATTTTAGTTTGTTTAAATCTTTCCAATACATAATGGTAAAAATGTAAGAAACAAAAATACAAAGTGTAGAGAAAAGAATTGAAAAAAATGCGTATCCTTGAATGGTAAAGAATATTAGCATTCCATACGAAAATAGTATGTTTGTAAATAACAGCCAACTATACCGTTTAATAACACTTTCCTGTTTTGTTTTTTGTAAATAAAATACCAATAAAGTCATTAAGGCCTGGCTAACCCAGCCAGAAAATGCAAAATGTGAATGCCCGTGTAATAAATTTTGTTGATTGATTAAAGGAAGAGAGAAGGTTATTTTATATCTTAATGTAACTCCTAATAGTGCTAAAACGCATAGGTTAATCAATGCGAGGTTCAGCCATTTTTCAATAATAAATGTTTTCATATTTTTTGCAAAGTTAGAAGTAAATGGAAATTACAAACTAATATAAATCATAGTTTTAAACAAAATGCTTCACTCATTGAGTATGCGATTACATTATATCTGTTAAAACTGCGTCAGAAACAGTTGCGAGGTTAGGAATAGTTTTAGGAAATTTTTGAGAAGCATACGAAGCCGTAATATATATCCAATATAAATAAGACTTTGAAGAAGATGATTTAAATCATATTTTCTTTTTGAGCAGTGCAGAGACCAATTTTTTTTATAACTTCGCACACACAAATTCGATTAAGATGCGGCTTTGCATTTTATTTAAGAGATTTTAAAGCTTAAATAAAAGTTACAGTTGCAATCATTTCCTTCTTTAAAATAATGTTGGAGAAAACTAAACAGCTGCTATAACTAATGTTTTAAAAGATTGAATTATATTAAAGTAAAATCTCCTAATAAATTACAGAAGATAAAATAGTTGTATAAAATTTAAATAGGCTCTCTCAGTTTGTAATAAAGAGGATCATTTGAAATTTAATTAATTATTATTCTAAGACCTAAAGTGAGTAAAAAAGCAAAAAGTTTCAAGGTCGTTTTAAAATATTTTATGATGTTAATCATAGTATATTAAAATGAATGCTAATAAATTTGTAACGTAAATTAATAATCAATAAAAACCAAAAATCGTATGAAAAAAATAGCCGTATTATCAATCATGGGGTTGTTCATATTTGCTTCTTCTTGTGGAGATAGTAAAACAAATAAAGATCAGTCCGAAACAAATGAAAGTGTAAAGTCAGAAGGTTCGGAAAATACAAGTAAAGAAAACCCTAGTTATGATCCGCATCGTGGAGAAGGAAAATATTCAACAGTTGAAATTAGTGACAAGTTGAATACGCAAATGGCGGATAAAGGCGAAAAGGAGTATGATGTTAAATGTTCTGCTTGCCATAAAACAACGGACGAAAAGCTAGTTGGTCCAGGTTGGCAAGACGTAACTAAACGCAGACAACCAGCGTGGATTATGAATTTTATTACGAACACCGATGCAATGATCGATAAAGATCCTCAAGTTCAATCAATGTTAGAATTGTGTTTGGTACGTATGCCTAACCAAAGCTTAACTGATGATGAGGCGAGAAATATATTGGAGTTTATGCGCAAAAATGATGGTGTTAAACCCTAATATAGAAACAACCTTCATTGGTTAATATTGATAATTTTAAATAAATAAACGAAAAATAAATAATATGAAAAAGCTCTTTGTTAATAGTGCTTCATTACTTATAGTTGTTGCAGTTGGTGGATTAAGTTCTTGTAAACCTAAATCTGTAAATAATGCAGTTTCAGGCGATGCTGCTTCTAAAGTATATGTTGCCCCTGGCAAATATGATGAGTTTTATAACTTTGTAAGTGGTGGGTTTAGCGGACAAATGTCAGTTTATGGTATCCCTTCCGGCCGTTTGCTTCGTGTGATTCCCGTATTTTCTGTAGATCCAGAAAAAGGGTGGGGTTTTTCAGAAGAAACGAAACCAATGTTGAATACTTCTCATGGTCCTGTTTCTTGGGACGATTTACATCACGTTCAAGTTTCAAAAACAAATGGAGAATATGATGGACGTTGGGTTTTTGCCAATGCCAATAATACACCTCGAATTGCACGGATTGATTTAAAAACATTTAGAACAGCAGAAATTATTGAAATACCAAACAGTGCAGGTAACCATTCTTCTCCGTTTATTACGGAAAATACGGAGTATGTTGTTGCTGGAACAAGGTTTAGTGTTCCGCCAGATGATGCAAATGGCGATGTACCCATTAGTAGTTATAAAGAAAATTTTAAAGGCACATTATCCTTTTTAAGTGTTGACAAACAAAGTGGAGAAATGAGCATTGCTTTTCAAGTGCGTTGTCCAGGTATTGATTTTGATTTAAGTCGTGCAGGAAAAGGCGTGTCTCATGGATGGTTTTTCTTTTCATCATACAATACAGAACAAGCACATACATTATTAGAAGTAAATGCTTCTAAAAATGATAAAGATTTTATATTAGCATTTAATTGGAAAAAAGCAGAGGAATATGTTAAAGCTGGTAAAGCTAAAAAACAAGCTGTAAAATATGCTCATAATACGTATAGTGATATCACGCACTCCGCTACTTCAGAAATTAAAACAGAAGTGCTCGTTCTCGATTCTAAAGATTTTAATGACTTATGTTATTTTATTCCTTGCCCTAAATCACCACACGGCTGTAGTGTAAGCCCAACAGGAGAATATATTGTTGGAAGCGGTAAGTTAGCATCATTAATACCTGTATTTAGTTTTGACAAAATGATGAAAGCAATTGCTGCAAAAGATTTCACAGGTGATTATCAAGGTATACCTGTAATTAAATACGAATCAGCTTTATATGGTGAAGTTCAAAAGCCTGGATTAGGCCCTCTTCATACAGAGTTTGATAATAATGGCAATGCATATACTTCTATGTTTGTTTCTTCAGAAATTGTTAAGTGGCGTTTAAAAGATCTTAAAGTACTTGATAGGGCTCCAACATATTATTCAGTGGGACATTTGTTAGTTGCTGGTGGAGACACCAAAACTCCTTATGGAAAATACTTAATTGCGTATAACAAAATTACAAAAGATAGATATTTACCTACTGGTCCTGAATTATCTCAAAGCGCACAACTTTATGATATAAGTGGAGATAAAATGCAATTGATTTTGGATTACCCTACTATTGGTGAGCCGCATTATGGTCAAATGGTAAAAGCAGATCTCATTAAAGATAAATCAGTAAAAATATTTAAAATCAGTGAGAATAAAAATCCTTTTGTTTCGATGGGAGAGAAAGAAACAAAAGTAGTTAGAAAAGGAAATAGAGTTGATGTATACATGACTGCAATTCGTTCTCATTTAACACCCGATAATATTGAAGGCATTAAATTAGGTGACGAAGTTTATTTCCATGTTACTAATTTGGAGCAAGATTGGGATGTTCCTCATGGTTTTGCAATAAAAGGTCAAAATACTGGAGAGTTGTTGATAATGCCAGGTGAAACTTGCTCATTAAAATGGGTACCAGATAGAGTGGGAATATCTCCTTTTTATTGTACCGACTTTTGTAGTGCTTTACATCAAGAGATGTCTGGGTACGTCAGGGTATCCCCTAAAGACAGCAAAGTTCCATTGCTTTTTGGTACAGGCTCAAACATACCAGGTGCTACACCAGAAACAAAATAATTTTTATGGAAAGCGTGAGTTGAATTTTCAACTCACGCTTTTAGTTTTAATATATAAAGAGTATGAAAAGTGTTAAATTAAGTTGGAACGTACAAATTGTTTTAATTTTGTGTTCTATACTTTTAGTGGTAGTTCTTTTTCAACCCATTTGGAGAATTGAACTGTCGGCTCCTCAATATCCCGAGGGTCTAGTAATAAATATTAGTGGAAATGGTTTAGGTGGTAATGTGGATATAATTAATGGACTAAATCATTACATCGGCATGAAAACCTTGCATAACGAAGATTTTATAGAATTTAAAATTCTGCCTTATCTGATTTCTGCCTTTGCAATCTTTTTTCTTCTTGTTGCGCTATTGCGAAAACCAAAACTAATGTATGCGCTGTTTTTTTCTTTTTTATTATTTGGAATCGTAGCGATGGTCGATTTTTGGAAGTGGGAATATAATTATGGACATAATCTAGACCCGCATGCTGCAATCATTGTGCCTGGTATGACATACCAGCCACCATTGCTTGGTTATAAGCAGTTATTAAATTTTGGTGCTTACTCTATACCAGATATTGGGGCGTGGCTATTTATTGTTGTGGGTTTACTTTTACTTGGTTGTGTAATTTCTGTATATCGTTCAACAAAACAAATAAAAAGAGGAGCTTTTGCATCAATAATTACGCTAGGTGTTTTTTCATTTTCAAGTTGTTCGGTTGGATCAGAACCGATAAAAATTGGTTCCGATAATTGTCATTTTTGTAAAATGACCATTATGGATAATAGATTTGGTGCTGAAATAGTTACAAAGAAAGGCAAAGTATTTAAATATGATGATTCTCATTGCTTACTTTCAAGCATTTCAAAAAAAGATATTAATATGGCAGATGTGAAAGACATTTATTTTACTGATTTTTGCGAAGGTCATTCATTAATAAAAGGTCAAAATGTTTTTTATTTAAAAAGTGATAAGTTGGGTGCTCCTATGGGAGGGGAGCTTGCGGCCTTCTCGTCTCTTGACAGCTTAAAATCGTATGAAATGAAACTGGGAGGAGAGGAGATTAAGTGGAACCAGGTAATTGCATTTAACTAATGTTTTCCTTTTTTAAAACATATCGATTTCTTTGGCTTTGTTCAACGTTATTGTTCTCTCATATGCTTATGTCAACTACCTTACATGTTGACAAAAATTCTCAATTTAATACTATTCAAAAAGCTATTCACTTTTCAGTGAATGGTGATACCATAATTGTACCTCCTGGTTTATATTTAGAAAAAAATATTATCATTGATAAATCAATCGTATTAATTGGTAAAAACTTACCAGTACTTGATGGTGAAAATAAATATGAAATTTTATCTATAAAAGCGAGTAACGTTGTAATTAATGGATTTAAAATTCAGCATAGTGGGTATGGGGTGCTTGAGGATATTGCTGGAATTAAAGTGTATAATACAGAGAAGGTAACCATTTGTAATAATATTTTAGATGATACTTTTTTTGGAATTTATATTCAAAATGGTAAAAACTGCATCATTCAAAATAATCGCTTAGTTGCTTATGAAAAAGAAGAACAGCGTATTGGAAATGGCATTCATTGTTGGAAATCGGATAGTTTGCAAATTATAGGAAATCAAATAACAGGGCATAGGGACGGCTTGTATTTTGAGTTTGTAACCCATTCCGTAATATGGAAGAATAGATCTATTAAAAACATTCGTTATGGCTTACATTTTATGTTTTCGAATGATGATGCATATATTAGTAATACATTAAGTGAAAACGGTGCAGGGGTGGCGGTAATGTTTAGTCATCGTGTAAAAATGTTTGACAATGTTTTTTCAAACAATTGGGGAGATGGCGCTTATGGCCTATTACTAAAAGAGATATCCGGTAGCTATATTGAAGGGAATAAATTTATTGAAAATACTTCTGGAATATATATGGAAGGGGTGAGTAAAACAATAGTTAAAAAAAATATTTTTTTAGGGAATGGTTTTGCACTTAAAATTCAAGCAAGTTGTATGGATGTGGAAGTGAATTTTAATGATTTTTTAGGAAATACTTTTGATGTTGGAACAAATGGTACACTGGTATTAAACTCCTTCGATAATAATTATTGGGATAGTTATGAAGGATATGATATCAACAAAGATGGAATAGGCGATGTTCCCTATAGGCCCATTAGCATGTATTCAATGATTATTGAAAAAAATCCACCGGCGATGATACTCTTTAGAAGTATCATAGTTTCCTTATTAGATAAAGTGGAAAAAGTGCTTCCCTCTTTAATTCCTGAAAACCTAAAGGATAATTTTCCGTTAATGAAAAGATTTAATATATGATTAATGTAAATAATATCTCAAAACAGTTTGGTAAACTCAAGGCGCTTGACGGCTTAAGTATTGAATTTACAATGGGAGAATGCATCGCCTTAATTGGCCCTAATGGTTGCGGAAAAACTACCTTGATTAAAAGTATACTCGGTATGGTGGTTCCCGATGAAGGAACAATTTTGTTTAATAAAAAAGATATTTATAAGGATTGGAAATATCGTTCACAAATTGGGTATATGCCGCAGATAGGTCGTTACCCGGATAACATGACGATAGGACAAGTTATTCACATGATGATAGATATAAGAAAAGCGGATACAACAATATTAGATAATGAATTAATTGAAAACTTCGAATTAAATTCAATGATGAATAAACGAATGAGAACATTATCTGGTGGAACCCGTCAGAAAGTAAGTGCTTCGTTGGCTTTTCTTTTTAATGCAAATGTGTTGATTTTAGACGAACCTACTGCTGGTTTAGATCCTGTATCTTCCGAAATTTTAAAGGATAAAATAATAAAAGAAAAATCAAAAGGTAAACTAATTATCATTACATCGCATGTGCTTAGTGAACTGGATGATATAGTGAATCAAATTGTTTATATGCAAGAAGGGAAACTAAAATTTCAAAAAGAGATTTCATTGTTAAGAGCAGAAACAGGTGAAGATAAATTATCAAAAGCAATCGCAAAAACAATGCTTAAAAATAAAATATGAGAAAAGTTGTAAAATATGTAATTCTTGATATTCTTCGTAGCAAAATTATACTGATCTACACGCTATTATTATTTATAATTTCATTGAGTGTGTTTTTTCTGGATGACAATAATTCAAAAGGATTGTTAAGTTTATTAAACCTTGTATTGTTTATTGTTCCATTAGTATCTATCATTTTCTCAACCATTTATATTTACAATAGCTCAGAGTTTATAGAGTTACTGGTAAGTCAACCCTTAAAAAGAAAAAGTATATGGATGAGCTTATTTATAGGTCTTTCTTCTTCGCTGGTTGTTTCATTCATTGTAGGCGCTGGCCTTACCGTTCTTTATTTTGAACCTTCCATTACGGGGATTTTAATGATTCTTTTAGGATCCATGCTCTCCGTAATCTTTGTTGCTATTGCCCTATTAGCATGTGTTATAACACGAGATAAAACCAAAGGGATTGGTGCAGCTATTTTTCTCTGGCTTTATTTCGCTATAATTTTTGATGGCCTTGTTTTATTTCTTTTGTTTCAATTCGCTGATTATCCACTGGAGAAACCCATGATGATTATTAGTGCCTTTAATCCAATTGATTTAAGTAGAATTATGATCTTATTGCGACTTGATATATCTGCACTTATGGGATATACCGGCGCTGTTTTTAAAGATTTTTTTGGAACTTCAATCGGGTTCATTGTTTCAGTAGTTACCTTATTATTGTGGATTATAATACCGCTTTATTTTTCTGAAAGAATATTTCGTAAAAAGGATTTATAATTTATTAATAGTCAATTTCTATTACTGAATTATCAATTAAGCAGAGTTCGACTGAGGATTTAATAAATGTCGAGGAAAATTCTATTGTTTTTATTGTTCATTTTTAAACGTTGGTATTGGTTCGGCTGTAGTCCACGAAAAGTGTGAACCGCCAATTTCGTGGCGATATGGCTTAGGGGTATGCGCGTAAAACGAAAGGTGGAGGTTGGTTTTCGTGGTCGCTTTTTCTTTGTTCCTTTCTTTTGGAGAATCAAAAGAAAGGAAAATAATAATGATAACTCGATTTATAGTTTAATTGAACTAACTTTTATAATCGAACTCAACGCTTATAACGAACTCAAATAATCGACACCAAAAACAAAAAGCCCTGAATTAAAAATGATTCAGGGTTTTAAGAGTTAACTATAAAAATGAAAAATTTTGAATAAAAATTAAACGAATTTATCTGTGGAAATAGAAATGCAATAATTTAAATACGGTGAATATTTATTCTTTTAAAAAACTCATGTTAAGCTTTATTTATCCAATTACTAATCAAGTCTACAAACTCACTTTGTAAGGTATTGTTACGATCTTTTGCATAACACAAATGAATATAATACACTAAATCATCATGAGTGATTGATAAATTTTTCTTTTTCATCTCATCGATTTGCTCTTGAATTAGTCGTGGTCTTGGACCCCAAGAGCCAGTTTCTTCATTCGTTTTAGTATTTATACAAATGAGTTTTGGAATAGATCTTGTCGCTTCTGTTAAATGACCATCCATTAGGTCTAAATTCTCATCTCTCAATATAATTTTCAATGTTATTTTATCAGATAGTTGAACAATTTTTGCAATAATAGGTATGTTTTGTGCGCCATCCCCGCACCACGATTCAGTGAGAATTATCCACTGCCAATGTTCTTTTATTGAACTTACAATATTTTTCAATTCTGGTATAATAGTAACCCGATCACTAATCCTTTTCATTCGAACTAGATTTAATGGGATTGCTTTTTTTTGTTCTTCCGAAAGGGTGGTGGTATTAATACCATTTACTACCTGTTTAGTTAAAAAAGTCAGGTATTCGTTAAAATTAAATGACCTGGCTTTATTAATTTGAATATTCATATATATAGTATTTTGTACGAAATTACGTGCTTGTAAAAAATAATAAAATGACAAAAATCAGTATTCGTTTAGATTTTTAAGAATAATTTAAAATGTATAAATTAGTTCTGATTAGCTCCTAAGAATGATAATTGAAGTATGATTCTTATCATAAATTTTGAATAATAATCCACTTACTTTTGTACAATATAAATTGTTAGTTTATATTGTAGAAGCAGCGATAAATGGAGTAGGAAGCATCCATTCACATTGATCCACTTCAAAGAAATTTCATTAAAAAAAAAGAATAAAGTATGTATATACGAGTAACAAAAGAATTTACATTTGAAATAGCGCATGCTTTATATGGTTACGATGGTCCGTGTAAGAATATACATGGACATTCCTATCAACTTTCTGTTACACTAAAAGGGAAACCAGTTAATGATAATTTATCTCCTAAAAATGGGATGGTGGTTGATTTTTCGATTATTAAGAATATAGTGACTGCTGAAATTATAGAGCCATGTGATCATGCACTTATATTAAATAATAAAACTTCAAAAACATTAACCTCTTCTTTAGAAAATCAAAAATTAATACAAGTTGATTTTCAACCTACTTGCGAAAATTTAATTATTTATTTTGTAAGTAAGTTACAAAATAGTTTACCAGCAGAAACAATACTTCATCATTTGTTGTTAAAAGAAACAAGTACAAGTTATGCTGAGTGGTATTTTGAGGATAACGAAAAAAAATTAATATGAAAACACTTTTAGAGAAGTATAACACTGCAACACCCCGTTACACCAGCTATCCGACTGTTCCGTATTGGGATAGCGAAGCTCCTGAATCAAAACAGTGGAAACAACTTGCTAAAGATACATTTATACGTACCAACGAGAAAGATGGAATTAGTTTATATATTCATCTACCCTTTTGTGAGAGCCTTTGTACCTATTGTGGTTGTAATACCCGTATTACCGTAAATCATAAGGTAGAAAGCCCATATATAGAAGCTATTCTTGAAGAATGGTTAATGTACATTCGTTTATTTGAGATACCGCCAAAAATAAAAGAAATTCATTTGGGTGGTGGCACGCCCACTTTTTTTAAGCCAGAGCGTTTGGTTCAATTAATTGAAGGAATTTTATCGCCTTCTATACTGTGCGACAATGCAGAGTTAAGTTTCGAAGGTCATCCTAATAATACAACTGTTGACCATCTACAGAAGCTTTATGATTTGGGTTTTAGAAGAGTAAGTTTTGGAATACAAGATTTTGATACCAAGGTACAGCATATAATAAATAGGATTCAGAGTTACGAGTCGGTACGAATTGTAACTGAAAACGCAAGAAAAATTGGCTACACGTCAATCAACTATGATTTAATATATGGACTGCCACTGCAAACAGAGCAGAGTATGAATGAGACAATTGCAAAAGTTATTAAGTTACATCCTGATCGGATTGCGTTTTATAGTTATGCACATGTACCTTGGGTTAAACCTGGACAACGAAAATTTACGGAAGCAGACCTCCCAGAAGGAGACATTAAAAGAGCACTCTATGAAAATGGTAGAACCGCATTTGCTAAGGCGGGTTATTTTGAAATTGGAATGGATCATTTTGCACTACCAAGTGACCCACTTCTGACTGCCTTAAAAAACAAAAAGCTTCACAGAAATTTTATGGGGTATACCACAACACAAACGCAATTAATAATTGGTCTTGGTGTTTCTTCCATAAGTGATTCTTGGACAGGTTTTGTGCAAAATGAAAAAAAAGTGGAAGATTATTATAAAAGAATTGAAGAAGGTGTTTTTCCATTTTTTAAAGGACATGCATTAACTAAAGAAGATTTAATTTTTCGCAAACATATTTTAAATATAATGTGTAATCAGGAAACAAATTGGAGTGCAAAAGAAGATCAGTGCGACGAATTGTATGCAGCCATTGAACGATTAAAAGAAATGGAATTAGATGACCTTGTAAATCTATCTGCTTTTCAATTAACTGTTAAACCGAAGGGCATGCCTTTTATTCGCAATATATGTATGGCTATGGATGCAAGGTTATGGGCAAAAGAGCCCCAAACACAATTATTTAGTAAAACGATTTAGAAGTAATTGCTGAACGATTATTTTTTTAAAATTTAATTTCGACAAAATTTAAAAGGTATCCAATTTTGGATGCCTTTTATTTTGCTGGTAAATTATAGTCTTACAATTAAATATTTTTTACTTTTTCAATTACCTCCTTGTTCAACTTAATTTTGTATTCAATTAATTTTTGTCTTAGCATCGCATCTTTGACAGAAAGAATTTGAACAGCAAGTAATCCTGCATTTTTTGCTCCATTTAATGCTACCGTTGCCACGGGAACACCACCCGGCATTTGCAAGATGGAAAGTATGGAATCCCATCCATCAATGGAGTTAGATGATTTTATGGGCACGCCTATAATAGGTAGAGGAGATATTGCGGCTACCATTCCCGGAAGGTGAGCTGCACCGCCTGCACCTGCTATAATCACTTCAATTCCTCGTTGGTGTGCACCTTCAGAAAATTCATACAACCTTTTTGGAGTGCGGTGTGCAGAAACAATTGTGAATTCAAAAAGAACGTTGAATTCCTTTAAAATTAATGCCGCCTCTTGCATCACATTTCTGTCAGAATCTGATCCCATTATAATACTAACTATTGGTTTTTCCATGATGTTACTTTTAATTTCGTTTTTACAAAGTCTGCTTTTATTTTTGCTTGCTCTACCGTATTTGCTAACACTGTTACATGTCCCATCTTGCGAAATGGTTTGGTTTCTGTTTTTCCATATAGATGAATTTTTACTCCTTCAATAATCATACATTCCGTTAAACCTTCGTACTTAACTGGGCCAGTATGGTTCGCTTCTCCTAATAAATTAATCATTACCGCCGGCAGCTTTAGTTTGGTGCTCCCCAATGGAAAATTAAAAATAGCTCTTAGCAACTGTTCGTATTGTGAGGTAATGATGCTGTCTATGGTGTGATGACCGCTATTGTGAGGGCGAGGTGCAATTTCGTTTATCCACAATTGTTGTTGTGTGTCTAAAAATAGTTCAACTGCGAGAATTCCACAAAGTTTAAATTCTGAAATAACCTTTGTTGCCAATTCAATGGCTTTACTATTTATTTCATCACTTATCAACGCAGGGCAAATTAGTTTCTCAACAAGGTTTTCCTGTTTATTAAAATCCATTTCAACAGCTGGAAAACAGCTAACTTCACCACGATCATTTCTTGCTACGATAATCGAAAGCTCTTTTTCAATTTCTACGAGACCTTCCACAATACTAGCACCTTCTAACAAATTAGGTAAGTCCTCTTTAGTTTTAATAACTGACACGCCTTTGCCGTCATAACCCCCTTTACGAAGCTTTTGTACAAAAGGGTATTTTAATACACCAAACTCCAATGTCTTTTCGATCTCTATCTTATGATCGAATAAACTGAAAGCTGAAGTTTGAATTTGATGTTCTTCATAAAACTTTTTTTGTAATCCTTTGTCTTGAATTATTTCTAAAATATCAGGATCAGGATTTATTCTTTTTCCTTCTTGCTTTAATTTTTTCAGCGCATCAATATTTACATTTTCTATTTCAAATGTTAACATATCCACCGACTTTCCAAAATTGTAAACATCATTAAAATCAAGTGGATTTCCTTTTACAAAATAAGTTGCACAATTGGAGGCGGGGCAATTTTTATCATTGTCGAGGATAAAGGTTTTTACATCCCAATTACTCGCCGCTAACACAAGCATTTTGCCGAGTTGTCCTCCAGCGATTATTCCCAGTTTAAATTCTGATGTTACCAGTTGTTCCATTTAATTTTTTTCTTATGATGTTTTGTTGCTACCAGCAATTTTCTACCTTCAAACATTAGTTAAATATAATTTCAGAATGGATACTAATCAATTGGTTTGATTGAGCAAGATGTTTTTTAATTTCAAATAAGGAGTTTTGCAGCCCCTTAATTTTAGATTCTCTGAACTTAATATCTTCTTCATTCGAAGAAATATTTATTTTATTCTCGTGAAATTTTATCTTCACTTGAATCAGTTGTGTGATCATATCAGAAGCTTCCAGTGAGTTAAAGCTACCTAGGATTAATTGAGATTTCATTTGCTTTATAATTTAAGTGGTTCGATTTATTTTTATTGTCCTTGTCCTAATGAATAAGCTACCTTGCCATCAAATAAGTATAGATTTTCAGTTTTAATGATGTCAATATTTTTATTTACGCTATTCTTCAACAGCTCAATGATGTCAGCCTGACTTATTTCTAAGGTTTCTTTTGGTTTAAATCTACATCTCCAATGATCTGTGCAGAATGTTTCCTGAAAACCTTCCGGCCATACCTTGATGCCTCTGTTGGTAATCATTGTTAAGGATATGTAATTGTTTTCAATCATTTTTAATTTAGCTGCTAGTTCATCCGGATCGGTGTTTGCCCAGTGAACGAATAAATCAACACCGACTAATTGCTTTTTGCCAGCCGGCCTGCGTTTATATTTTGGCAAGTCTAAGGCCTTATTGTTAGCATATGATACTGCTTTTAGAATGGAAGGGGTATTACCAAGATTTGTAATTACTGCTTGCGCAAATTCTTTCGTTCCTACCTTTTGTTTACTTACACCTTCTTTATAGATATCATAAGTATGGATACCCTCCTCAATTGTTTTTAACCAAGCGTTTTGTACTTTTTCCGCCACTTCCGTTTGACCAATATGATTTAACATCATGATGGCTCCTTGTAATAAACCAGAAGGGTTGGCTACATTTTGTCCAGCTCTTCTGGGTGCCGAACCGTGAATAGCTTCGAACATGGCACACTCTTCTCCTATATTTGCTGACCCCGCCAAACCAACGGAACCAGTAATTTGAGCTGCTATATCTGATAATACGTCACCATATAAATTGGGCATCACAATTACATCAAATGCTTCTGGTGTATCAGCCATCTTCGCAGCACCAATATCGATTATCCAATGTTCATTTTCTATCTCAGGGTAATCTTTTGCTATCTCATCAAATATTTGATGAAACAAACCATCTGTTTGTTTCATGATATTGTCTTTGGTAAAGCAGGTTACCTTTTTTCTGTTTTGTTGTTTCGCGTATTCAAATGCATATCGAACAATTTTTTCGCATCCTGGTCTACTGATCAATTTTAAACATTGCACTACTTCATCTGTTTGTTGATGTTCAATACCGCCATATAAGTCTTCTTCGTTTTCTCTAACAATCACCATATCCATGATGGGATGTTTGGTACTCACAAACGGATGCAAACTCATACAGGGACGTACATTGGAGTATAGACCAAGAAATTTACGAGTGGTTACATTCAAACTTTTATAGCCCCCCCCTTGTGGAGTAGTAATGGGAGCTTTTAAGAATATCTTATTTCTTCTGATAATGTCCCATGACTCAGAAGCAATACCCGAAGTGTTTCCAGATAAATACACCTTTTCACCCACTTCAATTTCGTCGATTTCAATTTTAGCACCTGCTGCTATAATTATTTTCAATGTGGCGTCCATTATTTCAGGGCCAATTCCATCTCCTTTTGCTACTGTTATTTTTGTCATTTTTTATTTTTTTAAATTACACGTTAGTAAATACTTTTTTTTAGTTTTTCAATTGATCAATCTTTCCAACATCATTTTTTTCTTTGATTTTAATTATACACTCAATCGATAACTGCAAGGACCCTTTTTGAGCAGTTTTTAGTAATTGTTCTAATTCTTTGCGTTCAAACTTTAGTTCAACTATTCGAGATTCAGAATTTAATACATCTTTACCATACCGTTCGAGGTTACTAAATTTCTCTCTTTCATGAAATCCTATTTTGTAATTATAAAGTTCGAGCAGTATAACAATGGCTTGCGTTGGTTTGAATGTGCCCTTTATTAAATTAAATTCCTTTTCGATTTGCATAGCTTTCTTTTTCCAGTACAAAATTCGGAAACATTTATCATAAACTTTTATTTATATTTGTTATACTTAACATAAAATATATTTATGAACTATACTATTAATCAATTAAGAATATTCTTAAAAATTACACAAACAAAAAGCATAACGAAGGCTTCCGAAGAATTACATTTAACCCAACCTGCGGTATCTATTCAATTGAAAAATTTTCAACAACAGTTTGATATAGCATTGACGGAAACAATTGGTAGAAAAATATTTATTACTGATTTTGGGAAAGAGATCGCTATATCCGCAGAGAAAATTTTGAACGAAGCACAAGCCATTAATTACAGAACACAGGAATATAAAGGCCAGTTAGCGGGGAGGTTAAAAATTTCTGTTGTTTCTACTGGTAAGTATGTGATACCTTATTTTCTTTCTGGATTTCTAAAACAAAACGAAGGAGTAGAACTATTACTTGAAGTTACCAATAAATCGCAAGTAATTAAAAGTTTGGAAAACAATGAAGTTGATTTTTCATTGGTATCTGTATTACCAGAAAATATGAATTTGAGCAAATTAGAATTAATGCAAAATCAACTTTATTTGGTAGGGAACAACGACAAAAAATTTAAAGAAAAGATTTATGATAAAAAAATATTTGATACCCTTCCCTTAATTTATAGAGAACCTGGTTCGGGCACGAGGCATGTGATGGAAAAATTTATTATAAAAAATAAATTACCAGTAAAAAAGAAGATGGAGCTTACGTCCAATGAAGCAGTAAAACAAGCATTGATAGCAGGAATGGGTTTTTCTATTATGCCATTGATCGGAATTAAAAATGAATTAAATACTGGCGAATTACAAATTATTCCAGTTAAAGGATTTCCAATAAGATCGGTATGGAATTTGATTTGGCAAAGAGACAAAGGTTTTTCAATGGTGGCGAAATCTTTTTTGGATTATGTGAAATCAGAAAAACAAAATATTATAAAATCAAAGTTTGATTGGGTGGAGTCATATGTTTCAAAATAATTTTTCATCATTATAGCAACTATTTATTATTTATAACAACTATTATCGGTTTCTTTGATCAATTTTAAAATGTACTGACCATGGCTAAAACAGAAACACAACCCTATCGAGTTATTAAAACAGAAAAGGAATTTGAGATACGTCTTTATCCTTCAGCTACCATGGCAAGCATTTCAATGAATGCAAAAACCTATAAAGAATTATCTTCTTCGGGATTTAGAAAATTAGCTTCCTTTATTTTTGGTGGAAATCAAGACAATAAAAACATTGCAATGACTTCACCAGTACATATGGATATAAATGATCAACTATCCTCTATGAGTTTTGTAATGCCATCTAGCTACAATAAAGATAATTTACCTAAGCCAAACGACTCCTCTATAACTATTGAAACCACAACAGAAGAATACGCTGCCACCATTCAATTTGGTGGGTATGCGAATGACAAAGAGATTAAAAAGTATGCCACAAAATTAGAAAGTGCATTGATAGCAAACGGAATAGAATATGATGGTCACTTTCGCTTTTTGGGATATGACCCACCTTATAAGTTCTGGGGAAGAAAAAATGAAGTCATTGTGAGCGTTCGTTGTCGCCTTTTTTAATAACTATTTTCCCTCCAATATCACTACCTTTATAAAAATCATTTATTCATGAAAACCGATATAAAATCAGCGCAAGACATAGTAATGCTAGTAGATACTTTT
>JBDTFR010000034.1:0-23271 GCA_039937835.1 Bacteroidia bacterium | reverse complement strand
TTTCTCCTAGTGACCTTGGTATATGGAAAGACGATCACATTACTTTTTTAAAACAGATAACTGATTTTATAAAAAAGCACGGAGCAGTACCTGGTATTCAACTTGCGCATGCGGGTAGAAAATCAAGCCAATTACCTCCTTGGGAAGGAAGTAAAGAATTGAATAAAGAACAAGGAGGCTGGAGAACCTATGCACCTAGTGCTATTCCTTTTAAAGAAGATCAGATTACTCCAACAGAAATGACTGTTACTGAAATAAAAAAAACAATTCAAGATTTTCAAGATGCTGCTTTAAGAGCTAAAAAGGCGGGTTTTAAAGTTATTGAATTGCATGGTGCACATGGCTATTTATTGCATGAGTTTTTATCACCAGAAAGTAACAAACGTACAGATGATTATGGTGGTTCATTTGAAAATCGAACTCGTTTTTTATTAGAAACAATTGAAAGTGTTAGAAAAGTATGGACCGAAGAAAATCCTTTGTTTTTAAGAATCTCTGCAACTGATTGGAAAGAGGGAGCATGGACGCTTGATGACTCTATAAAGTTAGCCACCTTATTAAAAACAAAAACAATTGATTTAATAGATTGTTCAACGGGTGGTAATGTGCCTCATGTGAAAATACCTCTTCAACCACTTTATCAAGTTGAATTTTCTGAAAAAATTAAGAAGGAAACAGGAATGTTAACGGGAGCGGTAGGTTTAATTACCACTTCAAAAGAAGCCAACATGATTATTGAAGAAAATAAAGCAGACGTTGTTTTATTGGGCCGCGAAATGTTACGAGATCCTTATTTTCCAATGCGTGCTGCTACTGAATTATACACTGAAATTACTTGGCCGTTACAATATGAAAGAGCGAAGAAGAAAAATTAATTGTGTAAATTAGATTATGGAATGAAACGAAAATAGATCGTTTATCTATTTTTAATTACCATTGTGATGCTAATTTAATAATAAAGAGGGTTTGTTCTATAATTAATAGAACAAACCCTCTTTTATTGGTAATATAGGTTATCTTAGGCGTAATTGATACAATCGCTTTTCTAAACTGGTTTCAATTCATTACGACCATGAAAAAAGTATAAAAAAAATGGTCTAATTGAAATTAGGATAAAATATTGCTTATAAAAAATGAGCTATAGTTAAAAAGAGAATGATTATAATTGAATTATAATCATTCTCTTTTTTAAAAAAAATTCATCTTTTATTTAATGTACAATACACATTCTTTTAGTTAATGACTTATTTGTATTGCTTTGGATGCAATACGTGTAAACACCGTTTGGTAGATGAGCCGTATTTATAAGCACATTTCCTTCTGTATAGTTATCTATTTTTTTGCTATAAACGGTTTGTCCTTCTAGGTTACTTACTACTAAGGTAACAGGTGAGTTCCCCAGGTTAGCAATCTGATAATTTATATACACATAATCATGAGCAGGGTTTGGCATACAGTTCGAAACTTGAAAGGGATTTATTCCTTTTATTTCTTTAATACCGCTGCCGAATACATTTAACTTAGATACCATAAAATCATCAAAATAAAAGCCGTCAAAAACATTTTGTGCGTCTGATTTTAAAACAAAACGAAACCATACTTTTCCACCTAAATAATCTTGCAGACTAATTTCTTCTTGAACCCAGTTCATTTGCCCATCATATACAGGTTGATTAATATCTTGATCTTTTGTACCTAGAGTTGAATATTTTCCACATAAGGGAGTCCACGTTTTTCCGCTATCAGCCGAAGCTTGTATTTCTACATAATCATAATTTTCTTCTACATCCCATTTAGCCCAATAGGTTAATAATGCGTTCTTCGCATCGGTAAGATCAATACTATTTTTGGTAGTAATAGTAGTGTTTGCATTATTGGCATATTTACCCGTAGGTGAATCAGTAATAGAAGAAGAGGGAGAATGGAAAACGGTACTTGACAAATTCCAGCTAGAACTTAACCAATTATTCATGTTATTTCCATTATCTGCAATAAGTATTGTTTGATCGCCACTTGTCTTTTCAAGAGTATCAGCATGTGTAAACTGTCCATTGGTAATTTTTAATACATATTTTATTATCGTTCCGCTAGGGGTTAATGGATCTAAGTTATAAGATATAGAATCAGTAAGTGTTTTATCAATATTTATCATCGTATAATTTCTGGGACTACCAACGCTTTTAATTTCAGGAGATATGGGAATAATGCTAATTGTAAAATTAGACATTGTATCAGGTACCATACTAGTATAATTATAATGAAAATACCCTGACTTATTGGTTATATAATAAGGTTGTGTATCTTCTGCTACCACATATTTTAAAGCTAACTTAGCCATTCTAATATTCATGTCTAGCACTTCCTTACAAAATGGTATAATTTGATTTTTTGCTGGATAAAACGAACTGCCGGCTTCTGGTGTGAACTCAAAAATTTTATTTTTCAATTTTTGTTCGCCATAAAACCAATCATCTGATGAACCGTTTGTGATGTAATTTACGGTTTGATTGGGAGTACCGATCTTATATTTACTAACTTGGGCAATGAATTTAGCATAACCTAGAAATATTTTATTATCAGGGGTAAAGAAGTTTGTTTTGTATCCCCATGGAAATATAAGCAATCCACCATAAGTATGACAGCTCATTGCTAATTTAAAATTATGGTTAATACAGAATTTTTTCATCATTTTAGTTTCAGCTTCCGATCCAGCAGAAGGGCCTCTATAAGTATCTCCCGCACTTCCCGAAGAACCTGAATTGTCATAGCCCCATTTATAATCATAATTTCTATTTATATCTACACCACGGTTATTTACGCGCTGCATTCCTCCACCACTAGGTTTAGCTTTTATATTCGCTGTGTATCCATCGGGATTTACACAAGGCACAAAATACAATTCCAAATTATCCACCATGCCCTGTACTTCTTTATCAGTTGCATAATTATCTAATAAATACCACATAAAATAAATTATCTGAGAGATGGAGCCCGGTTCTCTTGCATGATGTAAAGCATTATAAAACACTTGTGGTTTAGCCGGTTGGCTTTCATTTGGTTTATTTGAAATTCGTAACCAATATAAAGACCTTTTACCATAGGTGGTAGTAGAGTCAATAGGAGCTCTTTTGCTTATTAAATTTGGATACAACAATTGCATCGAATCAAGAATTTCTAACATTTGATCATATCCAAAGAAGCCCGCATAATTACCTAAATGAAAATGAGAAGGTATTTTATTTGGTCCAGGTTTGCAAGGTAATGTGCCCGCATATTCTATCTGATTTTCTGGCAAATCATTTTGAGTGGCATAATAATTACCTACATCATCAATAAGTATTTCATATTTAAAACCACTTTTAATGATTGTTTGCACTTCTTTTTCAGAAAAATCAGAGATAAAGAAAACATCTTGTTTTGTTTCTCCATGATCAATAGTAACGCCTTGTTCGGCAAGTTTTTGCAAACCCAATCCATTGGCATATATTTTTACTTTTGAGTATTTAATTTCTGCATTATCTTGACTGTAAGCTGAAAATGATGTTATTATAACTGCAAAAAATATTAAAAAAAATGCGGGATGTACTTTTATGAAATTCATTTGATTAAAATTTATTTTAAAAAACAGATGCTATTTTATTAAAGTTACAAAATATTATTTACTAATGCACTATACACATACGTTTGGTGGCAGATTTAACAAAGTTGCTTTGCAAACGATAGGTATAAATGCCATTTGGTAACGTACTGGTATTAATCATTACATTGCCAGAGGTATTATAATCAATTTCTTTACTATATACCGTTTGTCCTACCATATTGTTTATAATAAGTGTAATGGCGGCATGAATAGGATTAGCGATTTGATAATTTATATACGCATAATCATCTGCGGGATTAGGCATACAATTGGAAATTTGAAAAGGGTTTATTTCTTTAAATTTCTCGATACCATTGCTCTTTGCATCCAATTTCTGTACTTTAAAATCATCAAAATAAAAGCCATCAAAAGTATTTTGTGCATCAGATTTTAATGCAAAACGAAACCACACTTTTTTACCTAAATAATCCTGTAAGTTTATTTCTTCTTGCACCCAATCCATTTGCCCATCATATACTGGCTGATTTAAATCTTGATTTTTACTACCCAAGCTAGAATATTTTCCGCATAAGGACGTCCACGTTTGTCCACTATCTGCAGAAGCTAATATTTGGGTATAATCAAAACCTGCTTCTATATCCCATTTGGCCCAAAAGGTTAATAAGGCGCTGGACGCGTTGGTGAGATCAATACCCTTTTTGCTGCTAATTGTAGTAGATGCATTATTCGCATAGTTGCCTGTGGGCGAATCGGTAATAGAAGAAGAAGGAGAGTGAAAAACAGTGCTTGATAAATTCCATGAAGAACTGATCCAGTTATTTATATCATTACCGTTTTCTGCAATTACAACTGTTGGGTTACCATACATTTTAACAATCGTATCAGAATGGGTAAATTGCCCATTGGTAATGTTTAATACATATTTTAATTCAGTTCCAATGTAAATAGATGGGTCTAGAGTATAGGAAATAGAATCATTTACAGCCACATCAATAGCAGTATTATCATATTTTTTAGCATTGCCAACCGTTAAAATTTCGGGTGAAATGGGAATAATTTTAATTGTAAAATGCGCCATGGTATCAGGCACTAATGTTTTATACTGATAGTTAAAAGACCCTGTTTTGTTTTTAACATAATAAGGTTGAGTATCTTCTGTAAGTACATATCTTAAAGCCAATTTCGCCATTTTGTAATTTATTTCAAATACCTCTTTACAAAATGCTACAATTTGGTTTTTAGGAGGATAAAAAGAGCTTCCTGCCTCCGGAGAATATTCAAATATTTTATTTTTTAATTTTTGTTCTCCATAAAACCAATCACCTGAAGATCCATTAGCAGTATAACCAACTGTTTGGTTTGGGGTACCTACCTTATATTTATTTTTCTCTGCCATAAATTTTCCGTAGGCAACAATCGTTTTATTATCAGGTGTAAAAAAATTAGCCTTGTAGGTCCAAGGATGTATTAAATATCCACCAAACGTATGGCAACTCATGGCTAGTGTAAAATGATGATCGATGCAAAACTTTTTGATCATCTTTGTTTCTGGTTCTGACCCTGCAGACGGACCTCTATAAGAATCAGAACTTTTGTCATTTGAAGAGCCTGCATTATCATAACCCCAATTTAAATCATAATTACGATTAATATCAACTCCGTGAGCATTCTTACGTTGCATACCGCCACCGCTTGGATTAGATTTTTGATTTGCTACATATCCATCAGGGTTTACTAAAGGTACAAAGTAGAGTTCTAAATTATCAACGATGCCTTTTACTTCTTTATCCGTTGCATAATTATCTAATAAATACCACATGTAATAAATAATTTGTGATAACGCACCAGCTTCACGTGCATGGTGTAATGCATTGTAAAACACTTGTGGTTTATTAGGTTGATCTGTATTTGGATGGTTCGAAATTCGAAACCAATAGATTGGTCTTCCTTCCCAAGTGGTAGTACCATCAATTGGAGCCTTTTTAGTTATTAAATTGGGGTAAACCAATTGCATTGAATCTAGTATAGCTAACACTTCATCGTACCCAAAAAAACCAGCATATTTTCCTAAATGAAAATGTGAAAAAGATTTAGCTGGACCTGGTTTGCATGGTAAGGTGCCAGAATATTCTCCCCTATTTTCGGGTAGTTCATTTTGTGTAGCGTAATAGCTACTAACATCGTCAATTAATATATCATATTTAAAACCATTTTTTTGAATACGCGCTACGTCATTTTCAGAGAATTCAGATATAAAATAGGTGTTTTCTTTAACTTCTCCATGATCAATGGAAACGCCTTGTTCGGCAAGTTGGGTTAAACCTCGCGCGTCGGTATATATTTTTATTCTAGAATATTTTAAATTTTGGCCAAAGATGGAGGTTGTTGTCGTTAAGAATGCAAACAACATTAAGTTATACAATTGATGAGTTTTCATGATTTAATAATTTATGTAAACTGGAGTTAATGATCGGATTGATAAACCATATGCATAACAAGTTAGCACCTATTGCGAATGGCATAAAAAAAATGTTGTTAAATTAAAAATTTGACAAGGGTGGTGATTATGAAAAATAAAAGGCTCTAAGATAAATTAGTAGGTATATCTTAGAGCCTATTATTTATAAACAATTTAAGGTTTAATCAACAACGATGTTCTTAACAGCTCTACTACCTTTACTATCCGTTAAACTGATAAAATAAATTCCTTTACCATATTGGCTAACGTTAAACTCTTTTGAAAACTGACCAGAAATTTTTTCTTGTAAAATAGTTTGTCCTAATGCATTTCTTATATCTAATTGATAGTTAATTGCCTCAGGGTTATTAAAAGAAATTATAAATGTACCGCTGTTAGGATTTGGGTATGCATTAAATACATTGTTGTATTCAATACGATCAACTGCGGTAACTTTACCTACACTTACACTACCAATGTACGGTGCATAATTAAATGCAGTTGCTGTAACAGTGATTGTTTTGTCAGTACTAATAGCATCTTTAAATTTGATGTCTACTTTTCCACCAGTAATGTACCCTGTACCAATAATTTTACCATCAACTGTTAAAGAAATATATGCACCTTCAGTATTAGAAGAAACCACTAAATTAGAAACACCAATTGGCTCTTGTGTGTCATGAGTAACCGTTAAAGCCATTGGAGCTTGTGTTCTTAATTCTAATGAAGGATCGCCAAATATAACCATGCAGCTAAATTCAATAGGCATTTTATAGTCGGTAATGGCAGTTTTAATGTAATTATCAAACGTAATATTTCCGTATGATTTATTTGTTTTTGTTTGATCAAACAAGATAGCTACTCCATTAGGGCCATATTTTTCAGATGGACCCATGGGCATATTTCTAGTTGACATAGCACATGCAATAGCGCCTGTTGGGTCTTCACCTTGTTTAGCGCGTAATAAGCTTTCAGCAAAACAATTGGCAGTTCCTGCGAACGAACCTGTTACACAAGAACAGTTCCATATAAAAGGCCACATGGTTTTGTTTGTTAATTTGGCAACGTTAGCAGTTGAAAAACTAAAGCTTACTAATTGAGTTTCACTTCCATGAGAAATCCATGACATAAAACCAGCTCCTTTGCTTAATTCAGTAGTAATATTGGTAGCGGTCGGTGACATTGTGCTTCCGCCAGCACCAGATTGATATAATTCAGTAACAGATGAATATTTACCGATACCCATTAATGTAGCTTTTGCATTTACCATATCTTTGTAAACAGGCGTGGAATTATCAGGGCCTACTTTTAACGAGGCAACCAAACCAGTACCAAAAAGTTTTGCATCAAG
Organism: Bacteroidia bacterium; assembly: GCA_039937835.1. Lineage (GTDB taxonomy): Bacteria > Bacteroidota > Bacteroidia > 2-12-FULL-35-15 > 2-12-FULL-35-15 > 2-12-FULL-35-15. Next base: position 15,861 of record JBDTFR010000034.1, on the reverse strand, counting down.
TTTAGATGGCATCGCTTCATAGGTAAGGAATTTTTTCACTTGCATTTTAACATCTACTTCTGTTGCGGCAGAAATACGGCCACTAATAATTTCAGGATAATTATCAGTACCATCTAATTTTGTATAATCATTATCAGAATAATATTTAGCGCCTTTATCATCGGATGATGCACTAGTAAGCAACGCTGCAGGCACTTGTTGGTGGTCTCCTACTAAAACTAAATAGGTTAAATCTGGATGATCTTTATAATATTTTTGTACGTAAGCTTTAATATCGGCAGCTTTACCAACTGTTGAAACGTTTACTAATTCAGTTTCAATTCCTTTTTGTATTTTCCAATCTACAAATGGTTTCATTGCAGCAGCAAATGCATCGTAGCAAATAATAAGCATTCTTCCATTTGCAGAAGTGGGTAATGCTCTTGCTTGTTTTGCATTGGTTGAAGCATCGTAGTTAATATAGTTGCTTTTGTACATTTCATTAAATGAATTAGTAACACCTAAATCATTCGAGTTGTATATACAATTAGCCCCATCTATACTTCTATTTACGGATGCTTGGATCACTAGATTATAATAAACCCGAAGTGTTTTTGTTACTGGGTTGTATTGAAACGGATAAATATCTAGTACTTGTCCGCGTACATTTCTCATAATATGAGCTTCTCTTAATTCAGATAAATTACCAGGATAAAAAGTATTATTTTGATAAGCTGCCCCATATTCATAAGCAACTTTGCTAGCATCATCAGAAATATTAATCACTCCTTTTGATGGAGCAATTTCAATATTTTCATAATCTTTAAATTGAGAAGATACTATTTTAACTTCCATATTACCAGTGTTTGGTATTATTAACGAAGTAGAAAATCTTCTTAAATCAGGAGCTCCTTTTTCAAATAATGGAAATCCATTTTCAACATCAATTAAATTTTCTACACCTCTGCTAGTGGTAGCAGACTCTAAATTAAATCCTGGTAGCGTAAAATTAATTGTACTTTGTTGAATGGTGGAGGAAAGAAGTTCTACTTTTACTGGTGAAGGTTCTGCTGTATTAATCGGTTGCCAATTAGTACTAAAGCCTATTTGGCATAGAAAGACGAATAGCAATGTTAGGATGGGGAAATTTTTTTTCATGTTTTGTAGGTTTAGAATGTTTTAAATTTAGCTTTTATATTAGTATTAGTATAATAATTGACGATAGTATATATAGGTTGTTAAGAATTTTAATGATAAAAAATTATATTTGATATTGGTAAACTAATAATAATTATTAACTAACGGAATAGTAATTATTATCAGACATGTAAATTAAGAGCATTCTGTGCATTAATCCGAATTATTAATTATTTATTAGCCTTAACCTCGTAACCTGTCTTCGAACCGATTTATTTTATCGTTTAAAATGAATTTTTAACGATGAAATCTTAAGTTGGAGTTTTACAATACGATTGAATATCAAATACTAATGGTTAATTTTAATAAGGTCTTCTTTATAAAAAATTTAATGTAATTAACCAAATAATAAGCTAAAGACCTCTTCAATCTTACCAACCATGGTAATTTTTATATGATAACTTTTAATTTCAAGTCCTTTTTTATTGTATTTAGAGATAAAAATATGTTCAAAACCTAGTTTTTCGGCTTCAGAAATACGTTGATCAATTCGATTAACTGGTCTTATTTCTCCGCTTAAACCCACTTCTCCAGCAAAACAAACTTTAGGAGAGATAGCAATATCTTCATTACTTGATAATACCGCACAAACCAATGCTAAATCAATACCTGGGTCTTCCACTTTAATACCACCAGCAATATTTAAAAAAACATCTTTAATACCTAACCGAAATCCGCAACGTTTTTCAAGTACCGCCAATAACATGGCTAACCTACGTAAATCAAAACCTGTTGAAGAGCGCTGAGGGGTGCCGTAAGCAGCACTGCTTACCAGTGCTTGGGTTTCAATTAACATAGGTCGCATACCTTCCATGGTGGCAGCAATTGCTACTCCGCTTACTAACTCTTCTCGTGCGGTTATTAATATTTCAGAAGGATTGCTTACTTCACGCAAACCACTGCCTTGCATTTCATAAATTCCTAATTCATTAGTAGAGCCAAAACGATTTTTCGCTGTTCGTAATAATCGATACACATGATTTCTGTCGCCTTCAAATTGTAATACCGTATCCACCATGTGCTCTAATACTTTTGGTCCAGCAAGACTGCCATCTTTGGTAATGTGGCCAATTAAAAATACAGCTGTTCCGCTTTCTTTAGCATATCGTAATAATTCAGCAGTACATTCACGTATCTGAGAAACACTACCAGGAGAAGATTCAATGTGGGCTGAATGAAGTGTTTGAATAGAATCAATAATTAATAAATTTGGCTCTAGTGCTTCAATTTGTTTAAAAATATTTTGAGTGGCCGTTTCTGTTAAAACATAACAATTGGGATTATTCATGCCAATTCGTTCAGCACGCATGCGTATTTGCTGCTCACTTTCTTCACCAGATACATAAAGCACTTTTCTATTTTTAATATTAAGAGCTACTTGCAGCATTAAGGTAGATTTACCAATTCCAGGCTCGCCTCCAAATAATATTAATGATCCAGGAACCAGCCCCCCTCCTAATACACGTGATAATTCTTTATCATAAATGGCAATGCGATTATGTTCCGATAAATTTATCTCACTTACCAACTGAGGTTTTGATGCTCGTTGTAAACTTGTACTAATAATACCAGGCGTTTTTGAATCTTCTGCTTTGGAAACAACTTCTTCTACATACGTATTCCACTCATTGCAAGAAGGACATTTACCAATCCAACGAGCAGATTGCGCTCCACAGTTTTGACAGAAAAAGGTTGTTTTTGTTTTGGCCATTGGTAGTTTAGTAATTCATATCCATATTCCGATTTTTATGGTGATGTAAAAAAGTAAAATATTATGCGCGCAAATATATTTAAGTTAATTACCTATTATTTTTTGTTCTATAGCAGTGGTCGAAAAGCTTTTTAAGTATTCAATAGTTTCTACGCTTCCTCCATAAGCTTTAACAATATCTGAACCTACAATGTATTTTTGGCTGGTTGCATTTTTTTCATCTGAATCATAATCGCCTCCTTTTACTAATACATCTGGTTTTATAATTGAAATTAAATTGGCTGGGGTATCTTCATCAAAAATAATAACACTTGTTACAAAATGTAAAGAAGCAATTATCAATGCTCGAGTTTGCTCATCTTGTAAAGGCCGATTAGCGCTTTTTCCAAGTCTTTTTACTGAATCGTCGCTATTAATACCTACAATCAATTGGGTTCCTTTATCGGCTGCTAAAGCAAGGTAATGTATGTGCCCACGATGAATAATATCAAAACAACCGTTTGTAAAAACAATTTTTTCGCTTTTTAAACGAGCCAATAGGGTTAATTTTACTATAGTATCCACCGTTAATATTTTGGACATAATAATACTTAAGTGAGAGTGGGGGATGGAAGGAGGAATCATAGCATCAGAATTTTAATTAACGGTTAAAATTAAGATATTTCTAACTACTATTGCACTTTATTTTTATTAATAAGAGGCAGCATTAGTAGGGATATTAAGCCTAAAATTAAAATTAAGATAATTTGTGATGCCCAAACCGCCCATGCGAAAGCAAAAGCGTTAGTCTCCGAAATTAAATATACAGTAGTTAAAATTTGAATAACAATTGCTTGATAAGCCCCAGTACCTCCTGGTACAGCGATAATGCCAAGGCTACCAAAAACCATAATAACCATGGCAACTACAAATGATAAATCTTTTGTTTCTGGAAACGCCAAAAAACAAACATATACTTGTGAAATATAAAGAAGCCAAATGATTACAGTATCTAGTATAAAATAAAAAGGCGCATTGATATTTTTTATACTTAGTAATCCATCCCAAAGTCCTTTAATAAAACCATTTATTTTTTCTGAGAATAATAAACGTAATTTTTTTCTATAATAAATTAAAACAAGAGTTAGCAGACCCACTATGCAAACAGCAGCTATTAAAAACAATTGCTGTTGCATAAGAGCATTTATTTTAATAGCTGCCGTTTTAAAAATGAGTTCATTAGCAATGCCTGCAATCTTTTTAAATTCTATTGCAAAAGTGATTAGAAATACAATAATTAAGCAAATTAAATCTAACGCACGTTCAGCAATTACGGTTCCAAAGCCTTCAGTAAATGGTACCTTTTCATATTGATTGAGAGTTCCGCAACGAGTAACTTCGCCTAATCTTGGTAAAGCAAGGTTAGCTAAATAACCAATCATAACCGCAAAAAATGTATTTGTTGTTTTTGGATGATGACCTAATGGTGCTAATAAAATTTTCCAACGAAGTGCCCTGAAATAATGACTTAAACCACTAATTAATATGGATAATAAAATCCATCCATAATCTGCTTGCTTAATAGCTGTAGCAATGTTATTTAGCTCTTCTGAGGTTTTATCTTTTAAAGCAAGCCAAATTAACAATATGCCCAAACTTAAAAAAAATAAAATTTTAAGTATATTGAATAGTTTCTTGTTCAAATTAACGAAGAGTATTAGTAGCGGTGTGTGGGAAAATAACGGTTGGTTTATGTTTTTTTGCTTGCTCAAACTCCATCAATGCATATGAAACAATAATTACCTCGTGCCCTGGTTTAACCCTTAAAGCGGCAGGACCATTTAAGCAAATAACACCACTGTTTCTTTCGCCTTTTATTACATAGGTGGTAAAACGCTCGCCATTGTTGTAATTGAAAATATCTACTTTTTCATTTTCTATTAAATTAGAAGCATCCATTAAATTTTCATCAATTGTAACGCTTCCAATGTAGTTAATATCTGCCTGAGTAACTGTAACTCGGTGTATCTTTGATTTTAGTACTTCTATTTGCATAATGCTGCAAAATTATGTAATAAATTTAATATTATATTTATTTTCGATAGAAGTTGTTTTTAGGAATACAAAATAACATTATCAATTAACCTTACCTCTCCTAATTTAACGGCAATACAAGCTACTGCACTTTTGGTTTGTTTAAAATCAGTAATGGATTGGAGGGTTAGAGCATCTACAATTTCAACGTATTCTAAAGTTATTTCTGGAATTTGTTTTAAATCATCAATTACTATATTTTTTAGCGCTATTACTGTTTTAATTGAAGCTAACTCTTTTATTTTAAAAAGACATTTAGAAATAGCTGGAGCGAATGCTCTTTCTTTTACAGATAATCGAGTATTCCGAGAACTCATTGCTAAACCATCTTTTTCTCTTACAATATCACAAGCAATAATTTCTACTGGTAAACTTAACTGTTTAACCAAACTTCGCACAATAGCAAGTTGTTGAAAATCTTTTTGTCCAAAATAAGCAATATCAGGCTCTACAATCCTTAACAATTTGGTAACTATTTGTGCCATTCCGTTAAAATGACCAGGTCGTTGGATTTCCTCCATTACTTTATCTAATATTCCAAAATCAATTGGTTTGCCTAAAGCCCAGCTTTTATCTTCAATATGTTGCTGTTTCAAAGCAAGTTCTTGTTCGGTGTACATTTCTGATATAGTAGGCGCAAAAACAACCGTACATTTTGCTATTTCTAAAAGACGAATGTCTTCATTCCAAGTGCGAGGATACTTTTCTAAATCTCTGATATCATTAAATTGTGTTGGATTTACAAATATACTGCATATTACCACATCGCAATCTTTTAGTGTATTAGTAATGAGTGAGATATGGCCTTGATGCAAAGCACCCATTGTGGGTACAAAACCAATTTTTTTACCATTTTGTTTAAAGTTATTTAATTGGGTTTGTAAGGAGGCAGTAGAAGTAAAAATAAGCATCTTAAAAATAATTGTTAAAAACCAGCAAAATCAGTACAAATAAATAATTTTTTTCGATAAGGTTACCCAAAACTAATATTAATATTTTGATTTATCGAAAATTTTTGCTTACTTTTGTATATCCTTAAAATCTATATTCATCCAATCTAACTGTAAATGAAAAAGAAAGCAAGAGTTCTTTTTGTATCGCAAGAAGTTACCCCCTATTTAGATGAAACTCCGATGAGCCTTATCGGACGCAATTTGCCACAAGGAATACAAGAAAAAGGGAAGGAGATTAGAACATTTATGCCAAAATTTGGACTTATTAACGAAAGAAGGAATCAGCTTCATGAGGTAATACGTTTATCAGGTATGAACCTTATAATTGATAATAATGACCACCCTTTGATAATTAAAGTGGCCTCCATTCAAGCCGCTCGAATGCAAGTTTATTTTATTGATAATCAAGAGTATTTTGAACGGAAATATCTTCTTACAGATAAAAAAAATGTACATTTTCCTGATAACGATGAACGAGCTATTTTCTTTTGTCGTGGAGTTATTGAAACAGTAAAAAAATTAGGTTGGTCACCAGATGTGGTGCATCTTCATGGTTGGATGACAAGCTTAACTGCTCTATATTTAAAGAAATCGTTTAAGGATAATCCTTTATTTGCAGATACAAAAATTGTATACTCTATCTATGATGATGAGTTTCCTGAAACATTACATAAGGATTTTGCGAAAAAAGTATTATACGATGGAGTAGGGAAAGCAGATGTGGAATGGTATAAAAACCCTACATTTGTAAATGTAACAAAAGCAGCTATTGATTTATGTGATGGAATTATAAAAGGTAGTTCTAAAATCAATTCAGAGGTAGAAAAATATCTTAAAAAATCAGGCAAAGCTGTTTTAGAATACCAAAATGAAGACGATTATATTGATGCGTATTCAAATTTTTATGATACAGTACTTGAAGAAATAGCAGAAATGATTTAATGAATTTATGAATAACACAAAAAAATTTAAAATTTTGCAAGCGGTAAGCGCTGCAAAATTTTTTTTAATTTTAGCAACTGGTATTTTTCTTGCATCTTGTAATAAACCAACCGACATAGGATTGGATGTACAACCAACAAATGATAAGTTAAATGTTAGTATTGATTCTACGATTTTAATAACAAAAACAGTTCGAGAAGATTCATTAAGAACAGATCAATTTGGAATTGTTGCAACTGGCCTTATTGGAAAATATTTTGACCCTATTTTTGGAGAAGTTACCTCCTCTTTGTATACTAAATTAACATTGCTTACGCCTAGAACTTTTGATACAATTCCAACTTGTGATTCTGTTGTTTTATCACTTGTATATACTGGTGATGCTTATCCAAAAGCTATTAAAGGAAAACAAACTCTGAATGTTTTTCAATTAACACAAGATATACAAACAGGAAACTCTTATTTTTCACAATCTACAATACCTTTCCAAACTAATGATTTAACTGGTGGTTTTTTATTTACAGCAAATCTAAAGGATAGTATTAAAATAAAAGGTCAAAAACTAAAACCCCAATTACGGGTAACTTTAAACAAAAAATTTGGAGAGGATATTTTGAATAGTGGAAAGTTAACAAATAACACTGATTTTCAATCATTTTTAAAAGGTTTATACATAACAACAGAAAATACAACTGGATTAAGCTCTGGTGATGGAAATATTCCCAATTTTAGTTTAGGAGAATCTCAACTATTAATCTATCACCATCGTTTAAACTCAAAAGACTCTGTGCTTTATATTGGTATTGGAGATCTACGTTTTTCACATTTCAATCATGCTTTCGCTTCCACAGCTTCGCCTGATATCAATCTTCAGCTAAATTCCACTACACAAACTCAAAATGACTATACTTACATTCAAAGCATGGCTGGTGTTAAAACACGTATAGAAATTCCAAACATTATGGAATTGAATATACATAAGCCATTGGGTATTAATAGAGCCGAATTGGTAATTAAGATAGCGCAAGAGTCCTTAAAAGGCTTCGTGAATTTACCACTTCCTGGATCTCTCTCGTTATATGGGATTACAGATGATGGAAAAAGTTATATTCTTCCAGATGCGTATGAATCAAGTGCATATTATGCGGGAATTTATGATACTGCGAAGGCTGAATATCGTTTTAATATTGTTCGTTATACCCAAAAAGTATTAAATGGCGAACTTAAAAATAATGGTTTGTTTTTGGTAGCATCGTCTGCCGTAACCAATGCAAATCGTCTCATAATTGGTGGAGGAGGAGTGAGTGCAGGATCCGTAAACCCTTATCAGATGAAATTTTATATAACCTATACTAAATAATAAAAATATGTGTGGAATAGTAGCGTATATTGGAGAAAAGCAAGCTTATCCAATATTAATAAAAGGTTTACAACGGTTAGAGTATAGAGGTTATGATAGTGCAGGAGTTGCGCTATTAGACGGCGGATTAAAAGTATATAAATGCAAAGGTAAAGTAGCCGATTTACATGCTTTTATTGGAGACAAAGATGTAAAAGGCACTATTGGTATTGGCCATACCAGATGGGCTACACATGGTGTTCCAAATGATGTAAATGCACATCCTCATTATTCTAATTCTAAAAATTTAGTAATGATACACAATGGTATCATTGAAAATTACGGCCCTTTAAAAGCAGAATTAAAAAAAAGAGGACATGTTTTTTTAAGTGATACGGATACGGAAGTATTAATTCATTTAATTGAAGATATTCAACAAAAAGAAAATGTTCGAGTGGGTGAAGCCGTGCGCATTGCTTTAAATCAAGTTGTTGGTGCTTATGCAATTGTTATATTATCAAAAGATAATCCAGATGAGTTAATTGCGGCTAAGAAAGGAAGCCCGATGGTAATTGGAATAGGTGAAAATGAATTTTTTATTGCATCTGATGCTACCCCTATTGTTGAATACACTAAAAATGTAGTTTATTTAGAAGATGAAGAAATAGCGTTTCTGGAGAGGGGTAAAGAATTAAAAATTAAAACAATAAAGAATAAAGCAAAAACTCCTTACGTACAAGAGCTTGAACTAAAATTAGAAGCATTAGAAAAAGGCGGCTACGATCATTTTATGCTAAAAGAAATATACGAGCAACCACGTTCTGTAAAAGACAGTATGCGTGGTCGTTTAAGTGCTTCTGAAGGTATTGTCAATTTGGGCGGGATTTCAGATTATGAACAAAAATTTATACATGCTAAACGTATTATTTTTATTGCTTGCGGAACGTCATGGCATGCTGGTTTAGTTGGAGAATACTTATTTGAAGATCTTGCACGTATTCCTGTGGAAGTAGAATACGCTTCTGAATTTAGGTATCGTAATCCTATAGTATACGAAGATGATGTAATTATTGCAATTTCTCAGTCAGGCGAAACGGCAGATACGTTAGCTGCCATAGAGTTGGCAAAGTCAAAAGGTGCTACCATAATTGGCGTTTGTAATGTTGTGGGTTCTTCTATAGCGCGTGCAACACATGCTGGTTCTTATACACATGCTGGCCCTGAGATTGGTGTTGCGTCTACAAAAGCATTTACAGCGCAAGTTACGTTACTTACACTAATGGCATTGCGAATAGGATTTCTTAGAGGTACTATCCCTTCTTCTCGTTTTCGCCAATTAATAAATGAATTAGAAGTTATTCCAGAAAAAATTGAAAGGGTTTTAAAAACGAATGATCAAATTAAATTTATTGCAGAGGTTTATAAAAACTCAACAAATGCATTATATTTAGGACGAGGGTATAGTTTTCCTGTTGCTTTAGAAGGTGCATTAAAATTAAAAGAAATATCATACATTCATGCTGAAGGATACCCTGCGGCAGAAATGAAGCATGGCCCGATTGCATTGATTGATGAAGAGATGCCAGTGTTTGTAATTGCTACAAAAGGAAATTCTTATGAAAAGGTTGTAAGCAATATACAAGAAGTAAAAGCTCGTAAAGGCAAAGTGATTGCTATTGTAACCGAAGGCGATACACAAGTAAAAGAAATGGCCGATTACGTTATCGAAATTCCAGAAACGGATGAGATATTAGTGCCACTTATTTCTGTTGTTCCATTACAATTATTATCCTATCACATTGCCGTGATGCGCAATTGCAATGTGGATCAGCCAAGAAATTTAGCAAAATCGGTAACGGTAGAATAAGTTTAAAGGAATAATATTAAAAGCAAAACGAGCAACGTATTAGAAATAATACGTTGCTCGTTTTGCTTTTAATATTTTATATTGCCAATTCGCAGAAGCTAAATTCTATCAAAACAACTTATCATTATTAATGCGTCATTAATTTTAAAACTCCTCTATTTTCATCTGCAACAACAGAAATAAAATACACTCCTGCAATTTCTTTAAATTCAATAGGAATAACTCTTGAATTCATTATTTTCTTTGAGTATTTTAGTTTACCATTAACATCTGTAATATCAATCTGAATGTTTGAATATTTTTTATGAAGATCTATAATAAAATTAGTTGCGCTAGGATTAGGATACAAAGTAAGTTCGCTTGTAAAAGAATTGTATTTATTAAGCCCAGAAACTCCAACGCGAAAACAAGAAGATAAATATTTACAACCATCAATAGTGGCTTGCACTGCATAATTGCCATTAGTGGTAGCAGTAAAATTTTTATTCGTTTGCCCTTTAATAGGTGTAAATAATTCACCACAATTTATCCATTGATAAGCACTTGCTGATGTGTTGGCCGTTAAGGTATTTCCAACTTGAGTAACGTCAACAGTAGTCTTTAAAGGGTTAGCAACAGTGGCAATGTACGCTATGGTTAATTTTACCATTTCATGATAATAAGGCCAATTTAAGGTATTGGCCCTATCTTTTGAAGTATGATAATAAGGTGTGATGTCTTTTGTAGACCACGACTCTCCTAATAGTAATGCACCATAGTTATAAGGCCAAAATGCAGCGTGATCACTATCTGGTGTGCCTGGATTTACTACCGTAGGAATAAGATCTAATTTATACGTTTTAACTAAGCTTAATAATAAATCTTTAATTGCTAAAGAGCTAACATTATTATTAACATCTATATCAAAACCTTTATCACCATTCCCATCATAAGCAGCCATATCTAAATTCAAGACGCCTTTAATATTTTCCTTATTTGATGAGGCATCTTTTGCGTAGTATTTACTACCTTCTAATCCTGTTTCTTCTTCATCCCAAAAGGCATAAACGATGGTGTTTTCAAAACAATAGTTCGATAAAAGGCGAGCAGCTTCTAGAAGAGCAACCACGCCGCTAATATTATCATCCGCACAATAATCTGCCTTTGCATCATAATGGGCGCAAATCATATAAATATCAGCTGGATTTTTTTTACCTAATTGAGTCGCATACACATTTCTACCTCCTAGTTTCCCTGATTTATATATTTGATCTACCGCAGTTAAATTATAACCTGTTAATCGTTCTTTAATGAAATCCGCAGCAATATCATTGCCCGCACCGGAGGCACTTACTCTGTTTTTTATAGTTACTGTTGAACCGTTAACTTTAGTAGTTGTTTCACCCGTTAATTCGTTAACGGTTAGTTTTAATAGAGGTAAGTTTGTTGAGTTTATAAAATCATCAACTGTTTGAGCATTACAAAATAAACTACAGCTTAAACAAAAAAGGGCTGTTAAAAAGGTGTTTTTCATATCTAAACGGATTATTGCAAACCGTTTTTTCTAGTTTTTTTTCGCTTATCCACTCCCATGGCTCCAAAACCATCGGCATCTACCTTGTTTTTTTGACTTCTACGATTTCGGGTATTAAAAGATGTGCCATTATGTTTCATATTGGGGTCTTTTTTCTTTTGATCAAAATGTGATTTTTGCCTTCTAATTTTACGTCTAGACGATCCAGATGAGCTTTCTGCGCTTCCTTTGCCAGCTGATTGAGAATATGATAGGGTACTTATGCCAATGAATAAGAGGACTAATAATAAAATTTTTTTCATTCGATTAAATTAAAATAGTTGCGGTGTTTTAAGAACGGCAAATATAATTATAAGTTTCATTTATTTATATTCTAATAAATTTAGAAAAATAATTACGAAAAAACAAATTCATCATATCACTAAGCCATCTGTAGTTTACCTTATACAGAGTTTAATTTTGAAGTTAAAATACCGTATGCCAGATAGTTAAGTAAGTAAGAACTCGTGTCAATAAAAGATTTTACAAAAATTCATTCGCTAGGTTCGCCAGCTCTGATCTTTCCCCTTTTTCCAAAGTAATGTGGGCGTATAACGATTGATTTTTTAATTTATCAATAAGATAAGAAAGTCCATTACTTTGAGCATCTAAGTATGGAGTATCTATTTGATGAACATCGCCCGTAAAAATCATTTTGGTATTTTCTCCCGCACGGGAAATAATGGTTTTTACTTCATGCGGAGTAAGATTTTGTGCTTCATCCACTATAAAAAAAACATCGGATAAACTTCTTCCACGAATGTATGCGAGTGGACAAACAACTAATTTTTCATGCTCTACCATTTCGGTAATTTGTTTGTATTCTTTATCTTTTTCATTAAATTGATTTTTAATATACTTAAGATTATCCCATAGCGGCTCCATATAAGGGTTTAGCTTTGATTTAATATCGCCTGGTAAGTAGCCAATATCTTTATTGCTTAACGGAACAATAGGGCGGGCTAAATAAATTTGATGAAATGTTCTTCGTTGTTCTAAAGCGCCAGCTAATGATAATAATGTTTTTCCTGTACCTGCAACCCCTTGAATAGATACTAATTTTAATTCTGGATTCATAATGGCATCTAAGGCAAAAGCTTGCTCCGCATTGCGGGGTGTAACACCAAAAGCGCTTACTTTTTTTACGCGTTCAAATAAATCTTTTTTAGCATTATAAGAAGCAAGAACAGATTTAGCTCCATTTTTTAAGATATAAAAATGATTAGAAGTAGGCTTTTGTTTTTTTAGTACCGCTGTTGAATCACAAAATCCTTTTTCGTAAATTTCATTTATAACTTCAGAAGAAACTTTTTGAAGCTCGCTCCGGCCTGTATATAGCTGTTCATTAACATCTTTTATTTTTCCTGTTTCATAATCTTCTGCATTTAAATTTAATGATTTAGCTTTAATTCGAAGATTAATATCTTTAGTAACCATGATCACTTTACGATCTGGGTATTTTTCTGAAAGGTAAAGTGCGGTATTTAAAATGCGATGATCTGCTTTACGTTCGCCAAATATTTTCTCTGCATCAATTTTGGAATCCTGATGCATTTCAATTCTAATTAATCCATGGCCTTTGCCATTTATATTTATCCAATCTTGTAAAGTATTACCTTGTGAAATTTTATCAATGTATCTTGTAAATTCTCGAGCTGCATAATTTTTGGTATCATTGCCTTTTTTAAAATTATCTAATTCTTCTAATACTGTTATCGGAATTACCACATCATGTTCTTTAAAACTTTTAGCTGCCATATGGTCATAAATAATCACAGAAGTATCAAGAACGAAAATCTTTTTCTCTTTAATCATATAATACAAGTTAATTGTTTTTGATAAAACTAAGAAACGACAGTTGTTAATTTAACATATTTCAATAAAGTAATGAACAATTGAATGTTTAAATAAGGTGTACGATGTTACTTATAAAAGGTTCTATTTGATAACAATATTTGCTTATTTGTATAATTGATTTAACAAAGATGATATAATTATTTCATAGATGAAATTAAACTTGTACTAGTAGATGTAGATAAAATACGCCTAGGTTTAATCACTATTGCAAAAAAAGTGTTTTTAAATAACACTTTTTTCTTTTCAAATCCTCCTAATTTATTATCATATACAATTGAATAATACCCTTTTTGGAAGCTAGAAATATCAACAGAATTTTCCAGCCCTTGTTTAACAATTGAACCATTCAAATTATAGATGATAAAAAATGTTTGTGAAGAAAAAATTAATGTTTGGTTTTTATTTGCAATGGTGTAGGTTACTGGCTTTTTTTCTGAAAAATAACTGATAGTATTTGAATATCTACTTTTGTTATCATATCCTTTCTGATGTATTCTAAATTTATTCTCACCACTGTTTAACATTGTTAATACCGAATATGAATTTGGAGAGGGTGATCCAATTCCATTTATTTCAGAAACTTTAATCCATTCGCCGATTACAAACTGTTCGATAATATAAGGTAACGAACCTTGCTCTTCTTTGGTAGTCCAATTCAATAATCCATCGCTATTTATTTTAATTGATTGAACGGTAAATGTAGCCGTAACTTTTGAAGATTTTATATCATCTCCAAAATCATTTTTAGTTCTCCCATATATTCCATCGAAGAGTAAAAATAAATAGAAGAAGAGGTAATATACTTTTTTTATAGGTGTAGCCATTACCGTAAAAGTAAAATACTATGCAGTAATTATTTGCAATCACTTAAAAAGTAATTAACAGCAGATTGTTAGTTTAGCAGTATTAAAGAGGTTTTGTAGGTAAAAATCAATATTTTTTTTATTATTCAAAATCAGTATATAATAGATACTTTTTACGAATGTGCTTAAAAGCTTGTATATCCGCTACCCATGATTGTCGAATAACAGCCTCTGTTTTCCCTTCTTTGATTTGTTGTTGCAAAATGGCGTTACCAGCGTGAAAATTAAAATTTTCATTAAAAAAAGTATCTTTATCAGGCGTATCATTATAGGTGCCGATTAACCAAAACAAATAAATATTTTTGGAGTTTTTTAAATATTGTGTTCCAAAATCAACCAAATTATGACCATGACACAATTCGCCGTTATATTTGGGTTGCATTGCTCCAGTTTTGGGACTTGGGGTAAAATCATAACTAGTGTTTTGGAGTTTAGGATGACCAATTATTTGAAAAGGAAAGTCAGTACCTCTTCCTACCGATACAACAGTGCCTTCAAATAAACCTAGACTAGGGTATAAATATATGGATGTCATGTTTGGTAAATTCGGGGAAGGGCGTATAGGTAGCTCATATAAGTCATTATGATTGTATTTTAATAAAGGAATTACTTTTAAGTTACATTTTATATTTCCTGCAAGCCAACCTTCGCCATTAATCATATTTGCGTATTCACCAATGGTCATTCCATAAACTAAAGGTACAGGATCTAAACCTAAAAATGATTTAAATTCAGGCTTTAATACAGGACCATCAATATAGTATCCATGAGGGTTTGGGCGATCCATCACAATTAATTGTTTTCCGTTTTCTGCGCAGGCTTCCATCACATAATGTAGTGTAGATAAATAGGTGTAAAATCGTACTCCCACATCTTGTATGTCAAATATTACTACATCTACATCTTTTAAGTCAGTAGGCAATGGCTTTTTATTTTTGCCATACAAGGTAATAATGGTTAATCCAGTATTAGGGTCTTTTACCGTTTTTACTGGTTCCCCTGCATCTATGGATCCGCGAAAACCATGTTCGGGACAAAAAACTTTTTTAATAGTTACACCCAATTTTAAAAGACTATCTACTAAATGTGTCTTTTTTATGGTAGATGATTGATTAGCAACAACGGCTACTTTTTTCCCCTTTAACAAAGGCAGGTATTCCTTAGTGCGATCTGCACCCATTGTTATATCATTAACAGTTTTAGTAACGTTATCCACTAACTTAGTATTTTGAGCTTGTGTATAGAGTGGAATAAAAAATAAAAAAATAGCTAGTTTGGATGTTAATTTTTTGAATATTAAAAAGATAAAATTTAGAAACAAGTAAATATTTTTTCTAATGGGAGGAGCTAAAATGATCATGATTAGTTTTATATAAAATTCTTAAATAATTATTTCGTTTTTATTAAGAGCCTGTTTAAATTTTATTTATTTGGAATGTTATGATGTGTTTTTTAGCCAGACGAGACACTTTTTGAAGACCATAGCAGCGCTCTACGGACAAAAAAAGTAACGAAGTATGGCACAAAA
>JBDTFR010000033.1:0-29505 GCA_039937835.1 Bacteroidia bacterium | reverse complement strand
GAAGGGTGAGATAAATCAACCCTTGCTCAAGGAAGCCGTTATATTGGGGGTTAACAAAAAATTAGAAAAAATAGATAATAAATCCGAACTTTGTCAAAATCTGTCCTAACAATAAGGGGCTAGAACACCCATTAAGGCTGCATGCACAGCCGCATGTGAGAGTATTGGAAATAATGGCTTTCCTAATCTTTTGGCTGAAAGCATCCAGTTAGTTGAAAGGTGCGTAAAGTCAGCTAAAAAATGACAGAAAAAAAGCGAAATTAGTAGTATTGAATTGTTCATGAATTTGCATTTTTTAGTTTGTAATTTTCACTTATGTTCCACATATATTAACACAGCGTTTATTCTAACTTTACAGGCGTCAAATAATTGCAAAACTAGTACCCAAGGGCAAGATTATTATTTTGTTTTGCAAATGCGAAGACACCTGAAGCTTTACTTAAAAAATCAGTCCAAATTTTCTGAGCAATCAAACTGCCAGCGCCATGGGTTAAATAAACTTTAAACAGTTTCTCATTCTAAAGAATTAAATTTTATATTTTTTTCTTTTATACGATTTAAATTACTTTTGAACGTCTGGGACTACAGGTAGGCTTTCTGTTCCATCTTCGCCAACACTTTGTACAGCGAATAAATAGTTGTCTTTACTGTAAGGCAAGATCATTTCGGTTTGAGTAGTAAAAAATTTTTTCTCCCACATGGCACTACTGCTTTCTCGCATTAAGACATAATAACCTTTTACCTTTCCATTTTTTGGAGCATTCCAATTAAATACAGCCGAGTTACTTAAGTTTTTTACATCAACTTTAACCTCTGTTGGTAAAGAAGGAGCTTTTGCCAAGCTTGCAAGCACCGAAAGGTTGATACAGGTGTTCTTACGCAAATATTCAAAATCCATAAACTTAATCAAATCACCATATTCAATTCCATTTTCGGTTCTTAAATCTTGATGCTGATGATTAAAATTTTCGTTCATTTCTGTTAAGCGTACGGCAGTAAATCCATTGTTTAAGTAGGGGAGATGGTCGCCACCTCGCAAAAAACGATCGCTACGGTACATCAATTTAACTTCTAAATGATCTACGTAACGTTCGCCAATTTCTTTAATGTATCTAGCCAACTGCCTACTTTTGCTATCGTTTTCTAAACCCATTGATCGAATGTACTTCGCCGCTTTATCTAACTCAAAATTAGGTAAACCTTCACTAAATACTCGAAACTTAGTATTGTCAATAATGTTTGTGCCACTGCTATTGTTGCTGCCAACAATGTCGTTATTTAAAACAGCTTCAATGTCCCAATTTTCTTTTTTGGCTTTATCTGCCATAAAAGTAGCGCCAAGTAAACCTTGTTCTTCTCCGCTTACCGCAACAAAAATTACGGTTGCAGGGAAAGGATGCTTACTCATAATGCGTGCACTCTCCAAAACTGCTGCAACGCCGCTACCATCATCATTAGCACCTGGAGCATCGCTTTTTCGGTTCATAATATCAGTAACCCTGCTATCTAAATGCCCACTGATGATGAAAATACGTTTATCATTTTTATCGGTACCCTTTAAAACAGCAACGGCATTTGCTAAAGAAATATCTACATCAACCCTTTTTCCGTCGGCCTTGTACGTAATAGTATCTAGATAAGCGGTGAGTCTGCCATCGCTTTGTTTTGCAAACTGATTAAATTTGTTAACAACCCAATTTCTTGCCGCTCCAATTCCGTTTTTGTCATTTTTGATGTCGCTTAACGTGCTTCGGGTGCCAAAAGCAACTAGACTAGTAATGTAAGATTTTAAGGAATCTGGATTTACCTCTTTTACCATTTCATTAATTTCTGTATTTCGATTTATAACCGTTTGGGCAAATGTATAACAGTTTTGCAAACAGCATATAAGCAGTAGATAGCGAATTTTCATATGTAGATTTTTCTTAAAGTTAATTGTAATTATTTTAAAGAAGTAAGAATTTTAATTCAGTTGGATTTACTTTTCATTAAATCTCTAAAAATACTTGAAAGGTATCCGTATTACAGGATAATTGTTATTCAAAATTTTCAACTGTTATTGGAGAGGGTGCAACAAATAAATACTGTGATTGTTTACCCTACTAAACACCAAAATTTACCTACAAGTTGCTATAAATAATATTTAACATTTAAATTCCGATTGTATTATTAAATTTGAAGTAAACACATTTTCGGCTATGTTGAATTCAACATAGCTGCATGTTGCTCATCAGTTTATCTAAACTAAAACAAAATTGAATATTTGAAACAAATAATATTAATGTTTTGTCTTTTTAAGTCAATTTGTATAATTGGACAAACCACCATTTATTCAAAATCATTTGGGAATAAAGAAGATAAAGCAATTATTTTTATTCATGGTGGACCAAGTGGGAATTCAACACTTTTTGAATATACAACTGCCGAAAAGCTCGCTGAAAGAGGTTTTTATGTAATTATTTATGACAGACGTGGAGAGGGGAGATCAATTGACTCTTTGGCAACGTTCACCTATCAAGAGTATTTTAACGATTTAAATAGTATCTACCTTACTTATAATATTCAACAAGCAAATATTATTGGACACAGTTTTGGAGGTTTAATAGCTTCACTTTTTTCAGAAAAATATCCGCAGAAGGTAGAATCACTAATTCTTGCAGGGGCATTGTTTTCTCAACAAAAAACTTATGATAATATTATAAAATCAGTTAGTGAAATTTATAGGAGTAATAATGATACCATTAAATTGAAGGAACTAATGGCAGTGAAACAGCTTAACAAAAATTCTGAAGAATATAGGAAAAAATGTTTTGATTTGGCAAATGATAACAACTATTTTGAAATGCCAAAACCCACAGAAGAATCTGAAACATTAAGGCAAGAGTATGATAAAAATATTCTTAATTACAATATTAGAAATAAAAATGCCCCCAAATTATTTTATCAAAATGAATCGTTAAAAAACATTGAAATTAAATCTACCTTAAAAAAACTAAAAAGGGAAGTAAAAATTTTTGCAATTTATGGTAAAGAAGATAAAATATTCGGAGAAATACAATTTAAAGAAATAAAGAAAATAGTAGGTGAAAATAATTTTTTTTTAATAGAAAATTGTTCTCATTATTTATTTGTAGACCAACAAGAAATTTTCATAAAAAAGATAGTAAATTGGCTGAAAACATAAAATCGAAAGGCTAAAAGTTGTTTCATGCAATTAACTGAAATGTGTTAAATTCATATTTTTCTTTCGCAAGAAATATTATTTTAGCAGAAAATTGCAGTTCTGGAGTTTGTAATCAATAATGCCATTATATATTAGGAGTAACTTTACGAAAAATGAAACTTATCTTTATATTAATTTGTTCATTAAATACCTTGTGCGGGCAAGTTGTTATTAACTGCAATATTCCAATCGGTATTTCGGTTGACTCCTTAAATAATTATCTTATGTCTGATTATTTGAAAAGGACTTATCAGAAAAATATTTCAAAAAGTAGTATAGAATTTCGAACTGAATTTGACTTAGCGAAATCAAAGACAAAAAATTTTGATTCAATATATTTAAGTTGTGAAAACTATTTAATTAAAAAACTAGGCAAAGATATTTATTGTAAATACATAGATATGCAAGGAGGTTGTTGTAGTATCGAGAAGTTTCCAACAGAAGGTTTTATGATTAGGTATGGATTGCAACTGCCTAATTTAGTTAATAAACTAAATTATGGCTGGGCTCACTATAATTATGAAAGAATAGACGTAGACTTTAAAATAGTAACAAATGCTGATAGTACACTACAAATTACTTATCCTGCAAATGTACCAGACTGCAATGGACTTCCAGACTGTGGATTTAAAATTACAAAAGAAAAAGCGATTAAGATTCTTATAAAAAAGAAAATTATAAAAAAAGATACAAAATACAGTGTTAAAGTAGATGGCATTAATTGGGTGGTAGGTTTTGTAGATTCTGAATGTATAAAATCTATAAAGATTAATTTGCAGACAGGGAAGCTATCACCAATTGAAAAATATTATTTACAATGAAAATCAACTGTTAGTGCAGGCCTACCTAAAATTCGCCTAGTTAAAAATAGAAATCAATAAAATGTTTTACTAATTTTAAATGGAATGAAAATGAAAAAGACTGAATTTACCATAATACAAATTTCTGGAATGTTAGCTAAAATTTTAAAACAACTTCACAAAATAGGTTTAAAAATTTAAGAATAAAATATGAATTTTTTAAGAAAACATTGGTTTGATATTGGCGGCTTTTTGGCTTTGATAACGTTGATATTTATGTACTTTAATTTTAGAACCCTTTCCAACTTTCAACTTTTAATGTGGCTAAGTTTCGTTTCACTTTTTTTTCATCAGTTAGAAGAGTATAGAATTGTAGGAACATTTCCAGGTATGTTAAATACAGCAATGTACAAAAGTAAAACGCCCGACCGTTATCCTTTAAACTCAAACACTGCTCTTTACATTAATTTAGTGGTAGGTTGGTTCGTTTATTTTCTTGCAGCTTTGTTTTCGGAAAAAGCAATTTGGTTATGCATAGCTGCAATACTTATTTCACTTGGGAATATTATAGCTCATACATTTCTTTTTAATATTAAGGGGAAAACTTTTTATAATGCAGGAATGGCAACATGCTGGCTACTTTTTGCACCTTGTATTTATTTTTTTATAAAAATTATTTATACTAATAATTTAGTTACTAATAAAGACTATTTAATTGGAATTTTACTTGGTATTGTTTTAAATATATTCGGAGTTTTAAAACCAATTGAATGGTTTGCAGATAAGAAGACAATCTATATTTTTGAACAACGAAATTTGTTATTGCAGGATAGAAAAAACAACATCTGCTAAAATAGGTTTAGAAATATGGCTTTGTGCTAAATTAAAATTTATTTTTTAGATTTAATTTTACTACAACACTTAACATGGCTGTCACGATTTCGGACACAATGCTAATTAAGAATACTTTATGAGTTATGTTTAAATACTACAAACTTAAAGCTCTTTAAATTTTAATAAACAGTAAAAACTAAAAGAACGATTTTGGCAACAGTATGAGAATACACCTTTTTGAATTTGAAGATTTACCTTGGTTTCCTAATGTTATAAGAGTTGGGGGGACTGATTACCTGCGTTACTTACTAATTGCAACTGACGTATATAAGCCATTAATACCGTTGATTTCGGAGTCACTAAGTCAAACCAATGAAACGACTATAATAGATTTGTGTTCAGGTGGTGGCGGTTATATTGAGGAACTTTTTAAACGCTTATCAGAAAATTCTACTTCAAAAATATCCGTTATCTTAACAGATAAATTTCCAAATTATGAAGCATATAGTGTTATAAAAGAAAGAGCGGCTGGGCAAATTGATTTTATAAATTATTCAGTTGATGCTGCAAACGTACCTAAACATTTAAAAGGGTTTAGAGTGATGTTTTCTGCAATTCATCATTTTCAACCAGAGCAAGTAAAAAATATTCTACAAAATGCAATTGACAATAATGCTCCTATAGGAATATTTGACGGCTATGAAAAAAATGTTTTAGCATTCCTTAGCGTCATTATATTCCATCCAATAGCATTTCTGCTGTTCACCCCTTTCTTCAAGCCGTTTAGTTTTTCTCGGTTATTCTTTACTTATATTATTCCACTCATTCCAATTTATACCGTTTGGGACGGATGCGTTTCTATTCTCAGAATGTACAAATCAGAAGAGTTGTTGAGGATTGCTAATAAAACCAATGCAAACCATTATGTATGGAAAGCAGGAAAGATGAAAAACAACTATGGTATCCATTCAACCTATCTGATCGGATATCCAGATAAAGTTTAACCTTACAATAAATATAAAATAATGAAATATGATTTCGTTAGCGTCACTATACAAAATTAATTAGTAGCCGTTTTATATGTCTGAAATGAAATTATTTTTTATAGGGAATAGTATAACAAAAGGAGAAATTGGAGAAAGTTATATTGAATTGCTAAAAATGGAACATCCAAATTGGATTATTAATAATGCTGGAATAAATGGAGACACGTTGAAGAATATTTCTTACAGGCTTGAAAGGCAAAATAATTTAATTACAAACTACGATTATATTATTATTGAAGCAGGACTCAACGACATTATTCTACCCTATTTTAACAATATGGATCCTCTATTTAGGCTCGCCCTCAAATATCTGCTAAAAAAGGGCCGACAACCTCTCGATATTAATAATTTTAAAAAAGAATATGAAAGGATAATTAAATATGTGCAAGGAAAATCAAATGCAAAAATAATATTGACAACATTAAGTAGCATAAACGAAAACCTACAATCCAATTTAAATGCAATAAGAAAACGGTACAATGAAACAATAATACAAGTTGCTAATCAAAATAATTGTTTGCTTGCAGATGTTTCGGTTCAATTTGATGCTATTATTAAAAATAGTAATCAGACAAATTATTTATTAGAAAATTTTTTTGCTTCCACCTATTTTGACAAAAAGAATACACAAAAACCAGAAGGTTCAGATAAACTAAGTAAAAATAGAAAACTAGCTTTAACAATAGATGGAGTTCACTTAAATACTAGAGGAGCTAAAATATATAAAGAGATAATAGAAAAGCTCTTAGAGTGAAAAATGTCAAGCTAACAGTTTAGCTTTCGGTGTACAAGGAAGACGAAGAGAAAGTTAATGATGTAGGTGCCATGTCTTATTTTACTACAAGATTGTGTAGTGATGACCTAGGTGCAATTTTATTTTCATGTAGTTTGCAAAGGATTACTTTTGTGGGTAATTTATTAAATTCATTGTTCTAATTTAATTGACAGTTTCAGTCGGAATTTAAATTTAATTTTCTATTTGCTTTTCTTTTTATTTTAGGCTTGATACGGTTATATATATATGTTTTATTTCTGGTAATTTATTTTTTATATTTTGTTTCAATCTTGAAATTGCTTTTTCTAAGTTAGCCGTTTTTAGGTCATTTGTAAATCGCACTTCCAATGCCAATAAGATATCATGAGGAGATAGATGCATGGTGAGTGGAGGATTTAATCCTATTACATCTGCATCACTATTTACAATTAAATAAATTTCTTTTATAACACTTTCCTTTGCACTTTCCCCTATAATTAAACTGCGACTTTCAATAATCAATATTATTGCCACAGTAGCGAGCACAGTGCCAATTAATATGGAGGCGATGCCATCGTAAACTGGATTTTGAAAATAAACACTTAAGACAATTCCCGTAAAAGCAAGAGATACTCCAATTAAGTCGGCCATATCTTCAAATATTATAACAAAGAAACCAGGATCTTTACTGAGATGAAGTTTTTTCCAAAAATTTATTTTCGGTTGTGGTGGTTTCAAAAAATTATAGAGTGAAATGGATAAGGAAATTGCATCAAATAAAAAGGCGGATGCTAACACAATATAATTCCAAAAGGGATTTTTTATTAGTTGTGGATTTTGGATATGATTAATCCCTTCATAAATGGATATTCCACCACCTAAGCAAAAAAATAATATAGCGACAATGAGTGACCAGAAATAAAGTTCGTGCCCGTACCCAAATGGATGATTTTTATCAGCTGGTTTTTTACTTCTTCTAACACCTAACAAAAGCAATAACTCATTACTAGTATCTACCGCGCTGTGTATACCTTCTGAAAGCATGGCAGAACTGCCGCTGAAAACCGCTGCTGCAAACTTAATAATAGCAATAGCTGCATTAGCACATAATGCACCGTATAAGGATATTTTTGAAGTAGACATATATTTTATAAATCTTATTTGATCTGCGATTCTAAATATATTAGCATTTTATTTAGTTCATCATGGCAAAGTATATTTCCTCTGTGGCTCTATTGTTTTACCAATTTATTATTTCAATGTATTTAACGGTGCGAGATACGATTTTAAATAGTGGTTCAATAGGCTTTGCTACTCTACCATAATTATTTTTAGTTTGTTTTATTATTAGGTTTTGATTACTGGCTTTATTTTTTTGTTTTAAGGTTAGACATCAGTTCTTTTAGCCGTGTAAATTTTACACTATCTTTCATTCTTGTTTCTTCACCAAGAAGATAGCCGTAAGGTTGAAGTGATTGTATGTCATCAAAAATAACTTTAATCATACCGAGAAAAGGAATAAACAGCATCATGCCCGCAACGCCCCAAATAAGTCCTCCTATAATTAAAGCCATCAACGTTACAAGCGGATTAATACTAACACTGGAACCGACTACTTTAGGAGTGATAAAATTATTATCGAGAAACTGAACGAAAACACAAACGCCGGCCGCGCCTGCAGCATACCAGAGAGAATCTTTTGTTAAGAGCGCAATAACCACTGGAAAGATGCTGCCAATTAATACGCCGATGTAAGGAATGACATTTAGTATAGATGCAATCACCCCCAATAGCACTGCATGTTTTAATCCTAACAATAAAAACCCGGCGGAATTAAGAACAGATAGAATTGTGATGTCAATTAATAATCCCTGAATATATTTTGCTGAGACTTTGGACGTACGTTCAACGATGCTTAAAATGTGGGCGTGGTGTTCTTCTTTACTTATTTTGAAAATAAATTTTTGAAATTTATCTCTGTAATAAGTCAAGAAAAAAATATAGATGGGTATAATTCCCATTCCTGCGATAATAGTTCCAGTGAGGGTAAAAACACTAGAAAAAATTGCTCCGCCAGATTCCACAACACTCTGCAGTCGTTTTTTCATCCAGGTGATTTGACTCTGTTCATCAATATGAAATTCTGAACTGATATATGCCTGCATTCCGTTCAGCTTTTCAAAAATATTTTTTTTAAGCGCTGGTGCATCTTCAGTAAAACTCATTATCTGATTAGAGATAAAATATATTACCCCGCCAAAAATAATTATGGCGAGCAGTATACTGAGAATGATTGCTGGCGCACGCCAAAGTCCCCATTTTTCGAGCTTAGCTGAAACGGGGTACATTAAAAATGTAAGCAATAATGCAATAAAAAGGGGAATAAAAAATGTTTTGCCGATTGACAAGAAAATTATTATCAATAAAATCAGTAGCAAAAAAATGGTTGCCTTAATGTAAACGGGAAATTTATTCATTTCTTTTAAATTAATATCTTAACTATTTTCCAAAAATATTAATAAAAAACCAATCCAAGTTAACCACCCTATTATTTTAAATTTTCTTTTATAGAATGAAATAAGATAATGAGTTGTTGTTAGTATAATTATAATTTCTACTAAGGTTAAAGCGCTGTATGGTTCCCACTCTTTATTTTTATCAAATTAAATTAAATTAAAATAAATTTGTTTAATTGCTCCATTCGGCGAAAGCAACCTTGGAAAACCACGTATTTGCATTTTTTACATTCGAACACAATGGCGGGTTTTTACACGAAGCATTAATTAGGGTTCTGAATTAACACAGACAGAATAGAAATAAATTGTCTGTTTTCATTTTTTTTAGCTTATGCTTTGTGATGATTTTTTTCCTGAGTGGGGGAGGTGTGGTTCTGGCATTTTTGTTTTTTTCCTTTTTTCTTCATCACCGATAGTATCCTCTGTGGAAGGATTGTTTTGGCTTGGATCATTATTAGCTTTTTCACTTAGCGTTTTTTGTTTAGCTTTTTTCTTTTGTTGAGTCTCGGGGTCTTTTTGATTTGCTTTCATTTGCTATTCATTTGTGGAATTTGTTGTTATCTTTAAATTTTAATTTTGCTCATACCATTTTTTTGTATTTCTTCATTTATATTTTAGAATGTGGATAAATATGTGCAACTAGTACTTTGGTTCCATTCACGTTTGTTCTGTTGCTCGATGGCATGAGAGTTAAATGTAAAATTTAAGTTGATGATAAAAAATATAATACTGAGTATACGTGATAAAAAATTCTTATTTGCTATCGTTGTTTAAGTAAGGGATGCTGATTACTGATTAAATTTACTTTTGATGATCAACCTCTTTGTTGTAATAATCATAAAGTGAATGCTCATAGGTATCATTTATCGGTTGGTCAGAATGATATTTGGGACTATTTTTTACATCGTTCTTTGAGTGATTAATAGTAACTTTTTGCTCGTTCCATTTTACATCTTTAATCCACTGTGGAGAGATGAGTACTTTTTTTCCCGAAAACCAATTACCCGTTTTCACAATAAGAAAATTAATTTTCCAAGTAGTATCATCAATTATAAAATCGTTCACTTCGCCTATGTCACCATCTGTTGCATGAATATCATAACCTGTAACTTCATGTGTACTTCGTAAATGTGGATTGTCATTCTCATGCTCTTTGGCTTTTCTTTGTGTTATTTCTTTTTCTGCCGAGCTTTCTTCAACTGTGGGATAGGTTTCCATTCCAAGCCCCCAGTATCCATACATTTCGTATCCATAATAGCTAGGCCAGGAATAATATCCCCGCAGCAACTCCTCGCGTTGACGAGAAACGGGTTTATCTGTTTCAATATCGGGGCTATTTTTTATCTTTTCTCTTGTAAGATTTACAGAAAATATCTTTGATTCCCATTCTAGTTTTAAAAATGAGTCAGGTGAAATCAAAACGCTTTTCCCAGAAAACCATCCTCCCGTTTTTACAACCATGTAACGTATAGTTGAGGTCCGGTCATCAAAATAGAATTCCTCTATTTTTCCGATTTCACCATCCGTGGCTTTAATGGTGTATCCCAGTAAACTGTTTATGCTTCGTTTCATGTTATTTTATTTTTAATTACTTTGATTTCAATTACTTTTATTATTAGTGGGTAGTGTAACTTATTTAATCGTTCTTCATTATTATAATTAGAAAAAATCGTGCCTTTACTTTTAAGTCAACTATTTTTTTTATCAAGAGCCAATGATTATGGATCCGTTGATTATTTCAGTTTTTGTGATCTTTAATTTAATTGCGTGGAAAATTTTAATTATTTTGGGATGTTAATTGGCATTTTCATCAACTTTATAATAGGCACATAATTTTAAAAACAATCTTTAATATGAAATATAAATTTTTAGTTGTATTCAGTTTTTTATTAACCTGCACCACTTTTTGTAATTCGCAAACTACAATCATTGATAGTATTATTTCAAATGGGATTTATCGCTTTTACCGATTATACGTACCTAAAAATTATGATAATAATAAACCTTATCCTTTAATTTTTAATTTGCATGGATATACTTCAAACGCTTTAAAACAACAATATTATTCTAATTTTATGCCAATTGCAGATACGGCTCAATTTTTAACTGTGTACCCACAAGGTACTACTTATAAAGGCATAACTTATTGGAATGCTAGTTTAGACCCGACGGGGGCTAATGATGTTTTATTTATTTCCAATTTAATTGATAGTTTAGCATTAAAATATAAAATTGATTTAGCAAGTGTTTATTCCTGCGGCATGAGTTTGGGAGGGTTTATGAGTTATACATTAGCTTGTAGTTTAAACCATAGAGTGGCAGCAATTGCATCGGTAGGTGGTACTTTTTTTAGACAGTATTTTATCAATTGTAAGCCTGACAGAGCCATTCCTACCATGGAAATTCATGGTACTGGAGATGTGATTGTCCCATACAATGGTAATTCAAGTATGTTAGGCATTGACACGGTTGTTAGTTATTGGGTAAAAAACAATGAATGCGTTTCGCCTGCTATTTTTGAGCAACTTCCTGATATAAATTCTAATGATAAAAGTACCGTTGAACATTATGTATATGAAGCAAAACAGCCTCATGGGTCAACTTGTGAATTATATAAAATAATTAACGGTGGACATACTTGGCCAGGAGCTCCTATAATTTTATTACCTGGGCAAGTAATGAATCAGGATTTTAATGCCTCAAACAAAATATGGTTATTTTTTAGAAAATATAAATTAAACATTACAACCGGAATAACTCAGACAAAAAACTTAAAAAGTGTTTCTAAAATTTATCCCAACCCATGTATTGATATACTAACGGTAGAAGGAGATAAAATCAAGCAGTTAATAATTGTGGATTTAACAGGAAGAGTTATACTGGAAACCACAGAAAAATACTTAAACATTTCTAACTTTAAAAAAGGGGTATATTCATTGCGTATCAACTATGAAAATAATAACTACGAAATAAAAAAGTTGGTCAAATTGTAGATTTAAATTTATTAGCGCTTTTTTTTTATTGAAGGGCGGCATTCTAAATTTTTCCTAATTCAGCGCATGAGTGAGGCTAGTTTAAGTTGGCCATCTGTAAATTAAAAAAATATAAATTGCAATTGATTTTGGTAATATCGTTTAAACCCATTTTTAATAGTTTGATAAACAACAAATAAATTCGTTGCTATATTTATCTTCTAAATTTATTTAATTTTAAACATAATTTTAAAACAATCTTTAATATGAAATATAAATTTTTGCTGGCGTTTAGTTGTTTATTAGCCTACACCTCTTTTTCTTATTCGCAAACTACTATCACTGATAGTATTATTTCAAATGGGATTTATCGCTCTTACCGATTATACATACCTAAAAATTATGATAACAGTAAACCTCATCCCTTGATTTTTAATTTGCATGGTTATACGTCAAACGCTTTCGAACAACAATATTATTCTAATTTTATGCCCATTGCAGATACCGCTCAGTTTTTAATGGTTTATCCACAAGGTACTATTTACCAAGGTAATACTTATTGGAATGCAGAATTAGACCCCATAGGGGCTAATGATGTTTTATTTATTTCCAATTTAATTGATAGTTTGGCATCAACATATAAAATTGATTTAGCTAGTGTTTATTCGTGTGGAATGAGTTTGGGCGGTTTTATGAGTTACACATTAGCGTGTACATTAAACCATAGAATTGCAGCAATTGCATCGGTAGCGGGTACTTTTTTTAGACAATACTATACAAGTTGCAAGCCAGACCGAGCTGTGCCTACTTTACAAATTCATGGAACAGCCGATGCCACTGTTCCCTATAATGGTAATGCTACCATGATAGGCATAGATACGGTAATTGAATATTGGGTAAAAAAGAATGATTGTGTTACGCCTGGTATTTTTACAAAAATTCCAGATATAAATACTACTGATAGTAGTACCGTTGAACATTATGTATATACAGCAAAACAGCCTGGTGGCGCCACTTGTGAATTGTATAAGGTAATTAATGGCGGGCATACTTGGCCTGGATCACCTTATCTGCTGCCTAAAGTAGTAACGAATCTAGATATTAATGCATCGGATAAAATATGGTTATTTTTCAAAAAATATAAATTGAACATGGTGAATGGAATTACACCAACAAAAAATTTAAAAGATATCGCGAATATTTACCCAAACCCTTGCAGCAATGTGCTTACGGTGGAGGGTGATCAAATTAAACAAATAACGATTTTCGATTTAACAGGAAGAGTTATATTGGAAACGACGGAAAAATATTTAAACATCTCTACCTTCACTAAAGGTATTTATTCATTGCGTATTAACTATGAAAATAATACATACGAAGTAAAGAAGTTAGTAAAGTTATAGATTGAAATTTGGCAACTGTTTTTTTTAGTAAAGAAATGAACTAATAAATTTTATCCTTATTAATTTAAATTAATAAGGATAGAATTTATTAAAATCGAATTGTAATATTAAGCGGAGCGAAGTATATCTATTTTAAATAAAACCTAGCATGGATATGGTTTCCATAATTCAATAGAATAATCATCACAAAAATAATTCATTTAACTATTTTAATTGATGTTAAAATCTTATTCTGTTACAATTGTTTTATTAACGCATCATTCATTGGATCTACGGACGAAGAATAAAATTTTAGAAGAACCCCCTCTTCATTAATTAAATATTTACAAAAGTTCCAATTAGGCGCTTCGTCGTTCCAACCGTTTTTATCTTTATCTGTAAGCCAGCTATAGATAGGGTTTTTATTAGCGCCTACTACATCAGATTTTTCAAACAATTGGAAAGTAACCCCAAAGTTTTTAGTGCAAAAAAGTTGTATCTCTTCATTGTTACCAGGCTCTTGACCACCAAAATTATCAGAAGGGAAACCGAGTACGGTTAGTTTACTACCGTAGGTTTCATGTAGCTTTTGTAATGCTGCATATTGTGGTGTATAGCCACAGGCTGATGCTGTATTTACAATTAAAATTTTCTTTCCTTTATAAATTGTAAAGTCAATTTTTTTTCCATCAATCGCCTTTAATTTAAAATCATAAAGAGATATTTTATTTTCTGGCAGAGTTGTATCACTAGGTTTTGACATAATTTTTTTTTTAGCAAAAATGGTTAATAACTGATAAATTAATTTTCTCATTCTATTTTTTTTAATCAATAATTTTTAGTTTTGCAAACTTTATAAGTAGCTGTTTTTGCCCCACACCTTCAAATAAAATTGCCGCTTTATTGTTTGGGAAAATACCCTCCATTGTTACTACTTTTCCTTTACCAAAGCGTTCGTGCTCTACTTGCATTCCAGCAGCTAAATTACGTAAACTTTCGGTGTCAAAATCAGTGGTGTTTTTTGATGCTGCATTTACTTTTACTAAATTTTTACTACCAATTACAGGTCGTTGTACAAATGTTTCTTTGTTAGAGCGACTGCTGTTAAGTTTTGGCTTTTGAGAATACACTTCGTTTTCAAATAACTGAGCGGTTCTATCTGGTGGTAATTCTACATATTTAGTTCCTAGTTCTTCGATAAAGCGGCTTGGCTCTGAATAAATTAAATTACCCCAACGGTAACGTGAAGTTGCGTAAGTGAGCATTACTCTTTTTTCGGCACGGGTTAAAGCAACATAAAATAATCTTCGTTCTTCTTCCAAATCGGTGCGAGAAGTAAGAGACATTTGCGATGGGAATAAATTTTCTTCTAAACCCACAATGTATACATAGGGGAATTCTAATCCTTTTGCAGCATGAATAGTCATTAAAACTACTCTATTTTTATCTTCTTCAGTTTCATTTTTTTTATCAGTATCCGTCATTAATGCAATGTCTTGCATAAAAATAGCGAGGTTGCGATTATTCAATTCAATATTAGAATCCGCTAGAATTGATTCATTCTCCTCGATTGATTTTTCTTCCAATGGAAATAATAAACCATTATTTAATTCTTCCTTTTCTTCTTTTATGAGGTTATTATTCTCATTAATTTCCGCATTAACGGTGAGGTCTTCAATTTCGCTATTAATGGTTTCATCCTCTTTATTTTCTTCATTTTGAAACTCTTCCTCACTCTCCGTAAATTCTTTTAAGCCATTTAATAATTCTTGAATGTTTTCATGACGGCTAACTCCTTCAGGCGATTTATCTGCATACAAATCACGTAAAATACCAGAATGAATGCCAATGTGTTGCCCCAAATCATAAGCAGAATGTGTGGAAAGCATCGCCGAGAAGCTTTTAATCATTGCAGCAAATTCATCTACTTTTGTTTTTGCTCCTGCATTTAAGCCAATATCAAACTCATTGATATTTTCAATTACTTTAAAAAGGCTTATGTTGTGATCATTTGCTGCCACAATAATCCTATCTAGTGTAGTATCGCCAATGCCGCGGGCAGGATAATTAATAATACGTTTTAACGACTCTTCATCATTATTATTTATCGTTAATCGATAATAGGCTAAGAGATCTTTAATTTCTTTACGCTGATAAAAAGATAAACCTCCATAAATTCGATAAGCAATATTTTGTTTTCTTAATGCTTCTTCCATAGCGCGAGATTGCGCATTGGTTCTGTATAAAATAGCGAAGTGGCGATTATGCGCCTGCTCATTCATTTTAGTTTCGAAAATAGAACTCGCTACAAAATTACCTTCTGCATTATCAGAATCGGTGCGAATTACTTTTATGAGATCACCTTCTACATTATCTGTAAAAACGTTTTTCTTTAACTGTTCTTTATTATTGGCAATAACCACATTGGCAGCATTTACAATATTTTTAGTGGAACGATAGTTTTGTTCTAACTTAAATACCTTCAATTCTGAATAATCTTTTTCAAAATTTAAAATATTTTGAATGTTTGCTCCGCGAAAAGCATAAATACTTTGCGCATCATCACCCACAACACAGATGTTCCGAAATGCAGCAGCAAGTTGTTTCACAATTACATATTGAGAAAAATTAGTATCCTGGTACTCATCTACCAAAATATATTTAAACTTATGCTGATACTTATGCAGTACTGCAGGAAAATCGCGTAATAAAACATTGGTGTTAAAAAGTAAATCATCAAAATCCATAGCACCCGCCTTAAAGCATCGTTTGGCATATTGTTCATATACAATACCCATTTTAGGTTTTACCGCTTGGCGATCTTCTTCTTGTATTTGCGCATTTTTTAAGTACGCTTGGGCGGATATTAAATTATTTTTTGCGGAAGAAATCCGAGATAAAACACTTCCTGGTTTATAAATTTTATCATCTAAACCCTGCTCTTTTAGGATGGCTTTGATAAGGCTTTTTGAATCATCTGTATCATAGATGGTAAAATTGGAGGGATATCCTATTTTCTCGGCTTCCGTGCGTAATATTCTTGCAAATACAGAGTGGAAAGTTCCCATCCAAATATTTTTTGCTTCACCTGCGCCTACAATTTTCCCAATGCGCTCTTTCATTTCTTTTGCTGCCTTATTGGTAAAAGTGAGTGAAAGTATATTAAACGGATCTACCCCTTTTTTCATTAAGTGAGTAATACGATAAGTAAGTACACGTGTTTTTCCCGATCCTGCCCCAGCAATAATCATAACTGGACCCTCTGTAGCTTCAACTGCTTGCCGTTGGACGGGATTTAATTCTTCTAAATAACTTGTTGCCATATATAATTTTTAAAGCCCCAAAGTTAAGGATTTAGATTTAAGAAATTAGATGTTCATTAAAGTTTGTAAGTATTTGGATATCAAATAAATGATATTCAAAAAGGTTGCTTTAACAGCAAGTAAATAATACAGATTATTGAATAAACAAGAGGGGTCAATTCAAGGGATATAAAACTATTATTGAAACTTAGTAGAAATAATACAAGTACAACTATCTTATTAGATAGATTCTTAACCAATTAAGAATTAAAGTTTTATTTGAAAAGAGGATTTTTTTATCTGCATTTTAATGTTGGTTACAGATAGGTGAGATAAAATAAAGCGAGTAAATTTAATTATCAAGATGATGAAGCATTTATTACTTCTTTTGTTTCTAGTGGGGCTCGTAAATATAAATGCTGCTCAAATATATAAGATTAGTAGTTACAATGGACAAACAATACCTAGCTGTAAAGGGCAGATTGTTAGCTCAAAATATGTTACTCAAGCAAATAACGGTTATAATAATAACGAAGATTATACGGTAACTTTTTGCTCTGGAAGCGGAACCCAATTAAGATTAAATTTTAGTTACATAGATACAGAAGCAGGTGTTGATAAACTCTATATATATGATGGACCAAATACTGCGAGTACTTTAATAGCAACCATAAGTGGTAATGTAAGAAAAGTATTCTATACTTCTACAGGAACCTGTTTAACCATTAGATTTAAATCTAATGGTTCTAATAATACAGGATTAGGCTTTTTAGGCTTTTTTGGTTGCCCCCCAGTTGCATGTGGCACTAGTCCTCTTGCTTCCGATGATTGTTCAACCGCTCCCCCTATATGTGATTTAAATGGATACTGCGGTACTACCAGCGGTTGGTACACGGCAGATCATATCAGCATAGATAATGATCATGATAAAATATTTTGTGGTGGTATAGAAAACAATTCTTGGCTTTCTTTTATAGCAAGTGGTACAACCGCTTCTTTTAATATCACTACTAGTAATTGTTCTGATCCATCAAATGGTATACAAGCAATGATTACTTCTACCAATTGTACCACTTTTACCTCAAAAGCTTGTGAACTTAATGGCATAGGTACTTTTTCTCTTTCTGCAACAGGCTTAACTATCGGTCAGAAGTACTATATTATGGTTGATGGATATGCGGGTAATGATTGCGACTATACGATTCAAGCTATTTCTGGTATTCAAACAGTAAGTGTTGGTCCTGTTGGAGTTGTTAATACCATATGTCCTGGTCAATCGTTATCACTAAAAGCTACTGTAACAGGAGCTGTAGGGACACCAACTTACACTTGGTCTCCTGCTCCTGTTAGTGGGCAAGGTACTAATACCGCTATATACGCAGCATCTGCTACTACCTACACTTGCACCGTATCAGGTGTTTGCGGAGGAATACTTGCAACATATACACCTAAAATAAGTTCACCACCTACTGTTTCGATAGCAGGCTCGGGGAGTATTTGTTCGGGAGGCGCTGGTACCACATTAACAGCAACTGGGGTATTAGGAACTCCTGTTATAACATTCAATAATAATAATACATCGAGTATACCTGATAATAATACTACAGGAATAACCTCTAACATTGTAGTAAGTGGTATATCGGGAACAGTTGCTTCTCAATTAACAAGTGTGTGCATTAATATTTCACATGGTAATGATGCCGATTTAGATATTTTTTTAAAATCTCCCAACGGAACCATCATTGATTTATCTTCTGATAACGGAGGTACAGGCGATAATTATAGTAATACGTGTTTTTCAACTTCAGGACCTTCTATAACCACGGGTACTGCTCCCTTTACAGGTTCTTTTACACCAGAACAAGCACTTTCGCTGATAAGTGCAAGTATGGCGAATGGAACCTGGAGTTTAATTGTAAAAGATGATTCACCAACGGATGTTGGTCTATTAACAGGTTGGTCTCTCAACTTTCAAAACGATATAACCTATTCTTGGTCACCTTCTACTGGTTTGTCAACCACTACTGGTGCGGTGGTAACTGCCACCCCCACAAGTACAACCACTTATACTGTTACAGCAGCAGATAAGGGAGGATGTTCTGGGACAGCAACTTCTACCGTTACGGTTGTTACGACCCCTGCTGCACCAGGCGTAACGAGTCCAGTAAAGTATTGTACAGGCGCTACTGCAGTTGCTTTAACTGCAACGGGTGTAAACTTGTTATGGTATACGGCATCTACAGGAGGAGCAGGTAGTGCAACGGCTCCTACACCTTCTACTCTATCGGCAGGTACCACCAACTACTATGTATCTCAAACAACTGGTAGCTGCGAAGGCCCTCGTGTATTAATTGCTGTACAGGTTAGTACTACCCCATCTGCCCCTACAGTAACCACTCCAGTAACCTATTGCCAAAATGTAAGTTCAGTAGCATTAACTGCTACGGGTAGTAATTTGTTATGGTATACAGTGTCTACTGGCGGCACTGGAAGTTCAACAGCACCAACCCCTGCTACTGCAACAGTAGGAACTATTAAATATTATGTATCACAAACGACAAGTAGCTGTGAGAGTGCGCGTGCCTTGATAGATGTGATTGTTAATACCACTCCATTAGCACTTACTGTTGCTAATATTAATTATTGTAAGGATGCCGTATCAATCCCTCTTACTGCCACGGGTAGTAATTTGTTATGGTATACGGTAGCAACTGGCGGAGCAGGTAGTGTTACTGCTCCCACGCCATCTACAGCAGTGGTGGGGACGAAGAATTACTATGTATCACAAACTACTGGAAGTTGTGAGGGACCTAGAGCAACCATCAAGGTAACGATCAATCCAAAAAGTGATGCATCGTTTACGTATTCTAATTCTACTTTTTGTAAAACGGGAACTAATCCCAGCCCTACAATAACAGGCATAGCAGGAGGTACCTTTACTGCTCCAGCAGGATTAACGATCAATGCCAGTACAGGTTTAATTACCTTGAGTACAAGTACCTTGGGTACCTATACAGTTACCTATCAGGTAGTAGGTACCTGCCCCAATAGTTACACCTTTGACGTAACCATTACCAATTCACCCAATGCAAATTTTAGTTATGCCAGTAGCAGTTATTGCCAATACAGCACTAACCCAGCACCTATATTTTCTTTAGGAGCTAGTAGTGGTACATTTTCAGCCACCCCAGTAGGATTGGTATTTGTAAATAGCAGTACCGGTGTAATAGATTTAACAGCGAGTACACCTGGCATAACGTATACCATAACCAATACAATAGCCGCTGGAGGAGGTTGTTCGGCCTCAACAAGTAGCCCCTTTACAGTCACCATTAACCCATCGCCCACCATCACGAGTTCGAATACGGCCACCGTATGTAGTGGGTTGCGTTTAAATATAATTTTAAGCAGTGTGGTACCAGCCTCGTATAGTTGGGTAGCCGACCCGAGTAGTTATGTAACTGGAGAAAGTACCAGTTCGGTGAGCGGCGGAATAATTAATGATAGTCTTATTAATACAACGAACGTACCTCAAGTAGTAGTTTATACGGTGACGGCATCGACCAGTGCAAGTTGTTTGAACCTTCCTCCTCATTCAGTTAGTGTAACGGTAAATCCAGCCCCACATTTGACCACCGCCCAAAGTGCAGTCATATGTACAGGAGTGCCTTTAGCAATTGAATTAAACAGTAATTTAAACTCCAATCATAGTTGGCATGCGATTAATAGTGTAAATGTTACTGGAGAAAGTACTAGCGCGCAAACCACCGATAGTATAAAAGATCTATTGGTAAACACCAATACGGTTTCAGAGAAAGTAATTTATTTGATACAATCTCAAACGGTATCTGGAGGATGTTTTAATACCAGCCCCGATTCGATTGTTGTAACGGTAAACCCAGCATTTGTATTAACAAATGGATCAACCTCTACTGTGTGTAGCGGTACCCCTTTATCAATAGCCTTAAGCAGCACCGGAAGTGCGACTTATAGTTGGTTAGCTACGGCAAATAATTTAAATGTAACGGGAGAAAGTTTAACGTTACAGGCGAGCAATATCATAAACAATACCCTTGTTAATACCAGCAATAGCAATCAGTTGGTGAACTATGCGGTAACAGTAACCACGTTAGATAATTGTGTATCTCCATCAAAAATCATTGGTGTAACCGTATACCCAGCGCCAAGCTTAACCAATGCAAATACAGTAACAGTGTGCAGTGGAACGCCCTTAAACATAGTTTTAGCTGCGAATGTAAGCTCCACCTATAAATGGTCAGCAAGTAATAATACCAATACAACAGGAGAAACCACGAGTATACAAAGTACAGGTGTAATAAACGATATAATATTTAATAAAACCAATAGCTCACAGGAAATAACCTACACCATTAATTTACTTTCTAATATTGGTTCTTGTTTAAGCGGGGTACAGATAATAAAAGTAACAGTAAATCCAGAACCTACTTCATTAAATGCAAATACAGAAGAGGTTTGTAGTGGAGTGCCTTTAACAATTGGTTTAAATAGTAGTATTAACTCCACTTATAGCTGGCATGCGATCAATAATGTAAATGTCACTGGAGAGACCACTATTGTTCAAACAACAGATAACATAAAAGATATATTGGTGCAAACGAATACCGTTCCAGAAAAAGTAATTTACATAGTACAATCTCAATCAGTATCTGGAGGATGTTATAATACAACTGCCGATTCGATAGCGGTAACCGTAAATACTAGTCCAAAAATTAATAATAGTAATACAGCTGTAACATGCAGTGGTGTTCCATTAAACATAGTTTTAAGTAGTAATATATCAGCAACCTACAGTTGGATAGCCGCTGATAATGTAAATGTAACTGGAGAAAGCACTGGTTCAGTTGGAAGCGGAGTAATTAACGATAGCCTTGTTAATACAACGAATGTACCTCAAATAGTGATTTATACCGTAATGGCATCAACCAGTTCAAGTTGTACAAATCTTCTTGCTTACACCATTAGTGTAACGGTAAATCCTGCTCCTCATTTAACCACCGCCCTAAGTACAGTGGTATGTACAGGAGTGCCTTTAAAAATTGGTTTAAATAGTAGTATTAGCTCCACACATAGCTGGCATGCAATTAATAATGTAAATGTTACTGGAGAAAGCACTAGTATTCAAACCACGGATAGTATAAAAGATGTATTGGTAAACACCAGTACCCTTTCAGAAAAGGTAATTTACATTTTAAAATCTAAATCTGTATCTGGAGGATGTTATAATACCAGCCCCGATTCGATAGAGGTAACGGTAAACCCAAAAAGTAACGCTTCGTTTACGTATGCTAATGCTACTTTTTGTATAACAGGCACAAACCCAAGCGCAACAATTACTGGTATTACAGGAGGCATCTTTACGGCACCAGCAGGATTAATCATCGACGCAAACACTGGTTTAATTACCCTAAGCACAAGTACCTTGGGTACTTATACAGTTACCTATCAGGTAGGAGGTATTTGTCCCAATAACTCTACATTTGATGTAACCCTTACCAATTCACCCAATGCTAATTTTAGTTATGCGAGTAGCAGTTATTGCCAATACCGTGCTAACCCTGCACCTATATTTTCTGTGGGAGGTAGTGGTGGCACATTCTCCGCCAGCCCAGCAGGATTGGTATTTGTAAATAGTGGTACTGGTGTAATAGATTTAACAGCGAGTACACCCGGTATTACGTACACGATAATTAATACAATTGCTGCTGGAGGCGGTTGTTCGGCCGCTGCGAGCAGTCCATTTACAGTCACCATTAACGCATCGCCCACCATCACCAATTCGAATACGGCCAACGTATGCAGTGGGGTGCGCTTAAACATTATTTTAAGTAGTAATATATTTGCAAACTACAATTGGATAGCCGCTGATAATGTAAATGTAACTGGAGAAAGCACTGGTTCAGTAGGAAGCGGAGTAATTAATGATAGCCTTACTAATACCACGAATGTACCCCAAGTAGTGGTTTATACCGTAGCGGCATCAACAAGTTTAAGCTGTACGAGTCTTCTTGGTTTTACCATTAGTGTAACGGTAAATCCTGCTCCACATTTAACCACCGCCCCAAGTGGAGTGGTGTGTACAGGAGTGCCTTTAACAATTGGATTAAATAGTAGTATTAATTCCACTTATAATTGGCATGCGATTAATAATGTAAATGTTACTGGAGAGAGCACTAGTAATCAAACCACTGATAGTATAAAAGATGTATTAATACATACTAGTATTGCTTCAGAAAAAATAATTTACATTTTACAATCTAAATCGGTATCTGGAGGATGTTATAATACTAGACCAGATTCAATTATTGTAACGGTAATTCCCAGCCTAAAAATTAATAACAGCAATACAACTGTAACGTGCAGTGGTGTTCCATTAAATATTGTATTAAGTAGCAATATTCCGTCAACCTATAATTGGGTAGCGGTAGATAATATAAATGTAACAGGAGAAAGCACCAGTGCAGTAACTGGCGGAGTAATTAATGATAACCTAATTAATACAACGAATATACCTCAATTAGTCGTTTATACCATAATGGCATCAAGTGGTACAAGTTGTATGAATCTTCTTGGTGATACCATTAATGTAACGGTAAATCCCGCTCCTCATTTAATCACCTTACAAACTACCGTTGTATGCAGCGGTGTACCTTTAAGAATTGGTTTAAATAGTAGTATTAGCGCTACTTATAATTGGCATGCAATTGATAATGTAAATGTAACTGGAGAAAACCTCAGTAGTCAAAATACCGATAGTATAAAAGATGTATTAATAAATTCGAACGCCGTTTCTGAAAAAGTAATTTACCTCGTACAATCTAAATCGATATCTGGAGGATGTTATAATATCACTCCCGATTCGATAGTGGTAACCGTAAATCCACTCCCAAAGATGAATAGCAGTAATACAGCGGTAACATGCAGTGGTGCGCCATTAAATATTGTTTTAAGTAGTAACCTATCTGCAACTTACAGTTGGGTAGCCATTAGTAATGTAAATGTTACTGGAGAAACGATTACTCCTAGCACTACAACAATAATAAAAGACACTCTTATCAATAAAACAACTACGTCAGAAATCGTTTATTATTCATTAATGTTAACAGCTACTGGAAATAACTGTTCAAGTAGTTCAGAAACCATAGCAGTAACAGTAAATCCTGGCCCTGTTATAAGTAATGTTAAAAACGCAACTATTTGCAGTGGCGAGTCTTTAAACATTACTTTGAATAGTACTTCAAATGCTACCTATAGTTGGAAAGCGACAGACAATGTGCACACTACAGGAGAAAGTTATACCAGTATAAAAACCACAGCAGTTATAAATGATGTTATTGTAAACAAATCCATCATACCACAACTAGTGGTGTATACGGTAAATGTACAATTAGGTAGTTGCAAAAGTAACACACCTCAAATAATAATAGCAACTATAAATCCAACACCAGTTGCAGATACTGTATCATTAGTAATGAACTCATCTGATTGTGGAATCAAGTCAGGCGCTATTATTGGAATAACATTACTTTCTGGAATGTCTCCATTAAAATTTGTGTGGAAAAATAGCGGAGGTGATATTATTGATTCAACTTTAAATTTGAGCAATGTAGGTGCAGGTACTTATATTTTAAAAATAATCGATGCGAATGGTTGTTATGCAAAAGTCGGAGCAGGCAAAACATTAACAATAGTAGATAAAAACAAAGTAGTAGCAGCATTTACTCCCAGCCCAACTTCAGGTGAAATACCTTTATTGGTAACTTTTACCAATAATAGCGTAGGAGCAAACCATTACACATGGAACTTTGATGCAGGAACTTCAGCATTAAAAGACCCAACTTATTTGTATGATCGGATAGGAAAATTTAATGTTTGTTTAATAGCTGATAATAATGGTAATTGTGCTGATACTATCTGTAAAGTTATTGAAGCGTATATTAACTTCATATTTGTTATTCCAAATGTATTTACACCTAATGGCGATGGGGTAAATGATTTATTTACCATTTCAGGAAAAGGAATAGAAAGTTTGCATGCAGATATTTATAACCGTTGGGGACAAAAAGAATACGAATGGAATACTATTAATGGAGGTTGGGACGGTCGATCTGCGACTGGTTTGGCAGCACCTTCAGGAACCTATTATTATATGATAAATGCTATTGGGTTTGATGGTAAAAAATACGTTGAAAAAGGTAGTTTAACGTTAATAAGATAAATAAATTGGTTTAAACACTCTTTCATAAAAAGAATATCATTTCTTTTTATGAAAGAGTGTTTTTTAATTTTATGAAGATTCTTTCATAAACACCAATTGCTTCTATTTCGATGAAGATAATTGAATTCATCTTTTTTTATTAAACAATAATAACTTCGAATTAAAAATTCTATTTGTTCCCCTAGTAATAGACATAAACCCTCTTTTAGTAATATTACAAATAGTATTACTGATGAAAAACTAATTTAACGCTTGATGCTTTTCTTCTAAATCATCCTTATAAAAAACACTATTTTTATAAAATTAAATTTTAAAATAAAAATATAGCTAAATGTTTATTTCAAAACTTGATAGTAAGAGTAAGCTAATTATAATTATAGAGAGCTTAGGTATGTTGATAGGGACGTCTACAAATTTACGATGGATAATTCAAAATGGGTTCTTACCTCAAAATTATAAAGCCCCATTTAAATCAATGCTATTTTGGGATAGTTTAATTTTTCTAGATTCGATTGCTTTAATTTTATTAATATTAAAACCTAAAATAGGGCTTTGGTTAACAGCCATTATTATTAGTTTAGATGTGCTGCATAATGGTATTTTTAATTTGAAAAACTCTTCGTCAAATACCGTTTATAGTTGGATGGCAAATAACTGGATGTGGATAATGCAATTTGTTTTTGGATTATTTGTTTTAATATCATTTAAAAGTATTTTAAAAAGAATAGAATTAAAACTCCTTGATCTTAATACATTAACTACATGAATCCTACCTCTCCAAAAATAAGATACTGCTATTTGGAGTTATTTATCTAAAAATAAATAAGTATATTTTTCTTCACAATCATATAATGTAAATAAAAATTACATAATCCATTATCTTTGGATTTCAAAAAAATGCATGAAAAGATTTGATGTAAGTGAAATTTACGTTTAATACATAAACTATGACAGAGTTTTGGGAACAAGCGTTTAAAGCTAAGCAAGATATGTGGGGCTGGGAGCCAGCAAAATCAGCAGTATTGACAAATGACTATTTCGTGAAAAATGGAGTTGAAAATATTCTAATTCCTGGAATTGGTTATGGACGAAATGCTCAAATTTTCAGAGACAGTGGAATAAGTGTAACTGGAATTGAAATTTCTCAAACGGCAATTGATATCGCTAAAAAACATTTTGGTAGCGACTTAACAATATATCACGGATCTATAACTGAAATGCCTTTTGATAACAATCTGTATGACGGAATATTTTGTTACGCATTAATTCACCTGTTTGATAAAGAAGAACGAGGAAAACTAATCCAAAACTGTTATAATCAATTGAAAGAAAATGGGTATATGGTTTTCACAACAATTACAAAATCAGCTCAAATTTATGGACAAGGAACTCTCATTAGCAAAAACAGGTTTGAGGTGTTTGGTGGCATAAAAATGTTCTTTTACGACAAAGAAACAATTCAAGAAGAATTTGGCAAAACCGGATTATTTGAGACCTCTGAAGTTTCTGATGTTTATCCTTTTTATTTAATAAAATGCAAAAAATAAAATTACATCACAACGTATATGGAATCATAGACCTCTTCTGGATGTTATTCTTCCTGTAAAATGTTTTTTTTCAAAAGCTTGGTAGTAATGATCTATCAAATAAATTTCACCTCTCCAAAAAATAAAATACTCCTTCTTAAAGATAATAACCTGAAAATGAGTGAGTATATTATAGTTCATCCATATATAATGTAAAAAAAATTTACTTATTCCATTATCTTTGTGTTTCAAAAAATAATGCATGAAAAATTTTAACTTAAAATCAATTATTCCAATTGCTACAGGAATAGTAATCTTCATCGTACTTACGTTCGCATATTTTACTCCGCTATTAAAAGGAAAAGTAATTGTGCAAAGCGACATGGTTCAAAATGCCGGTATGGCAAGAGAGATAGTCGACTTTAGAAAACAATATAATGAAGAAACACTTTGGACTAACTCTATGTTTGGTGGTATGCCTGCTTACCATATTAGCATAAAGTACCCTGCTAATAAATTACCAGAAGTGCGTAATGCCTTTATGCTTTGGTTACCATTTCCAGCAAATGTTGTTTTTGCTTATATGTTAGGCTTTTTTATTTTATTACTGGTATTAAAAGTAGATAAATGGTTGAGTATTATAGGCGCTATTGGATTTGGCTTTTCAGCCTTTTTCTTTTTAATTATTGATGCCGGACATAACACGCAAGCGCTCGCTATTGCATTCATGGCACCCGTATTTGCTGGGGTTATATTGGTATGCAGAGGTAAATATTTGTTGGGAGGTGCCTTAACATCACTATTTATGGCAATAGAGTTATATTGTAGTCACCCGCAAATATCTTATTATCTAATTATATTTTTAACCATTTACGTAATATATGAATGGATTCACCGCATTAGGCAAAAAAAATACGATGCTATTTTTAAAAGTTTACTCGTATTTATAATAGCGGCTGTTTTCTCTTTGGGTTGCAACATCACCAATCTTTGGAACACTTATGAATATGCGAAAAAAACAATTCGTGGTCCTTCTGAATTAACTTCTGATAAAAAAAATAAAACCTCAGGGTTAGATATAGATTATGCCACTCAGTGGAGCATGGGTAAATCAGAAACATTAACACTTTTAATACCGGGATTTAAAGGAAGATCATCTAGTATTATGATGAGTGAAAATAAAAAAGTGTTGAAAGAGGTAGACCCACAAATGAGAGAGAGTATTGCTAATTTCCCACAATATTGGGGCGACCAGCCATTTACGAGTTCTCCTTATACAGGCGCCATTATTGTATTCTTATTTATATTGGGTTTATTTATTGTGGAAGGTAGATTAAAATGGGCACTATTAACCATTACAATTTTATCTATTTCTCTTTCTTGGGGTAAAAATATGCTATGGCTTACTGAACTGTTTTTGCATTATTTTCCTGGGTACAATAAGTTTAGGGCAGTATCCATGATACTTGTATTGGCAGAAGTAGCTATACCCATTTTAGGAGTATTAGCATTAGATAAATTATTGAAAACACCGAATGCATTTAAACAAAAAATAAAACTCGCTTTTAGTGATAAACAAATAACTATTGAAAAAGCATTTCTTATTTCATTTATATTAACGGGTGGCTTATCGCTTTTGTTTTTTATAATGCCATCACTGATTAGTTTCTCCTCCATTAATGATAATGCTATTTACGATCAAATTTCAAAAAGTAACGGAGCAGAAGTTGCGCAACATTTTATGGATAATGTTGAGCTAGCGCGTATTGCAATTTTTAAATCAGAAGCCATTCGTAGCTTTTTATTTATAACATTAGGCGCTTTAACAATTTGGCTGTATGCAAAATCAAAACTCAATAAATCACTTTTAATTTTAATTTTAGGTATTTTAATTATTGTTGATTTATCATCAGTAGATAAAAGTTATCTAAGTGAAAAAAACTTTGCGAATAAAAAAGAATCTAAAACCCCATTTGTTGAAACACTTGCAGACAAAGCTATTTTACAAGACAAAGATCCTGACTATAGAGTGTTAGATCTTGCAGATCCTCAAGGCCCTTTTAACAGTGCACGTTCTGCCTACTTTCATAAATCAATTGGTGGATACCACGCTGCAAAATTAAGACGTTACCAAGAGCTAATAGAAAATCAGATAAACAAAAACATACAAAACATTAGTAACACGTTTAAATCAACTCCTACTGATTCCTCTTTAAATGCTATGTTTGCAGCACAAGGTGTTTTAAATATGCTAAATATGCGATATTTAATTTATAATGCAGATGCACCTCCGTTGCAAAATCGATATGCACTGGGTAATGCCTGGTTTGTAAAAGATATAAAAATGGTTAAGAACGCAGATGAAGAATTGCAAACAATAGGAGAAA
This sequence comes from Bacteroidia bacterium, assembly GCA_039937835.1. Classification (GTDB taxonomy): domain Bacteria; phylum Bacteroidota; class Bacteroidia; order 2-12-FULL-35-15; family 2-12-FULL-35-15; genus 2-12-FULL-35-15. The sequence continues at coordinate 506 of JBDTFR010000033.1, read as the reverse complement.
TTAATCCTTCAACTACTGTTGTAATTGATGAGCGGTATAAAAAAGATATCGCTGATTTTAATTTAAAATTTGACCCCACAGCAACTATTAAATTAACAAGTTACAAACCGAATGATTTAACGTATCAATCGAAAGCTACATCCGAACAATTGGCAGTGTTTTCAGAAATTTATTATAGCGACGGCTGGAATGCCTATATAGATGGAAAGATAGCTCCTTATTTTAGCGCAAATTGGGTATTAAGGGCTATGCGAATACCAGCAGGAGAACATATCATAGAATTTAAGTTTGAGCCTGCTAGGTACGCAACGGGTGAAAAAATATCATTAGTGTCTTGTATTTTACTTTTTATAGGCGTGATAGTTTCTTTGTTTTATAGTTGGAAACAACGGAAAAATTGTGATATAAAAGAGTAGGGGAGATAAAATAATTGACACGTTTAATCGTCTAAAAGTTGTTTCTGTATGGAATAGAATACTTGGTATTTATTTATAACTATCGGTTTT
>JBDTFR010000032.1:0-4160 GCA_039937835.1 Bacteroidia bacterium | reverse complement strand
CTCACCTACTATTTTATCCCAAGGGATGAGATGACATAACTTTACCCAACGATTATTCCTAGTAAGCTGCTGCTCAAAGGGAGACTCAAAACCCGCTAAAACAAATTGATTTTTGCTAACATATACGGGCGCAGATGCACGCTTTTTAAACACTTTTACTGCCTTTAAATCCTTTTTGCCTTGCATTAAATTTTAATTTAGTGGCTGTAAAGGTAGGATATTAATGAAATGTTAGGTTTTTGAGCAAGCTCTAAATAAATGATTGATTAATTTTTCTGTAGCACTTTCGTGAAAAAAACTACCGCGACCATGTGTTCCGATACACACCATATCCATTTCTTGCTTTTGGTTAAAATGGACAACACCGTTTTCTACATCGGAGTCTTCCAACAAATGTTTTTCGTAAGCTACGAACGAATTAAGCTTTGCAAATTCATCCATAGAAGCATACACCTCTTTCTTATGATCATCAGATCTGTTTGCTATAATTTGTAAGAGATGTACTTTTGTATTAAAAGCGTTAATTAGCTTATGTAGAAATAGTAGCTGTTCATTTTTGGGATGCATAAAATTATTGACTATTAAAATATTCTCAATCGATAATTTGGAACGATCACACATCAATGATAATAAGGGAATTTGCGATGTACGTGCAATCACTTGTGCTTCCGAACCAGATAGTTTTTCCTTTAAGCCCCAAGCGCCCTTTGTGCCCATTACGATCAGATCAAATTTATTTTCTTCGGCATAGGAAACAATTTTATCCGTTAATTTTCCGAGTTCTAAATGTGTAATAATATGATTACCATAAAGAAATTTCAAATTATTAAGTTTTTCTTCTGCTATTTTTTTTTGAGATTCGATATAGTCAATGCTGATTTCTCCGCAGGTTTGAATAATACCGTCTTTATCGATAGATACCGTATCTGGTGCATTTAATACATGAATAAAATGTATCTCAATCGAAATTTTTTCTTCCAAATTTTTCACCATTTGGTAAGCATATTCTGCTTGAACAGAAAAATTAGTTGGAATTAATACTTTTAAATTTTCCATCATTTAATATACTGATTTACGTTTTGCCAGCTACCACCGTTGGATATATTCTTAATCCCTTTTGATTTTAACAATCGAACTGCCATTCCACTTCTTGTTCCGCTTCTGCAACACGTAACAATGTGAGGATACGATTTTAACGTGTCTACATTACTAACCACCTGCTCTAAGGGTATATTAATAGACTTCTTAACATGACCAGAAGCATATTCCGATTTACTTCTTACATCTACAATAATAGCACCTTCCTTTATAAGTTGACCTAAATCAACAGAATTGCCTTTAAATAATTTTTTTAAAAATGATAGCATGGTTATATTTTTTATAAGGCAAAAGTAAGTGATCTAGTATTTATTAATGGGTACAATTGTTACACAAAGTAAAAGCGGCTATTGAAGCCGCTTTTAAGAAAAACAGACAAAAATTCTTATGCTTTTTGTAATTTAGTTGGGCAAACAAAATCAGTTTTGGAAATATCCGTTTCTGCAATTGCTTTAAACCCACCTTCCACTTCTTTAAAATTATGATATCCTCTCGATTTAAGAATACTAGCTGTAATCATACTTCTGTACCCTCCTGCACAATGTATATAAAAAGGTTTATCCTTATCCAGTTCTGGAAACCAGTTATTGATTTGATCCAAGGGTTTGTTATATGCTTCTGCGACATGTTCTGCCACATATTCACTTTCTCTGCGCACATCAATTACGGTATCCTTTTTTAAATCTACCTCACTTGCAAATTGCGCAGCAGAAATTCTATTTACCGTATCAATATTTTTACCTGCCGCTTTCCAACTGGCAAAGCCTCCTTTTAAATGCCCTATTACCGAATCAAAGCCAACTCGACTTAAGCGCGTAACGGTTTCTTCTTCTTGCCCCAATTCTGTTATCAATAAAAGCGGTTGCTTTACATCTTTAATTAATGCGCCTACCCACGGAGCAAAATCTCCATTGATCCCAATGTTAATGGCGCGTGGAATAAATCCTTTTGCAAATTCGGAGGCCGCTCTTGCATCTAATATAAGTGCTTCAGTTGTTTCAGCGGCTGCTTCGAACTCATTTGGAGATAAGGCTCTTAGCCCATTGTGTAAAATGGTGTCCATACTTTCAATCCCTTTTTTATTCATGGCTACATTCATTCCAAAATAGGCTGGTGGAGGAAGTAATCCGTCTGTTACCGACTTTACAAACGCCTCCTTACTTGGTTGATTTAATGCATAGTTTACTTTTTTTTGATTACCTAAGGTATCAACGGTTTCCTTCATCATGTTTTTGCCACAAGCACTTCCAGCACCATGAGCTGGATAAACAATTACATCGTTTGCTAAAGGCATAATTTTGCTGTTTAATGAATCATACAAAAGACCCGCTAATTCATCTTGCGTCATGGAGGCTGCTTTTTGTGCTAAATCAGGGCGACCCACATCCCCTAAAAATAAAGTATCTCCACTAAATAGTGCATGATCTTTTCCGTTTTCATCTTTTAATAAAAAGCAAGAGCTCTCCATGGTATGACCAGGAGTATGTAACACTTTAAAAGTAACATTACCCAATTTAAATTCTTCGCCATCCTTTGCTATTGTTACTTTAAATTCTGGGTTAGCATTTGGACCGTATATGATTGAAGCCCCCGTTTTGTTGCTTAAATCCACATGACCAGAAACAAAATCCGCATGAAAGTGTGTTTCAAAAATATATTTAATTTTCACACCGTCCTTTTTAGCGCGATCTAAATAAGGTTGTATTTCTCTCAACGGATCAATAATAGCAGCCTCACCATTTGATGTGATGTAATAGGCACCCTGTGCTAAACATCCAGTATAAATTTGTTCTATTTTCATATTCTTATCGTTTTAAACGTTAATATTTTTTTGCTTTACTTATTTAACAACACTTCCTTGAAGATAATGTTTATTCCTATAAATAATACAAACCATTTAAATAAATTGTATTAGTTAATTACATCCATTTTTCGCTTAAGTAGTTGCTTATAAATGCACTACAAAGAGGGGTTTTTAAAAGGTATTTAAGTGTAACATTTGTTACAAAGCATTTTATTTAATTTTTGTTTATTTTAGCCGTCTCACTTTTCCTGATCTTCGCATTAACTTCTAATGCTTTTTTATTATGCATCTTTAGTAGACTCAATGATAAATAAATCTACACGTTAATTACTTTTTTAAAAATAAAATAATACCATAAATAAATAACACCTATTATATAACCAGAATACTTTTTTATTTTTAAACTTTATTTGAATTAAGAAATAAAAAATATTCTAACTAAATAAAAATTATAAATAATGGCAACTAAAAAAGAGTTGACAAAAAAACAAAGTGAAGAATTACTCCATATTTTAAATACTCGTTTTGAGAAAAATATGCAGCGGCATAAAGGTACGGAATGGTTAAAAATTAAACTTAAACTTGAGGCCAACCCTGAAAAATTATGGTCGCTATATAAAATGGAAGAAACGGGTGGCGAACCGGATGTAGTTGCTTATGATAAAATTACAGATAATTATTTTTTTTACGATTGCTCTCCAGAAAGCCCAAAAGATCGGAGGAGTATTTGTTATGACATAGAAGCTTGGAAGTCGAGGAAAGATAATAAACCTAAAAATAGTGCTATAGAAATGGCTCATGAAATGGTAATTGAAATTTTATCTGAAGACCAATATCGTGAATTACAAAAATTAGGACCGTTTTGACCTAAAAACATCTAGCTGGGTTCAAACACCTTCTGATGTTAGAGAAAAAGGAGGCGCTTTATTTTGTGATTATCGTTACGGTCAAGTTTTTGTATATCACAACGGAGCAGAATCGTATTATGCATCAAGAGGATTTCGAGGTTGCTTAGCGGTATAATTTGTTTTCCAAAACAGCAAAGTAGACAATAAAATAAAAATTTCAATAAAAATAATTACCCAAATAGGGGTCAGTCATTATTTCTGGGGAGTAAATTTATGCAAATATTTTTTGAAGTCTAAAAAGGAAAAAATTAACGTCAGTAACGCCCCTTAAATTAGCTCTAAAACCTTTTATTTTAGAGTTGAATGATTCGGCATTAGCATTTGTGTTTCTGTTATCAAAAAAATTTAGG
>JBDTFR010000031.1:0-41151 GCA_039937835.1 Bacteroidia bacterium | reverse complement strand
GTGCGGGTAAGCCAGTCAAAATTAGGATTGATGTTTTCAATAACTTGATCGGCAGAAATTCTTCCTTGATTACCCATAATTAATTTAGCTTGTGCACCAGAGTTAAATGAAATACCTCCTCCTTCGTAATTGTATATATGTGCTGTAACATCGCAAAGTACTTCATCGCCCGGTTGTGTATGTACTTTAATAGCAATTTGGTTAGTCATGGTACCCGACGGACAAAACAATGCGGCTTCCATTCCAAATAGGGTTGCTACTTTTTCTTCTAATGCATTCACCGTTGGCTCCTCACCAAATACATCATCGCCAACAGCTGCATTAAACATGGCGGTTAGCATATCTTTAGTTGGTTTGGTAACGGTATCGCTTCTTAAATCTATTGTCATGTTTTTAACTTTAATGGTTTGTTTTTTATAGTGGCTGTAAAATTAATTTTTATTTTTTTCGTATCATCATCAGCCCATCTCGCAATGGTAATAAAGTGTTTTCTACTCGATGATCTTGCTGTACTTTTTTATTAAATTCATCAATCAAGAGCGTTTCTTTATCAGAATTTTTTTGGAGATCAACTACTTTCCCGCTCCATAGAACATTATCGGCAATGATATAACCACCAGAACGCACTTTATCAAAAACTAAATCATAATAAACTGAATAATTTTTTTTATCGGCGTCAATAAAAACAATATCGAATGTTTCTTTAATGGTTGGAATAATTGTTAATGCATTACCGATGTAATAATTTATTTTATTGGTTAGTGCTGCTTTTTCAAAAAAAGAGCGAGCCATTTTTTCTAACTGTTCATTGATATCAATAGTATGTAGTTTGCCATTTTCTGTTAAGCCTTGTGCTAACGCAATAGCGGAGTAACCCGTGTAAGTTCCTATTTCAAGAATTTGTTTGGGCTGAATCATTTTACTGATTATACTTAAGAAATTACCTTGCATGTGTCCCGAAAGCATACGAGGGTGCAATACTTTTAGATGTGTTTCGCGGTTGAGTTCTTTTAATACATCGCTTTCTGGCTGTGAGTGCGCCAGGGCATACGCTTCTATATCTTTATCAATAAATTCCATTCTTAAAATTGTATTAAATTAAAAGTTCAAATTTAATCATAATATTAAACCAATTAAATACAATTTGAATGGCTATTTATTAATGCACAATGAAGTGATTGTTATTGAATACTATTTATTCAATCTCCTTAGTTAAACATTATGTGTACTAACTAAACATGTGTATAAATATAATGAGGATAAAAATAAATGTGTAAACTTGCAAAAAAATATTAATTCCTATTGGCTATCTTTTTAGTTAAAATGTATAAAAAGGATTATAAATGAGAAAATTAATCTTAACAGTGTTTACCGTGTTCTTTTTTTTAACAAGCGTGGCTCAAAATATAACCGGACAATGGAATGGAGTTTTAAAGATTCAAGCCATACAATTAAGAGTTGTTTTTAATATTAATAAAACAGAAACAGGTTACTCTGCTACGATGGATAGTCCTGATCAAGCTGCAAAGGGTATTCCAGTAACTACGGTTAGTTTTCAAGATTCTATATTAAAGTTAAGTATTGTAAATGCAGCTATTGATTACGAAGGAAAGTTAAAGGATGAGCTTACGATAGTTGGTGATTTTAAACAAGCGGGAAAATCTTTTCCACTAAATTTATTTAAGGGAGAAATAGAAGAGAAAAAACTGGTAAGACCTCAAGAACCAACAAAACCCTATCCTTATTATTCAGAGGACGTAACGTTTGAGAATAAGTCTGCAAACGTTAGTTTAGCGGGTACCTTAACGCTACCTAAAAAAGAAGGTGTTTTCCCCGTGGTGGTTTTAATAAGTGGAAGCGGCCCTCAAAATAGAGATGAAGAGCTGTTAGGGCATAAACCTTTCCTTGTTTTATCAGACTATTTAACTAGAAATGGAATTGCTGTTTTACGATATGATGATAGAGGTACGGCAGCATCTACTGGAGATTTTAAAGCGGCCACCACTGCCGATTTTTCTACCGATGTGGAAGCGGCGGTTGCTTATTTAGAAACAAGAAAAGAAATAAATAAAAAGAAAATAGGATTAATTGGACATAGCGAAGGAGGGATAATTGCGCCCATAGTTGCTGCTCAATCTAAAGATGTTGCATTCATAGTGTTGTTAGCAGGACTAGGAATTTCAGGTGATGAATTGCTTTTGTTACAACAACAATTAATAGGAAAAGTATCGGGACAAAGTGATGAAGATTTAAAAGAAACCGAAGCTATCAATAAAGGAGCATTTGACATCGTAAAAAAATCTACTAATTCTGAACAATTAAGAATAGATTTAACAACCTATCTAATGCAAGATTCGAGTCTTTTAAAATTAGAACTAGCAACTAGAGAGGAGCTATTGAAAGCTCAATTAGATCGACTAACGAGCCCTTGGATGCAATATTTTTTAAAATACAACCCAACCAGTACACTTGAAAAAGTAAAATGCCCTGTTCTGGCAATTAATGGAAGTAAAGATTTACAAGTTCCAGCAAAAATAAATTTGGATGCGATAAAAAGCGCATTAATAAAAGGAGGTAATAAAAATGTTACGGTTAAAGAGTTACCCAATTTAAATCACTTATTTCAGGAGTGTAAAACAGGTTTACCGAGCGAATATTCAACTATTGAACAAACATTTTCACCAATAGCCTTAACCGAAATAGTCAACTGGATAAAAACGCAAACAAAATAATAGTAATTCGATATAGGTAAAGTATCTCTTATACCATTCTTTTTTGATCTGCTAACTCCTAAAACGAAGTATTTATTTTATTTTTTCTGTTGTCATTCCTCTATTTTCCTATTCTTATGCGCTTCTTTTTTTTGTATATTCGCTGTTCAAAAAAGCAGTCATAAAATGAGTATTTACGATAAATACGAAGCCGTCATCGGATTAGAGGTTCATGCCCAGTTGGCCACAAAAAGTAAGGCTTATTCCAGTGATTCTACAGAGTTTGGTGTATTGCCAAATACTAATATAAGTGTCATTACATTAGGCCATCCTGGAACATTACCAAAAACCAATAAAAAGGTTATTGAATATGCAGTGCGTTTAGGTTTGGCGTGTAAAAGCAATATAAGAGAGGTAAATGAATATGCGCGTAAAAATTATTTTTATGCCGATTTGCCAAAAGGATATCAAATTACACAAGACAAAACACCTATTTGTTCTGGAGGCTATATCACCATTAAGAAAGCGGATGGGGCAGAAAAAAATATTGCCATTACCAGAATTCACATGGAGGAAGATGCTGGAAAGAGTATACACGATATAGATCCTTTCGACACCCTAATTGACTTAAACCGTGCGGGTGTAGCCTTACTTGAAATTGTAAGCGAACCAGAATTACGAAGCGGTGAAGAAGCATACCAATATGTTACCGAAGTGCGCAAATTGGTTCGTTATTTGGAGATTTGTGATGGTAATATGGATGAAGGTAGTTTGCGTTGTGATGCAAATATATCTGTACGTTTAAAAGGGGCATCAGCTTTTGGAAAAAGAACAGAAGTAAAAAACATGAATTCCATTCGTAATGTACAACGAGCCATTGAGTTTGAAGTGAAGCGACAAATAGAAGCCATCGAAAATGGTGAAAAAATTTCGCAAGATACTCGCAGTTTTGATGCGGTTACAGGAACTACCACAGTAATGCGAAGTAAAGAAATGGCGAATGATTATCGCTATTTTCCGGAACCTGATTTACAACCAGTAATTGTTTCGCAAGAATACATTGCAAAAGTAAAAAGTACCTTACCTCCGCTGCCTAATGAATTATATAAAAAATATATTGCCTTGGGCTTGTCAGATTATGATGCTGGCGTACTTACCGATAGTAAAGAAATAGCCTTGTATTTTGAAGAGATTATATCAAAAACAAAAAATGTAAAGGCAGCTTCTAATTGGCTAACGGTACAAATAAAATCGTATTTGAATGATCATGCCTTGCATATTTCTGATTTTAAAATAACGGCTGATAGAATGGCTAAATTGGTTGATTTAATTGATAGTGGAAAAGTGAGTCATACCATTGCCATTCAAAAAATATTTCCCCAGTTAATAACGGATAGTACAAAATCACCAGCACAAATTGCAGAAGAAAATAACTGGATACAAGAAAGCGATAGTTCTGCATTAACGGAAATGGTTAAACAAGCAATTGCTAAATATCCCGAAAAGGTGATCGAATATAAAAATGGAAAAATTACGCTATTAGGTTTGTTTATGGGAGAGGTGATGAAACTTTCTAAAGGTAAAGCTGACCCTAAAATAGCAACCGAATTAATAAAAGAATTACTCGATAAATAAATTTAAAAATAAATAGAAAATGAACAATTTAATTAAATTCAAAAATGCATTTCTTGCTCTTATTATTATATTAATGGCAAGCGCTTGCGCGAATAACAATAAAGAAAATGGCTTTGTTTTAAAAGGCGATCTTGCAAATGGAAAAAGCGAAACCATTTATTTGGAGCAGTTATCTCCAGATGGAATAAAAGCAATTGATACGGTGACATTAGATGATAAAGGTAAATTTACCATGAATGCTCCCATAAAAGAAATTGGTTTTTATCGGATAAAAATTTCGGATAAAAATTTTGCTACTTTTATTTTTGAACCTAATCAACAGGTTACTGTAAAAGGCGATGCTGCTAATTTAGGATATACATACACAGTTGAAGGTTCTCCTGATTCTAAATTATTTGTAGAAATTAACACCGCCTCTGCGAAAAACTATGCGCAGCGCGATTCATTACAAAAAACATTTCAAGCATATGTAAATATGGGTAAAATGGATTCTGTTCGAGTTGATTCGATGAGTAATGCATTAGAAAAACCGTATACCGATTTAATTGAAAAGCACAATAAATATTTGCTAGGCTTTATCGAACAACATCCTAATTCATTTGCATCCTTAGCTGCTATTCAACAATTGCCTCCTCAAGAATATATAGAAACCTATAAAAAATTAGATTCTGGGCTACAAAAAGTTTATCCCAATTCAATGTATGTAAAAGCTTTTCACGAAAGTTTAGCAAAACAATCAAACATTACTATTGGAGCTGTTGCACCTGATATTACTATGAATACACCGGCTGGCAAACCCTTGTCTTTATATTCTTTAAGAGGTAAAGTAATACTTATTGATTTTTGGGCTTCTTGGTGTGGTCCTTGCCGAAAAGAAAATCCGAATGTGGTAAATGCCTATAATAAATTTAAATCAAAAGGTTTTGATATCTACAGTGTATCGCTTGATAAAGAAATGAATGATTGGAAACAAGCCATTAAAAAAGATAATTTAGTTTGGGAAAATCATGTTTGCGATTTTAAATTTTGGGAATCACCTGTTGTAGCTCTTTATAATTTTAATGCAATTCCTACCAATGTATTAATTGATAAGGAAGGTAAAATTATTGCAAAAGATTTAAGAGGCGAAGCCTTAGAAAATAAATTAGCAGAAGTGCTTAAATAATTACCATTAACTGTTATGTATTATTAATAAAGGGGTAGCGGAGGAAAGTAATCGCGTTATGGTTTTATAATAAAATGGTTAGTAAATGATAACTCATCAAAAAACAAAAACCAATTAGGTATTTAAAATTGATATTTTTAAAATGAAATTAGTACATCCCTTTATTGTTACACTTATACTTAGCTTTTTTTCTCCTATTCTTTTTGCACAAACCTATTTTCAACAAGAGGTAAATTATAAAATCGATGTTCGATTAGATGATGTAAATAATAAATTAATGGCGAATGAATCCATTGAATATATTAATAATTCTCCTAGAACGCTTACTTTTATATACATGCATTTATGGCCTAATGGCTATAAAGACAATAGTACGCCATTAGCAAAACAATTGTTAGCGAACGGGGAAACAAGTTTATATTATTCTAGCGCTTCAGAAAGAGGGTACATCGATCAGCTTCATTTTAAAATTGATGGTAAAGATGTAAAATGGGACTTATTAAAAGATAGCATTGATATCTGTAAAATATATTTAAATGAGCCTTTAAAGAGTGGCGATAAAATTAATATCACCACTCCTTTTCATTTAAAAATACCTTCTGGTAAAATTTCACGTCTCGGGCATATTGGTCAGTCGTATCAAATTACACAATGGTATCCCAAGCCAGCAGTATACGATTCGAATGGTTGGAATTACATGCCCTACTTACAACAGGGCGAATATTATTCAGAATTTGGAAGCTTTGATGTAAGCATTACCCTCCCTAAAAATTATGTGTTGGGTGCTACCGGCGATATGGTTGATGCAGCTAATGAAATGCACTGGTTAAATGAAAAGGTAAAAGAAACAGAATCCATTACTCAGTTTGATGCAACAGATATGGCCTTTCCTCCATCAGATACAATCATGAAAACAATACGTTTTAAACAAAACAGAGTGCATGATTTTGCGTGGTTTTGCGATAAACGTTATCATGTATTAAAAGGTGAAATTGAAACACCTACCCAAAAAAATAAGATAACCACCTGGGCTATGTTTACCAACGCTGAAGGTCAACTTTGGAAAAAAAGTATTTCGTATATCAACGATGCCATTTACTATTATTCATTATGGAATGGCGATTACCCTTATAATAATTGCACTGCCGTAGATGGTACTATTTCTGCTGGTAGCGGAATGGAGTATCCAAACATTACAGTTATCGGGGATGTTCAAAATGCGATTGAATTAGATGTAGTAATAGCGCATGAAGTAGGTCACAATTGGTTTTATGGAATGTTAGGATCTAATGAACGAATACATCCCTGGCTAGATGAAGGAGTTAATTCTTTTAATGAACTGCGATACATCAGAACGAAGTACCCTGAAATTAAATTGGTTCAAGGATTTGCAGATGGAAAACTTGGAAAAATATTTGATTTAGCACGTTACAAAAAAGTATCGCAATATTATTTAGAATACCTCTTGCCTGCAAAAACCAATACCGATCAACCGATAGACGCACCCGCGTATGATTATACCGAAATAAATTATGGCACTATTGTATATGCAAAGTCAGCCATTGTCTTGGATTATTTGATGGCGTATGTAGGTGAAAAAAAAATGGATGAAGTCATGCACGCTTATTTTAATGAGTGGAAATTTAAACATCCTCAACCCGCTGATTTAAGAAAAGTGGCCGAAACTGTTTCTGGTAAAAATTTAAGTTGGCTTTTTGATGACCTTATTAATACAACAAAAAAACTGGATTATAAAATAGCATTTGCTCATCAAAATAAATTGGGTACTTGGTATATAGGCGTTAAAAACACGGGCAGTATAAGCGGACCGCTATTTATACATGGAATAAAAGATAAAAAGTTAGTGGGTGAAATAATGTATGATGGATTTAAAGGAAAACAAGAATTAACCTTTCCTGCTGCTAATATAGATTATTTTAAAATTGATGTAACAGAAGCAATGCCCGAAATAAACAGGCAAAACAATACCATTCGTACAAAAGGAATATTTAAAAAAATAGAACCGTTAAAATTACAATTATGGGGTAGCCTTCCTAACCCAACAAAAACACAATTGTTTTGGTCGCCCGCTCTTGGCTGGAACAACTATAATAAATGGATGTTTGGTATAGCGGCTTATAATGCATTACTACCACGTAAAAAAATAGAATTTGAGATGATGCCTCTGTATAGTTATTCAACTGGTAGTCTTACTGGGTATGGTCATATTGCAGGTAATATTTTTCCATCACAAACTTTATTTCAACATATAAATATAGGTGTAGTAGCAACTCGATATGCTTATACCACCACTCCTTTTGATATGTACTTTAATAAAATAGCACCTGAAGTAACCATTGAATTTAAAAAAAAATATGCGCGTAGTCCCTACACACATACTATTAAATATAGAAACATTACTTTAATAAACGATTCTTATAAGGGCGATTATACGAGTCCAAAACCAAGCTATACAGCTACTACTAATCAATTAAATTTTAATGATTTAACCTATACACTTGTTAAAAAAGATGTTATAACACCATACGAATTAAATTTAAATGTTCAGCAAGGAGATAGAATGGGTAAAGCTTCTTTAACTGCCACGTATACCCATAATTTTAAAAATAGAAACAAAGGTGTTGAGCTACGTTTATTTGCAGGTAGCTTTATATTTAATAATTCACCTTCTGGTGATTATCGTTTTAGGCTGAGCGGACAAAGAGGTTATCAAGATTATTTAAAGGATCATATCTACCTGGGAAGAACAGAAACGAACGGAATATTAGCCAATCAATTTACAGAAACCGATGGCGCATTTAAAATTTATTCTGCTTACGGACAATCCAATGATTGGTTAACAGCTGTTAATATAAAATCATCCATAGGAAATTTGAAAATTCCAGTAAAATTATTTACTGATATTGGCGCCTATAACGATAAGCTTAAGAACTCTAAAAGGGTGCTGTATGACGCCGGTATTTGTATTTCGGTAGTAAATAAAATTTTCGAAATTTATTTCCCTTTATTAATGAGTAAAGAATTTAAAGATTATTATTACATCAATAATATAACAGATTTAGAAAAAATTAGATTTACCTTAAATCTGAATTTGTTGAATCCATTTGAACGTCTCAGAAATTTATCCATATAAAGTGCAAGCCAATAAAAAAATATATTTTGCATCCGATTTTCATTTAGGCGTTCCTAACTATGCTGCAAGCATGGAGCGAGAAAAACGCATTGTAAAATGGTTAGAGGAGATTAAAGAAGACGCAGAAGAAATTTATTTAATGGGCGATTTGTTTGATTTTTGGTTTGAATATAAATATACAGTACCAAAAGGCTTTGTAAGATTATTAGGTAAAATTGCCGAATTATCGGATGCAGGTATACGAATAAATTTGTTTACTGGTAATCACGATATGTGGATGTTTGATTATTTGCCACAAGAACTGGGTGTAACCCTTTATAGAGAGCCAATTACACGTATCTACAACAATAAAAAATTTTATTTAGGTCATGGTGATGGATTGGGACCTGGAGATCATGGTTACAAATTTATAAAAAAAATATTTGCGAATAAATTTTGTCAATGGCTATTTGAAAGACTACACCCTAATTTTTCGATTACCATTGCTAATTATTGGTCGCGCAGAAGTCGCTTAACACAAAGCGCAGATGATAAATTGTTTTTAGGAGAAGAAAAAGAATGGTTGGTATCTTATTCAAAAGATGTTTTAAAGAAAGAGCATTTTGATTATTTTATTTTCGGACATCGTCATCTACCATTAGATTTAAAATTGGGTGAAAATAGCCAGTATATAAATTTAGGTGAATGGGTAAATTATAGTAGTTATGCGGTGTTTGATGGAACTAAATTAGAGTTGAAGTACTACAAATAAATCTGAGCTTGATTATAAAAAAATCAATCAATTAAACTACAAAACGAGTTTTCGTCTTGTCCTTTCTTTTGATTCTCCAAAAGAAAGAACCAAAGAAAAAACGATATCAAAAACCAACCTTTAGCTTTCGTTTTTCACGCAAAATCCCAACGCTATATTGCCACGAAACTGGAGGTTCGCTCTTTTCGTGGACTACAGCCGCATCAATACTAATGGTTAATCCTATTAAGAAACATTGTACTGAATTTTTTCATTTTATTTTTTACAATATTAATCGAACTCAGGTTTACATTTAATCACAAGCCTTTCTTAAAAATTTATCGAGAGGATAAATATTTTCACAGATTTGAGTAACTGTTTTTACGACATTTTTGGCAAACACTTTTTCATCTGCTAAAGAATGTACCACTATAAAACTTCTGTGCTTTAGTAACTCAATTTCAGGGTGTTCTTTTGAATACCCTTTTGGTACGGAGATTAATTTATCTTGTTCGGAGAGTTTTGTAAAATATTTTTTAAAGGCCTTATTGTTAATTATATTTTTAAATTCAACAGCGTTGTAATCAATTTCTTGTCGTATGGCTTTAATTAAGGGAGTTTCTGGTTGCCACATTCCACCGGCTATGTAAGAAGCGCCGGGTTGTAAATGAATATAATAACCAGCAGCAGAAGATTTTTTGCCGCCAGGTGCTATACTAGCCGATATGTTTGATTTATAGGGTGTTTTATTTTTAGAAAAACGTACATCACGGTTAATTCTAAAAACACAATTTTTAGCCTCTAGTTGTTTGATGGAAGCATCAAATGTAGATATGGACTGAATTAATTCCGTAATAAATAATTGAAATTCAATCTTTATTTTCTCGTACTGTGGGCGATTAACATCAAACCACTCTTTATTATTATTATTCTTTAATTTTTTTAGAAAATCAAAGGTAGCCGGTTTTATCATTTTATAAAATTTTAACAATTACGATTATAATTATAAAGGTATTGATTTACCTTAAAATTTTCAATTGTATATTTGTTGAAAAATAAATCAGATGGATTCATTAACACACATTGTGTTAGGCGCTGCAATAGGTGAAGCGGTACTAGGCAAAAAAATTGGAAGAAAAGCGATGTTATGGGGAGCCTTAGCAGATACCATTCCTGATTTTGATGTATTTGCAGCCTGTTGTACTACTGATGCACAACAATTATTAGTACACCGTGGGTTTACGCATTCATTATTGTTTGTTGCCATTATGTCGCCTTTATTAGGATGGCTATTTAGTAAATGGTTTAAAAAATCAGGCGTAAGTTTTCAACGCTGGACATTGTTATTCTTCCTAGGCTTATTTACGCATATTTTATTGGATGCTTGCACGGCTTATGGAACAGGCTGGTTCGAGCCTTTTAATAGTTATCGGGTAAGTTTTAATACTATTTTTGTTGCCGATCCATTTTACACCCTTCCTTTTTTATTTTGTATGATCATTGCGCTAATTGCAAAAAACGAATCATATAGTCGAATTAAGTGGACCCAAGCAGGCTTAATAATTAGTAGCATTTATTTACTATTTACATTCATTAATAAATGGCAAATAACCACTAAAATGCAACATGCACTAACTACTAAAAATATAATTACCAGTGCTTTTGTAACAACACCAACAGCCCTAAATAATTTTTTATGGATGGCTTATGCGCCCGATAAAACAGGGTATTGGATTGGTTATTATTCCATTTTTGATAAACGAAAAGATATAAATTTTTATAAGGTAGAAAAGAACGATTCACTATTAAAACCATATGAAAACGAAAAATCTGTTAAGTTATTAAAGCAGTTTTCTAAAGGATATTATACTCTTTCTCGAAATGATACGAATGTATATTTTAACGATATTCGTTTCGGTCAATTAGGCGGCTGGGAAGGAAGTGATTCTACTTTTGTATTTTCATTTCGATTATCAAAAAAAGGTGAGAGCCAACAATCGTTGAATCGTACAAAATTTAAAACTTCTTTAAAAGAAGCTTTTTATGGTTTAATTACTCGCATAAGAGGAGTATAGTAAAAGTTGTAAATAAAAGCAATCAAGTTATAGCTCGATTATAATTCAACAATTGAACGTAAAAATTTAATCTATTTTTTTGTCTATCGACTTAAACGTTGTTATGGGTGCGGCTGAAGTCCACGAAAAGAGCGAACCTCCAATTTCGTGGCGATATAGCGGGAGGCTTTTGTGTGAAAAACGAATTTGGAGGTTGGTTTTCGCGGTCGCTTTTTCTTTGGTCATTTCTTTTGGAGAATCAAAAGAAAGGACAAGAATAATGAAACTCAAATTTATGTGTTTATGTGTAATGCTTTCATAATCCAAACTCAATAATAATAAAACACTGCTAATTGAGGGAGCCTTTAGGAATTGTCTCTACTGGTTTAATTATTTGGAACAGCATTAATAAATAAAATTTTCAAAGAGGTATTAAAAATCAATTCATCACCATTATTTTATAATAATTTGTTTATAAAATTGGTTGCCATTGTATGTTAATTCCAATACATAGGAAGAGGAAGCAATTGTATTATTTGCAACGAACCGTAATTTATTACCGCTTACTTGTAAGTGATTATCGTAAACAATCGTTCCATTTAAAGTATAAATCGTAACTTTTACCATCGCGTTAATATCCTGCTTAAATTCGATGTTAATGGTGTAATTGGTAATGGGGTTTGGATAAACGGTAATAAAGTTATTTTCTGTATTTTCTAAATCTTTATTAGAAAGAATGTTATTTTTAAAGATAGGAAGTTTAGTAAACGATTTGCCCAGTACTAAATTAGCTTCTGCTTCTGTCATGCACAACCAATCTTGCATAATAGAAGTGTAAATTTGTCTAAAATCAAACTGCATCGGCACTTGATCATTCACGGTTGCATTTTGTGGTAATTTAGGGGAACTGCCAATCATACCGGATATTGGATAAGCAGTGCCAGCTACGTCTTTCGGATTGGTATTAAGTGCGGCACCAAAAAAGATAAGGGGTGCACCCGCACCATGGTCGGTTCCTAAACTATCATTACTTTTTATTCTTCTTCCAAATTCACTAAACGTCATACCCGTAACATTATTTGCTTTACCCATTAATTCTAAATCTTGTTGAAAAGCATCAATGGCTTTTGATAAGATACTAAGATTGTTGGGTTGCGCACCCAATGTTTTATCGGCTTCCGTTACTTGATTGCTGTGACTATCGTGTGAATTTGGATGATTAACAATGTATATAGGAGTTTGTAAACCGCCATTAATTAGTTTCGCTACAATTTTTAATTGATCGGCTAGCCGATTATTAGTGGGGTACGTTGCTGATTTTGCTTGTGGTACATTGTATGCACTTTTTATAGAAGTAGTGTAAGCGTTACTTTGATCTTTCATTAAACGTAAAAAAGTAAGCTCATGTCCGTAGTTATTGCTTGGTGCAGCATCCGTTGTACCATTGATCACATTTAATAACGCATCAGGATTAGGCACATTATAGCCAAGATTCATATGTGCTCCTTGTAACGAAAATGGAAGTGTAGAGCCAATTTGAATCGCTAACGGATCAGGCATACTAGCATTTGGGTAACCAGTTGGGTAATTAGGGTAAGCATTGTCTAAAGCCCTGCCTAACCAACCAGTATCTAATGTTTGATTACTGTCAGAAGCAGTAAACCAAATGTCAGTGGCTCTAAAATGGCTGTAATTAGGATTCGGATAAGAAGCCCCTTGTAAAATCATCATTTTGCCATCGTTATATAAATGTTGCATTTCTGCTAACGCTGGATGAAGACCCGTAGTAAGATTATTGTTTAATTTAAGAACCGCACTTTCATCAATTAAAATATTGGCACGTGCAGCTGCTAGGTTACTCCACTCATCAAGCGGGAAAATAGTATTTAAACCATCATTACCACCATTCATTTGAATGATTACTAAAATTTTGTTGCATTTGAAGGATGCTTGTGCCAATTGATTTAGCATTTCATTTTCTAAGAAGGAAGATGCTGTAACAGGTAATCCTTTAAATACCAATGATGCCGATAGTAGCGCATTCGCTTTTAAAAAAAGTCTTCTTTTCATTTTATAAGTATTTATTACAATTACATTAATTGATATTCGGCATATTGTGTAATCGTGGTAAGTAATCTTTTTAATCCATTTTTTACAATCATTTTATTGCTATTGTTGGTAGGATCAGTTATATAATTATTCCAGGCGCTAGTCCAATAAGCATTGGTAGTTTGCTGATACAATAGTGTTTCTAACTTTAAGTCATTTTTAAGAATAGCGCTTATGTCTATCGGCAATAGGTATTGTATGCATTCATTAACTAATAAATCAGGATCTTCACAAATAACATTACCAAACGGTTGTACAAAAGCAATTACATCTACTTCTATACGTGTTGCTAATGATTTTACATTGATGTTATATCCATTAAATATATTTTGTAAAAAAACAAAACGATTTTGAGTAGTGTTAGAATTTATCCAATATTCATGAAAAGAAGGTTTTTGATAAAAGGCTTGCCATCCAGATACGTTAGGTACATCTCCCATTAACTGTTGCATAGGAGTAAGCATATTCGTATTAAAATAGCCCCACACTTTGTACTGTGCTTCATAGTTAGTTGCATCAGAAACATTGTAATTTAAATTAAATGCTCTTAAACTTCCAATTACTAAATCAAAAGGTGATTTAATATAAGAGCCTCTATTTTGCATATCAAAAAAATGCTCGCTTTTAAAAAGCTGATTTAATACGGGTACTATATCCCAATTACTTTTTACAAATGTGGCGGCTAATGGTTGTATAACATTTGCCTCGGTAGTAGCATCAATATCATAATACACAAAGTAACGATACAGCCTTCTGCAAATATATTCTGATACTACTTTTGATTTGGAAAAAATCATGTCAAAAAACGCATCTAATTCTTTTGTCCCTAAATTGCTAATTGTTTTATTATTAAAAAAAGAAGAGAATTGTTTATCGCTTGTGTCGTGTAAATTAGCGTTAAACTGGGTAGTGGTATTAGCGGTATTTAAATCTTGAACTCGCCATCCTGTTAATAATTTCGCCGCTTGCTCTACGTCAGTCTGGGTATATTGGCTTAAGGGGTCTTTTCCTAATGTAAAGAGTTCCATTACCTCTCTTGCAAAATTTTCATCTGGAGCTGTTTTTGTATTGGAATTATTATTAAGATAAAACATCATGGCTGGCTGTGTTGCTACAGCTCTAATAATTGTTTTGAAATTACCCAATGCATTATCTCTAAGTAATTTTATGTATTGATAACAAATTCTTGCCGAATTAGTGTTGCAAAATTTATTGCTAGATAAAAAAATATTTTCAAAATCAACTGGTATAAAATGATACCAAAACCAAACCATTTTTTCTCTTATGTTATTTTCTTTATTAAGTGCTAAACCTAAATTCCAGTGTTGTAGACCTTGCCATCTATATTTATTGGAAGCCCTTCCAACAGCGCCTGTACTAAAAGCATCCGTTGTCCAGTCGGCACCATAAGGTAAATTATTTTCATCAGCCAATGTATTATTATAATAATTAACTGGTGGGCTCGGCGGGGTATTATTGATTTTTAAAATATTATCTACAGCAGCTGACATGCCCATACTATGTAATGCATCTACTTCTGTTTTTGTAAAACCATATCCTGTTCTTCTTAATAAATGTAATGTTTCCCAAACTGTCCAGGCGCCCGTATAGGCCGCTAGACCACTTCGTATGTTTCTAGCACTCGTTTTTTTATGGGCATACTTTTCAAATAACGGATCATTACTACTCGTATCTTTTTTTAAAAAATTTTCGAATAATGCTCTTCGACTGAATGTGTTTTTAGACATGGTAAGTTTATTATTTTATAAAAATAAGGATGCGGAAGAACTGTTTTAAATTTGGTTAGCATTAATTTAAGAGATGTTAAGATTTAATCCTAATTTTTTAAGCCGAAAAATTATTTTCGATTTATTAAAAGGTATTTCGAGTCATTGAACGGCTATTTTAACAGAATAGTTGTTAAAAATTCAAAAAAATAAGAAAATTAGTATTGACTCATTATAAGCAATCATTAATCTAGTTTTAACCTTTAATTTTAGGTTTGCTTTAATTAAGTCGCTTGTTATTTATGTAATTTTATACTTTATTTGAATGGAATGAGTAGCAAAAATTTCACAGTTTATAAATCATCAGCAGGGTCAGGGAAAACATTTACGCTTGTAAAAGAGTATTTGGCATTGGCGTTAAATGATGAGGGGAATCCGCCGCAAGCGTATAAGCGTATTTTAGCGGTAACTTTTACCAATAAAGCGGCCGCTGAGATGAAAGAACGTATTATAAAAGCATTGAAAGAGCTTTCAGAAGATGATTATAATAAAATTTCTGATGGTACCAAAACACTATTGGCGGCATTAAAAATACACACTAAATTAAATGCTTTAAAAGCACTAGATGACGCTACCATCCGCATACGCGCTAAAAATATTTTAACAACCATACTTCATAATTACTCCGACTTCGCGATAAGTACAATAGACAGCTTCGTACATAAAGTAGTAAGAACTTTTGCGTATGATTTAAAAATTCCCATGAGTTTTGAAATTGAAATGGATGATAATAAGTTACTTTCTCAAGCCATCGACTTATTAATTGCCCAAATCGGAAACAACGAAACTCTTACTAAAGCGCTTATTGAATTTACAGAAAACAAAACGGACAACGAAAAGAATTGGCACATCGAAAATGACTTACAGCTTTTTGCCAAAAATTTATTGAATGAAGAAGGCGCTGTCTATATCGATAAATTAAAAGAATTAACGGTTACCGATTTTTTTAAAATAAAGGATACCCTTTTTGCATCGATTAAAAAATTTGAAACATCAATTATTGAATTAGCGAGTAAAGCCAACCAACTAATAAGTGAACAACATCTTAGCAGTGCAGATTTTTATTATGGAGATAAAGGCATTGCTGCTTATTTCCAAAAGTTAGCTGCTGGAAAGATTGATTATATTGATGCGAACTCCTATGTTGTAAAAACAATTACAGAGGACAAATGGGAGGCAGGAAAAACATCAAAAGAAACCAAACCGGTTATTGAAAACATAAAAGGGGAATTATTAAACTATTTTAATAGTATTCAAGGTATTAAAGAAGGGGGCCATTCTAATTACATTTTATTTCAATTGATTAATAAAAATATTTATTCATTGGCAGTGCTTAATGAAATAGAAAAATTATTGATCGAGTATAAAACGGAAAATAATATTTTACATATTTCTGAATTTAATAAAATGATTTCGAAAATTGTAATGAATGAACCCATTCCCTTTATTTATGAGCGGCTGGGTGAGCGATACAATAATTATTTAATTGATGAATTTCAAGATACTTCCGTTTTACAGTTTCAAAATTTATTACCACTCATTGATAATGCTTTAGCAAGCGGACATTTTACGATGTTGGTGGGTGATGGTAAGCAGGCCATTTATCGTTGGCGTGGAGGCGAAGTAGAACAGTTTTCTAATTTGCCAAACGTATTTGCACACAATAATAATCCTTTGGTGTTAGAGCGTGAAAGTGCATTAAAACGTAATTATAATTATCAGTTACTGGATAAAAATTATCGCAGCAAACGGGAGATTGTAGAATTTAACAATGCTATTTTTAAAACACTTTCTAGTAAACTTAATTTAAAGTATCAGTCCATTTACGCTGATTTAGAACAAGGTTTTAATGCTTCCAATACGGGCGGTTATGTAGAAGTGGAATTTATTGATTCAAAAGCAGAGGCTTATAGGGAGCTAAATAGAGCCCGTACCTATGAAACAATTTTACAACTTCAAAATGATAATTATAAATTAAGTGATATCGTAATTTTGGTTCGTAAAAATTCTGACGGTAGCGACATTGCTAACTATTTAACTGAACAGAATATTAGTGTTATTTCATCAGACTCTCTTTTACTTAGCAATTCTCAAGAAATTAATTTTCTTTATTCCTTATTAAAATATTTGGCAAACACCAATTATACAATTGTACATGCTGAATTATTAGAATTTTTAATTGCGAAGAATTATATTAAAAATACCAGTATTAACGAAGCATTAATTGCTAAAAATGAAATTGGATTAACAGCACTTTTAAAAAAGTCCAATATCGATTTTAACATTACTGCACTTTCTAAAATGGCTTTATATGAATTATGCGAAGAATTAATACAATTATTTAGGTTAAATGAAACGCCCAACGCTTACATTCAATTTTTTTTAGATGAAGTGTTAAACTATACTATTAAAAAAAATAATAACCTTGCTGATTTTATTTCCTATTGGGAAGATAAAAAATTAAGTGCATCGGTGGTTACCCCCAATGGAATGAATGCGGTAAGTATTATGACGATTCATCGCTCAAAAGGCTTGGAATTTCCAGTAGTGATTCTTCCTTTTTGTAGTTCGAAGATAGGTATGGGTAAAAAAAATGTATGGATTGATATTGATAACGAACAGTTGCCCAATTTACCTGCTGCGCTAGTACCAACCAATAGTGATTTACAAAAAACACAATATGCACAGTTGTATGAAGATGAAAAAAGTAAGTCGTTGCTTGATAATTTAAATGTGCTGTATGTAGCACTTACCCGTGCCGAAGAGCGGTTGTATGTATTTACCAGCAAACCTACTAAAACACCTACCGAAATTACGAACGTCAGCGATATGTTTGCTTATTATTTTCAAAGTATAGGGGCTTGGAATGAATCAACCCTTATTTATAGCATTGCTGAACCAGTTGCACACCTTTCAACCAAAATAAAAAAACAACTTCAAAATTATGAACTAAGTTCTTTTAATAGTAATCGGTGGAGAGAACATATTAAAATGCGCGCTGCTGCGCCAACTATTTGGAACACTCAAGCAACAGAAGCAAAAAAAGATTATGGGGTAATGGTGCATACAGCCTTGGCCCGAATAAAAGATAAGACCGATATAACGACTGCCTTAACGAGCATGACCACAGAAGGATTAATTACGCTTGTGGAAAAAGAAAATTTAACCAGCACACTTACTAAAATTATTCATCATGCTCAGCTTCACCCTTATTTTGAAAGCGGATTAATCATAAAAAATGAAATGGAGATTATTGCTGCTGATGGCGAATTATTTCGACCCGATAGAGTGGTACTCATCGATAAAAAAGCGGTGATTATTGATTACAAAACGGGTAGCGAAAAACCGACTCATAAAAAACAAATTTTACAGTATGCCAATTTGATAGAGAGTATGGGGTATCAAGTAATTGAAAAGCTATTGGTGTATATTGAAGAAGAAAAAGTAGTATTGTGCTAAATATAAATAGCCTGAGTTCGATTAGTAATAGAAAAATTAAATCTAAAAATTTAGTATCATTTTTTTCTAATCAAGTAATCGTTAGTAAGGGTGCGGTTGAAGTCCACGAAAAGTACGAACGGCCAGTTTCGTGGCGAAAAGGCGTATGGCATTTGTGTAGAAAATGAAAGCTGGAGGTAGGTTTTCGTGATCTCTTTTTCTTTCCACTTTCTTTTGGATAATCAAAAGAAAGTAGGATCATATCGAAGCCCTTATTTATAGGCTAATTGAAAGGTTTTTATAAGAGAATTCAGGTAGTTAGCTTTTAAAGCTTACTACAGCAGTAAAACACGCCATTCAAACTACCTATTTACCATTTAAACTTTTTCATTTGAAATGTTCTTATTTTTAAGTTAAATTCGTTTTTTTAAAATTAATAAAAACATGAAAAAGAATATTCTTAAATTATCTGTTGGGGCATTATCATTAGTGCTCGTTTCTTTTATTACCAATCCGGATATAAAGCAACCAGGCATTGATGTTAATAATTTTGATAAAGCTGTAAGTCCGAATGAAAATTTCTATTTATTTGTGAATGGCAATTGGACTAAAAACAATCCGATACCCGCTTCAGAAAGCAGTTGGGGCAGTTTTAGAGAGATTGGTGCAGCCAATCAGTCAAAATTAAAAATAATATTAGACGAGGCTGCTGCCAACAAAAGTGCCGCGCAAGGTAGTAACACTCAAAAAATAGGTGATTTCTATTCCATGGCAATGGATTCTGTAAAATTAAACAAAGAAGGTGCAAAACCATTAGCTTCTGAATTTGAATTGATTAATAAAGTGGCTACCACCAAAGACTTATTAACAGAGATTGCTCATTTAAATTCAATAGGGGTATATCCAATATTTAATTCAGGTGTTGACCAAGATTTAAAAAAGAGTACTGAATACATTACTTATCTTTCACAAGGTGGGCTTGGTTTACCAGATAGAGATTATTATACCAATACAGATGAACGAACATTAAAAATTCAAAAAGCTTATAAAAAGCATATAGAAAATATTTTTAAATTATTAGGAGATAAACCAACAACTCTTGAGAAAACAGCAAAAACAATTTTTGATATTGAAACAAGCTTAGCTAAAGTATCAATGACAAAAATAGAACAAAGAAATTACCAAATACAATATAACAAAATGTCAATGGCTGGTTTAGCCAAACTTACCCCTGCAGTTGATTGGAATACTTTTTTTAATCTTGTTGGAATTAAAGGTATTGATAGTGTAATTGTTTCTCAACCTGATTTTTTTAAAGAAGTAAATAAGATGATACCAACTGTTTCTATTAACGATTGGAAAACATACTTACGTTGGAATTTAATCAATAGAACAGCAAGTAAATTAAGTGACCCTTTTGTAAAGGAGCACTTTAATTTTTACGGTACTACATTAGTTGGTATACCTACTTTAAAACCTCGTTGGAAAAGTAGCTTAGAAGCTACCGACGCTTCATTAGGAGAAGCACTTGGTGAACTTTTTGTAAAAAAATATTTTCCTGAATCCAGTAAAAAAAGAGTTTCTGAAATGGTGGATAATCTTATTGCAGCCTACCGTGTGCGTATTGATAGTCGTGATTGGATGAGCCCAGAAACAAAAAAACAAGCAAATGCTAAGCTGGATAAAGTAATTAAGAAATTTGGTTACCCCGATAAATTTAAAGACTATACTACTTTAGATATTAAGCGCGATTCTTATGTTCAGAATTTTTTACGTGCAAACACATTCGCTTTTAATGAAGATATTCATAAATTAGGTAAGCCTGTTGACAAAACAAAATGGGAGATGACTCCACCAACTGTAAATGCGTATTATAACCCAGCAATAAATGAAATTGTTTTTCCTGCTGGAATTATGCAACCTGTATTTTTTAATCCTGATGCAGATGATGCTGTAAACTACGGTTCAATGGGTGCTATTATTGGTCACGAGTTAACACATGGTTTTGATGACCAAGGAGCAGGTTTTGATGCCGATGGTAATTTAAAAAATTGGTGGACAAAAGAAGATTTATCAAACTTTAAAACTAAAACCAATGTATTGGTAAAACAGTTTAATGATTATGTAGCGATTGATGATATGCATGTAAAAGGTGAACTTACCTTAGGCGAAAACATTGCCGATTTAGGTGGTTTAACCATTGCTTATTATGCATTGCAAAAATCATTAGAAGGCAAACCAGTACCAGCAAAAATAGACGGTTTTACAGCAGAGCAACGTTTTTTTATTGCTTGGACACAAGGTTGGAGAATTAACATGCGTCCTGAGTTTTTAAAGAACATGGTGCAAACCAATCCACATTCACCTGGTATTTTCCGTGGTAATGGACCATTAAGCAACATGCAAGAATTTTATGATGCCTTTAATGTAAAAGAAGGAGATAAGATGTATCGTCCAAAAAGCGAACGTGCTGAAATTTGGTAAGCAGTATTTATATTAATTTTACAAAACGCCTTATTCGATGGAATAAGGCGTTTTGTGTTTGTTGGTATAGATTTAAAAAAGAAGTTAATTTCCGATTGAATTAGTAAATTTGGGGTAAACACATTTTCGAATATGCTGAATTAAGCATTTTAACAGTAAATTTAAATGACAATTTCTCACAAAGAACATCATTTTGTACCGCGAGTTTATTTGAAGCAATGGACTAGCAACACCAAAGGCAATATTGGTTTATATACGTTAAATTTACGTGATAACTTTCCACGCAAACAATGCACTTCTAAAATCGCAAAGAAGAAAAATTTATACACAATACCTTTAAAATATGGAATAGACAATAAGCTAACGGAAACTTTTATCTTCAAGATGCATGAAGATCTATGGCCAACTGTCATTAGTGGTTTGAATAGTAGAAAAGCCCTATCCATTTCTCAAGTTAAGTCTCTTAGGAATTTTGTAATTATCCAAAGTCTTCGAACTCCTAAGTTTGCCAAAGGAACAAAGGAAGTCATGGAAGCTTCATCCAATCAATCATTAAAAGACATTCCATTCAGCACCGACTGGGTTTATAATGGTATAAGGCTTTTTCCTATTCTTGCTAAGAATTGTTGTGTTGAACTATATAGATCATTGGAATTGAAAAATTTTATTACCTCTGACAATCCTGCGACTCATTGGATAATTCAAGGTTCTAATTTCACTTTTTTGAAGAGTACTGCTCTAAACAAAGACTTAATGAAGAACCCATACTATAAGATTATATGTCCTGTGACGCCAAGATATTTTGCGATTTTAACTCCAAATATTGGTATTGAGATTCTCGATTCTATTAAATCGAAGGTTTCAATTAAACGAGCTGATTTAAATAAAGTAAATATATTTAATGGTTTAACAGAAATGGGTGCTGATAAACTTCTATTTTCCTATATACTTAACGACTTTATATAAAATGCTGCCTCGTAGTAGCTTAAGATGTGAATTAGTATTCGTAGGCGATAATTGTGCTGTGAAGGAATAAACAGTTGTAAGTTTATCCCATGTTGTAAATAAGATGATAGTAGGTCTATCAAAGTCGTTGTGCAAGCAAAGGCTTTAAACCGCCCCGTAGCCAACTAAGGTGAAAATTAGCATCGGTAGGCGATTAGCTGAAGCGTTGTTACGTGCGGAGGGGCTTAGTGCCTTTTTTCTCTTCTTACGTTTGTAACAGTAAGCTTTGTTAAGCGAAATGTTTACACAAAAAAATATTACGCATAACTTACTGAGGTATTAATGGATTTTAACAACAATTAAAAAAATATGGAAAATTATCAAATCATAACCTTGCAAATAAGTGACATTAGATTAATTCTCAATAGAGTTGAATTAAAAAAGCCTGATGATAGATCTATATTAAATGCTTTTGAAAATTTGGCAACTTTTGTAATTACAAACTTTGAGATACCTAGCTCACATAAAGAATACATGTATGAAAATTTAGGAATTGAAAATTCAGTACTAAATATAGTTGATGAATTAATTAAGAATAATTCGGAGATTAGAGAACATTTTGATATTCAATTTAAACTTAGAGCAATAGAATCTTATTTTTCTTGGGGAAGACCTGAAAATATTGAACTGCCGCAATTAATAACTTTAAAATATTTAATTGCAAAATTACATAGTTTAATTGGCGACAAAACTGTAAAATCCGTAGTCAACCAAGA
This sequence comes from Bacteroidia bacterium, assembly GCA_039937835.1. Taxonomy (GTDB): domain Bacteria; phylum Bacteroidota; class Bacteroidia; order 2-12-FULL-35-15; family 2-12-FULL-35-15; genus 2-12-FULL-35-15. The sequence goes on along the minus strand of JBDTFR010000031.1, from coordinate 18,163 downwards.
GGTGAATTTGCGTACGTAGGTGATAAGCTGAAACACCGCTCTGTGTGCATGGGCTTAGTGCCTCTTGCTATCGTAAATAACTTTAAAGCAATTAAAAATTGAATTGAATTACTAAATTTAGGGTAAACACATTTGTGGGTATGTGTAGTACATTTATCCGGATGTTACGACAAGCATGAGGTAGAAAAAAATGTCAAACTAATCGAAAATGTACAATTAAAGTAAGTTGTTGATAATTTTAAGACCACTATTATCATTGATTACCAGTAACTTAACAATTGTTTCCCTTATTTATGAGGGAAACATAAAAACTTTTCAACAATATTTGGAAATATGAAAGATTTAACAGTATCAGCTATCGACCGACAAAACATTCTCAATAATAGAAAAGCAGTTGAGAATATTCAAACATATTTAGGTATTGAAGGAATGCTATTTCATGGTGAGTATAAATATACTCGACAACAAATTGCTGATTTTTATGCGATAGACAATTCGACTATTGACAGATATTTATCTCAAAACGAAGAGGAACTGAAGCACAATGGATACGTTAATCTTAAGGGAAAAGCCTTAAAAGAATTTAAGCAAGAATTTGCTTGGATGTTGCAAGAAGGAGCCAAGGCTCCTCAACTCGGAATTTTTAATTTTCGAGCATTCTTAAATGTTGGAATGTTACTTACGGAAAGTGAGAAAGCGAAAGCGTTGAGGAGTAAAATATTGGACATAGTGATTGACACATTAGATCAAAAACTCGGTGGATCAACAAAGTTTGTTAACCAACGAGAAGAGGATTATCTAATTGCTATGGCTCGTGAACCTATGTATAGAAAAGAATTTACGGAAGCGTTAAATAAATATTTAGAAATGGGTAATTATAAATACGCCGTCTATACCGATGCAATTTACAAAGCGATTTTTCTTGAAAAATCAGCTGAATACAAAGTGATATTGAAGATTGAAGAAAAAGAAAGTATTCGGGACACTATGTATTCTGAAGCTCTTAGGTTAATATCACAATTTGAAATAGGTATTGCAGATGCAATGAAATTGAAGTCCGAGAATCTAAATAGGAAACTACAACCAGGCGATTTGAACATATTAATCGATGAATTTTCTAGACAGCGCTTTTGGATACCACAAATTGAGGATGCTAGAAACAAAATGGCAAGCAGAGACTATGGCCTACGCAATATTATTCACGAAAGACTGAAACCTTACATTAATTCTCTTAGTGAATCAGACTATGATAGATTTTTGGGCGATAAAAGTAAAGACCTATTGCAGCGAGTTATCGAAAATCCAGAACTACTTGATGTTTTCAAACGCCTAAAAGATCGATAATATGCAATTCATATATTTTGACATCTCGCATGCCATAAACATGCACGACGAAATAATAAACCAATCCGGTGGGTTATTAGGTATTTTGAACATCGGTTTATTGGAAAGTGTTATTGAGCATATCCAAAATGATTTATATTATCCTGAATTAGAAAATAAACTTACTCACCTATTTTACTCTATTAACAAAAATCATAGTTTTCAAGACGGCAATAAAAGAGCCTCGATTGCACTTTCTGCTTACTTCTTAGAAATAAATAATTGTTCATTCCAAACAGGGAGGTTTATAGAGCAAATGGAAAATATTGCAGTAGATGTCGCGGACAATCGAATCGATAAGGATTTACTATTTGAAATTATTTACTCGATAATTTATGAAGGCGATTATAGCGAAGACTTAAAATTAAAAATAATATACGCAAAAGGCTTTAACTTTGAAGTCTGACTAATAAGCAAACCCAAACCTAGTAAAGCGTGCCATAACATAAACTAAAACCAAAAGGCGCTCGCCGCTTTTCTCTGCAGTCTGTGGGTTTTAAGACGAGCTCGTACCCGTAGTTAACTAAGGTGTTAATTAGCATCGGTAGGTGATAACCTGGCGTTGCTATGTGCGTAGAGGCTTTTGTCTTTTTTAAATTCTAATTTTAAGACTAAAGCATTGTGAAAATTACACCATAAAATTTTTATATTTGAATTTTGTAAAATATATACAACCTAAGCCCTTTCTCACAAAAAGTCAACGCTTCAGCTTAGCTCGTACTGCGGCAACCGCTTGAGTAAATTAAATAGTTGTTAAAAAGTAACCAAATTGGTAACTTTTTTGTATTTTTACAGTAAAATTTAACTATTAGTGAATATTCATAATAGGGGAACGATTACCCATTATTGTACTCTTCATCCAGATTGCAAAAGAGCATTGCAGAAATGGTATCATGACGTTTTAACAAAGGATTGGAAAAAGCCAAAAGATGTTACCAAAGATTTTAATAAGTCAAGACCTATAAAAAATGATAGGGTCATATTTGAAATTAATGGTAGTGATCATAGATTAATTGCAGAACTCAACTATCAAAAAGGCTGGATTTTTATAAAATTTATAGGTACTCATACCGAATATGATAAAGTTGATGCTGAGAAAGTAGATATGTATAAAAAGAAAAAGAAGTAAAATAAAATTTGACAAATGGAACTAAAAATAATTAAAACCAAGAAGGATTATCGTGTTGCTTTAGAAAGATTTGAAGAAATTTTTTCAGCTAAAGAAGGAACTAAAGAAAGCAACGAAGCGGATGTACTATCTTTATTAATCCAAGACTATGAAAATAAACATTTTGTTATCGAAGCTCCCAGTCCAATAGAAGCAATAAAATATAGAATGGAGCAACAAGGATTATCAAATAAAGACTTAGCAGTAATTCTAGGTTATAAAAGCAGGGTAAGTGACATTTTTCATCACACAAGAAAATTGAATTTAAAAATGATTCGTACACTAGCAGAAAAGCTACATATCTCTGTAGAAACTTTGGTAAAAGAATATTAATAAAAAGACTTTAAAATGTTAATTTGAATATCTTAACCTGAATTTAATTGTATTGAATTAGATGACAGAAAAAGAAGTAGTGCAAGAAATTACAAATAACATTCTTTACAACGCTAGTTATTTAAAAATCTATTTTCTTGTTGTCGTTTATTTTTTATTTCTATATTTTGTTGTTGGTGCGTTATTTCTTGAGGTATGTAAGTATTTATATCGAAAAAATAGTTTACATAAAATTGTAGAAAAGGAGGTGACTAAAAAGCAAATTAAATTTGAAATAAAACATTCGCTTCAATCTATTTTTATATTCGGCTTTTCTGCTTTCCCAATTATTTACCTTATTAGCGCTGGAGATATAAATTTATTACCCGATACTTTTTTAAATGTTTTAGTTGGCTTAGTAATTTTAACGCTTTGGAACGAAATTCATTTTTTTATTGTTCATCGAATATTGCACATTCGCTTTTTTATGCGCCATGTACATTTTGTACACCACACTTCAAATATACCAACCGTATATTCAGTTTATAGTTTTCATTGGCTGGAAGCGCTTTTATTAAGCACTGTTCCGCTTACTATTGTTCCTTTTATTTCTTTTTCACCAATAGCCATTTTGTTATATCCGTTTGCAAGTATTTTACTAAATTACGCTGGTCATTGCAATTATCGTTTTGGAAATGGCACAGGTGTTAGTTGTAAATTGTTTGGAACACACCATAACGAACACCATTTTAAAGCAAAAAAAAATTATGGTTTTGCTTTAAGCTTTTTAGATAAACTATACGCGCTTTTTATCAAAAATAAATAAATTTCATGGAAAATGTTTATATAACTAGTGCAGGAGTATTTTTGCCCAATAATGCTATTTCCAATGAGGAGATAGAGGATTATTTAGGTAAAATAAACGGGAAAAGTAGCAGCGTTATGCCACGAATTCTAAAACAAAATGGCATAAAACAGCGGTATTATGCACTAAATAAAAATCAAGAAAGCACGCATAGCAATGCTCAAATGGCTTGTGCCGCCATTGAAAATGCGTTTAAAAAAAGCGAGCTTGATTCAAAATTCGTTGAGCTTTTATGCACAGGAACAACTCAAGGAGACCTTCCTGTGCCCGGTTTTGCAAGCATGGTGCATGCTGGTTTAAACATGCAAAGATGTGAAGTAGCAAGTTTTCAAAGCGTTTGTTCAAGTGGAATAATGGCATTAAAAAATGCATTCTCTCAAATTAAATCCAACGAAAAACAAAATGCGGTTTGTGTAGGAAGTGAGTTTTCAAGTAGACTGTTTAAAGCTTCTCGCTTTGAAGCGCAAGAAGTAGAATCTTTATCTTTTGATACAGAGTTTCTTCGATGGATGCTTTCTGATGGCGCAGGGGCGTTGGTATTGCAGAATAAAAAAAATAGTAAAGGCTTATCGTTAAAAATAGATTGGATAGATATTAAATCTTATGCAAATGAATTTCCCGTTTGTATGTTTACTGGGAAAACAGATAATAAAAATGAAACAGAAAAAACGTGGTTAGATTATCCTGATTATGAGTCTGCTTCAAAAGCAGGCGCTATTAATTTACAACAAGATGCTCGTTTGCTACCAAAGGTTATACAAAGTGGTGTAGCACATTACTTTGAATTAATTGATAAAGGAAAAATAAGATCAAAAGAAACAGATTGGCTTTGTTGTCATTATTCATCCGAAGTATTTAAACAACCCATTAAAGAATTAATGGAAAAGGGCGGTGGTGTAATTCCTGATGAAAGGTGGTTTAATAATTTAGCAACAAAAGGAAACACGGGTGCCGCTTCTATCTTTATTATGCTGGAAGAGCTAATGTATTCTGGCAAACTAAAACATGGTGATACCATCTTATGTATGGTTCCTGAAAGCGGACGATTTATAACATCTTTTATGCAATTAAAAGTGGAAGGAAGCGAAAATGAATCCTCTAAAACGTATCCGATCAGAAAAATTGAAGCGCCAGAATTAGTTATTGATAAAAACGAAACCTCCGAATGGCTGATAAGGCAGCTTGCACAAATATGGATACATTTTGAAATGGAATTGCTTAAAACGCCTATCGTTAAAAAAATTCAGGATGGAAAATTAAGTATTGAGGATTATAAATTATTATTATTTGATTTAAGGCAACAGGTTATTGATGGCTCACAATGGATTTCGAGAGCAGCTTCAAATATTGATATCGATTTATTTGAGCTTCGATCGGCTTTTATAAAACATACTGCTGCCGAACACAAAGATTATCAAATGTTAGAGAAAAATTATAGTGAACTTGGTGAGCCGATTACTAAAATTCAATCAGGAGAAAAAAATATTGGCAGTGTTGCGCTTACTTCTTTTATGTTTCAGCAAGCGAGTAAACCGAATCCGATAGATTTACTTGGTGCAATGTTTATTATTGAGGGTATAGGCAAACGATTGGCTCGGTATTGGGGAGAAATGATAAAGGAACAACTTAATCTGTCTGATGAACAAGTCTCGTTTTTTACGTATCATGGTGTTGCAGATGAAAACCATTTTCATAATTTAGAAAAAGCATTAAACCATCCGAAAATGAATATGGAAGTTGCTAAAGCGATTGTAAAAACAGCAAAAACAACCGCCAAGCTTTACAAAATGCAACTAGAAGAATTAGGAAACTATTAAACATACAAAACGAAATGGCTGACAATTTAGATATTAATAATCACGATTCAAGAGACCCGAACCCCTGGCTTGCAATGTATTTGGATAATAGCATTCCTATTAACAACAAAACAAAACAATCATTAATGCGAGACAATGATTCTCGCTCAGCAAAATATGCACTTCCGATTATTCGTGTTTGGTCAAAAATCACGATGTTTTTTATTCATATTTTCAAATTCTTTTTTCCGAAATTTTTTAATTCATCTAAAGCATTACACAAAATATTATCGTGGGGACTTAGACGATTTGTTAGTCCAGATGCGAACTTATTGATATTTCGTCATTTCCATGTGGGTAGTGATATATTAAAATTTATTGCAAAAAATATTGATGGTATTGATATTACAACTAGTCCGCTTGAACCGAAGAATTTTGAAGATGTTAAAGATGATTTGTTTTTAAAACACGATTTGAATCTTTACAACTTTGTTATTAAGTTAAATATGCAATTAAAAGAAAAAAATATCAGTATTAAAAAAGCAGAGGCTCTTAATTTGGAAATGATTACAGAAGGCCAATTTGATCATATCGATTTTCCGAAAAAATGGAGCAACAAGCTTGATTTAAGATCTGCAATTGAATTGTTTACTCCTTTTTATCAGCTATTTTTAACAGCAAACGATTTTGTAAGAGCTTCCAACTCTTTACAATTAGATGAAACAATTGCCATTTATACTTCTCAAATTTTAGGAACTCCCGGTCATTTGGGCCTTGTAAACAACAGGCATCCTATGGTGCCAGAAACAACATATAGCGCAGCCTACAGGCTGGTTTTACATGGCTTAGCAGCAGAAACACTTCACGAAGTTTTAGTAAATGTTAAACTAAATAAAAATAGAGATGGAGTAATTTCTCCTGATTCAAAATAATTTGTTTTAATACATTTACTAAAATTTAAAACGATGTTATTTTTTTAAATAGCCTCCTGTAGCCGCTTAAGGTGCAAATTAGTATTAGCACCAGTGACGATCTTTCGTAAAAGGATTTTAAAATAAAGGAAGTATTTGTTTTTAGTACATAACTCAATTATAGTAATTATAAAAGCAGAGTGAATATATATTTGAAGTTGAGGTAATAGTACATACTTCCCTAAAGGATATTAGGAAAATTAAAATCTGAATGAATTATTACATTTGGTATAGGGCTATTTGAGGTTATATTGAAATCAATAAAGTATTTTCCTGAATATTTAAATTGCTATGATGGGTGAATTCATTTGCGATTATATCACTATTCAATGTAATAATTAGTTAAAAGAACCAGTGATTTAATTTTATAAATTACTAGTGTTTGATGGTTTTAAAAAAGTATCCATCAATAACGAAGTATAAAAAAATGTGCGAAAAATGGTATTAGATTTTTCTAATTAAATTTTTCAAGTTATTAATTAAATTCGGTTAATATTAGTTAATTTAATGTATGAATGATTATATTCTAAACTCTCTGAAAGAGGCAGATTTCTATAGTTTAATTGGCAAATGCGCAGAAAAAGATATATTAAAAGTGGTTATGCTTAAAGAAATTTAAGCACCTTTGTAAAGGTTAATTAATTTAGAATATACCATAATTATGTCTTTAGGAAATTTTAATTAAGTAAAAGAAATGATTGGCGTGTATCTCACTCAAATAATTTTGAAAATGGGATAACAAATAATTTGGTTTCATTTCTTATAATTAATACAAAAAAAGCTATCAGACTATTTTTTGTTAAGTCAAGATTTTAGGAGTCGTGCTCGAAAAAAAATAAAAATATCAATCGATATTAAACAAATTATGGAACTTTTTAAATAAATAAAAACTAGCTCATAAAAAAGGAAGAGAAATAAGGAAAATGAAAAGTAGTTTAAAGAAATTTTATTGATAACTAAGACATTATGAAAAAAGCACTGGTAATATCAGGTGGAGGGAGCAAAGGAGCTTTTGCTGGCGGTATTGCAGAATACCTTATCAAACAGTGCAAAAAGGATTATGACTTGTATGTTGGAACATCAACAGGAAGTTTGCTTATTCCATTTTTAGCACTTGGGCAAATCGAAAAAATTAAGAAACTTTATACCACGATTCATCAGGGAGATATTTTTGATGTTTGTCCTTTCATTATTAAAAAGGAAAACGGAATTTTTAAAACTCGCATTAATCATTTGGGAATATTGAAACAATTTGCCACCAATCAAAAAACATTGGGAAGTAGTAAAAATTTAAGAACACTTATTCAGACTAATTTTTTGGAAGAGGATTATTTGCAATTGAAAAAATTGGGAAAAGAAGTGATTGTTACGGTTGCGAATTTAACGAAGCAAGTGGTAGAATATAAATCATCAAACAACTATTCTTATGATGATTTTTGCGACTGGATTTGGGCCTCATCCAACATGGTTCCACTAATGAGTTTATTTACCAAAGACAATGAAGATTTTGCTGATGGCGGCTTTGGGAACCTCATTCCCATACAGGAAGCAATTGCACAAGGTGCTACATTTGTTGATGCAATTGTATTGCGTATGGAAAACAGAATATACAACAGCGCACCCATTCACAATGCATTAGAAGCGTTGAATCATACCTATAATTTTATGTTAAATCAAATAGCTCAAGACGATATAATTATAGCACGAATGGAAGCGTTGAATCATAAAACGGATGTTCAATTTTATTATATCGATCAAATATTAACAGATCAATCCTATATTTTTGATGCAGAACAAATGAAAAATTGGTGGGAACGGGGATTTCAATTATTTCAAAACAAACCTCCAGATACCCATGCTGTTAATATGAGTAAACCATAATTAACTTTTACAGTCGATCAAAAGGCTAAACTAATAAAAAATGTTACTAGAACCTATAAAGAACTTCTTTATCTAGCATACGAATAGTGTAATTTAATCGTTCTTTTAAACCGCTTTTAACCAATTAAACAATGAGTGCATCCCCATTACCGAATAAAAAAACATTCTTTCAGCAATTTAAATTGACTTTACTTGCAGGATGGAAATTTTCAACGAAAAAAAATAAGCTGGTTCTCAATATAACAATGGGTATTGTTATCATGTTGGTTGCCGTTTATTTTTTTAAGAAAGAAATACCAGAACTCAGCCAGATTCAAGATACACTGAACACGGCAAATTTTTTTCTGATACTTTTGGGAGTAGTAATTGGCTGTATTTATATTGTTCTTCATGGGTTAATGTACACATCTGGTTTTAAATCTATAGGTGAAAAAGTATCTTTAAAAGACGCCGTTGTTTTATTCCTAAAACGTAATTTCGTAAGTGTTTTTTTACCCGCCGGTGGAGTTTCATCACTTGCCTTTTTTACAACGGTGATTGAAGAAAAGGGTATTGAAAAAAATAAAATTCATTTTGCATCTACTATATATGCTGTTATAGGTGTTTTATCTGTTTTAATTGTCTCTGTTCCAGTTTTACTCTATATGTTTTTTGCCAATACTGCCAATTCAAATGACATTCATGTGTTTATTGCATTTTTGTTGCTTGTAACTGGTATCGTGTTGCTTATTTACTCCATTATAAAAAAAGGCTTTGCATATAAACTCGTAATTAAAATTTATCCACCCTTTGTTCATACACTAGAAGATATTAAGATGTGGGATCCTCGTTTAGGAGTGATTGTAAGAACCCTTTTTTATTCCGTATTTATTGAATTCGTTTGTGTTTTCTATCTGTATATTGCAATGATTGCCTTGGGTTTAAAACCTTCTTTTGAGGCAGCATTATCCAGCTATATCATTTCTGTTTTAATTTTAAATGTATCTCCTTTTCTTAGAGGTTTAGGTGCCATTGAATTAACGATTACCTATATTCTAATGCGTTATGGATATAGTCCTGTGCAAGCATTTTCAATTACTATTTTATATCGCTTCTTCGAATTTTGGTTACCTATGGTTGTCGGGTTGTTGAGTTTTATTTTTACACCTCGAAATATTTTCTTACGTATTATTCCAGCGGTACTCATTTTCGTTCTAGGCGTGGTCAATATCATCTCCACACTCACACCCGCCATGCATAACCGATTGGTAGTTCTAAAAGATTTCCTCCCACTCAATGCAATTCGAGCTTCCAACTATTTGGTTTTGACTTCGGGTTTATTGCTTATCGCCACTGCTATATTTCTTTTTAAAGGGTTAAAAAATGCCTGGAATATTGCGTTATTTATTACATTCATTTCCTTTATCGGGAACTTAACAAAGGCCATTGATTATGAGGAAGCAACATTGGCACTGTTTGTTGCGCTCTCTCTGATCGTTTCCAGAAAAGCATATTTTGTAAGAAATAATTTAGAGTTTCAACAAACGGGTATTTATGTTTCCATCATTTCTATTGGAGCAATTCTTATTTATGGAATAATTGGGTTTTATTTTTTGGATGTGACCTATTTTGGTATTGATTTTACATTTACACAATCGATATCAGAAACGATTAAACATTTTTTTCTTGTTGGTGATCAATCGCTTCATTCCACACATAACATTGCAAATGTTTTTTTATACTCCATTAACGTAACAGGCTTTTGCTCCATGTTATTTTTATTGTATTCTCTTATTCGACCCTTTGTATTTGAAACGAGTGTAACCGATGAACAAAAAGAACTTGCGAAGCTTCTTGTGGCAAAAAATGGTAATTCTGCACTCGATTACTTTAAAACCACATCTGATAAGTTATTCTTTTTTTCAGCTGATGAACAATCATTTTTATCCTACCGGATTGCCAAAAATTTTGCGGTTGTACTTGAAAAACCAGTTTGCAAGGATACCCTTGATTTTAAAAATATCTTGATTGAATTTGAAAAACATTGCAAAAAAAATAATTTATCGCCCTGCTATTATCGTGTTGATGCCGCTGATCTTAAAACGTTCAAAGCCGCAAAAAAGAAAGCGATGTTGATTGGGCAAGAAGCGATTGTTGATTTAACAACGTTTACACTTGCAGGTGGAGACAAAAAAGCCATGCGAAATACGATCAACAGTATCCAACAAAAGAATTTTAAAGTAATTGTACATTACCCACCAATAAAAGACGGACTTCTGCAACGCATGAAATCTGTTTCTGATGAATGGTTGGATGAAACAGGTTACGAGGAAATGATTTTTTCACAAGGAAGTTTTGATATAAAGGAGTTGAAAAAACAAACGATTATTACACTCGAAAGTTCAGGCGAAAAGGTAATAGCATTCGCCAATATCATTCCCGATTATGTGAAAGAAGAAGGTACCTATGATTTGATTCGAAAAACAAAAGATGCACCTGGAGGAGCATTGGATTTTCTACTCATTGAATTAATTCGGTATTTTAAAAAAACGGGCAGAAAAACCTTAAACATTGGAATGGTGCCATTATCAGGTATAAAAGAAGGGAAAACAATTCCTGAAAAAACGATTCGATTTGCGTATGAAAAATTAAAACAGTTTTCGTATTACAAAAATTTAAGGGAATACAAATCAAAATTTGATCCGAAATGGGTTGACAAATATTTGGTGTATGAAGATGATTATCACTTAATAGGAATTCCTAATGCACTCAACAAAGTAATGAAACCATAATTTTAAAAAATGAAAAAGGTACTCTTATTTTTAATGAGTCTATTCCTTATGCAAGATACGGGTCATGCGATTCGCATGAAAAGTATAAAGTATAATTCGCTTTGCTATTCATTAGGAAATAAACATACTTATGATGTACTTCTAAGATCTGCTCCAACTATTTTTAAGGTTAGTAGTTCGTTATCCGATGATCTTCCATTGATTGTAACACCTGCAAAAAATGATACACTTCCTTTTGCTATTATTATTTCGGGAGATGGTGGCTGGAACAATTGGGATCAATCGTTAGCTAATTCTCTCGCTCAAAGAGGAGTAGGCTCTGTTGGGTTAGATGCACAAAAATATTTTTGGAGTAAAAAAACACCTGAAGAAACCACTGTAGCAATTGCAAAAATTATTCAACAGTATTCTACTTTGTGGAAGAAACAGAAATTTATATTTATTGGCTATTCTTTTGGTGCTGATATTCTTCCTTTTATTGTGAATAGATTACCGACTGACTTAAAAAATAAAGTGGAACTCGTCACACTAATTTCTCCCGACAAAAACGCTGATTTTGAAATTCACATCTCCGACATGCTCAATTTTGGAAATTCAAAGGATCAGTATGATGTAGTTGAAGAGTTGAACAAGGTTTCTAAAAATAAAGTTATTTGTTTATTTGGCGAAGGAGAGGATCTCAACACTAGAATCGGTTTTAGCAAGATTCCCGCTACAATTCATGTATTAAAAGGGGATCACCATTACAACAATAACTTTATAGGAATTGCAGATCTAATTATGAAATATATGAATCACCACTAAATAACTGAAAATGGAAGACTTCATAATTTATAAGTGGAGTGGAGGATTTGTAACATACATCAAAAAATAATTTGTTATTAACCCAACAAATGAAAGGCTAGCCATGAATAAATATTGTATTACTGTTGTACTTTTTTTGTTATTAAATACCCTTGCATTTGCAAATGAAAGGCTTCATGTAATTGAGAAAAACAGTATTGAAAATGATGCCACTCCATTGGCAGTGTTATACACAGGAGATGGCGGCTGGAGACCATACGATGAAAAACTTGCTGACTCACTAAATAACTGTGGCATTGCCGTAATTGGAATAAATTCTCTTGATTATTTCAGACAACAACGCAACCCTAAGGAAGCAGCTGAAGATCTTGCTCCTGTTATTCTTCACTACATGGAAAAATGGAATAGAAAAAAAATAATACTAATCGGTTATTCGTTTGGCGCAGAAGTATTGCCTTTTATATACAATCAACTTCCTTCCAATATCCATTCTTTGGTTCAACTGATCGTATTGTTATCTCCCAGTAGCAATTCTGATTTTGAAACCCATTTATTAGATCGATTGGGAATTTTAATTAGAAAATGGGATTATGATGTTTTTCAGGAAATTGCATCCATTAAATTCATTCCTATTCTTATTTTCTGGGGGCGGGAGGAAGACATGAACCCTTCCATAAATACTTTTGCACCCAATTCAGAAGTGTATTATTTAGCTAGTGGACATGATTTTAACGATGCGCAAACGGTGGTTGGTAAAATAGTTCATTCGCTGGTTGAGTGAGGCGATGAGAGCCCTAAATACTAATACACTTTTTCGCCATTTACAAAAGTGGAGAGTACTCTCGTACTTGGTATATTTTTAAGATCAGTATTCATAAGATCGTTTTCTAGAATAATAAAATCAGCAAATTTATTTACTTCGATACTGCCTTTTTCTTTTTCTTCAAAGTTTGCATACGCACCCCAAATAGTCATTCCTCGCAAGGTGTTTTCTCTTGACAACGCATTTTCGGGTTGAAAACCTCCTTCTGGAAAACCCTTTAAATCTTTACGAGCTACTGCCGCATAAAAAGTGTAAAGTGGATCAATATGCTCTACTGGAAAATCGGTACCCAATGCAACCATACCTGCTGTTTTTAATAAATCGTTATAGGCATAAGCATATTTAAGACGATCATTCCCCAATCTATCTTTTGCCCAATACATATCACTAGTAGCATGGGTGGGCTGCACCGAAGGAATAATGGCATACACCATTTTACCACTTTCATCTTTTATATTGTTCGGAAATGTAAAATCATTCTCGGCAATTACTTGTGCATGTTCTATACGCCATCTTCTGTCTGCAATTTTTGGAATAGCATTATTAATTGCAGCGGTATAGATTCTTTTAATTAGTCGGAAAGCAGAATCGCCGATACAATGTGTATTCATTTGAAACCCATTTTTTGCCATGATTACTGCCATACTATCAAAATAACGAGGGGTGTTTAATAAGAAACCTTGTTGGTTTGGTTTGTCGGTATAAGGTGTTAATAAACAAGCCCCGCGTGAACCTAAAGCGCCATCCGCATAAAATTTAAATGAACGTACATTTAATCGATCTGTTTTATAAAACCCTTTTTGCAAATAATAATTTAAATTTTCTTTGTTATCCGTAAGCATCGCATAAATGCGCATTTTTAATAAATTATTTTTTTGTAATTCATCAATTAGCTCTACCACTTCTTTATCTAAACCTGCATCATCCACAGTTGTTAAACCCACTTTAAAACAATTTTTCTCAGCAGCTAATAAACTGCTTTTTATTTCTTCAGCGGTTTCTTTCGGAATACTGTTTTCAACAATTTCTACCGCATTATCTACTAGTATTCCTGTAAATTTATTATTCTTAATTTCAATTATTCCACCCGCTATTTTTTGGTTCACATCTAAATTTGCTTTGGTAGCCGCTGCTGAATTAATCAGTGCAGCATGACCATCAATTCGTCCTAAAAAAACAGGTGTATTCGGGAACAAACTATCTAACATTTTATTAGTTGGAAACTCCTTTATTGCCCAACGATTTTGATCCCAGCCTCTGCCAATAATCCAGGCCGATTTATTTGTTTTAGCAAACGCAATTAATTTTTCAATTACTTCTTCAAAGGAGGTGGTTTCTGACAAATCTAATTTTTGTAAGCCTTTACCATATCCATAAAAATGACAATGGGAATCGATAAAACCGGGGTAAATTGTTTTGCCATTGGCATCAATAATTTTGGCAGCGGTATAGGCTTTTAATATATCATCATTACTGCCAACGGCAACAAATTTCCCATCCTTTATTGCAAAACTCTCCGCAGTTGAAAAAGTAGAATCAACCGTATATACAATGGCATTGTGAATAATCAAGTCAACTTGTTTTTTTTGAGAACAAGAAAATAATGAAACCAGACCAACGATGATAATTAAATTAAAACCGATTCTTTTTTTTACCTGATTTTGATTTTGAAATAGGAGCGCCATTTGAATATTCGTTTGATACGATTTATAAATTATTTTCTTATTGTATTGGTAGCATTGGCTTGTGCGGTGGGCGTAATAATAATGTCATTAATATTTACATGTGCTGGGCGCGATGCTACCCAGTAAATAGTCTCTGCAATGTCTTCTGGAGTAAGCGCATCGATTCCTTCATACGTTTTTTTTGCTCGTTGTTCATCACCTTTAAATCGAACAAGAGAAAATTCTGTTTCTACCATGCCTGGGTTAATTGCTGTAACTTTAATTTGATGAGGTAGTAAATCGATACGCATGGCTTTATTAAGTGCATCTACTGCATGCTTGGTGGCACAATATACATTACCATTCGCATATACTTCTTTTCCAGCAATAGAGCCTATGTTTATAATGTGTCCGAAACCATTGGTTATCATCGTTGGCGCTATATTACGGGTTACATAAAGTAAGCCCTTTAAATTGGTATCAATCATTTGTTCCCAATCTGCTATGAGTCCCTCTTGTATAGGTCCTAAACCAGCTGCTAAGCCAGCATTGTTAACCAATACATTTATTTTTTTCCAATTTTCTGGAATCGATTGAATAGCCGTTTCTACTTCTTTTAAATTACGAACATCAAAATTTAAAGTAAGCACCTTTACTTTGTAAGTGGATTGTAATTCTTCAGAAAAGTTAGTTAACCTTTCTTTTCTTCTACCAGTAATAATAATATCATACCCGTTTTTAGCAAATAGTGTTGCTGTAGCTTTGCCAATACCTGCGGTGGCTCCTGTAATAAGTGCAATCATTGTTTTATTAGTTATTGATTTTTTTATTAATTTAATTTATTTTATTTATTTGCAAAATAGGAGTCTAATATTTTTAAACAACTATTTTCTTGTTTTGTCATTTCTGCTTTCGCAATTTTAGTTTTATCGGTATACCCTATCAAATGTAATATCCCATGTATAAGTACACGGTGCATTTCATTTTCTGGTGTTTTATTAAATGTTTTTGCATTTTCAAAAACTCGTTCTACACTTATAAAAATATCACCATGAATAGGGATTTTGGTGTTCTCTTTCGAATAATCAAAAGTAATAATATCTGTATAAGTAGCGTGATTAAGATATTGTTTATTAATCGTCAACAAATAGGCATCTGAACAAAAAATAAAACTAATGTTGCCTGCTTTACGTTTCTTTTTTTCAATCACGCTAAGCATCCATTCTTTTAAAAGCGTCTTCTTTTTTAAATTAAAAGCAACATCTTGGGTACAAAAAGTAATCATATCATTAATTTATGGGTGCAATTTACCTATTTTCTACTTCTTAATAATAGGTGATTATTAGAAAGTGGTGGGGAGGTACAATATTAGACCCTATAAGAGGTCAAATAAACATAAAATATTTATTCTAATAATTTCATTAAGTATTTTAAGTTGTCTGTTTGTATAAAATCGGGGTTTTTTAAAATAGCATCTCTATTCTTTTTTTTAGTATCGATATTCCAAATCGCTACTCGAATGTTTTTACTATGTGCCAACGCTATCTGATCTTTTGTAATATCCGCTGTACTCGTAGTTATTCCATATAAATTAAGTTCCTGCGCAATTGCAAGGCCTTCTTCAAAATTAAGAGGATATGTAAAAAGCATATAGTCACTTCTTTTACTTTTTAGCATGGCTAAAAAATCTTTTTCACGCGATTCAATAAAAACAGAATTCTGCAAATTATATTTTTCAATAATTTTAATTAAGGCATTGCTAAATTGAGTGTAAAAAGTAAAGCCATCAGCAGTAGGCGCATTATATGATTTACAATCAAACGTATAATGATAGCGTGGAGGATTATTTATGTTTTGAAAAAGTTCATCTAATGATATTATGGAATATTTCAAATAAGGAAGGCTTTTAAAGCGTGCCTTTTTTACTTCTTCCCAAGTAAGCGTATTTATCATTCCGTTTATATTGGTATTGTCTTCCAAATATTTTGGGTGATAAGCTACCAACACACTATCTTTAGTTACTTGAACATCCATTTCACTTCCATCTGCACCAGTTTTAAGGCAATTAATAATGGATTCAAAAGTATCGATGGGGTAATTGCTTTTTACACCCATGCCTCCATGCCCAAACACCATAATTTTATTATTGTTTAAGTTCTCAATAATATACTCTGTTTTTTTACAAGAAGAAATAAGTATTAAAATGAAAGAAGATATAATTAATTTATGCATGCTATTATTTTAAAATCGGTAACCAAAGGAAATACCTCCCCAATGGCGTATGGAGTTATAATATTCAATAATGGGAGAGTAGCAAATACGAAATAACATTCTAGATTTTTCATATCGATACCCTATATTAAAAGTAGCATGTAGGTTATTATTACGTTCTGCTTTTCTAAATTCATTAGCACTTACTAAACTCGTTATTGTTTGTCCAAGCCCCATTTCTATTAGGTGACGGTTACCAAACAAAGCATTTAAAGAGATTGGTAAAATAATATCAGGATTAAATTTTAATCGGTAATCCATCACATGGTAAGTACTTGCACCCAATCTTACCGCTAATTTTAATTTATTTTTAGAAAATAAAATACGTTCATAATTTAAAGAGCCATAACCGCCAATACCCAGTGCTTCCACATATACGCTATTATTAAAAGCATGCAGCGTATCTGGCTGAGACATTGCTTTGAAGCTAAAGAGCAATAAAATAAAAAAAAATTTAATATGCATGAAACTGTTTTATTACAAAGTATTTTAGTTTATAAGAGCAAAATATTGCTTTATAAAATAAATGGAATTAACGCTTTTGTTCTATTTTTATATGCTATAAACTGATTTCCGAAAGTATCATTCAATAATTTTTCTTCTTTATGGAGTTTAAACCAAAAAGAAATAAAAATAAGGAGAACAGCAATAATTCCTCTATAGTCACCAACAATTAGGGTATTGCCGATGAATAAAAGTAATATTCCCGTATATATTGGGTGTCTTATAATTTTATACATTCCATTTTGAATTAATTCGTGATTGACTTTTTGCTGAACAGCTAAGCTCCAGTTTTTACCGAGAATGTATCGCGACCAACAAGCAATAAAAGCACCAAGTACGCATAATAAAAGCCCGACAATACCAACCAAATTAGTGTGCGGAACAAAATTTTCTCTAAGTAATGTATGCCCAAACCATTCACCCGGACCTAATAGTAAACTAGCAATAATTATAGGTAGCCAATATTGAATAAATCTATTGAAAAAGGGTTCTTGAAGTTTAACTTTTTTAGTGCCAATGCTCGAAATAAGCCAATAACTCCCTACCACCAACCAAGTTATTTTTAATCCAAGTTTTATGTAGTCATTCATGTGGCATTAAAATTATTTTCAAATTTGAAAATACGATAAAATAAAGGTAGAAACCAAATTAAAACAAAATGATTAATTTTCATGAAAGTTATTTATGAAATAATGGGATTTTTAATAGGTTATTGTAGCAGTTTTAAGCCGTGTAATTTAAGTTTGTTAACTTCGTGAGGATCCAAATTTTTTAGATTAAGTAAGAGCCTGTTTAAAATTTATTTAAAATGTTTGTTATGCCTCTTTTTGTGCCATACTTCGTTACTTTTTTTGTCCGTAGAGCGCTGCTATGGTCTTCAAAAAGTGTCTCGTCTGGCTAAAAAACACATCATAACATTCTAAATAAATAAAATTTAAACAGGCTCTTAA
>JBDTFR010000030.1:0-3691 GCA_039937835.1 Bacteroidia bacterium | reverse complement strand
TGTTTTTTAGCCAGACGAGACACTTTTTGAAGACCATAGCAGCGCTCTACGGACAAAAAAAGTAACGAAGTATGGCACAAAAAGAGGCATAACAAACATTTTAAATAAATTTTAAACAGGCTCTAAGCCAATTTATAAAAACTATTTAACCTAGCACTTTTCATAAACATCTTGGTTGGACAATAAAAAAATGAAAATAAGATTATTGGAAATTGAATTTGGCTCAAAAGACCTAGAAAAAAGCAAACTATTTTACAATTCAATTTTAGGGCTTGAAACTTCCGTTGAACAAGACGGACTAAAAGTGTTTAACTCAGGGGTTAATGGTATAGACTTTAACACTTCAACACATTTTCCACCTAAAACTGGTGTAACGAGTTTTTTGACGAATAATTTGCAGGATGTTATAGATAGACTTACTGAAAATAATATTATTTTTAACGGGCCTAAAAATTCACATTTGGGTATGAAGACAATCGAATTTAATGACCTCGACGGCTATTTAATTAAAGTTAACCAGCCGACAGTAGAATCACCATCTTGGCTAAAAGTATAATTAAATTCAATTTATTTAAATAAGGCTTTTATTCAGAAATTAGCCAAACATTAAATCTAATTTTACTATACTGGTATGACTTTTGAGCAGAGGACATACTTTCAAATTTAAATTGGGTTAATAAACATAATACATTCAGGTAAAAGCAGATCCTCTTTTTTAAAAATAAAAATATAATTAACTTTACCATAGATAACCCTTAAATAAAAATTGTTATGAATACATTTTTTACAAAATCATTTATTGTATTATTAGTATTGTTTTTTTCTAAATTATTAATTGCTTCAGAACCTGAAGGCCATATTATTAAAATTAGTGTAAAAGGTTTACAAGAAGGTAAGATGTGCATTTTAGCAAATTACTATGGGGATAAACAATACATAAAAGATTCTGCAAAAGTAGATTCAAAAGGAGAAGTAATTTTTAAAGGCACCGAAAAATATCCGCAAGGGGTATATATGTTTATTTTACCTACAAAAAAATATTTCGATTTTATCATGGACGCTAAACAACAATTTACATTAGCAACAGATACGGTAGATTTAATTAAGAATATGAAAGTAAAGAATTCAGATGAAAATAAATTTTTTTATGAGTTTCAAAATTTTATGGGTGTTAAACAAGATCAAATACAACCATTACGTGAAGAGCTACCAAAATTAAAAGATAAAGATTCAATTAAAACTGTTAAAGATAAAATAACCAAAATTGATGCAGAAGTAGTAAGTTATAAAGAAACGTTCATAAAAAATAACCCCAATACCTTTATTGCAAAATTATTTAATGCAATGGAAGAACCTAAAATACCAGATGCGCCACTTTTAGCAAATGGAGCTAAAGACACCTTATACCCTTATCGCTACTATAAAGCCCATTTTTTTGATAATGTTGATTTTAGTGATGAACGAATGTTGTATACGCCTTTATTCCATAAGAAAATTAAACAATACATGGATAATCTAACTGCCCAAACTCCAGATTCTATAAATGTGTCGGCTGATTACCTAATTCAAAAAGGGAAAGCAAATAAGGAAGTTTTTAAATACCTTGTTTATTGGCTAACTTACACTTACGAAAGCTCTCAGATTATGGGTATGGATGCCGTATTTGTACACATGGTAAATAAATATTATGCAACTAAACAAGCCTATTGGGTAGATTCTACACAATTAGATAAAATTACTACCCGAGCGAATACATTAGAACCTATTTTAATTGGTAAAAAAGCGCCTGCACTTAATATGGCAGATTCTACAGGCAAAAACATTCCCTTGTACGACGTAAAAGCGAAGTACACCATCGTATTGTTTTGGGAACATACTTGTGGACATTGTAAAACAGCTGTACCAAAACTGTTAACGCTTTATGAAAACAAGTTAAAAGCACAGGGTGTAGCTGTATATGCTGTAGAAATTGATGATAAACCCATTGAATGGAAAAAGTTTGTAGTGGAAAATAAACTTAACTGGATTAATGTACATGAAATGGATCCCTACAAGCGTGCTGTAGCAAAAAAAATGTACGATATAGCCAGCACTCCAATAATATATGTTTTAGATAAAGATAAAATAATTATAGCAAAACGATTAGATGTGGATCAAATAGAAGGCTTGATAGATTTTATGGAAAAAAAAGACCAACCCAACAATAAAAAATAAAACATTATATATTAAAATTAATTAACCTATCCATCACTCTGTTTATGAAATCTACTTTCAAATTAGCTGCACTATTTTTAATCATTTTTTTTCAAACGTCTTATGCTCAACAATATGAATGGAAAAAGCTACAAACGGAACCATACAAAGGTAAGCAGGATGATATTTATTTTATTGACGAAAATAAAGGCTGGTATATAAATGGTTATGGACATATTTATAAAACTATAAATGGAGGAGAATCATGGACTTTACAACTGGAAAAAAAAGGCACCTTTTTTAGGTGCATTGCTTTTATTGATAGCTTAAGAGGCTTCGCCGGTACGGTGGGTACTGATTATTTTCCAAATGTTACGGATTCTGTACCGTTATATAAAACAATTGATGGTGGTAAAAACTGGACACCCGTTGCTTATAGTGGAAAATCAGTTAAAGGTTTATGTTCGATAGATATTGTTAAAGAACAATATATTAATTCTGGTGAGATAGGATATAAATATCACATATATGCGGTTGGTAGAGTAGGAAGCCCCTCTAATTTTATGGTGAGTAATGATGACGGCGTTACTTTTAAGAATATGGAAATGAGTAAGTATTGCGCAGCAATGTATGATATAAAAATGTTTAATAAAAATGAAGGCTTTGCTTGTGCATCCACTTCCGAAAATTTAGATAATGGACATGCTGCTATTGTTCATACAATAGATGGTGGTAAAACTTGGGAGAAGGTTTATGAATCAAATAGACCTTATGAAAATTCTTGGAAATTGTTTTTTCCTTCAAAAGAAGTAGGTTATGCAACCATACAAAGTTATAATCCAGATAGTACATTTACACAACAACACTTTATAAAAACAACTAACGGCGGTAAAACTTGGGAAGAAAAAAATTTATGCAATGATTATAAAGCGCGCTCATTCGGTGTTGGATTTTTAGATAACAATACGGGTTTTATTGGAACACTTACTAGTGGATATAAAACAAGTGATGGAGGTGAATCTTGGGAAAAAGTAGATTTAGGCAGAGCCTGTAACAAAATTAGAATTGTAAAACTTCCTTCTGGCCGGCTATACGGATATGCTATAGGTGTTAACGTATTTAAACTCGTGTTAAATAATTAAATCGAAAAATTTGTTTTATAATTCATGATCGGCTGTATTTTTCTTTATAAAAATGAATTTATATAACTTTATATGGAAATTGACGATTACTAACTATTAATTGCTATTTTTATTAAAATTTAGCTTTTATAGGATAGTGAAATTTTATGATATCATAAAAGTGTAAGGTTATTTTTAATATAGAACCTAATAATATTAAATACTAGTATTTTTTTAAAATCTATTTATTTAAGAGCCTGTTTAAATTTTATTTATTTGGAATGTTATGATGTGTTTTTTAGCCAGACGAGACACTTTTTGAAGACCATAGCAGCGCTCTACGGACAAAAAAAGTAACGAAGTATGGCACAAAAAGA
>JBDTFR010000029.1:0-4315 GCA_039937835.1 Bacteroidia bacterium | reverse complement strand
CGTCTTTTTGTGCCAGACTTCGTTACTTTTATTGTCCATAGAGCACCGCTATGACCCTCAAAAAGTGTCTTGTCTTGCTAAAAAATACATCATAACATTCCAAATAAATAAAATTTAAACAGGCTCTTAGTGTGTGATCTAAAATTAATTCAGGAAAATATCTTTGGCCTTGTTAAAATAAAGCAACACAGAGCCACTACAATAATATTGATGCCGAAAAGGTTATTATTGCTGAAAATATATAATTTCTTAAAGAAGTTATTTTTCTATTTTAATTTACAATCCTGTGTGGTTACAACTCCACTGTCATCTGTTGTTGTGTAACTTGCACAAAGTGTTTTTGCTTGCGTTTTCGTAACATCTTTATAAACTATTTTATCTGTTGACACGTGGCTTCCACCAGCATAGGTTATCGTTGTTGTACAATTACAATCACGCTCTTTAACACAAGAAGTTAATACTAATAGAGCTAAAACTGGAATTGAGAAAATGATCTTTTTCATGTTTTTTGTTTTTATAGATTAATAATTATTATTTTATTTAACTGTTAATACAAAAGAAATTGTTTGGGTTAATCCGTCCCGGTTAATAATGGTATAAGTGTACTTCTCCATACCTGCAACTTTTCTGGTGATAATATTAAAATCTTTTGAATACGTATCTTCATTGAAAGACTCATTGATTATTGTTGTTGCCGAATTTGCATCATATTGCTGAGTTCCTACAAAGCGGGTAAGCAAATCTTTGTCTTCGGTTTTTGAAGCGATTACCCCAACCAGTAATGTATCATTCATTTTAACGGTTGCATCGCCAGAAATATAACTCGTACCTGTTTTAAATGACAGTTTAGGAGGAATTTGCTGATCCTTATTTTTTTTACAGGAGGAGGAAATTACAATAAAGCTTATTAAACTAAAGATGCTTAAGGTTTTTAAGAGATTAGAAATTTTCATGATTTATTTATTTAAAGTTAATGGGTATATGGATATTTAAAACAATGTTGCGTCCAATGTTATGAAAGCCGTAATATTTAAATCGTGAAAGATGATCATAATAATATTCATTGAATACATTATTACAAATGATATTAAAGGTAATTGTTTCTTTTCCAAAAATTACATTTGAACCGAAGCCTACATTAAAAAGGATGTATCCGCTGGTTTTTGTTTCATGAACTGCTGGTTTATTTTGTGCAAAAACATAATCGTTACTAAAAAGAATATAACATTCCTTAAAAGTACTTTTTATATTAAAAGAATATAAAATTTCGCTGTGAATTTTGTTTGCAGGAATAAAAGGTAAATGAGAGGTATCATTTAAAACTCCAGTAACTGTGGCAAAGCTGCTGCTTAATTTTAAGCCTTTAAGATTATTAGGTTTAAAAGAAAGGGAAGTTTCACCACCATACAAGTCGGCATTGTTTTGAAAGTAACGATATACTTGTATACCAAAAAAACTTTCATTTGTGGGTGCTAAATAAATATAGTTGTTAAAATAATTATTAAATATAGCAGCAGAAAACTGGAATTGTTCAAGTATATAATTAAGTGATAATTCTGTATTTATATTTTGTTCTGCTTTTAAGTTAGGGTTACCAATTTCATACTGATAGATACCTTCGTGTAAGCCATTAGAGGCAAGTTCGGCCATATTACCAGAACGGAAACCAGTACTTCCACAAAGTTTAAAGTTCAATTTTTTTGTTGGGTTAATTAGTAATCCAACCATTGCATTAAGTGCAGGCAATGATTTTGAAAACGGTTGAATTTCTTTGTCAGGCGAATTAAAATTATTTGTTCTAAGGGTGGTAATATGCCTGTAATTCCCTCCAAGACCACTTTCAAGAATTACTTTTCCCATTTTATGATTTACAAAAAAAGAGATACCTGTTTCAAACAGGTTAGCATCAGGAACGATGATACGTTTGCCATAGTTAACATTACTTTGAATAAGGCTTTGATTACTTATAATAAACTCTGTATTTTCTGAAGTCCTTTTGATCCATTGTAAATTATATAGCAATGAATTTAAATGCATATTCAAACTAATTTCCCCTCCACCTTCATCTTCCATTCTAATGTTGGATTGTGCACCAATATTTAATTTTAGAATTGATTTTTTTAAAAGGAAGGTATTTTCTGAGGAAAGAATATTTAAAAAAACGGTGTGATGAGGTCCATCCATTGTTTTGCTGAAACGGTTATCCAATACTTTGTCTGTTTTGCTATCAGACATAATAAAACCATAGTTATTTAATGAGCCCGTATAATTGTTTTGACAGATCCATTTATTTTTTTTAAATCCAATCGACCCCTTGAAATAATACCCTCCAAAACGAGAATTTAAAATCCGGTTATCTTTACCATCGGTATAATCTGCATCTGATTCATAGCCTGCTCTTACCCTCCAGTTCTTGTTGTTACGATTACCTTTAAATCCAATGTCTGTTGCATTTCCAAGTGTATTCGTTAGGAAACGGGTATTCACATCCCCTATTATTTTTCCTTCATCTGCTTCCTTCTCTTCATAGATCACGACTACTCCGCCAACAGCCTCCGATCCATAGAGCAAAGAAGCAGGACCTTTAATTACTTCTACTCTGTCAACCCCAATATCGGTTATCCCTAATCCATGTTCATTTTGCCATTGTTGATTATCAAAACGTAATCCCGATAAAACAGTCTGCAGGCGATTACCGTACAACCCCCTGATAACTGGTTTAGAAATAGCAACACCCGTATTCATTTGGCTTATACCAGGTATATTCGTTAAGCCATCAGCAATATTAAATGCACCATTTACACGAATTTGTTTTGCAGAAATAGATCCAATATTTAAAGCCGTGTTCGTTGAAAAGGAGTACTTAACACTTGAAACATCAACCTGCTTTAAATTAATAGAATCAATAGTTGATTGAGCCTTTATAGATGTTACTCCTACAAATAATAAATATGCACTAAAATAAAATTTCCACACGTGTTATGTTTTTAATTTCCATTTACAAATAAATGGACTGAACCACTTCTTTAATATTTGGCCTGCAAATGTATACACCTTTATTCAATAAAGAAATATAAATTCGGAATTAGCTTCTTGAAGAAGTTTAAAAATTATAATTAAGTGGTGTTCGTAGTGTCGGGGAAATTAAAACGTGGTGACGGATATTCTTAAAGATGATAATTACAAATATAGGATTATTAAATCCTTGTGAGGGCTGTGTTTGCTGAAATGGAATTACTGATAATGACTCTGAGAGAACCATAAAGCATAAACTATAAAACCTATAATTATTTTTTAAAAGGGCTTCCGCGGATATTGTCCGCCGAAGCCCTTTACTGTTAACGATCACATGCGATCACTTATGTTGCTATATGAAAGAATTTAATAAATAAAATAAGTCACTATTTTATTCTGATAACGGGTTTCATACTAAAGTCTCCATTACCTTTTTCGTGAACAGATTTTTCTGCGTCAAAATCAAGTAATAAATGAAATGTTTGTCCACTTGGAATTGTCTTATGTACATTTATTTTTAAACCTGATTCTTCTCCACTCGGTACTTTTAAATCATGAAGAACAGAATCAGCAGTCATTACAGAACATTTAGGGCCAAGAATAAATCGAATCTGGCTTACTTTACCTCCCGGTATAATGGTACTATCTACTATAGTAGTATCAATTCCATTTTGTAAATCTAACAAGTTATATATACCTGCGTGTGTTGGCAAGTCTATCCAACCATCCGTATTACTACTGTCATCAGACAAATGCATTCTTACTTGCTTAATGTCAATATTTACTTCCAAATAATTTGCTGGTGCATCTGTGAGGTGTATTTTAATTGCGCTATTTCCAAATAGCTGGTTTGTTCCGCCATCTTGTAGTTGGTCTTTTGTACACCCGTTCAGTGCAAAAATTGTTGCGCAAATAGAAATTCCTAGAATTAGTCCTTTCCCCACTTTCATACTCTTTAATGTTAATTTCATAGGTTATTTTTTTATGATTACTTGATATAGAGATCTTTCTCTATACGATAGTTGCATTAAGTTAAGTTTAAAATTTTAGAAAGAGTTCAAAAAATCGACGTTTATGGGAATTGTATCGATATTTACGAGAATTTATAGATGTATTGAGATTACGATTGAAAAATATATTTATTACTTTTTAGTAAATTGAATAAATGCCAAAATAATTAGAGCTTGCTCAAAAACCTAACATTTCATTAATATCCTACCTTTACAGCCACTAAATTAAAATTTAATGCAAGGCAAAAAGGATTTAAAGGCAGTAAAAGTGTTTAAAAAGCGTGCATCTG
>JBDTFR010000028.1:0-4030 GCA_039937835.1 Bacteroidia bacterium | reverse complement strand
AATAAAAAACCAGATTGGGAAGAAATTTTCAAAAACAAAAAAGATGATGTTTATAGCATTATTTTATTAAATAATAATTCAGGTATTAAGCCATCAGAAATTTCTCATTTTGATTTTAATATTCTCAAACAAGATTTAGAAAACATATTGGTTGTTAGAAAATTAGATTTTAATAAATACCCAGCGTTTGGAATTCTATTTACTGAAACAAGTGAAGGAAATGAAAAAGAACTAAAAGAAATACTAAACTCTGATTTAAGTAAATATATTAGAAAAATAGAAATTACGGATGCTAATTTAATAATTGGCTCAATTAGCGGTAACTAATGTTTGTATATCTCATTCACTTTGTTAACTAAATAATTTAAAGCAATTAAATACCGATTGAGTTGTTAAATTTCGAAATTGAAAGTGTTGTTTCTGTAGAATTAAAAGCTTCAACAAAAACCGAAGATAAACACTTCGCATAAGCCACCAATTATTTGGAAGTATATAACTTAGAAATTGGCTTACTGATAAATTTTGGTACAAATAAATTTAGAATTTAAACGCTTAGTAAATTCAAAGGTTAATAAAAAAAATAAATAAAAAATCAGTAGTTAAGACAATAGCAAGTGAAATGAGTAAGCAAGACAAAGTAAATAAATCTAACGAATTACAACCGTTTAACAACTTTGTAATTTTCGAAACCGCAAAAGGTAAAGTGAATATTGACGTTTATTTTCAAGATGAAACACTCTGGCTTACACAAAAACGTATTGCAGAATTGTTCGAAAAAGGACGCTCTACTATAACAGAACATCTTAATAAAATATTTGAAGAAGCAGAATTAGAGGAGGTTTCAGTATGTCGGGGTTTCCGACATACTGCAGAAGATGGAAAGACATATAACACGAAATATTATAATTTAAGAGCAATTACTGCCGTTGGATATCGAGTAAATTCACAAAGAGCTATTGAGTTTAGAAAATGGGCAACCGAGATTTTACACGAATACATCATTAAAGGTTTTGCAATAGATGATGAACGCTTAAAACAAATAAAACATTTCGGCAAAGATTATTTTGATGAAATGTTGGAGCGAATCAGAGAAATCCGCTTGAGTGAAAGGAGATTATATCAAAAAATTACAGACATCTATTCTTTATCCGCTGATTATGATAATAAAGCGGATATCACTAAACATTTTTTTGCTAGTGTTCAAAATAAATTACATTGGGCAATAACAGGAAAAACTGCTGCCGAAATTATTTATACTGAAGCTGATGCTGCTAAAATTTATATGGGTTTAAAAAATTGGAAACAAGCACCAGAGGGAAAAATATTAAAAAGTGATGTAACTGTTGCTAAAAATTATTTGAACAGTGAACATATAAAGGCCTTAGAAAGAATAGTAAGCTCTTATCTAGATTTGGCAGAAAGTAGAGCAACCAATAGAACTATTATGAATATGAAAGATTGGGATAAATTTTTAATCCAGTTTTTAGAATTAGCAGATTATCCAATACTAAAAGATCAAGGTAAAATATCAATGTTAGAAGCAAAACTAAAAGCAGAAACTGAGTATGATAAATTTAGGGTTGTCCAAGACCAAAATTACATTTCGGACTTTGATAAAGAAATGAAAAAAATAATTGACAAAAATAAAGATCAATAAGATCCCAAATTTAGGAGAAGTTAATTATAAGTGAAGGAACCGGTGGAAATCTAAAACTTAGTGTCGATATTTAAATTGACACATAGCCTTGATAAAGTAGATGGCTCGGCAAGCTTTAACTAATGGTTGTATATCTCATTCACTTTGCTAACTAAATAATTTAAATTTAGCATACACGCATTTTTTGATTAATCACATTCAAGATAGCTTCATGTTACCAAACATAATAACACAAATACAAATAAAAAGGCTGACATCCGAAACTGTTAAAACAAAAAAGGAGTATACCGAAAATCCTATAAAGAGTAGGTATTAGTTTATTATTTATTTTATGAAATTTGTTTACACTACTATTATTGCGATAATATTCGCCAATCAATTGTATTCTCAATGCGCGAATACATCAAACATTTACACGTTTACTTACGCTACTAAAACCTATGAAGTAATTAAAGAACAAAAATCGTGGAAAGAGGCATCTGCATGTGCTGTTGAACGAGGGGGATATTTAGTGGAGATAAATGATGTGAATGAGCAAAATGCAGTTTACAACGCTATTATTAATGGAGCAGGGGTTTCACCAACTTATACATCCATTGAAAATGGAGGCGGTATTGCATATGTTTGGATTGGGGCTACTGATCAACGTACTGAAGGCATTTGGTTATGGGATGGCAACAACGATAGCCTAGGCATAAATTTTTGGAAAGGAGAAGGTGCTAATGGTTCAGGTGGAGGTACTGCTGTTGGGAGTTCATATATTAATTGGGGCGGAACAAGTGTAAACAATCCTAATGAACCTGATAATTATGATGTAGGTCAACACCATGCAGCTATTGGATTAGCTGGTTGGCCAGAAGGAACTACAATGCTTGGAGTAGCAAGTGAATGGAATGATATTATTGGCTCAAGTGAACTATATTATGTGGTAGAAAAAGACAATGCAACTGGTATTAAAGACAATAAAACTATATTAAACGGCGACTTAAGAATGTATCCAAATCCAACAAATAGCATGGTTACATTTGATATATATTATGATTTAATTGAAATTTATGACTTAAACGGTAAATTATTGAAACAACTTACAAATGCTAATTCAGTTGATTTTGTAGGGTTCAATAAAGGCACCTATTTGATTAAAACCACAGAAAAGTCAATAATAAAATTTGGGAAATTTATTTTGAATTAAAACTATCATTACGTTTTTTAATAAGGGTAGGATTCAAAAAATAAAAATAGCGAGATTATTGAATGATCTCGCTATTTTTTTTGTTTGTTATTTAGAATTAAATAATGACGAACTTAAAACCCCAGTAGCGCTAAATGATGGTTCTATGTTTCATATCATTATGATGTGTAATAATTTAAAGAAAATAAATATCAATTGAATTATTAAATTTGATGTAAATCGTTTTCGGCATTATTGAATTCAACTATAAAAGTCGTTCACAAAAGATAAAAACATAACACATATTTATTACCATAAGTAGTTTGATTATTAAATTTAAATTTTTGATTTTAAAATGGAAATAAAAAATTTTATACTAGGAGTATTATCAGTTTTCGTACTGAACACTATTAAGTCGCAAAGTATTTCTTTTGATAAAATTGGATTTACACAGAATGGTGACAGAAGTGAAAATATAGAAATTATTTCTAATAAAGAGAATTTTTCACCATGGTGGAAAATTATAGTTGATAATAACAAACCTCTTTCAACTATTGATTTTGAAAAAGAGCGTGTTATTGTAGTATCCAGAGGAACATGTGCTACAGGTAGTCATGGGGTTAGTGTTGATAGCGTTTTTCAAGAGAATGACAATTTGATTGTTGAAATTACTTATACAAATCCGGGTGATAACTGTTATACAGCATCGGTTATAATAGCTCCTTCCGTACTAATTCGAATTAATAATAAAGATTTACCACTTGTTTTCCGAAAAAAAACAATAATTAAAGATTGTGAACATTGATGAGTTTGACCAGATTATAATTGTTAGCATGCTGTATCAGAAATAACTGATGGTTGAGCTTTTACATCAGTTACTGCCTAAATAATATAAAGTAAATAAATTCCAATTGAATTACTAAATTTACATTAATACATTTTCAGATAAGTTGAATTTAACAAAGCCGCATGTTATGTGGTGGCTTAAAAGGCGGTGGCAATGATGTTCTAGCCCCTTATTGTTAGGACAGATTTTGACAAAGTTCGGATTTATTATCTATTTTTTCTAATTTTGTGTTAACCCCCAATATAACGGCTTCCTTGAGCAAGGGTTGATTTATCTCACCCTTCTCTTCGAAGAAATTATTTTTATTAAAATTTTCAATAAATTTCACTGGTGTTGTAAAGTTTAATGATCCATG
>JBDTFR010000027.1:0-83449 GCA_039937835.1 Bacteroidia bacterium | reverse complement strand
AACATTCTCTTGGTTTGATAACGATAGAAGATTATGTAGAAATTATGAGATGCTTCTTGAAACTTCTGAAGAAATGGTTAAGTTATCTGCTATAAAATTATTATTGAATAAAATTTAAACAGCCTCTAAATTTTTTAAAGATCTAAATTTAAATTCTGGTTCTGTACATTTGACCTACTCAAAAAATAACAAACGCAATTTTTAGAAATAAACCTAGTAGACAATTAGGTATGGTTTCTTTTCCTTGTAATTATTATCAGGAAGACCTACTGATCAAAATTATGACAAATGAAAGAAATTAACGAATATTTAAAAACAAAATTTGAAAAATTACCTTTGAGCCATAAAAATTATACTGTAGGGGCTCAAATAGATGGTGTAAAGGCGCCGCAACCAGTAGGAAATAAACTGCATTCAAAATATTTAATATTATATATCGATTTTAATTCTTTTTATAAACCAATTACGAATTATCTATGAAAAATAAAATAATTTTTATTACTATTTTCGCCCCGTTTTTTAATTGTACTTATTGTCAGACAAGCTGCCCTAAAATGTTTATAGAATCAAAATATAAAATTGAAAATAGCTTAAAAATGAGTTGTGATTTGTCTCAAGAGTTTACAGTAATTGGAATGAACAAAGAGGCTTTAATTGAAGAGGATAAGAACTTAGAGGGTGAAGATTTAAATTTTTCATATCCAAAATTTTTAATATCGAAAGATACTAACCTAAGAATAGAAAATGCTTTAACTTATACCTACAATGCCTTAAAAAATAATAACATTGTGCTATTAAACGAATGCCATAATGTACCTCAAGATCGTCTATTTTTTTATACTCTTCTAGATAGTTTACAGCATTATGGATTTAAATCCATATTTTTAGAAACATTGGGTTATGTACCTAATGATTCCGTTTATGCCCAAAATAATAGTATTGAAGATTGGGGTTACTATACACATGAAAATGTCTTTCATCAAGTAAGTCATAAATTAAAAAACAGGAATTACAAATTGTATTCTTATGAAGTTACTTACCCAAGAAAAATTGATACGCTAAGAAATAATAACAAACTATATTTTATCAATAATGCAGAGGCTAACTGGATACCAATAGAAGCGGATAGTTTGCTTTTAAAGAATTTTTTTTCAACGAATGATAATATTCAAAGAGAAGCTGAACAGGCTTTAAATATTTATGAGAAAATTATTAAAAATAAAATAAAAAAAGCATTTATTTATTGTGGATATACCCATAATTTTAAATCAAGCACATTTATGGGGGGAATGTTGCAGCATTTAATGAAAGAAAAAATATATTCTATTGATCAAATGTGTTTACGCGAGCATTCTGACATAAAATATGAAAACCTTTTGTATACAAAGTATGCAACTGTTACTTACCCCTTTATTATTACAGATAAACATAATAATACAATTCATACCATTCGGTATACCAATTATATAACAGATACCTTATTTGATGTTTCAATCGCATTTCCCAGAAGCATATATATAAACAACCGGCCTACATGGTTAGAATTAAATGGAGATAGAAAGCGATACAAATTAAATACATTAATGGATGTAAGTGCTAATACAGATTACTTAATAACTATTTATGACATTGAACATGATTTTAAAAAAAATAAAGATAAAACCCTCGAGGATATACCAGTTGATGTGTTTCAAGTAATTGGCAGTGGCAAAGATTATGATGCGATATTAACGCCCAACAAAAAATATAGATTTATTGCTTTTAAGGATGGGAAAATAATAACCGATAAAATAATTGATACAAATGAGTAAGGTCTATATGCAATTTCTAAATTGCTTAGTTGGAAGAGTATATAATAGATAGGAATTGTATGATATACAAAGAATAAGATATTTGCTAGTGGATAATGGTGGATTTAAATAAATAAATCGTTAGACCCTATTTTCTCAGAATTAAATTTGAAATTGAAACATTAAGCAGAAATCATTTGTTGCTTTCTTCCATATATACAGCTATATCAAAATGAAACAGAAAAATTATATGTAAGAAAACTAATCATTAAATAACCCTAAAAAAAATCATCATATAAATTGCCCAAATCGGTATGAAGGCCTATAAATATATAGGGGCTTAAAGAGGTATGTTCCTTTGGTACCCATAATGCTCGATTTAACACACCCAACTCCAATTTTAAATTCATGGGTACATAAATCATATATGCAGCGCGTAAGGAAGTGGTTATTAAAGTAGATCTAATCCCTTGCGTTGTATAATTACCGTATTCTTTAGGTCGGTTTACATAAGAAATAAAAATATTTTTACCGTAATTAATACCATTGTTATCTTCACCAAAAATGGCGTACACATTTTTAAATTCGAAAAATAAGCGTTTATAAGTGTAGTTAATAAATGTAGCTGACTCCATAAAATTAGCTCCTAAAGGGTGCGCTAAGGGTTGATTTAAGTGTGAATAATTTTGTTGTACGCTGCCATGTGTATAAGTATAGGGTCTTGCATAGTTAAACTCCGTTTGAAAATTAAGTCGTTTAATAGTAGTTATATCAAAACTTTTAAAACCTGCTTGAAAAGCGTATTTATTTGCCCACCAGCCATTTCTGGCTATCATTTCTTTTAATAAAAATTCATCTAATAACACCTGACCATACAGTTGCTGTTTATTAAACATCTTTATTTTAAAACTAAAACCTAAACATGCATTATCACTGGAGCCTAAAGAATACTCGATAGGCCGAAAAAATAGTACTGGATTTAAATAATTAATATCATAACCTCTATGTCGATTGCTGTCAGAACCTTGCCAAACAATAGATTCAAATAAGCCAATATTAATACGCTTAGTAACATTCCAACCTAAATAATGAAAAGTGGCATATTTATTCAGCACATCCTTTTTTAAACCAGATGAGGGTATAACATCTTTAAATTGTGTAAATAAATTAACATAAGTAAGGTGCCAAATATTGGTAGTAATTTTAAAATAAGGGTAAGGTGCTGCTACATCAGATAAAAACAATGAGCGGTAACCATCACCAAAAAAATTTTTATCTTTTCCTAATTGTAAATTTATTATTTTATTAGGTGAATAAGAAACATAACCAGAATAGTATTGATAAGAAAATGGTAAACTAGATCCATTATTAAAATATTTAAAACCAATGCCAGGTATTACATTGGTTTTACCGATAAGGCTATTGGTATATTCACTGAAAATTGCTTTACCTGTAAGGGCTTTAATATTAAACGAAAATTTAGAACCTATGTTTGCTAACAGATTTAATCCTATTCCTAAATCTAATTGAGGGGTTTTATTAATTTCTTCAAATCCTGCATTTCCTATTAAGAGTGGATAACATTTAAAGTCTAGTAATTTTTTTTTATTATTGGTTAATTTTTGCCAGCTACCCGAATTATTAAAAAAAATACTAGAATCAGCAATCTTTAAAATATCCACATAACGATATGGCTTAACGAAGGTTTGAAAAGATTGATCACTGTTGTTATAATAGCTATCAATAGATTGTAAATAATCGCGATTTAGTGTATAATTAAGTTGTTGAGCAACAACTGTAAATGGAATGTAAAACAAAACAAAAGCAAAAAATGAGTTTTTATTTTTGTTAAACATTTTGTTTTGCAATTCTACTTTTTCTTTTAAAAATAAAAAGAGGAAGTTGGGTTAACAATATACTCGCACCGCCTACTATGAATAAAGTGTAACTCGTACTAATATTAATTAATGACATAGCCACGCCAATAATTAAAATATTAATTATATAAATAATGATAACGGTTTTTCGATGGTTATAACCTAAATCAATTAACCGATGATGCAAATGATTTCTGTCTGCAGAAAAAGGAGATACGCCCCTAACCGCCCGATAAATAAATATGCGTAGGGTATCTATTAAAGGATATACCAATACGGACATAACAAATATTGGTCTTGATATTTGTAAAAGAAATGTATTATTAATAGTGCTTACATCATAGCTAACTAACTTAATTGCCAAAATACAAATAATAAGACCAATTGTTAAAGAACCTGAATCTCCCATAAATATTTTAGCTGGAGAAAAGTTAAACATTAAAAAAGCAAGCAAGGAACCAGAAAGTGAAAATGCCAATGCAGCCATTACTGGATCTCCAGCAAATGCGAACCAGGCACCAAAAGCTACAGAAGCAATTAGTCCTATACCACCAGCTAATCCATCAATGCCATCAATTAAATTAAATGAATTTACTACTACAATGTATGTGAATAAAGACAAAAAAATACTTGCCCAATAGGGAATAACCTCGATTCCAAAAATACCCTGTAAACTAGAGATACGGATGTCTGCCATTAAAACCAGTACCATACCCACTAATACGTGCGCTACTAATTTTTTAACAGGAGCTGTTCCTATAATATCATCTTTTACACCTACAAAAAACATAATTAATAATGTAGATACGATGTATTTATAATCATTCATTGAATTGTATAGTTCTATTGAATCATGTAGTTTCTGGCTCGGAAACCACAATGAAAAGGAAAATAAAGTACCAGCAAAAATAATAATTCCCCCTATCGTGGGAACCATTCGTTTATGCAATTTCCGTAAATCGCCAGGTGCATCGAATAAGCGCTTAAGTATAGCTACTTTTATTAGCGACGGCGTAAATAAAAGCACTACTAAAAAAGAAGTAAAAAACACAAGTATTAAGAATTCCATTTTAAATTTTTATTATATTTTCTGAGCATAAAAAATTAGAAATAGTATTCGAGTGGGATGTTTAATAAAAGTTCAAAAATCATAATAAAAATTCCTTAATGAGGTACGAATACCAAAAAATATAAACATACTATGGCTTATAAATTCATTGTTACTTTGCACTCGATAACTTACACCAGCTATAATATTTAAATTGGTTGCTTCATTTAATAAATAACCAATATATATCTGTTGGTATCTTATTGTTGTAAGATTACCATTTATTTGAGCGGGACTTGTCCCTGTAAAGGTATTAACATTATCTGCTTTAAAAACATTTCCTCCAAAATTACTAAATAAAGTATCAACACCTTTTATACCATAAACTATTTTTAATTCGGTAAAAAAGCGATTTTTTTTATAATTAAGAAAACCAACCACTTCTTTAAAATTTGCTCCTAAAGGATGGGCGAGTGATTGATTATAATGGGTATAGCTTTGAGCAGGTTGGGTAGCAGCGTACACATATGGTCGCACTTGATTATACTCTGCTTGCAAATGAAGATTTTTAATGCGAAACATATTAAAATACTTAAATCCTAGCTGATAACCGTTTTTATTTCCAATAGTTGTTTTGTAATTATGAGCAGTGGCATCATCTAATAAATATTGTCCGTATAAATTGATGGAGTTATTAATGATGAATTTAACGTTAAGACCTAGTAACATATTATTTTTAGAATGTAATCCGTAGATTAAACTATTTACTCCAATTACAGGGTTAAAGGTATTAAAATTCACGTGCTGACGATTCATGGTATCCGTTGCTTCCCATATCATTGCTTGAAATAATCCTAACTGTAAACGACTCCATAAGTTTACGCTCAAAAGTTGAAAGCTGCCTATTTTTTTTTGAAATAAACGCTCTATATTGGGTGGCGTTTTTACTCCACCATCTGTAAGATTAATAAAAGAGGTGTATAAATTTGTGTATTGAATATTTCTATAGGTGGTAGTAATACGTAAATAAGGATAGTTAAACGCATTATCTGATAATAATAGGGAACGATAACCATTGCCAATAAAATGCTTCCCATGACCCGCTTGTAAATTAATAATTTTATTTGGCGAATATGAAATATAACCAGATGCCATTGCATAATCGTAGCCATTTTTTTTAAATTTTTTTGAACGCCCTTGCCCAGGAATTACATTGTATTCATAATACCCTTTTTGTTTAAAAAGGGCATTTGTGCTGGTGATATACGCATCAATATAATCGGGAAAAGTAGATTGATTTTCATAAAAGGATGATTCGAAAACAAATTTTTTATCAATATCGCCTTTTATTCTAAAGCCTCTTGTATTTGTATACAGTCTTTGTGGATTGGCGGCATCGATATCTTTCGCTAATTCAAAATTAAATAAAGGGTCGAGGGTTAGGTAAAATCTATCCGCTGTATCATTAACTATGATAAAATTTTCTTTTTTTATCTTTCGATAAAAATACGACTTCGATTTATCTTTTTGAATATGAATAGGTACTACAATAAAGGGTTGAAAGCAAGAGTAATCTATTAGTTCTGCTTTACTTATAACAGAGTCATTCGCCCTTACTTTTCTTGAGAGTTGATTGTTTTCTTCTTGGTAGATTAATGACCATTCTCTATTTAAAGGACTATTGTATTGAGCGAAAAGAGAATTAAAAAAGAATAAAGTAAAAGCAGAAAACATTATAACATTCTTCCTATTCATTACCATTAGTAATATTCGGAAGATGGTTAATTTCATTCGCTTATTTAATCGAATTAAATGGTAGTTGTTAATTTATCTTTCACTTCAGCATATACACTGGTAATACCCTCTTCTAAATTAATTTTATGCTTCCATCCAAAAGAATGTAATTTGCTTACATCCATCAATTTACGAGGAGTGCCATCTGGTTTGGTGCTATCAAACTTTAATTCGCCTGTAAAACCTACTACTTTTTTTATGAGTAAAGCTAAATCTTTAATACTAATATCTTCTCCTACTCCAATATTTACTAGCCCCGCTTCATTATAATTTTTCATTAAATAAAAACAAGCGTCTGCTAAATCATTCGCATGTAAAAATTCGCGCAAAGGAGAACCTGTTCCCCAAATTTCAACAGCTTTCTGATTTTTAATCTTAGCAGTATGAAACTTACGTATTAAGGCTGGTAACACATGTGAATTATTAAGGTCATAATTATCATTTGGCCCATATAGATTAGTGGGCATTACGGAAATAAAATTACAATCGTACTGCATTCGATAAGCATCGCACATTTTAATACCTGCTATTTTTGCAATTGCATAGGGCTCATTTGTTGGCTCTAAAATACCTGTTAATAAATACTCTTCTTTTAAGGGCTGTGGTGCTAGTTTCGGATAAATACAAGAAGAGCCCAAGAACATTAATTTCTTCGTTTTATTTAGATATGCATGATGAATGATATTGCTTTGAATCATTATATTTTCATATATAAAATCAGCACGATAGGTATTGTTTGCTACAATACCGCCCACTTTTGCGGCTGCTAAAAAAACAATAGCTGGTTTTTCCGAAACAAAAAAATCAGCTACTGCCTGTTGATTTCTTAAATCCAACTCATTAGAATTACGAGTAATGATATTGTTAAAACCTTCGTGTTTTAACTTTCTAGCAATTGCGGAACCAACCATTCCGCGATGACCCGCAATGTATATTTTATCTTCTTTATTCATAAATATATTTTAAACTAATGCATTTTACAAAAAGTAAAAAAGATTTATTCATGAAAGTTTTTTACAGTATGCCCACCATCTAATAAATATTTATCTCTTTCAAAAAGTTTGACATCGCTTGCTACCATTTCTTTTACAAGTTCTTTTATTGTGTATTTTGGAACCCAGCCAAAATCATTCTTTGCTTTTGATGCATCACCAATTAATAATTCAACTTCAGTGGGGCGAAAATATTTAGGATCAATTTCAACTACTGTTTTACCAGTTGCTGCGTTTATTCCTTTTTCATTTACGCCTTTACCTTCCCACTTAAGTGTAATACCTACTTCCCCAAATGCCAACTCCACAAACGTGCGTACCGTAATTTTAATACCCGTTGCTAATACATAATCATCTGCTACCTTCTGTTGCATCATCATCCACATGCCTTCCACATAATCTTTTGCGTGACCCCAATCGCGTTCTGCATCTAAGTTTCCCAGAAATAACTTTTCCTGTAATTGTAATTTTATTTTTGCAACGGCACGTGTAATCTTACGAGTTACGAATGTTTCGCCACGGATAGGGCTTTCATGATTAAACAAAATGCCATTACAAGCATAAATACCGTAGGCTTCACGATAATTTTTTGTTATCCAAAAGCCATATACTTTTGCCACACCATAAGGTGAGCGAGGATAAAAAGGAGTGGTTTCTTTTTGTGGGATTTCTTGCACATGCCCATACATTTCAGATGTAGAAGCTTGATAGAACCGTGTTTTCTTTTCTAATTTTAAAATTCGAATGGCTTCCAATATTCTTAATGTTCCCAAAGCATCCGCATTAGCGGTATATTCAGGTGAATCAAAAGATACTTTTACATGTGATTGTGCCGCCAAGTTATAAATTTCATCTGGTTGCGTTTCTTGGATTATACGAATAAGATTGGTAGAATCTGTAAGATCGCCATAGTGCAAAAAGAAATTTACTTTTTTTTCATGTTGATCTTGATATAGATGATCGATGCGATCGGTATTAAATAAGGAGCTTCTACGTTTTATACCATGTACTGTATATCCTTTGCCTAATAACAATTCTGCCAAATACGCTCCATCTTGTCCCGTAATCCCTGTAATTAATGCAACTTTGCTCATATGTGTTATAATTTAGATTGGGTGCAATTATACGATAATTCGCTTGAAAAAGAAAATCCCCCTTGTAAAAAAGGGGGATTTATGTGTTATAACAATAAATAATTTATTTTGAAAGTATCAATTGTTTAACTGCTAATTTATTATTTGCAATTACTTTCATTGAATACATGCCTGGTTTAAGTTGAGTTAAATCAAGGATATTCTTTTGTTCTGAGAATTCTTTTTTAGCAACACATTCTCCCAACATATTATAAACTTCAATGATCGATTTGGTAGTTTTTCCCATATCTATTGTAAATAACCCAGTGGAAGGGTTCGGATAGACATCTACTTTATTATCATTAAAAATATCTTTAACGCCAGTTGGATCAGTATTCATTATTGTGATGTCGTCAACACCTATATATGTTCCTTTACCAGCGCTTGTACCCACACCATAAAAACCAAGATAAACGATATCGCTAGTTGGTTTAAATTCAACTGAATCTTTTGTCCACACACCATCTGCTGTTACAGTTTTCATTGCTTGAACAACATTTCCTTTTAAGTAAGCTGGTTGAGTTGAAACATTTCCATAAAAAATACCTAATTGCCCGTTATATCCAACATTTGTTCTTTTCCAATAAGATATACTGTACGTTTGTCCAACTTTAAAATCCATACATTTAAACACAAACCATCCATCATAGGCAGTTCCAGCCATGGTATCTTTCAAAACAATATAACCCTTTGGTGAATGTGGATTTAATGTATCTGCATCCCAATATGCTTTATTGTTCACAGAACCATAAAAGCGATCAATTGGTGTAGAAAAATCGCTCTGTAGATTAAAACCAATCGAATAAGGGCCATTTAATAAAGAATAAAACGGAGCTGTGTTAACAAACGTTAGACCAGCTTCATTATTTCTAGGCACTGAATCGCCCTTTGTTTCTACCTTCACCTGTACATAATAACTAGTTATTTTAGTAAAATCTGCTGGTTTTGAAAATTTAAAATTAACACTTGCGCCTGGTGCAATTGGTCCAGGAATGGTATCGTAAACAAAAGGAGCGCCTTGTACTGAATAAGCAACAGGTATTTTCGAAACTGGAGCTGTACCATTGTTAACAAAGTTTCCAATAATGGGTACCAATGTATTTCCACAAGTTCCTTTGCTATCAAAATTAATAAATGCAGTTTCCATATCAATTAGTGTAGTATCTGTAGGTAAAATATATAAGCTATCTGATAAATCTTTTGCATTTTTTGTCACATAATCACCAGAGACAAAAAATTTGGTTTTTTGAGGACCTTTAAGGCCAGCGGCAACCGTAACATTTACAGTAAATTTAAAAGGATCCTTGCCAGCAGTAATACCTCCACATTTATTATTATTGTCTCCCCAAGATATTACTTGTCCAAATACGCCATTTAATTTAACATATGGACAACCAGTAGTAGAATCGGGTGCTAAAACGGTTGTATTATTAGGACTTGTATTGGGTGTAAATCCAGCTGGGAAGGTAATTGCTACGGAATCGCCAAATTGACTATCAGTATTTGTTAATTGTATGGTGAAATTCAAATTCATGGTAGAACCTGCTACATACTGAGTAATACATTTAATACCTCCCGTTACTTCCCTTGATGAATTAGTTGGATTGGCATTCACTTTGTTTTTTCCGCTGATAAGTGGGGAGCTTAATCTTACGGGGTTTTGCGCATTTGCTGCAGTAGAAAATAATGCAGCCAATGTTAATAAATAAATTTTCTTCATGTTAATTTTTTTAGTTTGATAAATTTAAAAGCTGTTGTAAATTTACTATTAATATAATGGTTTTACAGAAATAATTAATTTTTTAGGACTTTTGTTATAAATTATAATTTACATCCCTTAACATTTCTATATGGGAAATATTATCTTCAAGATATTCATTACTGACAACAATAAAGTCAAATTTTTCATAAAATCTTTTTAGATACGATTGGGCGCCAATACGTATGGGCACATGACCATATAAGTTACTAATTACACTAATGGATTTGTGCATTAACTCTTTTCCTGTACCTATCCCTCTATCTTTATTAGAAGTTAATACACGACCAATTGAAACTTCATGAAAAGAAATGCCAGCAGGAACAATTCGTGAATACGCAATTAAATTATTATGTTGATCTGTTCCCATTACATGAGTACAATGTATGTCTTTCCCGTCGGCATCCAAGTATAAGCACTGCTGTTCTAAAACAAACACTTCGCTTCGCAATTGCATTATATTATACAACTCTATATTGGTAAGTTTTTCAAATGTTTTTATATTCCAATGGAAGGGATTCATTTTATTAATTTTCTTAAGAATAATTTTTCTGCTTTTTTATATAAAAGTAAGCCCATTACACAACCAGTAGTATTCGCAAAAAAATCATATATATCTGCACTGCGCTCTATAAATACTAAGCCTTGCATTATTTCGAGTGAACCACCATACAATACACAAATTATAAAAGCGTTGGGTTTTGCTCTTCGTTTTAAATTAATAAATTGTGTTTGTACGAGAAAGCCTCTAATGGTTAGTAAAATTAGAATAAAGAAAATTCCAGCATGTACAAATTTATCAAAGCTTAATAATTCTAAAAATGAAATATGCGGAATGTCCCTACCGGGTGTTCCGCATAAAACGAGTATTATTAGCGCCCATAGGACTGCCAATTTTAGATACTTTAAAAACATTAATTAGGATGCTAGGGGTGCAACTAACTATTAATGTCCTACCAATGCTTTATAATCCGCTGCGCTTAGTAATGAATTTAATTCAGAAGCATTACTTATTTCTACTTTTATCATCCAACCTTTTCCATAAGAATCTTTATTTACTGCTTCTGGGTTAGCATCAAGCTCCTTATTAACAGCTACTATTTTGCCAGAAACAGGCATAAATAAATCAGACACCGTTTTTACAGCTTCAACCGTTCCAAATATTTCTTCTTGAGAAAGATTATCACCTTCTGTTGATATATCAACATATACAATATCACCCAATTCACTTTGAGCAAATTCAGTAATACCAATAATGGCTGTATTGCCTTCTATTTTAATCCATTCGTGATCTTTGGTGTATTTTAAACTGTCAGGGAAATTCATATTTTTAATTATTTATTTTAAGCCACAAATTTAAAGTTAATTTGATACAAAAACGTTGTTTCTAATTTTTTAATTGGAAAGTGTTAAACGTAAAGCCACCCCTGCATTTGTATTTGTTGTTGGGAAAGATAATGAAGTCACAGGCTTCGTAATAATTCGATCATAAAATGCCCTAACACTGATGCGTTCATTAATTATATAATCTGCGGATAATTTTAAAGAAATAATAAGATTACCAGCTGTTGCTTGGCTTATTTCTTCAACAATTTGGCGCATAATGGTTTGATTATTGCGAAAAGATAAATCTGCCTTTAAGTTCAAATCACTTTTCACTGGTTTTCCTTTTATCTTCAAATCTTTACTTATCTGCACATCTTTAATTCGATAACCTGCACCCACAACAACTTCTCGATCAATTGCTTCAGTAATGGTTCTGCTCGATAAACCTAATGATAAGGATCTACCATTTTTGTATTCACAATTAATGGCTAAGCTATTATTAAGTGTCATGTCCACTCTTATCAATGGGCTCCAGTTTTCAGAAAGTGTAATGTTATTAATTGTATTACGAGAAATGAAATTTGGATTATTAGAAAAAGTGGATGCTGCTTCAAATGCATTTGCATTGCCTCTTGCATCTTGCTGATAAAGTAAATTAGTAGCATAACTATTAACATTATAGGTGGAAGTATACGCATTACTCAATGTAAATGACTTAAAATATTTTTTGATACTTTCTAATTTTGATAAACCATCATAGGTAATGCGCCAATTTGGTTTAGGTATTTTTGGAAATTGATTTAAACTAACTGAATTAGGACTTTTACCTCCATAGCTTGCTAAAAATGCTGGAATTAAAACATCTTGAGAAGTTTCATTATATCCTTGTGCATACTTACCAATCATTGAAGTTGAATTAGAGTTATTTTCTTTTAATCTGGCAGAAACAACTGAGCGCGAATCTAAAAAATTATTAAATACAGCATCACCTTTTTTAAACGAGGTACGATAAGCAATATAAGTCATGCTAAAAGAGCCTGTTTCCATTGGAGTATCGAATATAAATTGGGAATTTGCTTGATCCCATCTAATAATTTGGCTTTTAACGGTTGATTCAGATCGTAAGGCAGTCAACTCTATTCTTAGATCTTTTATAGGTTCTAGATTAGCTCTTAAATTTAATTTTTTACTGTTTGTTAATTGATAAGGGGAGTTTAAAGAACCTGTTTTTACCAACCAATTTTTTGAAATCGCTTCCTTTGTAATATCTTTTTGGCTTCCCAATGTAAAGCCAACCGTTGGGCCATCAAAATGTTCATCTAACCCTAACACTTGCATATTTGGACGGTAGTTGGGCAAAACAGTACCGTTAGTATTGCTGTAACTACCCGAAACGGTTTTAAGACTCATTATAAACCGTGCTATGTGATCCATAACTGGAAATGAATTTTCTTTTTTAGCAGTGCTATCCGAAGGGGTTTTGTTCGGTACAGCGGGCTTAGCAGCAGGTTTCCTCTTGTTTTGATTTTGATTTACTTTTTTAAAATAAGGAATTTTATTGTACAAGGTGGTCATGGTCAATTGTCCACTCCATTGAATGGATTGAGAATTGGTTATTAAATTTCCTAAGGTATCTTTTACAATGAGTTTACCTTCTTTATCTTTTTGGGTATTATAAAGAGGTGAGTGAGTCCAATTGTAAGTACTACCATATCTTACCGAGGCAGAAGTAAAATCAAGTAAAGGAAGTTTATTTATTGGAATAGTATAGTTTACATTTACTTGTTGGTTGTATTGTGTTTTTTTAAGACGATCAAAAAATTCTCTTTTTAAAGTATCTTTTGTTTCATTGGTAACAATGCCATCTGGCTCTAACACACGCTCCTGATTATTGGCAGTAAAATCAATATTTAGACCTTTTGTAATATCATATTTAAAATTATAATTGCGATTCATATTAAACAGTTTGTTGTAGGTGGGTAGAATTAACAGATTACCTCCTGTAACATTTCTATTTTTGGCAATTGTATATTCCCTGTTTACATCCGTAGAAAAACCTAGATTACTAGGTACTAAATAAAAGTTAATGTCTTTTATAAGCTGGAAGTACTTAGGTTGAAAAAATTTAATTTTATCAAAAGGTTTTATATTTTTAGGCGCGAATGAATAGTTATAAATTAATCCACCTCGATAATTCTTAATAATATTATATTCTATATTTACATTACGATGATCTAATTCACTGTATGAATAGGTTGCTGCCCAATTTTCAATATCATAAATTTTACTTTTAGTAGCACTCGCACTTTTATCTTTTTTAACATTGGTAAAATTTATACTTTTTCTAGTAGTGCGATCTTGCGTGATATACCTTAATGA
Organism: Bacteroidia bacterium; assembly: GCA_039937835.1. Taxonomy (GTDB): domain Bacteria; phylum Bacteroidota; class Bacteroidia; order 2-12-FULL-35-15; family 2-12-FULL-35-15; genus 2-12-FULL-35-15. The sequence continues at coordinate 69,351 of JBDTFR010000027.1, read as the reverse complement.
ATCTCTATAAGGTTTAGCAATTGATTGATCTTTGTATTGATCTTTAAGTATTATATCTGGGTCTAATGGATTAAATTGAGGGGTAACAAATAATTGAGAATAGCCAATATACATTGGTACGTGCACATTATATTTTTGAGGTACAAATTTACCTAGCTCTAAAGTAGAGGAGATATCATATTGTTGAGCAGTTTCTTTTTTACGTTCATTTACTTTATTTTCAATACTTCCGAAGCCAGGCGTGGACATGCTTCCTGACAAGGCTAAATTACCAAAATCAGCTAATTTTGCTGTTACACGCGCATTCGTTGCCCAGCCTCCAGTTTGATCAAAATCACTCAACCGTAATTCATTTACCCATATTTGTCCACATTTGGGTAAGCCATCATCAGTATCACCTGCGTTTTCTTTTGCTGGATTTCTTACACCAATCATAATAATTCTTACTGCACTAAGATTAGGATTTCCTTTTATAGAAATAGTTCTATTTCCATCTTTCTTTTTATATTCTTTATTAAGACTTATTCCACCTGAATGGCCAGCTAAAGCATTATTTCGTTCTTGTTTAGCTGCGTGTAATTTGTCGAACTCTAAAATCATTTCATTTACGTCAGGCCACACTTTTTTCTGATCATCCTCATTTGTACCATTATAATTACCTTTTGGTGTCACTTTAAGAGGTATATCGTATTCATAATAATTGTCGGTATAATCAGCTCCTAAACGAATAAACATATGCAAGTCATTATCATTTAATACTTCTGCGGGGTTAGGAGAACCTTCCGCATGCACATACATTTTTAATTTTTTATATTGACGTATATCGAGCTGCGTATTTTTAAAAGCCGCGCGGGAGTCGCCATTTTGTAAGCCACAAACATTTAATGACATGGCTTGTTCATTTTGAGCCAACAACTGCGCAGAACCAGCATTTATCTCTCGGTCAATGCCGGGAGGCAAAACATAATTTACAGGTTGTTTGTTTCCGTTTTCTTCAATGTTTACTGCAGAAACATCGAATTGAGTACCATTGTTATCATTTGGTTCATATAAACCTGGAGATAATAAATCATAACCATATTTACGCCATTCGCCGCGTACTAAATCTAATTTTGCAAAACGTAGTACAATAGGTTTATCTACATTTTTAAGGTACATGCGTAAAAAGCGAATGGATTGAAAATTTTCTATTTGTCCTACTTTCTGTGCATTTGATGTTTTTAGTGGTATTTTAAATTGATACCATTTAACGTCTTTGGTTCTACCATTCTCTACACGTGTAGATGCAGTATAAACATCGGTTATATAATTATTACCTACGCCTGCTGCAAAAGCACTTGGTTTTAAACTGATGCGGTATTGATAATAACTTTCAACAGTACTTAATGTATTATCATGATTCAGATCTTCTGTATTGGGTGATTGTGTAGATGCTCTAGAATAATCGCTTGTGGCAGCAGGTGAGTTATTTTCCATGCCTGTCCATTTTTTATACCGTTGTAATGTATTTAAACCTGCAGCATCGTAATCATCTCCTCTAAAATAATGAAAATCATCTGCAGATGGATCATTTGAAATTGCATTGTATGCTTGTGGAGCATATGAATTTACATCTTTTAAGTAGTTTGCAAAAAAAGTTTTTTCCGTAGCATTGTCTAAACCGTCTAACCCAACGTCTTGAACAGCTCTATCGTTGGGATCGCTATTAAAAGCATTCACTAATGGCTGCGTACTAGGTATTAGACCCCATGCAGTAGTATCTACTGGTAAATTTTTTCCTCCATTTTGGCCACTCGTACTGGGTGCTGGTAAAACATTTTCTGCACTTTTATAAGAGTCATTTAATACATCCTCTGAGATATTACCAATATTAAAAAACAAATCCCCAGTTGTATTTCTATCTGCAACGGGTAAATCTTCGTTAAAAGGATCCATTACCCAGAATTGAATGTATTCTACATTTTGTGCTTCAAAATCATTTGTAGAAAGTGCGCGCATCATACCTCCCCAACGAGTTTGAGGTGCCGCTAAATTACCATTACCTGCAGGATCTAGGCCTTTTGAAATAGCGGAAGGTTTTACATCATAATTATAAGGTCCTCGTTCACTAGGATAATAAGCTAAGTCTAGCGTGCTCAGGTTGGAAATACCGTTTGCCGATTGTTTACTAGGAAACACTTCTTGTTCTCGAACGCTCCGCATAAAGTTATTCGACATCATATCTTTCGTTATGTTACTAGGTGTTTTTGCTGCTCCTGTTTGTTGTGATAAAAGTATAGGGTCAATCACATACCAAGAAAGCGCTGCCCTATTAAATCCAAATTCCAATTTACTTTTATAGCTTGCCTCTGGAAATAGCCCAGGTTGCCCTTGTGGAGTACTTGCAATTCTCCAAGCATCTGGTGTTTTTAAATCAATAGTGGTTTGGCTTCCTTCAAAATCATCAATATAAGAGTTTCCTGCCTTGCCTATTGCTTTGCTATGTCCAGGAATAAGATATGCAAATTCAGCAGCAGCAGTAATGGTACTCATTTCTTTTGTTTCCAGCAGTGGTATTTTATCGATCCAGCGAGTAAGGAATGGAGCCTCAGTACTGTAGTTTCCATCTAAACCCCAAATAGTATTTGAAACGGGCTCATCACCGATGTTAACTTTTTTAGTAATGGGGCGCTCTGTAAGATTAAGAATGGTACCCCCAATATTAAAATCTTTATTTATTCTGTAATCTAAATGGGTTCCAATAAGGGTTTTAGACTGTATTGCAAAAAGCGCATTACTTTCAAGTGATACTTTAATGGGTGTTCCTGAGTTTAAAATACCATCATTTATAATTTTAACACGTCCTAAAGTATAGTCTACCGTATAATCTTGATTTTCTTTCAACTGAATACCACCAGCAGTAACCATAACAGAACCTTCTGGCACATTAGGTGCACCTAATGATATATCTGAACTAGATGATGATTCGTATTGTCCTTTAATTTTGTACCGATTAAGGTTGGGATATTGAGAAATAGCCACCGTACGAGAAGAGTCATAGAGTTGATTAAACGCATAGATGTTTGCTTTTAATGGGTTGGTAAACTGACTTCTGATACGGGCTCCGAAGGGTTCAATTACCGGAAAGATAAGGCGGCCATTACTTGCATTAATCGTTACTCCATCAATAAAGTCAAACACCCCATCTGGTTGTTGATCATTTTGCTGATTTAAACTATCCAGTTTTAAAACTTGGAGTAACGGGGTTGATTTAAGTTTGGGTTCATTCGGTTCAGGAAAATAATTTATATATGAACCAGCATTAAAGTATAAAACATCTAATTTAAAATCTTTAGGACTAATTTGATAAGCACCCAAAGAATATACGTTTTTCATCATTAAATTCCATAATTCTGAGGTAACTTGTCTACCGGTTGTAGTACTTTTAACGGCAGAAGTAGTGTTACTGCTCTTCAACATTTTTGCATACAAAGCCTGAGGTGCTGCTATTCCCCCATCAGAAAATTCTCCTACTTGATATATCTTTCCATTAACCGTGTATTGGTAAGAAACCGATAACACTTGTTCTGGATTAAGTTGTTGGTTTAATGAAATGTAGCCTAATCTTGTATTTAAAGTATATTCAGATGGTTGTAATTTACGTGCATTAAACAACTCATAATTTATCTGTTGCTTAAATGATTTATGGAATAAATCATCAATTTCACTTACCGTAAAATTCGTAGTACGTATTTTGTCTCTGTTTTTAATTTTATCATATAAATTATTTTGATCATTACTCGGATAAATTCCAGGGCCGTCCGTAATTTCTGCCTTAACATCGTCTGGAATATGTTTTGAATCCTCCGCTAATTCCGTAAATCCCACCACACTTCGAACATCTATCGTTGATGCATTGGTATTCGATACCCATACTTCTATACGATTAATGGTTATTTGAGAATTTACAAAAGGCAATTTAGCCAAAGCAGAATTGTAAGTATCACGAAAGTATTGACCTAGAAAATAATGTTTATTTGCTTCATATGCGTCTCCTCCTACTTCAAAAGGAGTTATTTGTGCCCCTCCAGTAACTTCTATTTCTGATTTTTTACCTTTTTGCTGTGATGCAATAGCTGTAACGGTTAATTTCCCAAACTGTAATTGGGTTTTAACCCCAAATAGTGTTTGGCTTCCTGTAATTAACGAGCCATTCAATGGCATACTTACATTACCAGCTTCTATTTTCTTTATAATTTCATCTTCATAACCAGTGTACTCTAATTTCATTTGATTTTCGAAATCAAAGGTGGACTCTGTATTATAACTAGTGGTTAATTTTAATTTATCACCTATTTTGCCAATTACATTTAAATTGATTTTCATATCAAAATTAAATGCACCTACTTTTTGCTGACGAATAGGTAAAGCAGGATTTTTTGTTTGTGTACCGTTGTATCCAAAAATTAATTCAGCAGAACCATTGGGCCGAATGTCTACCGTATTCCCACCAAAAATTCGATCAAATGCCTCTCCACCCACATTTAATTTGGGTATAATGGCATTGTTTTTATTCTTTGGACTTTCAGCACTTACCCGCTGATTCCAATAATTTTTTACTTGTTGATTAAATCGATATCGCTCGTACTCTTCTTTATCCATATACGTTGGCGGACGATAATTCATATCCCCCATTTTTTGGCTGATGTTATAATGACCAGTCGATGGATCGTATTCTACTTCGGTGTTTACGTTAGATGGATTATTTAATAGTAAACCTCCTGAATTAGGGTAGTTAAGAGGGTCTTGTGCTGATTGATCGGTATAGGGATAAGGTAATTTTACCGGCTCAGTAATAGGGGTATCAATAACAGGTGGCCTAACAGCTGCTTGTATGGTATAACGATGAGCGTTTTCTTTCGCCTCTGAGCCAACAATAAATGAAAGCAAAACTGCTGAAATACCTACTACTGCTATGTTTTTTGTAACCGTCTTCGCCACTAATGGTTTTGTATTGTTTTAAAGATTTTTTAATGCTGACTTTATAAGTTGTTCTACCGTTTGGCCGGTTCCTTCAGTTTTAATAATTTTATCTAGCCCTTTTTCAGCGGCTAATTTATTAAATCCTAACATTACGAGAGCAGATAACGCTTCTTCTTTTAAAGTATTGTTTGAAGATAAAAAGAATTCATTAGATAATTCATCTTTCCCCATTTTTCCTTTTAAGTCAACAATTATACGTTGGGCCGTTTTTTCTCCAATACCTTTTACACTTTTTAGAAGAGCTACATTTCCAGTAGTAATTGCTGTTTGTATTTCCGTGGCACTTAAAGATGACAACATTAACAAGGCGCTTGTACCACCCACCCCCGAAACAGAAACCAATTGTTTAAATAAATTGCGTTCTGCGATATCGGCAAATCCGAAAAAGCGAGGCATGTCATCACGCACATATAATTGTTCGGTAAACAACTTAATAGCTTCGCAATCACCTATTTTAGTATAAGTATTTAATGATATTTGCATTATATAACCCACACCTCCTACATCAATAACTACATAAGTAGGATTTTTTTCTGTTACTTTTCCATCAATATGATAAATCATCGTTTTTATAAACCACCTCTTTGTTTAAATTATATTTGTTTTAAAAATAGGTTAAACGTAGTATTAAAGTAATCTTCAGAATTATTTTAACTTGTTTAAAAAGCTACTATCTTATTGTTTTTTTGTTTGTGCATCCACAACTGCAATTGTTACCATGTTTACGATCTCACGAACAGAGCTTCCCAACTGCAAAATGTGTACTGGCTTTTTCAGTCCTATTAAAACAGGGCCAATAGCTTCTGCTGCTCCCATTTCCTGTATTAATTTATAAGCAATATTACCCGAGGCAAGATTTGGAAATATTAATGTATTAACTTTTTTATCCACGATATCTGCAAATGGAAATTGCTCTTTTAGCAATTCATTGTTGAGTGCAAAATTAGCTTGCATTTCACCGTCTACAATCATTCCTGGGTAATCCCTATGAAGTATTTCTACAGCTTTTCGCACTTTGTTTGGGAGCGCTCCTTCCTCCGAGCCAAAATTAGAATATGAAAGCATTGCAATACGAGGAACGATATTAAAACGCTTTACACTGTTTGCTGTAAGTACTGCTATATCTACTAGCTCTTCCACAGTAGGATCTACATTCATGGTCGTATCAGCAAAAAAGTAAGGGCCATGTTTTGTGTTCATAATATACATGCCCGCCACACGACGCACACCGTCTTGAACACCAATAATTTGTAATGCAGGACGAATAGGGTCACTGTATTTACGTGTTAAGCCTGATATCATAGCATCTGCCGCACCCGTTTCTACCATCATTGCGCCAAATTGATTTCGATCTCTCATTACTTTGCGTGCTTCATGAAGTGTAATGCCTCTTCGTTGTCTCGCTTTATAATATACATCACCAAATATATTTCGCCTTTCTTCTTCTTCAGGGCTGCGTGGATCAATAATTGGAATATCGTTTAAATCTAGTTTATTCTCTGCAATCAGTTTTTGTATTTTTTCTACATTTCCTAATAATATTGGCTTCGCAATACCTTCATCAGCTACTTGTTGTGCTGCTTTTAAGATTTTATAATGGTCTGCTTCTGCAAATATTACTCTTTTAGGATTTTGTTTTGCTTTATTGGTAAGGTTGCGAATGAGCTTATTATCTAGCCCTAAGCGATTAATTAATTCTTGTTTGTAACCTTCCCAATCTGTTATATGATGTTGCGCAACACCAGATGACATTGCTGCTCTTGCCACTGCAGGAGCAACAGTGTACATTAAACGTGGATCAATGGGTTTAGGAATAATATATTCTTTACCAAATATAATATTTTTAGAATCGTACGCTAAGTTAACGGTTTCTGGTACGGGTTCTTTTGCAAGGTTCGCAATAGCATAAACAGCCGCCAACTTCATCTCTTCATTAATTTGGGTTGCTCTTACATCTAATGCTCCTCTAAAAATAAAAGGAAAACCCAATACGTTATTTACTTGATTAGGATGATCGCTTCTACCTGTTGCCATTATAATATCTTCACGAGCAGCGATGGCATCAGCATAAGGTATTTCAGGATCAGGATTTGCCAATGCAAATACAATAGGATTGGCTGCCATTGATTGTACCATTTTTTGATTTAACACATTCCCTTTTGAAAGACCTACAAATACATCTGCATCTTTCATAGCATCCTCCAATGTATTGGCTTTTACGTTGGCGCTTACAAAGAATTTTTTTTGTTCGTCTAAATCTTTACGGTCAACATTTAAAACCCCTTTACTATCCAACATTAAAATATTTTCTTTGGTAGCACCAACAGCAATATATAATTTAGCGCAAGATATAGCTGAGGCACCTGCCCCATTTACTACAATTTTTACTTTTTTAATATTTTTACCAGCTACCTCACATGCATTTAATAATGCCGCAGAAGAGATAATTGCCGTTCCATGCTGATCGTCATGCATCAAGGGAATATTCAATTCTGCTTTTAGCCTACGTTCAATTTCAAAACATTCGGGAGCTTTTATATCTTCTAAATTTATTCCGCCAAAAGTGGGTGCAATTGCTTTTACTGTATTTATAAAAAGGTCAATATCTGTAGCATCTACTTCAATATCGAAAACATCGATATCAGCAAATATTTTAAACAATAATCCTTTTCCCTCCATTACTGGTTTTGATGCCAATGCACCAATATTTCCTAAGCCTAAAACAGCTGTTCCGTTTGAAATTACGGCTACCAAATTTCCTTTCGCAGTATATTTGTATGCTAACTCGGGATTTTTTTCAATCTCTAAACAAGGCTCGGCAACACCCGGCGAGTAGGCTAATGCTAGGTCATTTTGTGAGCTATGAGGCTTGGTTGGTATTACTTCTATCTTTCCAGGTCTTCCTTGAGAATGATAGTCTAATGCATCTTGTTTTCTAAACTTTGCCATCTTGTAATTACAGTTTGATGTGCGAAGATAACAAATTTCAATAATTAAAATTGGGTAGGTTATTCACCGATTTGAAAACAATCACTATCTGCTAACGCAGGAAATATTTTTCTAAATTCAATTAAAGCGCTGTAATTCAATGTTATGTTAATTTCAGACTCTTCACCTGATGTTATTGAACTAATCAGTTCACCTGCGGCAGTTATAACGGCAGAGCCGCCAACGTGCTCTATCGCATTTCCATCCATACCCACTCTATTTACACCCATAACGTAACATTGATTTTCTATTGCCCGAGCAACTAATAAAGTATTCCAAGCCAATGATCGTCTTTGTGGCCAGTTGGCTATATAGATTAATAAATCATAAGGATTGTCTTTTGAATTTCTTGACCATACAGGGAATCGAAGATCATAACAAATTAAAGGACAAATTTTCCAACCTTTTAATTCTACTATCACTTTTTCCTGCCCTGCCGAATAATATCTATTTTCATTGCCCATACTAAATAAATGCCGTTTATCATATTTAATATAACTACCATTTGGATTCATCCATATGAGGCGATTAAAAAAACAACCATTTTCTTTACAAATAAAACTCCCCGTTAGCACACAATTTTTTTTATTTGCAGTGGTTTTCATCCAATTCATGGTGCGTCCATCCATTGGCTCCGCCAATAGTTCTGCCTGCATACTAAAACCAGTTGTAAACATTTCGGGTAAAACAATCACGTCTGTTATGGAGGTAATTTTATTTATTTTATCAGAAAATTTTTTTAGATTTTTTTCTTTGTCTTCCCAAGCTAAATCAGCTTGTATAATAGAAACGGTCAAATTATTGTTATTCATTTGCTCAATTATAACTATATATTATTGAACTTTTATTTTTGTTAACAGCTCGGCTGCCTTTTCTAATGTTTCATTTTTTTTTGCGAAACAAAAACGCAATACTTTAGAATCAATTACATCATGATAAAATGAAGAAATAGGAATGGATGCAATGCCTTTTTTTTGAGTAAGATAAATGGCATATTCTTTATCTTTTTCTAAACTTAAATTGCTATAATCTAATAATTGAAAATAAGTACCTTCTGCAGGAGTATATTTAAATGCACTTCCTTTTATTAAACTAATAAAATAATCGCGCTTTTCTTGATAAAATTTGCCAAGACTAGTATACTGTTTCTTATCTTTTAAAAATTCTGCCAATGCATATTGAATAGGCGTATTTACTGAAAAAACTAAAAACTGATGCACTTTTCTAAATTCTACCATTAAATTTTGAGGAGCTAAACAATAACCCATTTTCCACCCGGTTGTATGATAAGTTTTCCCAAATGATGAAATAATAAAACTACGAGCTGCCAAGTTTGGAAAACGAGCAACACTTTGGTGTTTATTATTATCAAAAATGATGTGTTCATACACCTCATCGCTAATAATAATAATTTCAGAATCTTTTGTAAGATTCTCTAATTGTTTCATATCCTCAACAGTCATGATAGCACCAGTAGGGTTATGTGGAGTATTAATAATAATCATTTTTGTACGATGATTAATTACCTTTTTTAACTGATCCCAATTAATAGTATAAGTATCTTCTTTTAATTGTAAATACACTACTTTACCACCATTTAATTCAATGGCTGGTTGATAACAATCATACGCTGGCTCAAATACAATTACTTCATCGCCTTCGTGTACAATGGCTGTAATAGCTGTGAATATAGCTTGTGTAGCTCCTGCTGTAATAGTTATTTCAGTTTCTGGATCATATTTAGCGCTGTACAAATCTTCTATTTGCTCTGCCAATACTTCTCTTAAACTCATTAAACCTGGCATTGGCGCATATTGATTGAAGCCCTTTTGCATATACTTATTAACAAGATTTATTAAGGTTTCATTGCAATTAAAATCAGGGAACCCCTGTGATAAGTTAATTGCATTATTCTCCGCTGCCATTTTACTCATCACGGTAAAAATGCTTGTGCTTGCGTTTGGTAATTTACTACTGATTATATTAGGAAAATTCACAATGTTAAATTTTTAATGAGTGTCAAAAATAATAATTATACTCCAGTTGACTATTTTTATAAGATGATTATTATTTAATATTGTATTTTATTTTTTGTCACTATTTAATGTAAAAAAGGGTTATTGTTTCGCTCCCAACCTATGGTAGTTGAAGAACCATGACCGCTATAAACTTTAAAATTATCTCCTAATGGAATCAACTTATTTTTAATACTATTAATGAGTGTTTGATGATTGCCACCAGGCAAATCACTTCTTCCAATACTACCTTTAAAAAGCACGTCACCTGCTATCATAAACGCTTCCTTAGCGTTATAAAAAGTGATGCTACCTGGAGAATGCCCAGGAGTATGAAATATTTCTAATGTTGTATTTCCAAAGGTTACTTTATCTCCTTCGTTTAAATATACGGAAGGCTGCGGCGATGGGTCGGCGTTCATACCATACAAATTAGCACTTACAATAAAATTATCTAACACTACCTGATCATGCTGATGTATTTCCAGTTTTAAATTATATTTTTTTGAAACAAAGCCGTTCCCAAAAACATGATCGAGGTGACAATGCGTGTTTAATAATTTTACTGGCGTTAAATCGTTATCTGTAATAAATTTAGCCAAGGCATTACGCTCAGCATCATCATAACAACCAGGATCAATTATTACACATTGTCTTGTTTCATCAAACAGAATATAGGTATTTTCCACGATGGGATTAAACGTAAAAGAATGAATTGTAACCATAAAAAAAGATATGAATGAGGCTGCAATTTAAGTAAATAAGAGTTTAAAATAGCTTGTATCTGCTTTTATAATTTAGTAATTTAGCCAACTAAACTATAAGATTTCAACATCTCTTACAAGTGCATAGAAAAAACTTAAAGGCCTTTTTACGCTTTCAATTGGTATTGCTTATTGTAAGCCTATTTATATTTAAGAACACTTGTACAGCTCAATTTTATAGCGGGTCTCAAACTGATTTTGGAAAAAACAGAGTCAAATATGAAGACTTTTTTTGGACCTATTACACCTACCCTCGTTACGATGTATATTTTTACGAGGAAGGGCGGGAGTTAGCCAACTATGTTTCTAAGTCTGCCTTGAAACAATTAGAAACCATTGAAAAATTATTTGATTATTCATTAGATGAACGCCTTCAATTTATCATCTACAATAAACAGTCTGACTTTAAACAAAGTAACATCGGCCTATCTACCGAAGAACAATACAATACCGGTGGAGTAACCCGTATTGCGGGTACTAAAATTATATTGTACTATGAAGGAGATCATGCAAAATTGGATGCACAGATACGCTCTGGAATTGCCGAAGTACTAATAGATCAAATGATGTATGGCGGCAGTTTACGTGAAATGATTAAAAATAATACCCTTTTAAATTTACCAGTATGGTTTAGTCAAGGATTAATTGATTACGTTTCCTCCGATTGGAATTCAAGCATTGACAATTTTGTGAAAGATGGTGTATTGAATGGTAGATACAAAAACATAAACCATTTAGAAGGAATAGATGCTATTTATGCGGGTCATGCATTTTGGAAACACATTTCCGATAATTATGGTGAAGCTGTTATTTCAAACATCGTATACATGACTAAAATTAGTCGCAACATAGATAATGCAACCTTATTTGTTTTAGGAATTTCGATAAACAATCTTTGGAAAGAATGTTACGAATCTTATAAAAAAAAATATACAGAATCGGATAGTACAAGAACGTTGCCCACTCAAAAATTAATATTATCAAAACCGAAATCAAGTCGTATCTACTCCCAATTAAAAGTAAGTGCGGATGGTAATTTTGTTATCTACACTACCAATGAATTAGGGCAAAGTAAAATATGGTTATATGATGTTCAACAAAATAAAATCAAACGCATTTTAAAATTAGATCATAAGATTGATCGTATAAACGACTACTCGTATCCTTTATTAGCATGGCACCCCAGCGGCAAACTGTTTTCGTACATTATAGAACGAAAAGGCTATTTGGTAATGACTACTTACGAATTAGAGACAAAAACAAAAACGCAACGCAACATTATTGGATTCGAAAAAATTTTAGATTACTCCTATAGCGAAGACGGTAAAAAATTCGTAATGTCTGCTATTCAAAAAGGACAAACCGATTTATTTGTATTTTCCGTTTCATCCAACGGGTATGAACAAATTACAAAAGACATTTATGATGATATGAGTCCTCGTTTTGTTTTGGGATCTAAACAAATTATTTTTAGCTCTAATCGACCAACAGATAGTCTATTTTTTGATCCAAAACGTAAACATGAAGACCCACAGATGCATAAAGATTTATTTATGTTTAATTATATAACAAAATCCCCTGCATTAACAAGGGTAACCAATACCCCTAACATTGATGAAACTTTTCCTGCCAGTTATGATAGTAGTCATGTATCTTACTTGAGTGATTTAAATGGCATTCGCAACCGCTACCTTGCTCGCTTTGATAAAGCAATTTCTTTTGTAGATACTACCGAACATTATAAAACGGTAGTTACTTCTTTTCCTATTACTAACTATTCTCGCAGCATAATTGAGCAAGATATAAATACAAAGGCAAATAAATATACTGAAATTATTTTTGAAAAAGGGAAGTACAAAATGTTTCTATCCCCTCTTATAAGCCCCTCGACTATTAAAGCAACTGAGTTAGAAAATACTTCGTATCGTAATTATAAAAATAAATTAGATACGAAAGAGGAATTAGAACGTACTGCAAAAAATAACATCCTTACCAATACTCCCAAAATAGATAATATAAAAGTTATTTCTGATAATAATAGCACTATAAAAAATGATTCCACCTATATTGATATTAATAATTACAGTTTTGAAAATGAGCAAAAGAAAGCTCAATCAATACCTACAACACAGAATGCTAATACTTACGAAAACGATTCTTTAAAAAAAACATCTGTATTTGAATTAGCAAAACAAAAAAATTATAACATTAATTACTCTGTTGATTATGTAGTCTCGCAAATAGATAATTCTTTCTTAAATACATCGTATCAGAAATTTACTGGCGGAGGAAGCCCTATTTATTTGAATGCTGGTATTAATGCATTTTTTAAAATTGGTATGAGCGATCTTTTTGAAGATTATCGAATTGTTGGAGGAATGAGGTTTTCAGGAGATTTAAACAGTAATGAATATTTTTTAAGTTATGAAAATCGAATAAAGAATATAGATAAACAACTTGTATTGCACCGCCAATCCTTGCTAAATGTAGTAGGTAATTCTTCATTAGTAAAAGTTCATACTCATGAAGCGAAGTATACGTTAAAATATCCCTTTAGCGAAGTACTGTGTTTGCGTGGAACTATTGGCTATCGCAATGATAGAATTATCTATTTATCAATTGATGATAAAAATTTGCGCAAACCCAACACCTATGAAAATTGGGGTAATTTAAAATTAGAATATGTATTTGACAACACCATTAAACGAGGACTTAATTTATATAATGGAGCACGTGCTAAATTATTTGGAGAATATTATCGACAAATTGATAAAAAACAAACTGACTTTTTTGTAGTTGGTTTTGATGCACGCTATTACAAAAAAATACATCGTGATTTTATTTGGGCAAATCGAATAGCGGGTAGTAGTTCTTTTGGTAATAAAAAGCTAATTTATTACATGGGAGGAGTAGATAATTGGTTTAATCCTCAATTTGATAATACAACCAATATCGCTACTGACCAAAATTATGCTTATCAAACATTAGCTACCAACATGCGAGGCTTTTTTCAAAACATACGGAATGGAAATAGTTTTGTTGTAATTAACAGCGAATTGCGTTTTCCTATATTTAAATATTTGTACAAACGCCCTATCCGTTCTGATTTTGTTCAAAACTTCCAAATAATTGGCTTTACTGATGTAGGAACTGCTTGGAATGGTTACTCTCCTTATTCCGAAAAAAATGCATTAAACACAACCATAATAGGCAATATTAACACTCCGTATATTGTTACGCTAAGAACACTCCATAATCCAATTGTAGGTGGTTATGGCTGGGGAATAAGAAGTCGCATATTTGGATACTTTATTCGATTAGACCGGGCTTGGGGTGTTCAAGATGGTATTGTCTTAAACCCTCTTTGGTATTTATCGTTAAGTTTAGATTTTTAATTACTCAGTGAAAAAAACACACTCTCGTATGACAATAATTATTATACTGCTTTGTATTGGCTTATTAGCAGGTATTTTAAGTGGATTAATAGGCATTGGAGGAGGAATTATTATTGTTCCTGCATTGGTTTATTTTTTAGGTAGCAGCCAACATCAAGCTCAAGGTACTTCACTGGCTGTTTTACTTTTACCAGTGGGTATTTTAGCGGTTTATGCTTATTATAAAGCGGGGTATGTGAATTTACAATGGGCTGGTATTATGGCAATAGGATTTGTATTTGGTGGGTTCATTGGCTCCAAAATTAGTATTGGAATTGACGAGCAAGTACTGAAAAAAATATTTGCAATGATTTTAGTATTAATCGCAATAAAAATATTATTGGGAAAATAAAATGCATTCACTTAAATTAAAAATTAAAGAAGCAGCTACTAAGTATTTGCCTGAAACAATCGCAATTAGAAGACATTTTCATGCCCATCCTGAATTATCATTTGAAGAAATAAATACCTCAAATTTTATTGCTTCTAAATTAAAAGAATATCAAATCCCTTTTACACAAGGTATTGTAAAGACAGGAATTATTGCTTTAATAGAGGGAAAAAACCCTTCGAAAAAAACCATCGCCATACGGGCAGATATGGATGCACTGCCTATTATAGAGACCAATGATTGCGAGTATAAATCAAAAAATGAAGGAGTGATGCATGCTTGTGGCCATGATGTGCACAGTGCTTCCCTGCTAGGCGCAGCAAAAATTTTAAATGAATTAAAAAATAGTTTCGAAGGAACCGTTAAACTTATATTTCAACCAGGTGAAGAAAAATTACCTGGCGGTGCCTCTTTAATGATAAAGGAAGGTATATTAGAAAACCCACCCGTTACAAGTATCTTCGCACAACATGTGTTCCCTTCGATGGAAGCTGGGAAAGTGGGTTTTAGAAATGGGATGTACATGGCTAGTACCGATGAAATATACTTAACGGTTATTGGGAAAGGTGGCCATGCAGCCATGCCAAGTGACTACAATAACCCGTTATTAATTGCTTCTGGCATTTTATTAGAATTGAATAACACCTTTATGCTACAAAGCTACCCTACACCAACAGTATTAGCATTTGGTAAAATAGCGGGAAACGGCGCTACAAATGTTATACCTGATGAAGTAAAAATAGAAGGTACGTTTAGAACCATGGATGAACAATGGCGAAAAGAGGCTCATCTTAAAATGAAAAACATTGCTGAAACCATTGCAATAAAAATGGGGGGTAAATGTGATGTTAGAATTGAACACGGATACCCCTTTTTAATAAACGATGAAACTACCACCAACCTTGCTCGTAAAGCAGCAGAAGACTATTTAGGAAAAGAAAATGTGGAAGAATTGCCCATGCGCATGACTGCGGAGGATTTTGCTTTTTTTTCACAAAAGGTTCCCGCTTGTTTTTATCGTTTAGGAACCGCTAATAAACTAAAGGGTATTACTAGTGGTGTTCATACTTCTACTTTTGATATTGATGAAAAAGCATTAGAAGTTGCAACTGGACTCCTAGCTTGGCTTGTAATCAATGAACTAAATGCTCCCGTTCATTAATTTAATCATTAATCTGCCTTTTTCTTTTATTCTTTTCCACTATTCTAATTGAATGTGCGGTAAGTTTTCGCTGCTCTCAATTAATTAAAAAGCTGGAGTCAGACGATGACTCCAGCTTTTCATTATTAAAACGTTATTAGTATAATATATTCACTGACGTACTAAATTTATTTACTTACAATAAACTTAATATTATTTACGCTTCCATTAAACTCATTAGTTACAAAATAAATACCATTTGAATAACTTGAAACTTCTAATCTAATTTTTTGATCAATAACTATTGTCGAATACACTATATTGCCCAATGTATTTCTTATTATTAATGTGCTACCTATTATTAAGTTATCTATTGTTAAATTAGTTGAAGCAGGATTTGGATATAAAAAAACAGTTAATTCTTTTGGTGGAGCTATGTTACTAATCGAGGGAGTGCTTCCTTCTTCTCTCAACGTAGCACTAGCTTTATTAAACGCTATTCTGGCAATACCATTTCTAGGGCTATTATTGTATTCAGAAAAAGCTCCCGCAATAATAACTTTCCCATCAGGTAACAATGCACTACTGTAAACGTCTCCATTAGCATGACTGAAGAAGCTGCTATCCTCTATTCCGTTTTTATCTAAATCGCTAACATTATCCATATTCCTATCATTACAATATGCAAAATGGCCACCTACAAGTATCTTCCCACTATCGTGAACAGTAATTGTTTTTACAGCATTATAATTTTCCGCACCTCCCGTAAAAATTACTTTTTGAAAAGTCGTGTCTTTAGTCCCATTTTTATTGTACCTATCTAAAAATCCAAAATACATTGCTTTAAAAGGCTGATAAATTCCCCCAATAATAATTTTGCCATCAGGTTGAAGAACGGTAGTATTCGCTAATCCCACCAAACAATTAAACGTATTATCTAAAGTGCCATTAGTATTTAGCCGAACAACCCTTTTTGATTCGTTATTAATGTTAAAAACACCATTTAAAATAATTTTGCCATCTGGTTGAATTGTAAATGATTCTAAAGAAGTAACCTCGGCATTTTTTAAAGCAGAAAAACTAGGGTCTATATTTCCATTTGCAGTTAATCGATAAATACTTAGTAAAGAAGTATTATTATTATATTTAAAATCCCCGCAAATAAAAATTTTACCATCGGGTTGAGACGCAACTAATTTGACAATTCCATTGATTTTCGAATCCAATTTAAAATTTCCGTCAAAACTACCATTTGCATTTAGTCTAGCAATATTTTTTGTATCAAATCCACTATATTCCGAAAAATCGCCCGCAATAATAATTTTTAAATCTGACTGAATGCATAAACTATTGATAGAGCCGTTGGTGCCAGAACCAACGTTAAAAGTATAATCTAATTTACCATCATTATTTATTCTAGCAACATGGCTGCGGGATACTAGATTATATGCTAAAAATTCCCCGCCAATAATTGTTTTCCCATCAGGTTGTACAGCGGTAGTTCTTACTATTCCATTAGCACCACTCACTTTGTTATAACTTACGTCAAAACTCCCATCCGAATTTAATCTTGCAACATTATTAGTAGGTATACCTTGAATAAGTGAAAACAACCCATAGACAATTATATCGCCATCAGCTTCAACACAAGAATTATAAATGCTGCCACTATTTTTCATTAAAGGGAAAGATGAAAAGCTAGTTGCCACATTTCCGTTTTTACTTAATTTACCTACATAACTAAACTTATTTATATTGCCGTTGATTGAGATAATCGAATCACCTGTTATAATAATTTCTTTGTTTTGCTGAATAGCAATACCTATAATATGGATCTTTTTATCACCTAAGTTATTATAATGAAATGTAGTATCTATGTCTCCACCAGAATTTAAGCGGTATAAAATTGAATTTTTAGAACCGAACCTTTGGTAATCAGTAGCAATTATAAGCTTTCCATCGGCTTGTATATCCATTGCTTCTAGTAATGGAATACCTGGATTGTTCAATAGAGAATAATTCACAGCATAGGTAGTATCGGTACTTCCGTTTTCGTTTAAACGAATAAGTCCTTGAAAATAATTATAGGTATAGCACAATATTATTTTACCATCTGGTTGCAAAACCATTGATTTTATATTAAATAAAGTATCCTTAATACTAAAGCTAGGATCAATATTTCCATTTATATTTAACCTTATTAGTCCTTTGGCAGGCGTACCATTAAAGTTCGTAAAATTACCAGCAACAATAATTTTACCATTTTTTTGTACCAATACATCAGAAATAGCCGCATTTGCGCCAGTGCCAGTTTTAAAGGTATAATCATTTTTGCCTGCAGTATTAAGTCGTGCTAAGTAACCGAGTGGTGTACCATTGTATTTTGTGAAATTACCTCCTACAATCATTTTTTTATCCGATTGAAGTGCAATACACGTAATTTTATCATTTGCTGCCTCTCCAGGCTTAAAGGTAGCATCGGGATTACCATCTGGATTTAACCGAACAATTCTATTATATGATTTTAAATTATAAGTTGTAAAGTTTCCTACAAGAATAGTTCTGTTGTTTGACTGGACAACGGCTTTAAGTACCGCTCCATTTGTACCTTTTTCACCAGCGTATCTGCCGTCATCATAAGTATTAAAGGTATTATCATTATATCCCGTTTGGCTTTTACCTATATATGGTAATAAGACGATTGCAAATAGAAGAAAACTATTTTTATGCAGTTTGTGTAGTTGAGAAAACATAGATTTTTTAATTAGAAAATGAGTTTACCTTTCAATTTTAGCTAAAAATTTATAACAATAAACTTTTAATTGCTAAATTCGAAATGGGAGTACAATATTACAACATAATAAACTCAACCTGCTATATAATCTTATAATTTATTTAACGGTCGGTATTTTTATTTAACGGTATTTATATCTTATTAATAGTTAAAAGAAAATTATTTATAGCCATTTTTTTACGTATCTAATTGTTAAAATTGTTTAAAATGATAAAATAACAACTAATATTATCGGATATTTTTATCCGAATTAAAAATGTT
Organism: Bacteroidia bacterium; assembly: GCA_039937835.1. Lineage (GTDB taxonomy): Bacteria > Bacteroidota > Bacteroidia > 2-12-FULL-35-15 > 2-12-FULL-35-15 > 2-12-FULL-35-15. The sequence continues at coordinate 50,541 of JBDTFR010000027.1, read as the reverse complement.
TTTTACCTTTACTTTTTATAAAAATCAACTTAGCATTTAAACTATTTAGTAAAATTTAAAACATCCTCACTATGTTAACTTTAAAACAAAAAGAATTAATTAAAAACACCGTTCCTGTATTAAAAGAGTCAGGAAATGCATTAACAACCTACTTTTATAATAGAATGTTTACCCACAACCCAGAACTTAGAAATATGTTTAACATGGGAAATCAACAAAATGGTAAACAATCGATGGCTTTAGCAATGGCTGTTTTGGCTTATGCAGAGAATATAGACAACCCAAGTGTAATGAAGAAAGATGTAAATAGGATTGGGAATAAACACGTGAGTTTAAATATTCGTAAAGAGCATTATCCTATTGTAGGTAATCATTTACTAGCATCTATTAAAGAAGTATTAGGTAAACAAGCATCAGATGAACTAATTGACGCATGGGGAGCAGCCTATAATCAACTAGCTGGTATTATGATAGGTGTAGAAGATAACATGTATGCTACAAATATTGCTACCAAAGGAGGCTGGAGCGGTTGGCGGCCTTTTGTTATTCAAAAAAAACAAAAAGAGTCAGATGAAATATCATCCTTGTATCTTTACCCTATTGATGGTGGAAGCGTAGCCGACTTTTTTTCTGGCCAATATTTAAGTGTTAAATTATTTATTCCGTCACTCAATTTAGTACAAGCTCGACAATACAGTATTTCAAATGCTCCTAACGGGAAATATTACAGAATCTCCGTTAAGCGAGAAGATAAAAAAGAAAATTTACCTGAAGGAATGGTAAGTAACATGCTTAATCATTCTATGAAAGAAGGTGATATTGTAGAACTGTCTGCACCAGCAGGTGAATTTATTTTAAATACTAAAAAAGAAACACCTGTTGTTTTTATAAGCGGAGGGATAGGGCAAACGCCTTTATTAAGTATGTTGGAGCATCTTACCGAAAATAACAGTAAAAGAAATATTACATGGGTACATGGTTGCAGAACACCTGCTGTTCACGCCTTTAAAACATACATTGAAGAACTAGGAACTAAAAATAAAATAACCACTAGTATATTTTATGATGTGGTAGTAGAAAATTCCAATTGTTACACTGGTGTAGTAGATGTTTCTGTAATTAAAGAGCAAGTATTACATCCTGAAGCAGATTATTATATTTGTGGACCTACCCAATTTATAAAAAAACAATTTGAAGATTTAACAGCCTTGGGAATAAAAAGAGAAAACGTCTTTTATGAAGAGTTTGCACCCGCTAGTATTACATTAAATTAATTATCAAAATACTATTGCTGAGGATAACTATTCAGCAATAGTGTTTTAACTATTACACAAGAACAGATTGATCTGTTCTAAATGCCAAGCCATAATATCCATTTCCATTAAAATTAAATTCGTCTATCACTTCCATTTTTAATTTTCTGGTATGTGCATCGTATGATCTTGTATTTATTTTATTAATAAATGTAACACCAATTGGATAAATAGTCTGCATGCTTTTACGCATCACTTCAAATAATTGCTGAAGTAAGCCCGTACCTCTATATTCTTTCTCAATACAAATAGGTCCATATTGAAATGATTTATTTACATCCAATAATTTATTCTCAAATTTAATTTGCGGAAAGCGGGATGTCATGTATGGAAATATCTTCCATTGAGAAAAATAGTTCCAAGATGCTGCAAATGCATATCCTATTATCGTATTGTTGTTTTCTGCAATAAATAAGCCATGTAAATTAATGACTTCTGATAGCTGGCTTTCAGTAAATGGGGTAGTAACAAACCCGCCCGCTATTTCTGTTGGGTGAATGTTAGTAATGAGGTATTTTTCTTGAAGTGCTAAAACACCTGTAATATCGGACAATAAAGCTTCTCGTAGTTTCATATTTTAAATAATTTTGTAAAAAATTAACGCTATTGCAAATATACTACTTTGATTATCCTTCATCTAAAAGAATTACAAAAGGAGGTAATCATGTATGTAAACAGTGTTATGTTTTTACAAAATTATTTAAAATATTTTTAACACGAGCCGTGTTCTAATTGTATATTTTTTAATAGCTCATTTTCTATCGATTCTGTTACCACTTCAAAAAGCATAAAAGAAAAACCTGTCTTATCTTTTTCACAAATTATTTTTAAGTTAGCTAATGAAATCACCCCTATCATGTATCCCGATTGGTGATTGAGATATGATTCTGCAACACTTTCAAAATAAGGTGCATATTTTTTTGCATCTTTTTTAGCATGACGAAAAAAGATTTTCAATAAAACATCGTCTTTTAATTTTGGCTTTTCATTTTGTTCTAATTTTTTATACTCATATTTATAATCATAACTTAATGCCGAAATATCAGATAGAACAGCAGACGCGGTAGGGTATGCCCCAGCACCTTTACCTACAAAAGACTGAATATCAGCAAAACTAGTTTTTGTGATAATGCCGTTAAACACATCGTCAACAGTATAAAGTTTGCTGTGTACATCAATGAGTTTAGGCATTACAAAATAAGATATACTACCATCAATATTTTTAAATGCTTGTGCTATTAATTTAATTTTAAAGTTCTTTTCTCGAGCATAATTTAATTCAATTTCACTAATATGATCAATACCGAAATTAAAAATTTGCTCTGGTTTTAATACCACACCAAAAGCATGTGCTATTAGTATTAGTAATTTATATTTAGCATCAAACCCGCCTGTATCTAATGTGGGGTTACTTTCTGCAAAGCCTTGCTCTTGTGCTTCTTTTAATGCAACCTCATAAGAACAATTTTCAGAAAAAACTTTTGTAAGAATATAATTGGTTGATCCGTTTACAATACCTTCTATTGATTCTAGTAAATCATTATCATAGTATTCTTCCAAATTGCGAATAATAGGCATACTTGCACAACACGCTGCTTCATACAATAACGGTACCTTATATTTATATTGTAAGTCTAATAATTCACTAAAATGTTCTGCAATCATTTTTTTATTTGCCGATACTACAGCTTTACCATTTTTCATAGCAGTAGAAACAATATCAAAAGCAGCATCTGCATCATCTACTAATTCGACAATCACATTAATTTCAGGATCATTTAATAACTCATCTTTATCAAAAGTAAAATGTGAGTCATTAATCTGACGAGGCTTATTTTTATCTTTTACGGCTATTTTTTTTATGGATGCTTTTAAACCAGGTGTTTTTTGTAAAACTTCATATAATCCATATCCTACACATCCAAAACCGAATAATCCAATTACTAATTTTTTTCTACTCATACTTGTAATTTTTTAATTTGATACAATTGCTGCAATTATTTATTTTGAACTGTTTAACTATTTTTAATAAAATGATAAAAACTAAAAAAGCCCTTCTAACAGAGGTTAGAAGGGCTTTTTATATATTTTTATATGAATTGCTGATTTCTAACTTATCTGCCCTGCATTACTGCTAGGTTGAAATTGGCACCTTGCTCTGCTATTAAAGCAAAGTAGGTTGTCAAGACATCATTGGGTCAATCCCTATGTCTTTCTGGATAAGATGATTTTAAAGAACTAGAGTGCAAATGTAAAACATTTAAAATAATACTTCCAAGTTTATTTGAAAAAAAATAATTAAACTTCCTAACTCACTATATTTTTATGGTTTTTCATTAAAAAGTAACCCGCTCCTTTTCAAATCGAATCCTTATTTTGCCTTTATATAAATATTTAAGCAACATTATTCTTGTAAATTTTTAAGTTTATATTCTATTTTAATCTCACTAATTAGCACACTAACCTCAATTCAATAATATATTGAAAAATAGGAGCGGTTTTTGATTATCTATTAAGAAACTAAATCATCTTATTACATATCATATTTATATTTTACTGTTAGTGTTATATGTAAATAGTTTTTTATAAATTGCCATCGCTCTCGGTTCAATGGGTTAGATACATTTCTTTTGGGGTTATATGTCAACATCAAAGGATTGCTCAATTCATTCCATTTTATTGCTGGTATTGTTTAATCAATTATAATTTTAAAATTATGAAAATCAAAATTTTATTTTTTACGAGTATTTTATTCTTCGTACATACCCGTTCTTTTGCACAATTAATGACTTTTGGATTTGTTAAAAACTGCATGTCATATAAAAGAAAAACGGTTACCGACGAGTTAACAAAAAAACATTTTTTTATTGTTGATAAAAAGGTAGAAGACTCCGATGAGGATATATTAGAAGGTTGCACGTATTATTCTAATGAAAAAGAACCAGCCAATCCAGGTGAAATTCGAGTGCGTTCGTTAATTGAACCTAAAAAGAAAATAACCGAAATTTCTTTTATCAAAGGGTTAAAAAACGATTATACAAACAATTACATAGATGTATATAAACAAATGGTATCCTTTTTTAACAATGGTAACACATTTAAAAGCAATAAATTTAAAACAGATGTTAACGTATTTGTAAAAAATGGTATCTATTATTATGCTTATACTAAGTATGAATCTGCCTATATTCTTATATCAGACAGGGATTTAGAAAAAATATATTTTTAATTCTCTATTCAAATAAAATTAATCAGCATTTACTTTTTTGAAATTTTTTTTCAACCGTCTTTCGCTACGCATAATTTAGGTTTATTACCAAATAAATTATATATTTAGTCAACTAATAGATTATTGATTATTATAATGATTTTAGAAAATCCAAAATTGCTAGGTAATAAGATACGTACCATCCGTCAAATAAAAGGCATTTCGCAAGAGGCAATTGCTATCAAGCTATTAATTTCCCAACCTGCTTATAGTAAAATTGAAAGTGGCAAAATTATTTTAACTCCTGATCGATTTCAAATAATTTTAGAAGAGTTGGGTGTTACTGAACTTGCTTTTAGGAACTTTGATTTAAATACTATTTTGATATAGGTTTGATTATAAACTCAAACCTTTTATAAATGCAATTATAGTTTATTTTTAAAAAAAATAAAATAAAAAGACGAAGCTAAATTAGTTTCGTCTTTTTTATTAATAGCCGCTGTTTGATTTAAAAACAGGCAATTTGTTTTATGTATTATCTTTCAAATTTAATTTGAGCAACCTCTAAAATTACTTTACTTTCTCCAAAGTCATCCTGCAAACTTTGCACTTTCCAGGCTTTTCATATTGATACCCTTCGCACTTCATCGGGCATTCATATACATCTCCTTTATAGTCAGGGCTCACGCATGTAGGACTTTTAGTAGCAAAAAATCTGTAGGATAGGCCAAGAGTCCACAAGTTTTGTGTTCTCATTTGTGAACCATTCACATATTCATACACCGGCAAATCACTTAATGCAAAAACACTAAAATTTTTAAAACTGTAGCTTACTTGGGGTACAAGGCTTACCTTTCTGCTCCCTGTTGAATTCACGTAGATATTATACATGGCAACCATATCAATGTTGTTATTGTAATGTATTTTGTTAATCCATTCGCCTTTTAATTGAAGTGTTACATTCAAATTTTTAAAAAATGATTTGCTTGCAAAAATCCCAATTCCTGCATAATCACCAAATTTAAAACCGAGTGGGTTCCAACCTTTCTTTATATATGTTAGGTTGGTAAACAACTTAAAATTATGTTTCGGAAAACCTCTTAAAAAGAGCCCGTAGAAAATAAAATCTTGAGAACCATTTGTAGGTTGAACAATTGGTGGCATGATGCCAAACACATCTTCACCTGTAAAGATGTTATGGAACATAACAGCCGAATCCGAATATTTTCCAAGAGGAATTTTATACCCCATACCCAATGTCACTTCTATCTTTTTTGTAGAATCTGAATGGTTATAAAAGTTGTATTTTGGAAATAAGATTAAATCGGCGATCCCATGGGATGAAAAACTATCAATGGGGACCCCAGTAACATCACTGCGGTTTCCAATTTGGGTTTTGTTGATATAATATCCCCCCTCTACCGAAAGTGTAAGTTGTTTTGTAATTCCGTAAGCGATTTTCCCATACATATATTTACTGTTGAAATGGTCGAAAAGAGGAAGTGTATCTTTCGCACCGGCATTAAATTTATTGCTATTAGTGTATTGAAAGCTAGTGGATAGTTCCATTTGTTGATGCGCAAGAACTCCAACGGAGCCACCGCCCGCAATAGGGCTTCCGCTTCCTCCTGAACAACAACCCTGCGCCCAGGTATTTTGTATTATAAAACAGAAAGAGAGTATCGTAAGTGTTATTTTTGTTCGCATGCGTTAGGTTATTAATTATAAGAACACCTGCATTATTAAGAGCAATAATGCAGGAAAAGAATATTTGTAGTTATTTAGTAACTGTTAGTTTAAATGTTTCAGTTGTTTCTCCCGCATTTAGTTTAACTAAATAAATACCTGATGTTAATAATTCAAGGTTCAATTGGTATTCTTGCTTGCCAGACGATTGATTTCCCAAAGCAACCATTTTTACTGTTTTACCAACTACATCCATCACTTGAATTGTTACAGTTGAAGCATTTATTAATGTATAACTTACCATAGCTATCGCAGCAACGGGATTAGGATATATAGTTAATTTCATGCTCCCATTAGCCGTTTCTTCAATACCAGTTACGAGGGCTTTATCAATTGCTGTTTGCATATCACTCGAAGAAACAGCACCATTCTGATTATAAAAAACGTGATGGTCTTTTCCCCCTAAAATAACGGTTTTAGGCATATCTTCAGTTCCGTAGTCTGTCATTTTAATAACATTTCCAGCATTACCGAAGACTGCATTTGTTGGTATTTTATTTTTAGTGCTCCAATCGGTAAGGGTCTTGCAATTAGTGTCACCAGCGTCGTCCACCAAATAAAAGACAACATTGGGATTTGCCTTGCTTTTAACAACACTGGCACCCATAGAAGCTGGGGCAATGCAAGTTGCACAGGGCATCACCCAACACAGTACAACCACTTTTCCAGCATCGAGTTCTGCAAAAAGATGATGTGAAGCACTTGCACAATCGGTAACAGTAACATCAACAGCGGTTTGCCCAAAGCCTAAGCTTGCTACTATAACAGCAAATGTAGAAAGTAGAATTTTTTTCATGATAGTTAATTTTTTTTATTTAGTTATAAAAATTATAAAAAGTGGAAAAAGACACATGTCTTTCATACACAAATTGTTTCAATTATAAATATAAGCATATTAGATCAAACATTGTTATACTATTTCACTTAAAACTTGAACCTATCTTAGGTTTCCCGAATGCTACATTCTCAAAGTTTATCAATCGGTATTCTACTTTTTGTATGATTTAATTTATAATCGTGCATGGAAATGCCTTCCAGATTTTTAAATTGCTTTGATAAATGGGATAAAGACTTATATCCAAGCCTGAAAGCTATTTCGGAAAATGAATGGTTGGTGTCATCAATCATTGTTTTAACGGTTTCTATTTTGTGAGTAATAAAATAATGCTCTATTGTTTTTTTATTGACCGTAGAGAATACTGCGGAAAGCTTTTTATAGGTCATTTTCGTTTGTTGTTCTAGATATTCCCTCTGATTGAAGTCATTCAAGTCATCAGCATAAGGCAATGAAAATATTTTATGAATCGCTATTTTTATTTTATCCGAAATTTCCTCCTCTTCTGATTTGATCACCTCAAACCCTGATTTTTTTAATTCGATTTCCAAAGTAGACTCTAAAATATTTTTTATTTCAGAAATTACAGCAAACCCTAGCTCCACTTTTATTCGCTTTATTCCAAGCTCTTTCAGTATCTGCTCAACAGCTAGGATACACCTTGTACAGCACATATTTGCGATCTTGATGGTTTGCGTACTCATGGAATTAGTAATTAATTTATCTATTTCAACCGTTCTATTTTCATATCCTCTATGTTACTATTCTTGATAGAAATTTCTACATATCCATCGTCGGCATCATTCCTGTTTTAAAAATATATTCGCTATTAAGAAGATAGGTTCCACTTGTTACAGCTATTTCTCCAAGGGTTAGTCCGGACTTAATTTCCACACGGAATTTGTTTTCTGTTCCGGTTTCCACCATCCGTGATTCGAAACCACCTTTTGGGTTTTGAACCCATACAACCGAATGGTTTGCATCGCGTATTACCGCATCTACCGGAAGGGTAATTGCCTTTTTCTCCTCTGAATGAAGAACTACAGTGGCTTGCATACCTGGACTGAATTTTTCGCCCGGATTATTAACTACGACTCTGATCAAATTAATTTTGCTTGAATTTTCTAGTTCCGGATTAGAGAAAGTGATCTGCCCTTCCATTGTTTCTTCTGGAAACGCCTCTGGAATTATCTCCACTTTTGCGCCTTCTTTTAAGAGTCCGAATTCATTAGAATATACTTGCGCTTCAACCCAAAGAGAATTTAGATTTGCAAGTTTATAAACGGTTGTTCCCTCTTCAACGTTTTCTCCTTCCTTTACAGGAATACCTGTTATTGTACCGGAGACTTTACTGAAAACAGTAAGCGTTACCTGCGTTTTTTTTGTTTGCGCAAGTTCTGTAATTTGCGCCGGTGTCATTCCCCACAACAATAATTTATTTTTTGCCGAAACAGAAATATCATTACCATCAATCAACTTAATCTCTTTATTGATAAGAAACTCTTCCTGTGCAAGTAAAAACTGTCTGCTGTATAAATCGTAAATTGGTTCTCCAATCGCTATTTTTTCACCCACAACTTTGTGGTATAATTTTTCTATTCTGCCATTAATACGTGTCGCAATTTGTTCCGTCTGGCTTTGATTTACGGCAAAAACTCCCGAGAGAACAGTCTCTTTCCCTATTGAAGAAAGCTTAACCGTATCCACTTTTATATTGGCAAGTTTAATTTGCTCCGCATTTAACTTAATAATGTGCATTTGATTTTTATCCAGTGTAACTTTTGCCAATGGCATTTTGCAGATTGGGCATAAGCCAGCTTGTTTTTCTAAAACTTGTGGATCCATGGAGCAAGCATAGTACTCATTCTCCGTAAGAATTTCTTTTGGTTTGTTGTTGCACGAAAGAAGCCCAAAGCCCAAGGCTAGAAGCCAGAGGCTAAAAATAACGTTAACCGTTACGCTTTTAACTTTAAACTTACTCTTCATCTTCATTTGTTTTAATAAATCCTTCGCTATCGATTAAATAATGCGCCTCTACGGCAATTTCACTATCCTCTGTTAGTCCATCAGAAATTTCTATTGAGTTATTTGAAGACATACCAGTCTCCACTTTTTTCGCTACGAAATATCCATTCTTTTTCAACCAAACTTTTTTCTCTTGGCCTAAATCCATCACCGCAGAGGCCGGAATCCACAGCGTTTCAAAAGATTCTCCTTTGATTTTAGCACGCACCAATGCGCCAATTTTATAATTAAGATTCGTGTTCTCAATATATACACGAGCGGACAATGATTTTATTCCATCTTTAAACAGCGGTTCGATGAAATCAATTTTACCTTTTACAGGAGTCGTATCGTTATCAAAGCTGATTTCGACTTGTTGCCCTGTATTAACCTTTGAAATATCTTCCTGATTTATTTGCAAAATAACAGCAACGATCTTTACATTTACAATATCAAAAATACTTTCACCCATCGCTACATACTGGCCTTCTTTAACCGAAAGTTGCGGGTTGTCTTGTAAATTATTTTTTTGCTTTGATCCCATTGGAGTCATGTTGCCTGAAGGCTTGGTATAAGAAGGCACTTCATATAAAAAACCTTCATAGTCGCTGAATACCGGCACTGCCATTATCACTTTTTTAGTATCAAGTAAATTCTTTAATAAAATATCTGAAAATCCCAATAGCTTAAGCTTTTGCTTTGCCGCTTCAATCAGTGTTTCTTCATCGGGAGAATTAGTTAGCAGCGACACCAGATTTTCTTGGTCAGTCACCAGTTCAGGAGAATAAATCTCAAACACTTTTTGCCCTTTATGAATGGGCTGATAATTATATTTCACATACAGCTTTTCTATTCGCCCCGAATAAAGTGAAGATATACTTGAACGTCTCCGACTGTCGTAATCAATATATCCGTCTGCCTGAATATCAAGATTCATTTTTTTATAAACAGGTTTTATGGTTCTTACCGATGCTAATACTGAATTATTAACCGGCTTTAATACCCGTTCCAGAAGTGTATCAGCTGTTTTTAAAACTAAAGCCATTCCCTTACATTCAGGCCTAGGGCATTTACCAGGCCTATCACTTATTACATCCGGATGCATGGGACAATAATACACTTCGCTTCCGAGTTTAACGTCTGAAACTTCAGGTGCCCGATTTCTTGAACAGCCAATTAATAGGGCGAAACAAGTGAGAACGAAAATATATTTCACCGTAAAATCGAAGCTCTGAAATCTCAACCTTCTATCGTATTTGTGTTTCTCTCTCATATTCAGCCTGTGCTATAAGTAGTTTTTCTAACTCTTCAAGGTGCTTCATCTGCGCCATCTGAAGATCATCCCACGCCAGAATCACCTTCATTAAATCAGCAGTATTTTGAGAATATGCAATAAGATTTGCGTCAAAACTTTTCTTATATGCTGGAATAATCTTCTCTGTATAGCTTTTAACAACATCATACCCTGCACTAAGTTCAAGCGTATACATATTCACCATGCTAACAGCCATGTTCAGCATTCCTTGCTTTTCCTGTTCCATTGCTGAAGCTCTAAACTCCATGGATCTTGCATCACTCTTATACCCTTTGGCACTCCAGGGTGCAATCGGTATCATCATCATCGCTTCAATAGCGTATTGATTTTGCTGACCAGTTATAAGATAATGTTTTGCCCCCAGTTCAAACATCGGTCTTAACATTGCAGACATCACCTTCTGATTTAACTTCATTGCATTTATTTCACTATGCATTTTCTGAATGTCACTCCGATTGGATTCGATCATCTCTTTTGAAGAAAGTAGACCTATGCTGCGATAATCTTTTATTAGATTAGCGGAATCTGTTAAAAAAGGTTGGTAGATGTCAACTGCCATCAATGCATTTAGCTGAGCTGTTAATGACCTAACCATACTTTCCTCCCGAATCTGCATGGTTTCAATATCTGCCAGCCTCGCCTTCATTTTAAAAATGGAGCCCAAATCTCCCATTCCACTCGCCAATTGTTTGGACGAAATTTCGATCATGCTTTTCATCAATCGGTTATTTTCCTTTATCACGCCAATCTTTTTCTCTGTAATATTTAGTTTAAAATAGTCAATCTTTGCTTGGGCAAACAATTGGTTTTTCAATTGTTGTGCCGATTGTAAATCAATATCCGAAAGCGACATCAAATAATCCTCTTTAGCATTTAAGGCTTTTGTATTGGGAAAAAGTTGTGAAACGGAGAAGGCGATCATTTTAGGTCCAAAACCAAATGAATAGGGATTATTGTCAAACATCACCCCAGCTTTAGGGGCAGGCAATGCTCTTGCACCTTTAACCAATTCTTGGTCAGCATTAATTATATTCGAGAAAGATAACAAAGCGGGATTGTTATTTTCTATTCGAGTAAGTACGGAATCTAACGGCAAAATTTGCGCATAAGCATTGGAGAATAAACAAAACGCAATTAGTGAAATAAGTGTTTGCCTTATTCCTATTCTATTCACCTTTATATTAAGTATCATTTCCATCTTTATTTTTTTCTGTCTTGCTTATTTGTCAATTTGAAGCTTGTAAAAACTCAACAATTTTAGTTATTTCTTCATCCGTTAAATTTGCACGTATTTTCATATGTGCACCGATGTTTGCCCATTTTGCATCACTAAAGTCAGTTGGAGATGGCGCATTGTGACAGCGATTGCAGTTTTCGCTCCAAAGCTGTACGCCTATCTTATCACGCAAAGCATTTGGCGTAGCGCAACTGATGCTACTCAATATAATTGCAAGCATAAGTAATGCAACAGCTGTTGCTAATATTTTTCTCATTAAGCTCATGGAGATATTTTTTTATTTCTATGAAAAAATCTAGGATGTACAACAGCTAGTTGAATAAAAAGACCAAGTTCATCCTTTTCACCTTTTTGTTTTAATGCCTGATAACTTAGTTTTACAACGGTTCTCCAACTGAACCAATAATTCAAACTTGCAGAAATCAGCGTTTTATTTTCATTCGGCAAATCCATTTGCGAAACGTTTGTGACAGAAACTCTTCCTGCAAGTTCTAAGCTGCTGATTATTTTTTTTCTTACTAACGCTGGGCGAACAGCAACCTGAAAGAAGTATGCCTCACTGACATCATAAGCGGAGCCCATTGAACCCATACTACTATTCCCGTTATTCGTTTTATCAAGCAACACATGATTGTATTGCCCTTTCATATCTATAATACTTTTTAACGAAGGAATACTTTTTACATAACTCAAATCAAAACCATGCATTACAGCTCTTGCTCTTTTATAAACAGCATCTTTTTCATCTCCCACTTTTGCATCCTGCCATGAAAACCCTAACTCCAAAGAAGAATTTGAAAAAGGTAAAAATCCTAATCTGAATCCTAATGCTTTATTTTTATTATTATCAATATATCCTCCGGGCTCCAGCATTCCTCCCATAGGCGAATTGGTATTCGTATTTAATGCAGGCCCGTTAGAGATATAAGCAACGTAATTAATTTTTGAAACTCCGAGAGGAGAGCCACCTCTAAGTTCAATACCTATTTCAGACATGGGTCCTATTAATGTTCCTTCATGATTAAATCCTAAAGGTGCATCTGGAAATTTATTTATCCACATGGGATGCAATCGTTCCTGAAATATTCCGAAAGGCGATAAAAATTTACCTGCTCCTAACGTAAAAAATTTATTCAGCTTATAATGAAGCGTTGCATAGTCTAATTCAACCTCTGTATTGCTTATATCAGGCTTAATTGCAACTTCTGTTTCAAAGAAAAATCTTTTTGAGATCCGCCATAATAGAATGGGAGAAAGCTCTTCGTTCCACGCTTCTCCTTTTTTATCAACTCGTCTTTCATAATTAATAAATCCATTTCCCGTTAATAGAAATCTGCCTAAAAGTGGCTTACTCGAATCGCTTTGTATTGTTAGTGCAGATGGAATACTGTCCTGCGCATACAAACTGGAGTGTAGTATGATCAACATTATTACTATGATAGGGAGCGCTTTCATTTTGTTCTATTGTTTTAATTTTCGGATATAACAAACCAATTGCCATCGTTGTACATCGGTAAGTGCAACTTTATATGACGCCATGGGTGGCTTTCCGTTGGTGATTTTCCAAAAAATTGCACCATCCGTTTGTGTTTGAACATCAATAGAAGTTAAGTCTTGCGGTCTTGGATTCAAACTTATTCCCGCAACACCATCTCCTTTTCCAGCAGCTCCATGGCAAGGGACACATGTTTTTAAAAAAAGCACTTTTCCTTTTTCAGTCGCGATGGTATTATATACAATCGACGGCTTTAATGTATCGGCCCATACTGGTGCTTTCCAACCTGCATTTAGACAACTTACCTTCTGCATGGAGGTAAAAGAGATAGCGCTGACAGCTACGATTGTTATCAAAAATAGTTTTTCTTTAAAAAATATTTTTGAGTAGTTGATTAGTTGAGATGCAATTTTTGCCATATCTTTTTTTGATAAATAGTCGTTAATGTTTCATTGCAGATTCTACCATATCCATTTTCCCGAACTTGTTTAACTCGTACCGTTTTACCATTTCAAAAACCACAGGCGTTGTGAGCAATACATGGATGGAAGAAGTAAATACTCCTCCAATCATCGGTAACACAATAGGAATCATCACATCGCTTCCTACTCCATTGCTCCAAAGAATAGGAATTAATCCAAATAATGCTACGCATACTGTCATAATTTTTGGTCGTAACCGCTGAGATGCTCCTTTATAAACATAGGCACGTAGTTCCTCATCAGAAATAGATTCCCTGGAGTTTCCTTTCAGTGCGACTAACTCCTGCATCGACTCATGTAAATAAATAACCATAAAAATCCCTGTTTGAACTGCAATTCCGAAAAGCGCAATAAACCCTACTGCAACCGCCACTGAAAGGTTAACATGATAAAAATAAATCAAAAATACCCCACCAATCAACGCAAAAGGAACGGTGATTAAACTGAAAAATGCCTCTCGTACAGATTTGTAAACCAGGTAGAGAACGATAAAAATTATCAGCATTACAATAGGTATAATAAGTTTAAGCGTATTAGCAGCCCTTATTTCATTTTCCCATTGTCCGCTCCATTCGATAAAATATCCTCTAGGTAATTTTTTGATGGTCTCGTCTATTTTTTTCTTTGCGTCTTTCACAGTGCTCCCTAAATCTCGCCCACGAACATTAAATAGAACAGTACCTCGCAACAATGAATTTTCAGATTGGATCATCGGAGGGCCATCTGCAATTTCTACATCGGCTACGGAAGAAAGAGGGATTGCTCCAAAACTATTTGTTTGAATGATGGTGCGTTTTATCTCGTCAATCGAACTTCTGTAATTTTGCGAAAAGCGTGCATTTACGCTGAAACGTTGCCTACCTTCAATAGTAGTAGTGAGGTTCATTCCACCCAATGCCGATTCAATAACCATATTTACATCGTCAACACTCAGCCCATAACGACCGATTTCATCTTTCTTTATTTTTATGTCGAGATATTTTCCACCCAAAATTGGGTCTGCGTACAAATCCTTTACTCCATCCATTCCAGTAAGCGCTTTCTTAATTTTCTGCGCAACAAAATTTAAGCTATCGAGATTATCACCCATTATTTTTACTCCTACATCTGTTCTTATTCCGGTAGATAGCATATTAATTCGATTGATAATGGGTTGAGTCCAGCCATTAACCGTTCCTGGAATTTGTAGTTTAGCATTGAGTTCACTTATAATATCATCCTTTGTAATTCCCTTTCTCCATTCTGATCTTGGCTTCAGTAACACAATTGTTTCAATCATACTGATCGGAGAATTATCGGTAGCAGTGCTTGCACGCCCCGCCTTTCCCAAAACATTTTTCACTTCCGGAACCGTTTTAATTAGCTTATCTTGTATCTGCAGAATCCGTTTTACTTCCGAATTAGAAATATCTGGCAAGGTAACGGGCATAAATAAAATGCTTCCTTCATCTAGCGGAGGCATAAATTCCGTTCCTAAGCTTGCGATCATCGGAATGGAAATACACAGTGCTAAAACATTTATACCAATAGTTGTTTTTCTCCATTTCAAACACCACGATATAACTGGAGCATATAATTTCTGTAAAAAATTATTAGCAGGATTTTTCGATTCCGGTCGAAAATTTTTTCCTTTCAAAAAGAAAGAAATGAGAACAGGAACAAGTGTTATAGCAACAAAGGCATCAATAAGTAAGATAAAGGTTTTGGTCCAGGCCAGTGGAGAAAATAATTTGCCTTCCTGCCCTGTAAGCATAAATACGGGGAGAAAAGAGGCTACAATAATGATAGTAGAATAAAAGGCTCCTTTACCAATCTGCTGGCATGCCTTTTCGATAATCGAAAGGCGTTTTTGTTCTTCTATTTTTTTCTCTTCGTTCATTTTGATTCTTTGCTTTGTGCATCTGCCAAATGGCGATACGCGTTTTCTACCATCATAATTCCATCATCTACTACTACTCCAATTGCCAATGCAATTCCTGTAATAGACATGATGTTGGAAGAAATGCCGAATAATTGAAGTAAAATAAAACTTGCTGCTATAGAAACAGGAATCTGAATAATAATTACAAACGCACTTCTCCAATGAAATAAAAATAGGAGTACAATTAAAGAGACGACTATCATTTCTTCAATTATTGTTCGCTTAACAGAAGCAATACTTGCTTCAATAAGCTCGCTTCGATCATAAGCTACTTTAAATTTCACCCCTGCAGGTAATCCCTTTTCCACATCAGAAAGTTTTTCCTTTACACGCTTAATTACTTCATCGGCATTTTCTCCATAACGCATCACGATGATGCCGCCAACCACTTCACCATTTCCATTTTCATCAAAAATTCCAAGACGTAAATCGCCTCCCATTTGAACAGATGACGAAACCATTCCGATCGTGATGGGAGTTGTTCCATCCCTTCCAACAGGGATCTTCTCAATTTCTTCTTTCGATTTTATATATCCTAACCCTCGCACCACATAAGCCATATCACTCATTTCGAATTTTCTGCCGCCAACATCGTTGTTATTAGATTTTACTGCTCGCAGTATGTCCATCATCGAAATGTTATAATAATTGAGTTTGTGTGGGTCAATATTTATTTGATATTGTTTCTGAAATCCGCCAAAGGATGCCACTTCACTAACCCCCTTCACTGTTTGTAATGCGTACTTCACATACCAGTCTTGAAGTGCACGGAGCTCCCCTAAATCATATCCAGGAGCATCGAGCGTATACCAGAAAATGTGACCTACACCTGTTCCATCGGGACCAAGTGATGGTGTTACATTTTCAGGAAGCAAACGCTGTGCATAATTTAATTTTTCAAGTACCCGTGTTCGCGCCCAGTATATATCCACATCATCATCAAAGACCACATAAACGAAACTCATTCCGAACATGGATGATCCTCGCACGTTTTTAATTTTAGGAATACTTTGTAAATTAGAAACAAGCGGATAAGTAACTTGATCTTCTATTACCTGAGGGCTTCGTCCCATCCACTCCGTAAAAACAATAACTTGGTTCTCCGACAAATCGGGAATTGCGTCAATCGGATTTTTCCTAATTGACCACACCCCCCAACCAAAAAGCCCTGCGCTTATCAGCAAAACTAGCCAACGATTACGGAAAGAAAAATGTATGAGATATTTTACCATTACTTGTTTTGTTTTGGTCTTTCATATTGACAGCATTCATGCAAATTATTGTAGGCTACAATCTGTGCGGTTGCATATTGATTATCATACCCTACAGCTGCAATCTTCTCTCCTATTTGGAGAATATTTATTTTAGCTGGATCGTAGGTTACCGTGATTATCTTTTTTTCTTTATCCCAATTTTTGGAAATAATACCATCTTTCTTTTTCAAAGCACCTTCTATTGTGGCTTTGCACATACTACAATTTCCGTAAACAGTAAAAGTTTCTGTTTTTGTTTCTGTTCTGGCAAAAGTTGCAATACTGAATATCATACAGCAAAGCCATGTTGTGATTTTTGTTTTCATTATATTTAATTTATTTGATTGAATAGATAATACAAACGGCTGACTTTATACCTGCTGAATGCAGGAAAGACAGAATAATAACCTTACCTCATCAACAGGATAAGGAAAAATCTGGAGAAGAATATTAAATTAAAAGAGAGCGAAAAGTGATGACTCTGTCAACAATCGCAGGAGGTGGTGGATGATCTAAATAAAAACTGCGTTCAAATTTCGAGAATATAGTTAACGCAACAGGAACCTTCAGAACTATAAATGTAAAATCTGGGTTTTCTATATGAGCAGAAGTAGATGGTGAGTAATTATCTGTAATCTTAATCAGCTTCACTTCGTCATTACAACAACCCTTGGGCATCTTAGACTCATTCTTGCAGCAATCTTTCTTTAAAAAACTCACAGTGTGTAATTTTTTCCCACAGAAATGAGAATTGATAGTCACCCCCATTGCGCTAGCAAGAAAAACAATTAAAACAAATATGGAGAATATTTTTTTCAAGAGATAAATTTCTATAATAAAGATAAATGGTTTAAAAATAAAAAACTATGATTTTAATCATAAAATGAAATTAATCTGTATTAATTTCTTGAGTTAAAAAAAATATTTACGCAAATCACAACTTTAGAATATTAAAAAACAAAAAAGAAATTACACAATTATTAAATTTGCGGATCATTTCGAAATGGTATCGTTCGGGATGACACATTTATTGTTTATAAATTTTTCAGGGTTCATTTGAAAAGCTTGTTTACAGTTATAACTGTCGAAATAATATTTTTTTTTGTCATACTTCCAGGCAAATGCTTCTCTTTTATCGACTTTCATTCCACACACCAAATCAACTGGTTTTTGGGGGGTTTCTTCGTGATTAAGTGTTGAACATGATGGAAGTATCAGAACAATAAGAGCTAATTTGATTCCTGTGAATAATATATTTTTCATTTTTATAAAATTTGTTACGTAAATATACGTAACCTGAAAATGGTTTACATCATTATAATATATGAGTTTCATCATATTATTTCAATTCACTCAATTAAAATTTTTTTATGAATATGACTTTGATCTTAAAGTAGCTCAATGGTATAAACTCGTTTTCTAAATCCCCACATATTAATTGTATTTAAAGGTTGAGAAAGCTTCGATTCATATATACACTTACCCAATAAATCGAATATGCTTAATTGAAGAAATAATGGACTATTGAAATCATTTAACTAACTAATGAAATGGTTTTAGTTTATCTCTACAGTAATGCAAATGAATGTTTAAAACGCATGCAAGCATTAAGTAAAAACAAATAAACCATATCCTTATTGGATAATAACTTTTTTCGTAAAACCATTCTTTCCGTTATTTACCTTTATTAAATAAATGCCTTTTGATAAATCGCTCACATTAACTTTTCCCGCTTCGGTTAAATATCCTGATTTAATTTCAGCTCCCAATAGTGTGTATAATGAATAATGAAAATTTTCAGCTCGGGTGATGTTTGTTATAGTAAATTCCGAAGTTGCTGGATTTGGGTAAACGCTATAAGCAACCGAAGACTTTATTTTCTCCAGCCCTGTTGTTAAATAAGAAAGTTTATATAAATCTTGTACGCTAACATTAGCCGAAGTCATGCCAGTAGCAATATAACCAGCATTACCAATCACAAAAGAAACTGGAGCAAACCTTCCACTACCAGGGTAACTCGCAATAGTACTCCACTTTCCAGCACTAATGTCGTAGGCATAAAATTCCTTATGAAAAGCACTTTCTGGCTCTGTTATTCCAATACCAGAATAAATTTTGTTGTTTCCAATATAAAAAGAAGCGCCTGCAACTACACCAGGCCCAGGCATATTGGCAAGCTGAGTCCATGTATCATTTGCTGCGTTATAGGAATAACTGTAAATACTTCCATGATTTTGTGTGCCTTCTTCAATATGACCTTCGGTTATGTATACAAGATTACTGTCCTGTGCAGCCACTGGGTGATGCATTTTGTATCCTGGGTAAGTTGTCTTTTGAGTCCAAGTATCGTTAGTCGGATCATATTGCCACCAGTCTTTATATTGAGTGGATCCCCGATCACCAAATCCAAGATAAATTTTCCCATTCATTTCAGCGCAGGCAGGATGGTCACGTCCTGGTCCGGGGAAACTAGCCTTATTATTCCAGGTGGAGGTATTAAAGTCATATTCCCACCAATCTAGTAAAGCTCCAGATGAAGAATGCCCTAAACCAATGTACGCTTTGTCTCCAATTGTATAGCCAATACCATAAGAACGAGCTGCTCCTGGATAATTTGGAAGTTCTTTCCATGTATCTGAACCGCTATCATATTCCCAAAAATCCTTCATCAAAGATGCATCCTCTCCAGTCATCACATAACCCTTAGTTCCGTGGCTGAATGCAATTGCATGGTTTCTCCCTGGCCCAGGTAAACTCGCCATTTTTGTCCAAGACTCTTGTGCAATAATTTGAAAACTATAAAAAATTAATGCGAAAAGTAAAAATTTATTTTTCATGATAGGTAGTGTATAAGGTTAATGTTAGGTAGTCTGTAACGATTTATTAACTAAAGGTATGGAGAGTAATTATTATTTCCTAACTAATCCTAACTATAAAAATAAAAAAATAAAATTGCAACAGCATTATTTTTAACTTAAAAGCCGACGACTTTTTCTCTTAATGTGTTCTAGTTCTCCTGTTTTATTTTGTAAACAATTTTTTAAAGAACTAAATAATGCTTTACTGAATCTAGATTTAAAATTTCTTTATTTCAAAATTTTTATCTACCTTTTGCACCTGTTTGAAACTATTCTTTTTACCTAACTATTTTTTTCTCTATTTAAATTACAAAACAATTATAAATTAAATTACAAAACAATAATAAACCGAAACGAATATGAAAAAAATTTTACTTACCATTTTAATAGGAATGGTTATTTCTACTTCTTTAAAAGCTCAAATTCCAAATAGCGGATTTGAAAACTGGACAAGTAAAGGCTCCTATAGCAATCCTAATTTTTGGTCAACAATGAATGATGCAACGGCATGGTCTAAGACATATACCGCAACACAAGAAACCCCTGGCAATCCTGGCTCATCTTATCTTAAACTGGTGTCCGATTCAGTAGGAAATAAGGTTGTTAATGGGATTGCTGTTAGCGGTAAAATAGATACAACTACCTTAGAACCAATTTCAGGTTTTCCATTTAATGGGCGACCTAAAAGTTTAACTGGAAAATACCAACACATGATTTTTGGCAATAGTCAGGGTTGTGTTTGCGTGATACTTACCAAATGGAACACTACTACTAAGAAACGAGAAGTAATTGCAGAAGTAAATGACACGTTGGTAGATATGGATATGAGTTGGACTAACTTTTCAACTGACTTGATTTATAAAAGTAAAAACACACCAGATAGCTGTATTATTGTACTTAAATCGAGTGGAATAAACCCTACAAAATATGATTATTTATCTGTCGATGACTTAGCATTTGCAGGTACTGTTTCAGGAATCAATAGTGTTGGAAAGTATGTTTCTACCATTTCAACATATCCCAATCCTGCTAGAAATCTCATTGTTGTCGAATCAACAATCCCTAAATGGAGCCCCGTAGTTATTCAATTACTTGACCTTTCGGGAAGAGTGATAAAAGAAATAGATGCAGGTGAGATGAAAGGGGTATATAAAACAGTAATAAATACGGATGATGTATTAAGAGGGACTTATTTTATTAAAGTTGTAACGCGTGATGTCGTTGAGGTAAAGAAAGTGATATTTCAATAGTAATTGTTTAAATAATTTATCATAAGTTAAATCTCTCACAAATGAAAAAAATAATTGTTTTCATTTTTGCTTTAATAGTTGCAGTAATTACAATGTCATCTGGAATTAGGAATAAAACGGGAATAGCAGGATACGCCGAATCTCCAGGTGAAAGTAATTGTGGACAATGCCATGGAGGAAATGTAAATTCAGGAAAGGGATCCATTGTAATAACTGCACCAACCATGACAGGCTGGAAATATGCGCCAGGTAAAACATACGCCATTAATGTCACCGTTGCACAATCAAAAATTAATCTATTCGGGTTTGAATTGGAAGCCATAAATGACTCTGGCAGGGATGCTGGAATTTTAGAAGTAACAAATGCTGCTCAAACCTATATTGACAGTAGTAACATGTCTGGCACCATGAGAACAAGTATAACACATACATTAAATGGAGGGAAATCTTCAGGTTCACATACATTTACTTTTAACTGGACGGCACCAACCAAAGATGTTGGACCCATTACTTTCTATTCAGCTGGTAACGCGGCAAATGGAAATAATTTAGATACTGGTGATTTTATATATACCAAAACGCAGGTTGTAATGCCTTTATCTGCTCTTGGTATAGCGAAACAAAATGTTTTTGATATCACCATATTTCCAAATCCCGCAACAGATAAATTAAATATCTCCGCGAACACTTATGATAAAATGATTGTGAGTATAGTTGGTATAAATGGGAAATTATTAATTAAGCGAGAAAATATTATAGGCAATTCATTCTTTGATATATCAAGCCTTACAGCAGGTATTTACATTGTAAAAGCGGAAACTTCAGCTGGAATAATTATGAGAAAAATTGTAAAGAAGGAATAAATTTAGGAACGAACTTTTTAAATTGTTTTTGTGACTTCTTTTTAAGCGAGTATAATTAAAAGGTTGTTATATTTTAAAAACCGTTTTATGAATTCATTTTGCAATTATTAAATTTCGAAGGCGAACGCTGACTAATTGATTAAGTATAATCTTTGATTATAAACCTTCTTTTTATAAACGCAATTATGATTTATAAAAAGCATAAAATAAAAGAGCGAAGCTATCATAACTTCGCTCTTTTATTAATATTATGAATAGTTATATTACAACCCCAACACAATTTCATTTGGATCTTTTCCACCAAATAACATTTTTGTAGGGTTCTCTAACATCTCTTTTACTTTTACTAAAAAGCCAACAGACTCACGTCCATCAATTACCCGATGATCGTAAGATAAAGCAACGTACATCATGGGGCGAATGACTACTTGTCCGTTCATAGCAATGGGGCGTTCTACTACATTGTGCATTCCTAAAATAGCACTTTGTGGTGGGTTAATAATAGGCGTACTCATCATGGATCCAAATACACCACCATTGGTAATTGTAAATGTTCCACCCGTCATATCGTCCAACGTAATTTTATTGTCACGTGCTTTTACCGCCAACGCTTTAATTGAAGTTTCAATTTCTGCTAAACTCATTTGTTCTGCATTACGCACAACAGGCACAACTAAGCCTTTTGGTGCGCTTACCGCAATACCAATATCTGCATATTTATGAAAAACAATTTCTTCGCCATCTATCATTGCGTTTACAGCAGGGAAAAGATTTAATGCCTCTGTTACTGCTTTGGTAAAGAAACTCATGAACCCTAAATTAGTACCATGTACTTCTTTAAATTTATCTTTGTATTTAGCACGTATCGCATAAATAGCGCTCATATCCACCTCATTAAAAGTGGTAAGCATAGCCGTTTCATTTTTTACGGTGACTAAACGTTGTGCTAATTTTTTACGTAAGGCACTCATTTTTTGGCGTTCTGTATCTCTTGTACCGCCCCAACCCGATGCAGATGAAGAATCGAAACCTCCTGCCAAAGCAGTTAATACATCGCCTTTGGTTATTCTGCCATCTTTACCAGAACCATTTAATTTTGCAGCATTAATTTTATTTTCATCCATCATTTTTTTGGCAGCTGGTGATGGTGTTCCGTTAGCGTAGCTTTCAGATTTAGCTGTTTCTTTAACTACTTCTTTTTTTGCATCTGTTTTTACTTCTTCTTTTTTTCCAACAGCTGCTTTTTCTTCAGCGGGCTTTTCTTTTTTGTTGTCATTTTTTGCAGCAGTATCAATAGAGCATACCACTTGACCAACTTTAACTGTGTCGCCTTCGGCAGCTAATAATTTTATGGCACCCGCTGCTTCCGCATTAATTGTTAAGGTTGCTTTATCTGAATCTACCTCCGCTACTTCTTCGTCTTTCTCTACGTATTCGCCTTCTTTTTTAAGCCAACGGGCAATTACTACTTCTGTAATTGATTCTCCAGGACTTGGTACTTTCATTTCTAATATTGCCATAATTTTTATATTTAAGATGTGAGTATAGAGCGCTTTATCTCATTACTCATCTCTAATTTTTCACTAATTGTTTCTGTATTATTTGATCTATAATTGCTTGTTGTTGCTCACCGTGAGTTTTAGAAAATCCGGTTGCTGGGCTTGCATTTTCTGGGCGACCAATATATTTTAAAAGTACTTGATTGGTTTCTTTGTACTTCATAAACATACGCATCATAAATACCCAAGGGCCCATATTTTCTGGCTCTTCTTGTGCCCAAACAAATTCATTCGCATTTTTATATTTAGAAAATATAAGTTGTAGTTGTTTAGCAGGGAATGGATATAATTGTTCAATTCTAATAATGGCAACGTCTTTTACTTTCTCTTTTTCTTTTGCTTCAATTAAATCATAAAAAAGTTTTCCTGAACAAAACACTACTTTTTTAATTGTTTTTTCATCTGCTGTTATATCATCAATCACTTCTTGAAAACCACCCGTAGAAAAATCTTTAACAGTAGATACACAAGTAGGGTATCGCAATAATTTTTTAGGTGTAAAGCACATTAATGGTTTTCTAAAATCTCTTTTTATTTGTCGGCGTAGTACATGAAATTGATTGGCGGGTGTTGTACAATTTACTACTTGTATATTATTACCTGCGCATTGCTGTAAAAACCGTTCTATCCGCCCGCTGGAATGTTCTGGTCCTTGTCCTTCATACCCATGTGGCAATAACATTACCAATCCACTCATTCTTCTCCATTTCGCTTCTGCGGAAGTAATAAACTGATCAACTATTATTTGAGCACCATTATAAAAATCTCCAAATTGAGCTTCCCAAATAGTTAAGGTATGTGGCATGGTTAAAGAGTATCCATAATCAAAACCCAATACCGCATATTCTGATAACAGGGAATTGTAAATACTTAATTTACCTTTAGCACCAAAATTATTAAGCGGTGTATATTCTATTTCAGAGTCTTCAAATTTCACCACTGCATGGCGGTGCGAAAAAGTGCCACGTTCTACATCTTGTCCGCTAAAGCGCACGTTATGCCCCTCATACATTAATGTTGCATAGGCTAATAATTCCGCCATTCCCCAATCATATTTGTCGTTCTCAATCATTGCTAAACGATCGTCAAATAATTTTTGAATTTTGGTAAATAACTTTTTATCTTTGGGTAGTGTTACTGTTTTTTTAGCAATATCAATAAATGTTTTTTTATCTACTGCTGTTTCCGGTGATTTATCAAACGCATTGGCATCAGACATTTTCATGCCTTTCCACTGCGCTTCTAAGTAGGAATTTATTTTAGCTTTTTCTGTTAATTTGGCTTGTGCTAAACTTTCTTCTAAAATATTTTTAAAATCTGTTTCCAATGATTTTGCATATTCATTAGTAATAGAACCTTCTTGAACTAAGCGGTCAACATAAATCTTTTTAGGATTCGGATGTGCTGCAATGGCTTTATATAATAAGGGTTGGGTAAAACGCGGTTCGTCACCTTCGTTATGTCCGTACTTACGATAACACAGTACATCTATAAATACATCGCGATGAAATTTTTGACGAAATTCCATGGCTAATTGGGTGATGAATACTAATTCTTCTACATCGTCTCCATTTACATGGAAGATAGGTGCTTGTACCACTTTTGCTATATCTGTACAATAAACACTAGAGCGGCCATCTAAATAATTAGTCGTAAACCCAATCTGATTATTAATCACCAAATGAATGGTCCCTCCTGTCTTATAGCCTTCTAGTTGACTCATTTGTAGCACCTCATAAACAATACCTTGCCCGCCAATGGCTGCATCGCCATGTATTAATATGGGACATAGCTTATTTTCGTCTCCATTGTATACATTATCAATTTTAGCCCTTGAAATACCTTCTACTACTGGGTTTACAGCTTCTAGGTGAGAAGGATTTGGAGTTAAACTTAGATGAATTTTTTTACCATTTTCGGTTTGTTGATCACTGGAGTAACCTAAATGATACTTTACATCGCCATCAAATACAGCATCTTCGGAAGGGCGACCTTCAAATTCTGTTAAAATATCTGTATAGGATTTGTTTAATATATTACCCAGTATATTTAATCGGCCACGATGCGCCATTCCAAATACAAAACCTTCAACACCTAAGTCAGCACCTTTTTCACAAATGGTATGTAAAGCGGGAATGATGGTTTCTGCGCCTTCTAACGAAAAACGTTTTTGACCCACAAATTTAGTATGTAAAAAACTTTCAAACGTTACTGCCTGATTTAATTTGTTCAATATCGATTTTTTTTCTTCAATAGAAAAATGAGGAGTATTTTTAGTCGATTCCATTTTTTCTAATAACCACGTAGTTACTTCATGGTCGCGAATAAACATGGTTTCTGCTCCTATGGTCTTACAATACGTTTGTTGTAAATGAGCGACAATGTCCTTTAATTTGGCGGCGCCAATACCTATTTGTATTCCTGCTTGAAAAACAGTTTCTAAATCTGTCTGTTGTAAATTAAAATTTTCTAGGTTAAGTGTAGGTGTATATTTCCTTCGTTCGCGTACTGGATTTGTTTCGGTAAACAAATGGCCGCGAGAGCGGTAGGCGTCAATTAAATTAATTACATCGAACTCCTTTTTAACATTTTCAGGAATGTATCCTTGTTTATCATAACTACTGCGTGCAAATTCAAAACCAGCAAAAAATCGTTGCCAATCAACTGCTACCGAATTACTATCTTTCAAATATTGTTGAAATAGATTTTCTATTGCAACCGTATCCGCATTCCCTAAAAATGAAAATTTATCCATGTGTTAATACTTCTATATCTTTATAAGAATGCAAATTTAAGATTTTTATAGATAGCTTCATTACTATACCCTTACTTAATACAAATAACTTACTATTTTTTAAAGGCACCCACAGTGAAGAGTTCATAGTGGTGATGTTAAGCTGTTTTTACTTATTGCTTTTTGAAGTGATTTCGAATGACTATTTTTTGTAATTCTCTTTTTATAATTATATCGGTAATAATTTCCGAAAACGATTCGCTATTATTTTGTTTAACCGCTTTTTGCAACTGTTCATCATTTACATCAATACGATATAAAATACCCATAAATTTCGATTGGTTATTATTAATTAAATGCTTCATATGAGGTTCTATTTGTTCAAATAGCTCATCATAGGCATTATAAGCATTGCCTGAGAATTTTATCTCCATACCAAACATATCAAAATCTTTTATAATTTGACTAGCGGTTTCTTTAATTAAATCTAAACGATTAATGTATTTATTTACCTCCGAGAAGTTCAATTTTTTTTTGTTTGGCTGTTTCTAAAAGTAAACGAGTTACGGGGCGGTCATTCATAATATGCTCCTTAATAATTTCGTCAATATCGGTGGTTTCTACGCCCACATAAAAAACGCCTTCGGGATAAATAACAAGCGTTTGTCCAAAGTCACAAATATCCAAACAGCCTGCTTTTTGAGCTCTAATTTTAATAGGCAAGTTATATTCTTTTAATTTCTTTTTGAATCCTTCTACAATGCTCAATCCATGAGCCTCGCCACAACTTCTTCTAGGAGCATCAATTGCTCGCTGATTTACACATATAAAAATGTGTTTATTATAAATCATAATGTTATATATTTATACAAAAATACAAATCGTATTGATAGTATACTAGTTTGAATAGAATTGCATCATCCAAGTAAATTCTGTCACACGCTAACGAGTGTATTTAAATTACCTATATTTTTTTATCATTTATACTTTTTTAATGGAAACAGTATTAATTACAGGTGGCACGGGCCTCATCGGCAATCAGCTAACATTGCTTTTAAAAAATAAAGGTTATGGAGTCATTCATTTAAGTAGGAGTATTTCTAAAAAACAACTGGTTCCCACTTATCTTTGGAATGTAGAAAAAAAAACCATTGATGCACAAGCGATTGAAAAAGCGGATTATATTATTCACTTAGCAGGCGCAGGCATTGGAGAGAAAAGGTGGACTAAAAAAAGAAAAGAAGAAATAATTAATAGCCGTATCGATAGTGCAAATTTATTATTTGAAGCGATAAAAAATTCAAATAAAAAAACAAAAGCATTTGTTTCGGCTTCTGGAATTGGGTATTACGGGGCAATTACCACCAATACTATTTTTTTTGAACAAGATAACGCCGCGAATGATTTTCTAGGCCATACTTGTAAACTATGGGAAGACTCGGCAACACCCATTACCGCAATGGGTATACGAACTGTTATTATTCGCACGGGGGTGGTATTGGGTAAAAATGCAAGTGCATTAGAAAAAATAATGTTGCCCGTAAGGCTTGGCATTGCTTCCCCATTAGGCAATGGTAAACAATATATGCCGTGGATACACCTCGACGATATTTGTGGCATATACCTAAAAGCAATTGAAGACAGCCAAATGACTGGTGTTTATAACGGCGTTGCTCCAGAACACATTACCAATGCTACTTTCATGAAAGCTGTTGCCGATGTTTTAAAAAAACCGTTTTTGTTCCCAAACCTACCTGCTTTTATTCTAAAACTCGTTGTAGGTGAAATGGCGATAGTATTGTTAGAGGGAAGTAAAGTTTCTTCCCAAAAGATAATGGCAGCAGGCTTTAAATTTAAATACTCAACCCTTAAGAATGCATTAATTGACTGCGTCGGCTAAATAAGAATTGCGGTATTTAAAAAAAATGAATACAGTCATTCTTATTATTAAACAGTATGCATCCGTTTTCGTAGCTTTGCAAAAAAATAACACATGGCAAAGGAATTTAAACGCACTACTGCGAATGCTAATAAATACACAAAAAAAGTAGGAGTAAAAAAAAGTGATAAAAAAAGAGGTGATAAAAAAGAGAGTCGTATTGAAAAAGCGTTTGATAAGGAAGATGTAGCAGAAAAAAAGACAAAAAGAACATTTTCAAAAAATACGGGTATCAAACCTAGCTTTGAGCGTTACCGCGATGACTCAAAACCTTCTGATTTTGGAAGCAACAAAAGGTCGAGCTCTTCTTTCGAAAGAAAAACGAGCGGAAGAGTTGCTTTTAAAAAAAATGAATCGGAGACGGATACCTCTAAATTTAAAAAAGAAAAAAATACGGGTGAGCACTTTTCCTTTGCCAAAAAAGATAGCTCAAAACCTCCTTTAAGAAAAAGCACTTTTAAAAAAGCGGAAGTAAACCCTTACGACTTAGATGAACGTGATTTAAAGTACCAAGATGACGATAAAAAAACATCTTTTAATAAATCAAAAACTACCAAATACACGAAGAAACCATACGAAAAAAAGACATTTACTGGTAAGAGAAAAAATGATTCTAAACCACAACGTGAAGTAGATGATGGTTTAATACGCTTAAACAAATACATTGCGAATGCTGGCATTTGCTCCCGTCGCGAAGCCGATACGCTTATTGAAACGGGTGTGGTGCAAGTAAATGGTAAAACCATTACCGAAATGGGCTATCGTGTAAAACCTACAGATATTATTAAATATGGCGGGCAAGTATTAAAAAAAGAACGCATGGTTTACTTGGTTTTAAATAAACCGAAAGATTATATTACTACCATCGATGACCCTCAGAAACGTAGAACGGTTCTGGAATTAGTGCAAGGCGCTTGTCGCGAACGCATTTACCCCGTTGGTCGTTTAGATAGAGCTACTACTGGTTTGCTATTATTTACCAATGATGGCGACCTTACAAAAAAATTAACGCACCCAAAGTACGGAGTAAGGAAAATATACCACGCCGAATTAGACAAGCCTTTAAAAAATACTGACCTTAATAAAATTACCGAAGGACTGGAATTAGAGGACGGTTTAATAAAAGTAGATGAAGTAAGTTATGTAGGCAATGGTGCTGATAAAACCCAAATTGGCATTGAAATACATTCGGGTAAAAACCGTATTGTACGCCGAATTTTTGAACACTTGGGTTATAACGTTCGCAAGCTGGACAGGGTAATGTTTGGCTCTTTAACAAAAAAAGATTTGTCGCGTGGGCGATGGCGTTTATTATCAGATGCTGAAGTTGGCATGCTAAAAATGATTAGTTCAGAATAAAATCGCCATAAATTACTTCATTTATAGATTATTACCTCAACACTTGTAACAAATAGGTGTAAATAATTCCCCCTTTTTAATATTTTTAGGAGGAGCGCCCTACCATTAGAGAATAGTTACATAGTTTAAAGAGCATTTATAGGGGAAAAATACCTATTTATCTATGAATTAATTGAATATCAATCAAACTGTATTATCTTTGGTACTAGTTTTGGAACATTATGCAGCTACCCATTAATATACACTAGTATTTTAGCTTTTAAGCGAAGATCGTTATTATAATTAAAGATATTAAATTATGATTTGGTTTTTAAGAGCTATCGATATAATTTAATTACGCATTTTAATATAAAATTAGTTTACCATGTTGTATTTGTACGTTAGGGAGATAGTTAAGAACAAGAAAATTTTGTCTTTTATTTTTTTATTTTTTTTGCAATATCATTTATCGGCTCAAATTATTCCGAATGATCCTCCAGAAAAGAGATTACCTGATAGCACACAGCATGTATCTGACCCAGTTATCTGCACAGGCGAAAGCGCTGTTATTAATATAACTGCAAATGGGTCTGTTAAAGGTTCTCAAAAAAAAGTAACCTACTCATTAATTTATACTAATGGCTCAGCTGTGCCTGGAGTGAATGCCGTGCCAGGAACAGGACAAAATATTTCTTTTAACGTAGTGCCTACAGTAACAACTACCTATAATATACTTGCAGTTGTAGATTCGAATACTACTTTGAGATCTGTTTTAACTGATGATGCCGTTGTAACAGTAAATGCGCCTCCAATTATAACCTCTGCAACAGCAGACCCTACAACACTTTGTGGATCTGGAAAGGTTAATTATACTGCCACAGCGAGTGCGGGTATCATTAAATGGTATGACCAACCTGCAGGTGGTAGTAGTCAAGGCACTGGAAATTTTACCAAAACCATCAGTTCCACCACCAGTCTTTATGCAGAAGCTTTTAGCGGATGCGCATCCGCTAGAACCGAAGTAAAAGTTACTGTAACGGCAGGTCCAGCTGTTCCTGTTATCACTGCATCTTCAACACTTATTTGTGAATCTGGTCCTTTAACTCTTAGTGCTACGTCTTCAGGGGCAGCTGTAATTCATTGGTCAGACGGAAGTACGGGTGCTACTTTAAATTTAACGAATGTTACTACTACCACCACTTACACTGCATATGCTACTGAAGGAATCTGTACTACAGCAAAAGCCTCCATAACCATTACCGTAAATCCTAAGCCTACTGTAGGTGCGACTAGTGTTGATCCACCAAGTCTTTGCGGTTCAGGTACAGTTACTTTTAAAGCTACTGCCAGTGCTGGTGATATTAAATGGTATAATGCAGCTAGCGGTGGAGCAGCCCTTTCTACTGGTAATACGCGTCCAGAAAATATCAATGCCAACAAAACCCTTTGGGCGGAAGCAAATAATAATGGTTGTGTTTCTGCAAATAGAACAAGTATTACTGCAACCGTAACCGCTGGACCAAGCATACTTACTGCCACGGCAACACCCAATACATTTTGCGGTGCAAGTAATGTAGATTTTAAAGCTACCGCCACTAATGGTACTATTACATGGTATGACAATGCAACAGGTGGCAACCCTATGGGGGGTGCTAATTTCACTAAAAATATTGCGACTACCACTACCTATTATGCAGAAGCGGTTGATAATACCTGTACATCAGGTAGAACTGCTGTTACGGTTACTGTTACTCCCAGCCCTACTGTTAGTACAGCAAGTGCTTCTCCTTTAACATTTTGCGGAGCGAAAGATGTAGATTTTAAGGCTACAGCTAGTGCCGGTGATATTAAGTGGTATAATATGGCAACAGGAGGTACGGTTGTAGGTACTAATAATTTCACTCAAAATATTTCTACTAGTACTATATATTATGCAGAAGCTGTAAACAACGGCTGTACTTCTATCAATAGAACAGCAGTTAGTATAACCTCTACTGCTACCCCTACGGTAAATGCAACTGTAAATCCTTCAGGAAATTGTGGTCCAACGTCAGTTTCATTTTCTGCCACCTCAAGTGCGGGCAGCATTAAATGGTATGATCAACCTACTACCGGTAATATGGTACATGATGGTAGTTCATTTAATGAGACAGTTACGAGCACAAAAACCTATTATGCACAAGCTAATAATAACGGATGTACCTCTACTAGAGTTGCTACTACCATTACTATAAAAGATCTACCTACATTCAGCATTACTGCTAGCCCGTCAAATATTTGCGATGCGGGTCAAATAATACTTACCGCAAACACCACGGCAAGCAACCCCATTGTTACGTGGTATAAAAAATCAGATAATCAACAACTATTCGTTGGTAATCCTTATACATACACACTTAATAGTAGTACTAATTATGATATATATGCGGTAGTTACTGCAAATGGTTGTAATTCGGACCCTGTAAATATAAAGCCACAATTAACCATTACCCCTAAAATTACTAATTACTCACCACCTACACAGATATGTATTAATACATCAGCTACCTTAACTGCAACAGCAAGTGATGGTGATGTTAAATGGTATAATTCCATTACAGGAGGCACAGCATTATCTACAGGTACTTCATTTCCTACACCAGCATTAGCCACAAATGCAACTTTTTATGTGGAAGCAAGTAAAAACGGTTGTGCATCAAGCCCTAGAATAACCGTTCCTGTAAATGTTCTTGACGTAAAAATAAATAACACAACCGCTGCATCACGTTGTGGAGGAGGTGTCGTTACCTTAAGCGCTACTAGTTCAACAGGAAACGGTACGTTTAAATGGTATGATGCTGCAACGAATGGCAACAAAGTGGACGAAGGCGCTACGATTACACCCACTATATTAGGCAGTACTGATTATTATGTATCGGTAACCGATAACGGTTGTACCTCCGCACGTGTTAAAGTAACAGCCATTATTAACCCGCTACCGCAAATTTTAACAGCAGATGATGGAAAAAAATGTGGTCCTGGTACTATTACTTTAAAGGCCACGTCTACTGCTAACAGTGCTATAAATTGGTATACCACCGCTACAAGTAATGCCGTTATTGGCATTGGTAATACATATGTAACACCAACTATCAATCAAACAACTACCTATTATGCAGAAGCCGTATTAAATGGTTGTATTAGTGCAACAAGAACCCCTGTTACCGCTACTATTAACCCCATACCACAGCCACCAAGTGCAATAGGTGATGAGGCTTGTGGTCTTAGTATTCTTCATTTACATGCCAGTACAAACCCTAGCAATAGTAAGGATACTTTAAAATGGTATGATGCAAGTAATAAATTCATTCAAAAAAGTCCAGATCTTAATATTCTTTTAAATTCTATTCAGTCGGTTACGTATTATGTAAATGCTACTAGTGCTCAGGGCTGTGTATCTTCTCCTACGCCGGCAACAGCTACTGCAAAACCAGTGCCTGCTGCACCTACTACCACTTCGGCATCGCGTTGCGATGCAGGAGCATTAACATTAAGCGCTGCTGGCTCGGGTACGCTAAAATGGTATAAAAATCAAAATGGTGGCGGATTTTTGCAAAATGGCAATTCTTATACTACTCCAACTCTTTATTTAACCACTATTTATTATGTAAAAGCAGAAGATAATGGTTGTCTTTCACCAGAATCTGCTGTTACCGCATCTATAAATATTACACCCAAAATATCTTCTACCACTCCCAATTACAGATGTGGGGAAGGTAAAGTACTGTTAAGAGCGTCTTCTACCGTAGGGGACATAAAATGGTACGACGCTGCAACGAATGGTACTTTATTACAAACAGATGATACCTTAATTACTCCTTACCTTACTAATACTACTGATTATTGGGTAGAAGCTAATAACAAGGGTTGTATTTCATCACCTCGGATATTAGTAAAGGCCACTATTAATGCTGTTCCCAATAGCCCTATTGCCACAGGAGCATCGCATTGTGGTGCTGGTATCGTACAGCTAGCAGCAACCGCTAATGCTGGAGATACTATTAATTGGTACGAGAATTCTACTAGTGTGGTATCATTAGGGCAAGGAAGCCCTTTTAACACCCTTAACATTACTGCTACAACCAATTTTTATGTATCTGCTAAAAATGGTGTTTGTTCTTCTCCTAGAGTAATAGTAACTGCAACCATCAACCAAATTCCTACAATTACGTCTAACACTCCTGGGTTTGTATGCGACCAAGGTACAGTAACACTTAAAGCAGCCGCTAACATCGGGAATATTAATTGGTACACCGTTGAATCGGGCGGGCTACCCGTAGGCAATACACCAGCTTATACTACCTCTACCATTAATGACACTACCTATTATTATGTGGAAGCAGAAAATAAAACATGTCTTTCTACTCCTAGAATTAAAGTAGCAGCCAACGTATATAAGTCTGCAAAAATTATAACGCAACCAATGAATACTACAGGTTGTGATGGTTCTACGGTTACTTATGAAGTTGCAGCTACTGGCAGTAAATTAGCCTATCAATGGCAAACTGAAACATCGCCTAATACATTTACGAATATAGATGATAATGCCACTTATGTAGGAACAAAAACCACTAAATTGGCTGTAAAAATTGCTACCGGCTTATCAAAATTAAATTATAAATGCATCATTAGTAGTGCATGTAATTCCGCAACTACCAATGCAGCGAGTCTTATTATTAATAATAACGCTGCCATTTTATTACAACCTATTTCAGTGAGTAGTTGCACGGGTTCTAATGCCGTGTTTAAAACTGCTGCTAGTGGAGGCTCTTTAGATTATCAATGGAAAGTAGATGATGGAAGTGGGTTTAAAAACATAGCTGCTGGTGCTCCTTACACAGGTGCTAATACCGCTACATTAACAGTTAATAATCTCACTGCTTCACTTAATGGTTACAAATACTGCTGCTACGTTTCGAGTGTAATTTGTAATACCAATGCGCTTTCTGATTTAGCTGTTTTAACGGTTAATAAAATTGATATTGCAGATGCTGGTAAAGATCAAACACTATGTATTGATACGGTATTATTGAAGGGTTCCACACCTGTTAATGGTATTGGTACTTGGACACAGGTTTTGGGTGCAGGTACTATTACTGATAAAAATTCAGCCTCTACAAGCGTTAAAGGCTTAATTACAGGTAGAAATGTATTTGTTTGGGAAATTAAAAATGGTATTTGTAGTTCTAAAGATACCGTTGTAATTAACACGACGGCTGCTGTGCCTATTGCAAACGCCGGTTTAGATCAAACTATTTGTGCTAAAAGCGCTATACTTACCGCCAATGCTGCACCAACAGGTACTTTGGGGCAATGGCGCTTAGTAAGTGGTACTGGAGATATTGCCAATAAAAATAATCAAAGTACCAGTGTAACCAACTTAGGTCTGGGAAATAATATTTTTATATGGAAAATTGAAAACGGCGCTTGTTCTTCTGAAGATGCTGTTATTATTCAAGTTGTTACACCTCCTATTGCAAATGCGGGCATTGACCAAAAAATTTGTGCTGTAACTGCAGAGATAACAGCAAATAGCCCTGCACCTGGTAAAGGTAAATGGACCATTATTTCAGGAGGAGGCATATTAGCGGATTCTAGTAAATCTACCACCACCGTTACTAAACTAACAGAAGGTAAAAATTTATTTGTTTGGACTATTACCTTGGGTTCTTGTTCTTCATCCGACTCGTTGCTTATTGATGCCTCCATGCCACCTTCAAAAGCAATCGCTGGAAAAGATCTAAATGTATGTGATGACAGTACTAATTTAGCTGCCACAATACCCATCGTTGGAAAAGGTCTCTGGACGAAAATTTCTGGCCCAGGAATAATTATTGATCCTACTTTGTATAACACAAAAGTTAAAGGCTTAGGTACAACAATTAGTGTGTTTTCTTGGACCGTTTCAAAATTAAATTGTGGTTCTTCTAGCGATACCGTTAAAATTGAATATACTACCTTAAGCGCAAGTGTAGATGCTGGTAAAGATCAAAATATTTGTAAAGATTCTGCAATACTTATTGCCACCTCAAAATTTAATGGTGTGGGCAAATGGCAATTGGTTAATGGTAAAGCCATTATTTCACAATCTATTAGCGATACTATTTTGGTTACAGGCTTAAGCGTTGGAGAAAATAAATTTATTCGATTACTTAATTCAAATTGTGGTTTTGCAATAGATACCGTAATTGTTACCCGTTACGAAAACCCGACCAAATCTTTTGCTGGTAACTACGAACAAACTTGTTCAAGTGAATTAGCCTTATCTGCTAACACTCCTTTAATAGGTGTTGGAAAATGGACTCTCATAAATGGCAGTGGTAATTTTAACGATGCAAGTATTCCGAATGCAACCATCTCAAATTTAATTCCGGGTAATGCGGTGTTAAGATGGACTATCACCAGTGGTGCATGCGTGGCTTCCACTAGTGATGTGTTAATTAAAAGGTTATCTCCAGATGATATAAATTGTTTAGAATATCAAGTAATTATTCCTACTGGTTTTTCACCAAATGGAGATGGTATCAATGATAAATTAGTTATTGCAGGAATCGAAAAATACCCTGGTGCAATTGTTAGAGTGTATAGCTACTTAGGCGATTTAGTGTATGAAAAACAAGACTATCAGAACGATTGGGATGCTACTGGAAATGTAAAAGGGATTATAGGTAGTGGTAAATTGCCTTCAGGTACTTATTACTTGAATGTTGACCTTAACAATGGACGTGTTACAAAAACAAAATTCATTGTCATTAAATATTAATTTCAGTTGCGGTAGAAAGTAAAAAGAGAAAAATGAAGATCAAATCTTATAAGGTAATAATTACCGCCATCTTAATCATCGCAGCCAAACTGGGGTTTGCTCAATATGATTTAAATTTTACGCAATATATGTTTAATGAAACATTTATTAATCCTGCCTACACGGGGTCTCAGGAGGCTTTGTCACTTAGTGCATCTTATCGCAATCAGTGGATTGGGGTGGAGGGAGCACCTATTTCACAAACACTTGTAGCACATACACCGCTACCCAATAAAAAAATTGGTGTGGGTTTAGCATTTGCAAATGAAAAAGCAGGTGTGCTTAACAGAACCGCTGCGTATGGTAATTTTGCTTATCGTATTATCATGAACAAATCTACATTTGCTTTTGGTTTGCTGGCAGGTATTCAAAGTACACGCGAAGAACTTTCTAAAATAAAAACTAGTGATAAAATAATAATAGACCCCGCGTTTGCCTCCAACTCACCCACTTTTTTAAGTCCCAATTTTGGTTTCGGAATGTATTATTATAATCAAAAATTTTATGCTGGTGTTTCTATCCCACGATTTATCAAAACAAGCATTATCGGCGAAAAAGCCATCAGCACCATAGCAATAGAAGAGTTTAATTATTATATAATGGCTGGTTACCTTATTACTATTAATGATAATTTAAAATTAAAACCTTCTTTTATGAGTAGTTTTACCAAGGGCTTACCACTAAATACCACGATTGCTGTAAACTCACTTTTAAAAAACGTTTTATGGTTAGGTGTTGCTTATAAAACCAGTAATACGATTTCTGGGCTAGTAGGCTTCCAAATTTCACCTCAATTTAAAGTAAGCTATTCTTATGATTATACATTAAATAAATTAAGAACACAAAATTCAGGATCACATGAAATTCACGTAGGTTATTTATTCAGTTTTAGTAAAGAAAAAATTACCACACCACGTTTATTTTAACCTAATTTATTTTTACAAGAAAAAATTTTATGAAATTTATATTACATATTGTTGTGTTTTTTAGTTTATTAACAACATTGACCTTTGGGCAAAGTATTTCTTCCGATTTTATTAATGCAAATACGTTGTATAATGATAAAGCGTATTCAGAAGCTATTCCAAAATACCTTCATAGCTTGAAAAAAAGCAGTGCAAATACAGAAGCGATTGCAAAACTTGCCGATTGTTATCGACTAACAAATGACCCAGTACATGCAGAAGAATACTATAAAAAAGCACTCAATTTAACAGGTTCGCAACCCATCAATCAGCTATACTTAGCAGAAGCATTAATGCAACAAAAAAAGTATGAAGAAGCAAAAAAGTGGCTAGTTGAATACAATGCAAATGTACCTGAAGATAATAGAGGTTATGAGCATTTACAAACTATAAAACAGTTAAATAGCTATTATGAAGACAGTGCGTATGTTAAAATAAAAAAAATAAATATTAATTCTAACCAAGCAGATTTTAGCCCAATACTTTATAACAAAGGAATAATTTACACTTCTTCTAGAAAAAAATTCTCATTGGTACAACGCCATCATGCTTGGACAGGCCAAAACTTTCTTTCGCTATATTACGCTGAAAGAAAAGGAAATGACTATGATCAATTTTCTAAGCCAGTAATTTTTGGTCCAGAAATTAAAACCAATTATAATAATGGCCCTTTAACAATTAGTAAAGATTCGTCAACTATTTATTTTAGTCGCAACAATCCAAATGGTAACAGTACCGATGGCATTATAAAGTTAGAAATTTATGAAACACATATCTCTATTCCCGGAAGCATTCATTGTGATCAAGAAGTTATACCGTTTCGCTGGAATAGCAACACCTACAATACAACTCATCCTTGTTTAAGTGCTGATGGTAAAACATTATTTTTTGCTTCTGATATGAAATTAGGTTATGGAGGCATGGATTTATACATGTGTAAGCGAGAAGATAATTCTTGGAGTGAACCTGAAAATTTGGGCCCAAAAATTAATACTGCTGGCAATGAAGTTTTTCCCTATCTCGCAGAAAATGGTACATTATATTTTTCTTCCGATGGGCTAAATGGGCTAGGTGGTCTTGATATTTTTGAGTCGAAGCCCTTAAATGGTACTTATGCTTCTGCTGAAAACATTGGAGCTCCAATAAACAGTAGTATGGATGATTTTGGAATTTTTGTGATGGGTAAAAATGGTTATTTCAGCTCTAACAGAATTAATAAAGGTACAGATGATGACATTTTTTATTATGTAAATAGCAAACCTGAAAAGCCACAATTTTATTTTAAATCCGTTGATAGTTTATATAATAATGCCATTTTAGCAACCATAAAAATAAGTGACGCCATTACGAAAGAAATTATTCCTAATAGTACGGATGAAAACGGTTTAACTAGTGCCAATTTAATTGTTGGTCACGATTACGTATTTGAGGTAACAGCAATGGGATATAATAAAAAAGTATTTGTACCTAATATTAACGGTAATTCCACAGATATTACTATTCCTATGTCTAGGATAGCAATAGCGAAATCAACTAAACTTAACTCTGACTCTAGCAGTGATTTACAAAGTACTGTTTGTTTAATCGGCACGGCTTACGGCGTTAATGAAAAAATCAAAACTCCTCTATCTGCCACTAATATCATTGTTATCGATAAAAGCACACGACAAAAAATAACGGAATCAACCACCGACGCACTAGGAAATTATAGAATTTGTAATATCCCAGCAGGTAAAAAATACATCCTAAAAACTGCTTTGTATAATTATTTATCGAGTGATGCAGAATTAAATACAACTAATGCAAGTGCTGAAGTTCCAGTCTTTCAAAATTTTAGTTTTAATAAAATTACAGTAGGTAAAGCAGATAGAGTAGCAAACATTAAATTTGATAATGGCAAATGGGCTA
This sequence comes from Bacteroidia bacterium, assembly GCA_039937835.1. Lineage (GTDB taxonomy): Bacteria > Bacteroidota > Bacteroidia > 2-12-FULL-35-15 > 2-12-FULL-35-15 > 2-12-FULL-35-15. The sequence continues at coordinate 11,477 of JBDTFR010000027.1, read as the reverse complement.
TACGACCAGAAACAGCCGCAGAGCTTGACAAAATTACTAACATGATGTTAGATAACCCTAAAATAGTTATTGAATTAAGTGTACATACAGATTGCAGGGGATCTGCACAAAGCAACTTCGAATTATCTGATAACCGTGCAAGAGCGTTAGATGAATATCTTGTAAATAAAAATATTGAGTCGAAAAGAGTTACCTACACAGGTTATGGAGAAACCATTTTATTAAATAAATGTGAGTGCGAAGGAACCGTAGAAGTGCCCTGTACAGAAGCTGAACATCAAGTAAATAATAGAACAGAATTAAAGGTAATTGGGTTTTTAAGAAATGGTGTTATTTATAGTGAATAAATTGCCTTCCTTATTTTAAAACAGTACTTATTATAACTAATTAGGTTTAAATACTAACTATTTCCTTCTTCAAATTTTCATTAGAAGAGCACAACAACAATTATAATTTCTCTATTCAAAATTATTTCGTAATTTTTTCTTTCAACAACCGTTTTACATTTGTTTCCCATTCTTCTTTTAAAATGCTTAGTACAATAGTACTTCTTCTTAACCCATCTGGCATTGGCACACAGCTACGCATAATACCTTCTACCACGCAACCTATAGTTTTCATGGCAGCAATGCTGCGTTCATTCCCAGCATGCGCCCTAAATTCCACACGCTCCATTTTCATCTTTTCGAATGCAAATTGCAAAAGCAAATATTTACAATGTTTATTCAGTCCAGAGCCTTGAAATTTTTTACCATACCACGTGTAACCCAATTGCACTGTTTTATTAGCAAGTTGGACATCATAAAATCGAGTACTACCTGCATATTGCTGTTGCTTTTTATCAAATACAATAAAAGGATATTCTTTTTTATTTTCCTTAGCAGCAAGTGCTTCTTGAAAATGGACTTTAAAGTTTTCTTCTCCAGCAATTAGTTTTGGGGAGAATTCCCAGAGTGTTGGTTCATCGATGGCAAAGTAAGCTAAAAGAGAGAGGTCTTCTATTTTAAATGGACGAATTAAAACATGTTCGTTTTCTAATACATAATCGGTAGAAAAATTAAAATCAAAATTCATGATAGAACAATTAAAATAAAGTTAATGGTTATTAAAAACTACTTTTATGTGCAATAAATTTTATTCCAATAAAATAAATTCCAAAGTGTATTTAGAATATTCTGGCTTCGTTATTCCTTCAGAATATACAATATTTTCAGGTTGATTATATTTGATAAGATAGGCAGCGTTAATTTTATTTTGAATTTTATCGCCTTCATCAACTTTCTGTCCTTTTACATTAACCGTTTTAGAACCAAATTGAATTTGTCCATTACCTTGTTTAACAAGTTCTATAAACCAACTCTTCGTATTTCTATTCCAGCTTCTAGAAAAGAATCTATCGTCAATGTTTACCATCCAAATATCAGTGAATCTTTCTCTATCTCGTCCTCCTTTTATTCCAATCAGCGTATTTCCATTCAAATATTTGATAAGTTCTTGTTTCAACATAGTGTTTACTATTATGGCAGATAATGAACAGAGCTTTATGTTATTGTAACGCTCTTTTTTTCGGTCTGCATATTTAACTAAAAATAAAATACACTTTATTGCTTACTGTTGTTGGCTCATCGCACGGTATTCACGCCAAAATTAATAATTCAATAGTAATTTAATTACTTTGATATTATTTAGGACAGTATCGCTCCAAGGATTGCATCTCATTTTCAAATTGATCAGAATAATTTATCTACATCTATAATATTATTCTCAATGGTAATAAAAATAATAGCTAGAAATAAATTTACCAAGAATATTATTTCGGCAATAGAGAAAGATCATGTTATTTAATATATGTAAAAATGAGAGAACTAAAAATTTACACTTTAATGAATGACAAATTATTTTTGCTTTTGATTCTAACCTATCTTTGCCTCCTAAAATTTTGAGTTGTGAATAAAAAAGCTACCAAATTATTAATATTAATTTTGCTTGCGCTAATATGGGGCAGTTCATTTATATTAATGAAACGTGGTATGGAAGTATACACCAGCGGTGAGGTGGCTGCCTTACGTATATTTATAGCTTTTGTTTTTTTATCGCCTTTTGTTTTCAAACATGTAAAAAGGCCATTATTCAAGCACTGGAAAGCTCTTTTCGCCATGGGATTATTAGGTAATTTTATTCCTGCATTTCTATTTACTAAAGCAGAAACAGGTATTAGTAGCTCTTTAGCAGGTATGTTAAACTCACTAACTCCCTTATTTACGCTATTACTAGGGGTAATTATTTTTAAAACAAAAACAACATTTATAAACACCATTGGTATTTTAATCGGTTTTATAGGTGCTGTAGGTTTAATTACCGTTGGTAAAACAGAAGACATGAACAACAACTTAGCATATGGGTTATTAGTAATGATTGCCACTATCTGTTATGCTTTAAGTGTAAACATTATTAAAAAATATTTAAATACCGTACCTCCAATTACTGCTACTGTTGGGGCTTTTTTATTGGTTGGGCCTTTTGCAGGATTTTATTTATTTGGATTTACGGATTTTACCCAAAAAGTAGTAACTGGCTCTCATGCACTTCAAAGTTTAGGATTTGTTTGTATTTTAGCCATAGTAGGAACTGCCATCTCTGTAATTATATTCAATGCCTTAATAAGAAGCACGAGTGCACTTTTTGCTTCTTCTGTTACCTATTTAATCCCGATTGTAGCTATGGCTTGGGGTGTATTTGATAACGAAGCAATATTGCCTTTGCATTTTGCATGGATAGGATTGATATTGTTGGGTGTTTATTTGGTGAATAAAAAGCAGAAGATAGCCAATGTGCCAGTACTATTGAAGGAGTAGGGATGTTTTATTTTTTGTCATGCTGAGTTTAGCGAAGTATCTATAATCATTGCAATTTCCTCTATTAAACAGCCTGCTATAATTTGGATCGTGCGCTATATCGCAATTATCAATTATTATCGCCCTTTTTATTTTCTCCTTTTCTTTTTTCTTGAAAAAAAAGAAATAAAAATTCAAGAAAGCATAATCGACAACGCACAAGCGGGCGCTGCACCGTATGCTTTCGGGCTTACCCACCGCATTACTGTTCATTTGTGCGCTGAATGGTTGTTTAGACTGATTAAATATGAAAATTGCATACCTCCTAGGTTCCACTCCTGCTCAAAAAAATGGTTTTAAAAACCTATTAATCTTAAAATTTACTCATTCTCAACAATTTTTTGTTGAAATCTTTGCGGTAACTAAATAATTTCTTAATTTCGTGCCCCCAAGTAGTCTTTTACTTGGTAATATAAACAAATAAAACCCTAAAAAATGTATGCAATCGTAGAAATAGCCGGGCAACAATTTAAGGTTGAACGTGGAGTAAAAGTATACGTTCACCGCCTAGATGCTAACGAAGGGGCTAAAGTTGAATTCGATAAAGTTTTATTGGTAGACAACGGCGGCACAGTTCAAATAGGAACTCCTTCTATTGATGGGGCAACAGTAGCTGCAACAGTGCTGAGCCACATGAAAGGTGACAAAGTCATCGTATTTAAAAAGAAACGTAGAAAAGGCTATCAAAAATCAAATGGTCATCGTCAACAATTTACACAAATACTTATACAAGGTATTTTGGGTAAAGGCGAAACCTTAAAAGATGAGATTGCTGTTCAGAAAAAAGCACCTAAGGTTGAAAAAGAAGCTCCTGTGAAAAAAGCAGCAAGCCCTAAAGCAGCGGCAGCTCCTAAAAAAGTAGCTCCTAAAAAGGCAGCCCCTAAGAAAGCGGCTCCCAAAAAAGCAGCTCCTAAAAAAGCAGCAAAATAATACGAATTGATTTATTCAATTCATTATGTTTAACATTAATTAATTAAAATACAATGGCACATAAAAAAGGTGCGGGTAGTTCTAAGAACGGCCGCGAATCACATAGCAAACGTTTAGGCGTTAAAATTTATGGTGGTCAACTTGCAATTGCTGGTAACATTATTGTTCGTCAGAGAGGTACTAAACACAACCCTGGCGTAAATGTAGGTATTGGTAAAGATCATACATTATTTGCTCTAATAGATGGTACAGTAGAATTCAGAAAAAAACGCGACGAACGCTCTTTTGTTTCTGTGGTTCCTTTCCCAGCTTAAGTATACTTTTAGCTTATTAATGCGAACATCTCCTTGATTATAAAAATCAAGGAGATGTTTGCGTTTTTTGAATGTGTGAACTTATTCTTTTCTAGTGCTATATTTTTTGCTCACTTGGTTCAACACCTTTTAATTGAAAGCCTCTCAGGTTGCATGTATTATAAATATTACTTTCATTATAGCTTTTTATACTTGCAACTAACATTCAGCCAATAGACGAGGTTGCGGCTAATGGAACTATTTTTTTCATTACCACGAATGAAGTTAAGACAATTAAGGTTACTGAGACTAAAAAGGTAGAAATCGCGCATATTGATCCCTTAGCGCTCGTTCCTCTCACCTTGCTAATGTTCTTTTGGAAAGGGAGTAATTTTTTTGAGATAACGAATCTTTAACCTTTTTGATTGGCCATTTTTTATTTTATAGGTTTATAAAATTTTGATTACTCTTCTTCTGTATCTTTTGTAACAATAGCCCAAAATACCCACATCAAAAATGTGATAGCTAATGCAATAGTTGCTGAGTAAAATGCAACAATAGTTGCTAGGGTATAAACCAAAATGGCTACTATCTGCTGCTTTATTTCATTTTTAAACCAAGGTAAATTTTTGTCTGGATTGGTTATTATTTTTGGATTATTAATAATACCAAGGTTTAAAAAAAGCATAGTTAAAACAATAATTCCTGTAAAGCCTGCATAAAATGCAACGGCAGTATTTACAGCTCCAGTACCAATAAACACACCGACTGTTTTAGTAGGAAAAGGAAATAATACTACAAACAGCAGCACTAAACCATTGAGTAAAATTATCGAATGATTGGCTTTCCAAATACGATTAAAAATTTTGTGATGTCCCATCCATATCAAAAGCACAGTGGCAAATGAATTGAAGTAGGTAAAATATTCTGGCCAATTTTCAATTATTTTTTGCCAAAGGTTTGCATTATTTGCACCTTCATATTCTTTAATTCCAATTTCAATGGCTAAAAGTGTAATGGCTACCCCAAAAATACCATCACTAAATGCCTCTAATCGTCCCGTTTTCTTTTCCATTTTAAAGATTTGATAACGATGCGAATTGAAATAAAGCTGTTGGGTTTTCTGCTTGTTTTACCATAAAATCGGCCACATCGGCTCTGTTTATTCCTCCAATATTTATTCCTTTAAAGAGTTTTGTCTCTATTCTGTACTTTTCTGTTAATGGTTTGTCTTTTAATTGACCTGGTCTTACGATTTCCCATTTCATTTTAGATTTCGAAATAATTTCTTCCATTAGGGTTTTGTCGACATATACCGCTTTTAGCAAAATATTAAAAAGTAGTCGCATGAAAAACGAATTGTATTTACCACTTTCTCCTGCACCAAAACCCGTCAAAATTATAAACGGGATTTGTACATTTGTTTCTTGTTGCACTTCCACTAAAAGTTTTGCAAAATCCGAATACAAAGTGGTTGCTTTTATACTTTTTCCTGTGCCTAATGCTACGATAACAGCATTTGCATTTTCAATAGATTTCTTCAAATCATTTTTGTTTGTTGCACTTCCTTTTACCGTTGTCAATTTATTGTTAATTGGCAATAAGATTTGAGACCTTGAAAGGGCAGTTATTGTATGATTTCGTTGCATTGCCCTTTTTACTGTTTCAAGTCCAACACCAGCAGAAGCACCAATAATTGTAATGTTCATTGTATTTTTATTTAATTGTTTTTCGTTACGGTTTTTTTGTTGACTCTACTTCACTGAAGGTTTTGCGGATGAAACTAACATACTCCAATGTAGAATTCAACATAGCCGCGAACATCTTTATACGAAATTCAGCTACTCAATCTAACTTTAACACCTTAACTATTATTTAGCATTTTACTTTTTAATTGAAATCATTTTAACAGCATACAGCACAATGTGAAAAACCGCTATAATCATGGAAACAGCAACCAATACTGTATCTCCTTCTCCACTTTCGAGTGAATAATGATGGAACAACGTTATAATTATTAATAAGAAAGATAATGCCAAAGCAGATAGGTGCAGCGGTTTTAGACTACCAGTACCACCATCGCTGCTACTCTTTGCCAACTTACTTCTTTTTAGGCCATACCATAAATACACATCAAGCCCTATCAGCATCCATATTATTAAACGTAACCACGTATCATGCTTTAAAAACACCATCATAAATAAACAAGAAACAACTCCTAAAATAGGAATTAAAGGAACTAAGGGAGTTTTAAATGCACGAGGTATTTCAGGTTGTTTTACACGTAATACCCATACGCCAATACACACTAATATGAATGCGAGTAAGGTTCCGATACTCGTCATTTCACTAACAACATGGCCTGGTACAAAAGCTCCTAATAAACTTACAAAAATCATAAATAAGAAACTTGACTTATAAGGTGTTTTGAATTTAGGATGTACTGCTGAAAATACTTTTGGTAAAAGGCCATCTTGAGACATTGAAAAAAATACGCGTGATTGCCCCATTAACATTACAATAATAACAGAAGCATAACCTATTAAAATAGAAAGAATAATTGTTTTATTCAACCAAGGGTAGGCTTGAACAATAACACCATCAGCCCCTGCTTTACCCATGTGCTCAATTGCTATTGCCACAGGTGCAATTCCATCAGCCCCTTTAAAACTGGTATAGTTTGTTACCCCTGTCATTACATGAGCAAACAAAAGATACAACACCGTACAAATTGCTAAGGAAACAAGAATACCAATAGGCATATCTCTTTTTGGATTTTTAGCTTCTTGAGCGGCAGTAGAAACAGCATCAAAACCAATGTAAGCAAAAAAGATAATGGCCGATGCACGAACTATTCCAGTAAATCCATATTCTCCAAAAGTACCCGTGTTAGGAGGGATATAGGGAACATAATTATCAGAATTAATAAAACCCCAACCCAAGATGATGAATACAAGTACTATCGATATTTTTAAAATTACAATTAATCCATTTACGGTTGATGATTCTTTTGATCCTTTCATTAATAACAATGACATTAATACCACAATAAAAACAGCGGGTAAATTAATCATACCATGAACCACCGTTCCATCAAGCAGTGTTACTGAATCAAAAGGCGATAAGGATAAAGAAGGAGGAATATGAATATTGTAATAGGCTAAAAGTTTTCCTAAATAACCTGACCAACTTACTGATACGGTGGCTGCCCCCATTGCATATTCCAATACTAAATCCCAACCGATGATCCAAGCAATAAACTCGCCCATGGTTGCATACGCATACGTATAGGCACTACCAGCAACTGGAATCATGGAAGCAAATTCTGCATAACACAAACCTGCAAAACTGCACGCTACAGCAGCAATTATAAATGAAACGGTTATTGCAGGGCCAGCATAATCTGCCGCTACAAAACCAGTGATTGAAAAAAGGCCGGCGCCAATAATTGCACCTATACCTAATGCTATTATTGCGAAAGGACCCAATGTGCGTTTTAATTCACTTGCGCCACCTTCTGCTTGTAGAGAAGCAATTGATTTTTTTATCCAAAGATTTGCCATGCAATTTTTAAATTTAAGTATGTATTTATATTTTATTGAATACTAATTATGAATGTAAAATAAATTATTATTTAATGGTATGTAAATAAAAAACACAAAGATGTTAACTGGACTATTTATTATTTTTTATGATAAGATTGTAATACAATATTCTAACTCTTTTTTCTCAAGTAAACTGTTAATTGCATTCCTTTATCCGTTTTTGTCATATACCATCTTAATATTGAATGTAAAAATCTGGGAACATAAAAGATAGAGCAAACGTCATATTTCTTTTTAGCAATTGTAAAATTTAGTTTTTTCGAAAGCGCTTGAAAAGATTTAATATCAAATTCATGCAAGTGAAATGGTGCATGCATTGGACTCAAATTTGTTACATAGTTTGTTCCTGCTAGTTTAAAATAAAAATTCATGATTTTAGGCATCAACCATTTTGATGAAGGAACTTCAATATGTATTATACCATTTGGCTTTAGCCATTTAAAAGCTTTTTCTAAACATTTTGATGGTTCGTATAAATGCTCAAATACTGCCCCAAAAGTTATGAGATCAAAGGAATCTTTTTCATAATCAAGTTCCTCTATTGTTCCTAATTTCAACTTTTGAGGATTAATATTCATTTTACTTATTGCTCTTTCATGAAAGGGAACAGAGGCTTCTAAGCCAAAAGCATTAAAGCCAAAGTGTTCAAGTGACTGCATAGCCTTGCCCAAGCCAGCCCCGATATCTAATGCCGTCATACCTTTTTTAAAATTTAAAAGAGTTTTCGCTTCATTAATTTGATGGGAAAAATAATCTTTTGTCCATTCGAAATATTCTGGTTTCCAATATTTTTCTGGCGTTGTTCCATAATGATCCTGTATATCAAAAGGGATTGGTTGTGGATTGGAATAAATCAAATCGCAATTGGTACATTTCTGAATTGAAACCGTGATTCCAACATTATTTTTTGGCTTAAACCCTTGTGATTTATTCATTCGCTGACCAAGGATCGTGTGTTTTTGGTTTGATTCGCCACACATTTCACATTTGACAATCTCCTTAAAATTATATCCTTTCATTTAATATATCTGTTTTGCAATTAGCTTTAATATATGAATAAGTGGAATTAAATATATGCTCAAAGCCATTTATACCACATTTAATAATTCAATTATTTAATATTATTGATAACCGTATTTTATCTCACCACACGGCATCTTATTTCAGGATGTGATCAGAATAATATCTATGTTAATTATTTTTTTCTCAATAACTGTTGTAACTATTTTCTAATTACCTAAGTTGTAAGCCAGCTCGAACCTGTATTATCGTTTACTTTTGGGAAGTATCAACGCCATTACTTTTCCTTTTCTCTATTATTTATTTACCAAAAATATAAACAGTTACAAATAAGAATGTATGTGATTTTAGCTTACTGGATAAAATTTTAGCGGTTCAAATATAGATAAGTTTTAATTAAAACAAAATACCTAATCTGTTATATTAAAAATTGATATTTGCATGTACAGCCTATACGGTTGTTTTAATAAAAAAAGCCATCCTCCAATAAAGGGAGAATGGCTTTTTTAAATTCAATAAGAATTACTTTAACATACAAGTAGCATCAGACGCAACTTTTCTAATTTCAATTTGTTTGTCGTCGCAAAATGTTTTTGCTTTACTTTTAGTATCATTAACTTGATAATCTTTATTAATTGTAATAAGAGTACCAGAAGTACAAGAACATGTACGTTCTTTTTTACAAGATGCTAATGCTGCAATTACTGCTACAGCTAAAATTAATTTTTTCATAGGTTTTGTTTTTGTAGTTATTATTAAATTTATTTAAAAAACTGCGCAAAGTTATACTTTTTTTTCAGTTCTTTTAATTCATGAATTTTGTGAAGACAAATTCTGAGCCAGAAATACATCATAAATAAAAATTAAATTATCCCATACAACGATTTCCCTTTTTCTCCTAACGCATCTACTCTCTTTTCAATTGCAGCATCCTTAATTAAAGGCGCGGCATGATGAGGTTTAACACGTGCATCAATAATTAAAGTATTTTTACATCCCCAGTGTTTATTTTCTACAAAGCTGTTAATGCCATATATATCATGAGAGGGGTTACTCCGGGTAAATGTTACCCATAAAAAATTATTCAAATTAAGAGAAACAAATTCACTATCATCACAAATAATAATTAATGGGAATTCGTGATCAGAGTCGCTTAAAAAATTAAATTTTTCAATTTCTTTTTTAGCAGTTGCTTTATCTGTGTATTTATTTCCTCGAATAGCAAGTATACCCGGCAATACCACTCTTGGTTTATAAAATTGATCGGGTAAATTTAGATTGGTTATTTCAGTACCTAGCGAACGTATTTTATTTCCAGCTGCTGCGAATACTACTTTACTCCCGCTATTAATATCAGTGCCACTATAATCTAAGGTATCAATTGTGGTGCGTGTATAAAAATGGATATCTCGAGTAAAATCAATGCGCTCTAATACATGAATAAAATAATCTTTTATATTGGTTGCTCTCAATTGAGGGTTGTCTTCGTGAGCAATAATAAATAAATATTTTGCTAAGCTAAGTTGACCTTTTCCCAATATATGATTAGCGATGGTTAAAAGTTCTTGCGGTTTACGCTCATTAATATAAGGTGTATAACGTTCGCTACCAATAGCTAATAAAAGAGGGTGAACACCAGCTGCATCAACCGCATTTATTTCTTTTAAGCCAGGTATTTCATTGGGTATTGCAGCTCCAGTAAGTTCATGAATTAAAGCTCCAAAACTAGTATCTTCTTGTGGCGGGCGCCCCACAACCGTAAAAGGCCAAATGGCATTATTACGATGGTATACCTTATGAATACGCATTAACGGAAACGGGTGTTTTAAGCTATAGTACCCCAAGTGATCGCCGAATGGGCCTTCTGGTTTATTTTCATTGGGATAAACTTCACCCGTAATTACAAAATCTGCATCAGAAGCGATACAAAAATTTTCATCATCGTATGTATATCTAATTCTTTTGTTACCCAATGCGCCAGCAAACGTCATTTCACTCATTCCTTCTGGTAAGGGCATTACTGCTGCAAGTGTTAACGATGGAGGCCCTCCAACAAATATACTTACTTTTAATGGTTTGTTTTTTTGATTGGATTTAGTTTGATGTACGCCAATACCTCTATGCAATTGATAATGTAAGCCTACTTCTTTATTTTTTACATATTCATTTCCATTTAATTGTATTCGATACATCCCTAAATTAGCGTTCATTACGCCTGGCTTATCAATGTCTTCGCTATACACCAATGGAAGGGTAATAAATGAACCTCCATCATTGGGCCAACATTTAATTTGAGGTAATTCTGAAATGGTAGTTTTATTTTTAAATACGGAAATATTAAATGTTGATTTTTTTGGTAATGCAGAATACGCAGTAAATGCAACGGATCCGTATTTTAAAGGATGTTTAAAAATTTCTAAGGGATTATTTTTTACATCTATCAGTAATTTTATTTTTTCAATTGTATCTCTAAAAATAAATTTACTACGTTCTAATGATCCATATAAATTAGATACTGCTTTAAATTTGCAATCTTTGATGTTTTCAAATAAAATGGCGGGGCCTTTATTTTCAAATACTCTTAAATGAATAGCAGCCATTTCTAAATCTGAACTCACTTCTTCTTTTACACGAATAAGGTGACCATTCCTTTCTAAATCATTCACGCAATCTTGTGTGCTTTTATATCCCATAGGGTAATTTATTCAGTTATTGAATTCCTTTTTTACAATTCA
>JBDTFR010000026.1:0-5401 GCA_039937835.1 Bacteroidia bacterium | reverse complement strand
CGTGTTTCAATTTCATCAAATAAAGAAGATATGTTGGTTTGTTTTTCATTGAATGTTAAAGAATCTGGTGAAGAATTACTTTTAATTTTATCTGCAAAAGAGAAAAAATGAACTTCGTATTTATTTTCTAACCCGCTAATTAATTTTTGCAATTTGGCTTTATATTCTTTTTTGTAAAAACCCGAATCTTTATTTGCAAGTATTGATTCTGAATCATCTTGAGCAACAATAATTATAGGTTTCTCAACGGTTCTATTGATTGTTTTTAATAAAGGAGAAAGTAAAAAAAATGATAAAAAGGTAACAGTAATAAAACGTAAAGCAGCCATTAACCGAATTATCCAAACTGAAAATTCACTTAATCTCTTATCTTTTCTATAAAGAAAAGTGGCATATGCTAATCCTGCAATAATGCAGAAAAGTATAAACCATACAGGATATTCTATAATTAAATTCATTTTGCTAATGGGCAATACCCTCGTTTTGTTAAAAGAAGAGGGATGTATAATTAATATTATATTCGGTAATATTGTTTTAAAATTAGGTTAACATACCACCACATACATTAATTACTTGCCCTGTAATGTAGGCACTCATATCAGAAGCTAAAAACACGGTAGCATTAGCCACATCTTCAGGAGTACCTCCACGTTTTAATGGTATTGCATTTCTCCAACCTTCTACTACTTTAGCATCAAGTACGGCAGTCATTTCCGTTTCTATAAATCCGGGTGCAATCGCATTACTGCGAATGTTACGAGAACCTAATTCCAATGCAATTGATTTAGTGAAACCAATAATTCCGGCTTTTGATGCAGCGTAATTTGCTTGCCCTGCATTACCTTTTACACCCACTACCGAACTCATATTGATAATAGAACCTTTGCGTTGTTTTAACATCGGCTTTTGAATAGCCTTCGTTAAATTAAATACTGATTTTAAGTTAGCATTCATCACCTCATCCCACTGCTGTTCGCTCATTCTCATTAATAGCGTATCTCTTGTAATGCCTGCATTGTTTACCAATACATCAACGGTTCCAAAATCAGCTACTACTTCATTTACTAATTCTTCGGCAGCTTTAAAGTTAGCTGCATCTGAACAATATCCTTTTGCTTTAACACCTAATGCTTCTAGTTCTTTTGTTAATTCTTTTGCTTTTTCTGCAGATGATAAATAGGTGAATGCCACATTTGCACCCTGTTTTGCAAATTGTAATGCTATTGCATGTCCTATACCTCTTGAAGCACCTGTTATTAAAGCTATTTTACCTTCTAATAATTTCATAATTTTAAATGTGTGTATTTAAGGGTTATTGAAGTAGATTATTTCATTCGTGTTTTACAACGAAATCATATAGCGACCTCTAATCAAAATTAAATTGAATAATGGTAGTGTATTTTAATGATTTCAAAGATAGTAGAAAAAGAGATTCGGAAAGCAGAAAAAGTACGGATACAACCATGGAATCCATTATAAAAATTAAAAATAGTTTTTGCAAATAGCGGTAGCAAATAATTGTTTAATTACTAACATCGAATGCCCATAATCAAAATATCATCCATCTGCTCCCCTGCTCCTATCCAGTCGACAATGGTAGCATCCAACTTCTGTTTCTGCTCTAATGGCGGCAATTCATGAATAGAAATTAGTAGGTCTCTAAAAGGTTGGTAAAAAAATTTCTTTTTATTTGGCCCGCCCTTTTGGTCGGGAAAGCCATCTGAAAACATATACAGCATATCGCCCTGTTCAAGAGATACAATGTTATTTAAATAATGAACTTCGGCATGGTTTTCTCCTACAACACCGGTAGAAATTTTATCCGCTTTTATTTCTATCAATTCTTTATTTCTGATGATGTATAATGAATTTTTTGCACCCGCATATTCTAATTTTTTATTTTTTTGATCGATACTGATCAAGGCAATATCCATTCCATGTTCTACAGTTTCTCTTTTTTTACTTTTTGAAAAGCGAGTTACGATTTCTTCATTCAAAGCGGTGAGTATGTCGCCAGGGTCAATGGTAACATCCCGTTGAATGGCATTCTCTAAAATATTATGCCCCAAAAGTGACATAAATGCTCCCGGAACACCATGTCCTGTACAATCTGCAACAACACAAATCGTTTTATCCTCTTTTTTACCCACCCAATAAAAATCACCGCTCACAATGGCCTTAGGTTTATATAAAATAAAATGTTCAGGAAAAAGTTTGTTTAGCTTTTCATCATCTGGCAAAATGGCTTCCTGTATTGTTTTTGCATAGTCGATACTATCGGTGATCAATGTGTTTTTTTGTTGAATTATTTCCTTTTGCTCCTCCAATAATAGATTAGCCTTTTGTTTAAAACGATAGCGATTATATAACAACGAAGAGAGTAGAAGAAAGGCAACTAATCCAATAATTAATCCTGTTCTAACAAGGCGCTGTTCTTTCAAACTTTTATCGTTTAATTGTTTGTCTTTAGTAAGTAATAGAATTTCCTTTTCCTTTTTATCGGTCTCATAACGGGTATTTAATTCAGCAGCCTGCTTCAGATTTTCTTCATTCAACATGGCATCCTTTGAATCGATAAACAATTTATGATACGAAAGTGCTTTTTCATAATTTCCTAATTTTTCATTTAATGAAGCTAAACCATTATAGGCATCGCGAATACCTATTTTATAATTTATTTTTTTAGCAGCTACTAGTGCTTGATTATAATATGTTAGCGCTTTTGTATCATTTTTCAAATCCTGATAACATTTACCTAATGCATTAGATGCGCTTGCAACATTAAGCTCATCATTTAATTCGAAACTACCCGTTAACCCTCTCAAGAAATACGGGAGTGCAAGATTTGGTTTTTGTTGTTTCATATAATTTGTTCCAATATTGATGGAACTAAAATTAATATTTCTCTTATCGTTGATCTCTTCTGCAATTTTCAGTGATTTTAAATTATATAACTGAGCTTCCTGGTATTTTTTCTGAGCAATATAAATATCAGCCATGTTGTTATATATAAGCGCTTCGCCTTCTTTATCCCCTCTTTCTATTTTTATTTTTAATGCTTTATCTTGATACAATAACGATGCATCATATTTAGCTTCTTCGAGGAAGATGACACCAATATTTAAACAAGATGTGGAGATTCCTAATCTGTCATTAATTTCTTCACGTAGCTTTAATGCTCTAAATGTATATTCTAAAGCTGATTTGTAATTACCCATATAAATATAGGCTACGCCCAAATTATTATAACTGTCGGCTATGCCTTGTTTATCATTGAGTTTTTCTTTTATTTTAATCGACCTCCAACAATATTCAATTGATTCATTATACTTACCGAGAATAGATTTAAGAACAGCTATATAATGATAGCAATAACTGATGCCTTTTTCATCATTTATTTCTTCCATCAACAGCAATGCTTTTGAATAATAAATCATTGCCTGATTTTGATCATTTTTTCTAGATAAAACAAGCCCATTGTAATAATAGGCATAGGCAGTTCCTTTTTTGTAATTTAATTTATTTGAAAGCTGAAGTAATTCTGGAATATAGGGTTGTATTTTGTCTCTGTTATTTATCTCCAGTAAATAGGCTCTGCATAACTTAATGATAGTACTTATTCTTGCTGTATCTTGAGCTGAATTATTTTGTAATACATTTTTTAGGCTATCAATATTTCGTGTTTGCGCATAAGTTGCCGAGAAGAAAAAAGTGAAACAAGCTACTATAACTCTTCTTTTAATAAAGCTAAAAGATAAACCAAAAAGAAATTGTATTTTTTGATTTGGTGAAAACAGATGTTTGAATTGCTTTCGATATATTTTCATAGTCATTAGAATTAGTTCAATCAATGAATTAACACTTAATTTCCATCACTACTATCTCACCAATTTACGTAATAACAGACAATCGGTTACATATATCTTTATCTAAAAAATCATATTGTGGTACTGGAAAGATAGTCATAAACCAATAGATCTTTAAACTGTTGGTACTATTTTTAAAACAAAAATGAAATTTAAATTAGATGGTTATTTTTTTGAAAAAAGAGTTCTTCCTTTTTTGTTAGCTAAAAGAGATGAGTGTAACAAAATAGCAGCTGCTTGCAGCGGAAAGATTTGCTATTGCTAGCAAAAGACGAAAGACTGCCACTCCAAAAATAAAAAAGACCCTGTATAACAGAGTCTTTTTATTAAACTATTTATCTTTTAATCAACCCTATTTGCATGGTGATGCGGGTTATTTTTACGTGCATCACTAGAAAGTGCTTGTGCCATTGCTACACCAATTTCAGCAGGAGAATCAACAACAATAATTCCGCATTCACGCATTATTTTCTTTTTTGCTTCCGCAGTATCATCATCACCACCAACAATTGCACCTGCATGTCCCATTGTTCTACCTTTTGGAGCTGTCTCACCAGCAATAAAGCCAACTACTGGTTTTCTGTTACCATCTGCTTTAATCCACCGAGCGGCATCTGCTTCTAAGTTTCCACCTATTTCACCTATCATAATGATACCGTGTGTATCTGCATCATTCATTAATAATTCAACTGCTTGTTTAGTGGTAGTTCCAATAATAGGGTCGCCACCAATACCAATAGCAGTAGTTATTCCTAAGCCCGCTTTTACTGTTTGGTCAGATGCTTCGTAGGTTAATGTTCCTGACTTAGATACAATTCCTACATTACCTTTTTTAAATACAAAACCTGGCATAATACCTACTTTTGCTTCTTCAGCAGAAATAACACCTGGGCAATTAGGCCCAATTAACGTACAATCTCTATCTTTTATATATTCTTTTACAGCAATCATATCTCTTACAGGAATGCCCTCTGTAATACAAATAATTACTTTAATACCTGCTTCAGCAGCTTCCATAATAGCATCGGCAGCAAATGCGGGTGGTACAAATATAATGGATACGTTGGCTGCAGCTACATCTACAGCTTCTTTAACAGTATTAAAAACAGGGCGATCTATATGTTTTGTGCCTCCTTTTCCTGGAGTAACCCCTCCAACTACATTGCTACCATACTCTATCATTTGGCCGGCATGAAATGTACCTTCAGTACCAGTAAAGCCTTGTACAATAATTCTTGATTGTTTATTTACTAATACGCTCATCTTGTCTGTTGATTTTAAATATTTGAGTGCGCTAAATTATAGTTTTAAGGTGTTATTACAAAGCATTTTCTTTCTTAATATTTTTTAACTTATAAACTAATTTATTGTGCAATGCAGCATAATTAACCGTTTTAATGATTTTTACGGGGAGAATATTGTTATTTTTGTTGCTTATCCTCCAACATTTGAAAATAGAAGCTGTTAATACCGATACCATTATTGCACTTGCTACTCCTCAAGGTGTTGGTGCAATTGGTGTTATTCGTTTATCT
>JBDTFR010000025.1:0-101213 GCA_039937835.1 Bacteroidia bacterium | reverse complement strand
AAAAACGACCAGGTTTGTATCCACGAATTTTAGATTCTGGTATCTCAGCAAATAAATTTCTGATGTCTGTAAATACGTTGGTATATGTTGCGGGATTACTTCTAGGCGTACGACCTATGGGAGATTGATCAATGTCAATTACTTTATCAATATGTTCAATGCCTACAATAGATTTATAAGGCATTGGTTTTTTTTCGGAGCGATAGAAAAACTTACTTAATATGGGATAAAGTGTTTCATTAATCAAGGTTGACTTTCCACTTCCTGAAACACCTGTTACACAAATCAACTTACCTAAAGGTAACTCAACAGATACATTTTTTAAATTATTACCTGTTGCTCCTTTTAAGATTAATGATTTACCATTGCCTGCTCTTCTTTCAGCTGGTATACTAATTTCTTTTACCCCATTAATATAATCGGCCGTAAGGGTATGATATTTTAATATTTCTTTAGGGGTACCTTGTGCTATTACATTACCACCGTGAACACCCGCTGCTGGCCCAATGTCTAACACATGATCTGCCGCTAGTATCATTTCTTTATCATGCTCCACCACGATAACCGAATTACCTATGTCTCTTAAATTTTTAAGTGCATTTATTAATCTTACATTATCTCGTTGATGTAATCCTATACTCGGTTCATCTAAAATATATAACACTCCCACTAGTTGTGAGCCAATTTGGGTAGCTAAACGAATACGTTGCGCTTCTCCGCCAGAAAGGGATTTAGTACTCCGGTTTAACGATAAATAATCTAAACCAACATCTAACAAAAATTGAAGTCTTGTGCGAATTTCTTTTAATACTTCTTTCGCAATTATGTTTTGTTTAGTGGAGAGTCGTTCTTCAATATTGTTGAACCATTCATTTAACTCCGTGATCCCCATGTTTGATAGCTCGGCAATATTTTTGCCATCAACCATAAAATGCAGCGACTCTTTTTTTAATCGTGCGCCGTCACATTTTGGACACGTAATTTTATTCATAAATCCTTGTATCCATTTTTCAATGGTAGGAGAACTTTGTTCATCATTTTGTTTTGAAATAAAATTCGCAATACCTTCGAAAGCTACACTATAGCTAGTTGCAGAACTATCTTCGTATTGTTTAATTTTAAATATTTCATCGGATCCAAAAAGAATTGTATTTAATGCTTCGTCAGAAATATCTTCTAAAGGAGTGTCTAATGTAAAATCATATTTACTTCCAATAGATTCCAACTGTTTAAAAATCCACGTCCCTTTATGAGGGCCAAGAGGTGCAATACCACCTTTTCTGATGCTCAATTTTTTATTAGGAATAATTTTATTGGTGTCAATTTCTGAAACAACTCCTAAACCATTGCATTTTGGGCAGGCACCATATGGAGAATTAAAAGAAAATAAATTTGGTTGTGGCTCATCATAGGAAACGCCAGAAGTGGCACACATTAAATGGCGACTAAAATATTGCATTTTACCATATGTATCTTCAAAATCGCCAGCCTCAAATGGTTGTACCATAATTATACCCTTGCCTTGTTTCATAGCAAGCTGTAGCGATTCATTTATTCGTTGCCTTGATTCTAGATTCACTTCTAAACGATCAATCACGATTTCAATATCGTGGACCTTGTACCTATCTAACTGAATACGTTTAGTAAGTTCATGAATTTCACCATCAATTCGAACACGTAAATAGCCCCATTTTTTAATTTGTTCAAAGAGCTCACGATAATGACCTTTTCGCCCTTTTATAACAGGAGCAAGAATAAGTACTTTTTTATTACTAAAATTTTCAAGAATTAAATTGATGATTTGATCATCAGAATAACGAACCATTTTTTCGCCAGTAACATACGAATAGGCATCAGAAGCACGAGCATATAATAATCTTAAAAAATCATAAATTTCAGTAATGGTACCTACTGTAGATCTTGGATTTTTATTCACTGTTTTTTGTTCAATAGCAATAACTGGGCTTAACCCAGTTATTTTATCTACATCTGGGCGTTCCATGTTTCCTAAGAATTGGCGTGCATAGGCAGAAAAACTTTCAATATAGCGCCTTTGCCCTTCGGCATAAATAGTATCAAATGCTAATGAAGATTTTCCACTACCGCTTAAACCTGTAATTACAACAAGTTTATTTCTTGGAATAGTAACATCTATATTTTTAAGATTGTGTACACGTGCCCCAACAACTTCGAGGTAATCAATTTCACTAATTGTATCAGAGGGCATTATAGTATATTAAGAGTTGAGTAAAATTTATAATTGATCGTTAAATATCTGTTATTTATGTTTAACAAAGATAATCAACTCTTTGGTGAGTTTCAAGTCTGTTTTTTCAGGAAGCTTATTCCACGTTTTTATTTCCACAATGGTAACATTATAAAGTTTAGCAATACTTTCTAATGTTTCTGTTTCTTTTACAATATGTTTAACAATACGAATTAAACTATCTGCGTGAATTTTTGTTGATACGTCTAAATTTACAGAGTCGGTCTTTGTTAAAATATCACTACCATCGTAGTTACCTTCAAAATCGTAAATTTTATCTCCATTTTTGGGTAACTCTATGATGTATTTTTTTCGTTGATCATTATTTAAACTACCGGCTCTTAACCAGGGATTAAATAACTTAAGGTATTTATAACTAACCCCTTGATCAATAGAAAAATTAACGAGGTTATGAATGGTAGTATCAATGATTATTTTTTTAGTAGGTATGGGAGGGTATAAATCTTTTTTACGAAGAATGAAGCCGTATATTTTAGGTCGAGAAATAATTTCTTTAATAGCAAGTACTCTATAAATATATCTCGCAGTTTCATCATTTAATAATAAATTATAGTAACTCGATTCCCGTTGTCTATTAAGTTGTAATTGCAAACCAGTTTTTCCAATGTTGTAGGAAGCAGCTGCTAGGGTCCAATTATTAAATTGTTTATAAGCTTCTTTAAAGTACTTGCAAGCTGCTTCTGTAGATTTTGCTATATTGTATCGTTCATCTACTTCCTCTGTAATCTCTAACCCATACTCTTTACCTGTTGATTCTACTATTTGCCAAAAACCCGTTGCTCCTCTTGGCGATACTACATTAGTAAGTTGACTTTCAATGAGGGCAATGTATTTAAAATCATCCGGAATTTTATATTGTTTTAATATGGGCTCAATGATAGGAAACCAGCGATTAGCGCGTTTATAAAGTAATAATGTTTGAGACTGCCAGTATGTATTTACAACTAATTCACGCTCCATTGATTCGCGCACACTAAAATCTTTAATGGGAGTTGACTCCTCCGCAAAGTTTATATCTTTAGGAATTTGGATACTAAAAACTTTATAATTCGAATTAAAATAATCTTCGTATTTTCTATCAGCAATTCTATCTAAAAAGGTATCAGTAAAAAATTTAAGTGCACTTACCGCTATTAAAACAAGTACAAAAGAAATTACATACTTTTTAGTTTGCTTTATTTTTAATAACGTTAAGTATAGATATTTTTTTATCATTTATAGTCCCTTTTTAAGAACTGGTTTAAATAGAAAAAGAAATAATACAATAAAATAAATGGAGAATAAAACGATGTGTAAATATCCCCAATTCTCAATTTGGGTAATAATGAGGTAATTTAAAAATAAAGATCCAAAACTAATACCAATATACAAAACGGCAATTCGTTTTTCGGTTAGCCCCATAAAAAACAAGCTATGGGTAGTATGATCTTTTCCACCAACAAATGGTGATTTTCCTTTTAATAAACGATTAATGGTTACGGAAGCAGTATCTATTATTGGTATTGCAAAAGCTAAAAGCGCAATGAAAAATTGCTTACTTGGAATTAGGTCTCCGTTACTATCTGGAGCATTCCAAAAATAAATAATACCCATTGCTGCTAAAAACAGACCTAAAAATTGACTCCCTGTATCACCCATATAGAGCTTTGCTGGTTGCCAATTAAAAAATAAGAAGCCGACTAATGCAGCCATTACTCCAATTAAAAGTACAATATTCCCATTTGAACCGCTGCCATTTGTTAATAATAATATGATTGCCGAAAACAGAATACAAATAGATACAGAGGTTGTTATTCCATCCATATTATCTAGCATATTAATTGAATTCATTAAGCCTACTACCCAAAATAAGGTTAGTGTATAATTCAAATAACTATTATTAAAAATAGAAATATAGGTACCTGTATAAATTAAAATACAACCACACAATACTTGAATTATAAATTTTAATACTGGTCGGGTATTATAAGAATCATCTGCAAGCCCCATAAGAAAAGCAAGCGTGCAAGACGCCAGTATACCAAGCAATGGTTTATTAACTATGAGTTGTGTCTTTTCAAAAAAAATAGAGTGACTAGCAATGGAAATTAAAAATATTAAATAAAAAGAAATTCCTCCTAAAGCAGGCTTAGCGGTTGCACTCCATCTTATTACTGTATCCTGAGGATTTCTAATACCGAGTGTAGAAGCAAATTTTAAAAATAAACCATTAATTAAAAAAGAAAATACCCCTGTTACTATAAAATAGCTTAAGTAAAATATTATTTTCCAAAATTTATCATCCATAATTAAATTTATAACTCACTACTTAAATAAAATATTTTTTTTTAAAACATACTTTTAAAATCGCTAAAATTTTTTCCTTGTTTATCTTTTTCAGACAAGATAGGATTAGCCAGTTTCCAGTCAATAGCAATATCAGCGTCATTCCATAAGATGCAGTCTTCTGAAGATTTATTATATGGGCCTGTGCATTTATATGAAAAAATAGTGTTATCGGTTAGGGTTAAGAAACCATGAGCAAAACCCGGAGGGATCCATAACATAGTTTTATTTTTTTCATTTAAAACAATATCAAAATATTCTCCATAAGAAGCCGAATTTTTTCTTATGTCAACAGCAACGTCTAAAACGCTACCTGTTATTACTCTTACTAATTTACCTTGTGCATGAGGTGGATTTTGAAAATGCAAGCCTCTCAAGACGCCCTTTTGCGACAAGGATTGATTATCTTGAACAAAATCTAAATTACCAAAATGCTGAGTAAAAACAGATTTGTTAAATGATTCAAAAAAATAACCTCTTTCATCTTCAAATACTTTTGGTTGAATTACAAATAAATCATTAATAGGCGTAGCAATAATTTGCATAAATAGCAGTAATTTTTAAAAATTTCTTTTTGAGTTCTTTTTAGTTAATTTAACTTGTTCTTCGTAATAACCATAACCAAAGCCGTAACCATATCCGTAACCATATCCGTAATTATAACCATAATTTTTACGATCAACATCTACTCCATTTAATATAATTGATAATTTCTTAATTCCTACTTCATTAAATAAACGATCTACATTTTGAATAAAGTTACGTTTTGAATAATCTGCTCTAAAAATATAAATTGGATAATCTGCCTTTTGTATCATTGAAATACCATCACTAACAAGCCCTACAGGCGGGTTATCAATAATAATAACATCATATTTTGTTTTAAGGTAAGCTAATATCTCATCCATTTTACTACTAATGATTAATTCTGAAGGGTTAGGTGGTATAGGACCTGCAGTTATAAAATCTAAATTTTCTAAATGACTTTTTTGTATTGCTGATTCTATGGTATCCTTTCCAATGAGTAAAGTACTCATGCCCTTTACGTTTTCGGCATTAAACCCAATGTGTATTTTAGGCTTACGCATATCTAAATCAATAATCAATACCTTTTTATCTGAAAACGCAATAATACCAGCTAAATTAATGGCCACAAATGTTTTTCCTTCACCAGATATGGTTGATGTTAATGCAATAATTTTAGGTCCTGGTTCATTGGATATAAACTGCAAATTAGTACGTATAGAACGAAAAGATTCAGCAATTAATGACTTAGGGCTTTTATCAACAAGCAATTGCGATATGGGTATATCTTGTTTACACTTAGGAACAATACCCAAAACACTTATAGAGGCATTGGTGTGTTTAACAACTTCATTTAAAGATGTAATATCATTATGCGAAAGATATTTTATAACAATTAAAAAGATACACAATAAACCAGCTGATAAAAAGAAAATAATATAGGTGATTTTCCTATTTGGAGAAACGGGTGTATTAGACAAACTAGCCTTTTCTAAAATTACATTGCCAGTAACAAACCCTGCTTTTGAAATAGCGTATTCAGTCTTTTTCTCTAATAATAATGTATAGTATTTTTCATTGATGGAAAACAAACGCTGTAAGCGACCATATTCAATTTCATTTTCAGGTAATTTATTTTCTTTATTTGTAAATTCTGCTGCATGCTTTTTTAAACTTTCTTTTCGTGTTTGAATGTTGTCTTTTACTGACTTGATACTTTCTCTGAGTAATTTTTTCTGTATACCAATTTGAAAGTCAATTGCCACAATGGCTTCGCTGCCAGAAGTTACTTGATAAAGCATTTCTTCTTTTTGAATCAATAGTTTATGCAGTTCATTAATGGCCGAAGTAATATTCGCTTCAGATTCCGTACCCGCTAACATAGCCAATAAATTATAGGAGTCTATATTTTTAGAATTATTAATATTGGTTTCAATCTTAGTTAATACACTCTCTTCTAATTCGAGCGCAATAATTTGGTCTTCAAATGTAATTAAGCGACTCGCATTTATTGATTTAATATTTTCGTTATCATTTACTTTATAATCTTTCTTAAAATTTTGAATAGATATTTCGGATGACTTTAATTGTTCGTATACAAAATCCAATTGTTCATCAATAAATTCAATTACGCTTTTAGCACTTTCCCCTTTTCGTTCAATATCAAAATTTTTATATTCCTCGGTCATCATAGAAACGATGTCGGCTGCTTTATTTATACTATAATCTTTAAAAGATATAGCAATTGTTTTTGCTTGTTCGTTTTGGAACCTAACGGTAAGCCCTGGGTAAAGTTCATTTACGATGGCATCAGGGTCATTTACAATAAAATAAAGTGCATTTTTTTTAACTACATTTTGATGCTTTTTAATTTCATTAAAGTCAGCAATATTTATTTTTAAATCAATTTCTGGAAAATGGAGCCATTTATCAACTACATACTTTTGTTTTACCGAATGCCCTAACAAATCATAACTTAAAATACCTTCGGTATCACTAGTAAACTCAACATAAATTTTAGTTCCAACTATATTCGAGTTATTTACTTTTTTCGTTACAAAAAAAGGAGGGCTTGTATACAGCTCATTTGCAGCAAAGGTACCTTCTGCAAAATAACTGATATCTAAGGGTAATTTTTTAACAACCCGTTTTAAAAATACTTTTGAACGAAGTAATTCTACGGTTTCAGCTAAGCCATTATCCACATATATATTTTCCACATCCAACACTCGATTTGCTTGATTTGAAGATTTAACTTGCATCACGCTGGACGATTCAAAAACTGGAGGAGTATATCTTAAATAAAGAAATGCGCCCGCAAAAGCAATAATAAAAAATAACAAGATCCACTTAATACTTTTTTTAGCTATAAATAAAAAAAGTCCTAATTCAAACTCTCCACTAAAATTTGAAATACGCTCCTTATAGCGTTCAAAATTTTCATTGGTTGTTGAGATATCATCTTGATGCATCTTAGTGCTATTATATGTTATTTTATGCTATTATTATTTTGATAATAACTTCGAGTAAGAGTATAAAATAAAAGCACTCGTAATTAAGCTTACAATAGGTGCAACTTCTTGCAAGAATCGGCTTGCATATCTTCTTCGAGGTTCTACGTAGATGATGTCATTTGCTTGCAAAACCATGCTTGCTTGTTTTATACCACTTATCGTAGAGAGATCTATTAGATAGACATCATTCTTATCTTTGTTTTGCCTAATGAGTTTAACCATTTTAGCTTTTCCATCTTCTGCTATACCTCCAGCAAGAGCGAGCGCTTCAATCAATGTGGTATTATTATTCACCAATGGAATTACCCGCGCATCTCCAGCATGACCTGGAAAAACGATAACACGCTTATTAATTACTTTTAAAATAATATATGGACGAATATAAAAGCTAGAATATTTTTCTTCTAAAAAAGTTTCTGCTTCACGAATAGTATATCCATTCATTGGCGTCCTTCCTAAGATAGGAAACTTTACATTTCCATCAGACTCTACAAGATATTCTAAATTATTTTGAAGCCGAATATTATTATTGATGGTGTTTAATGATGTTAAGTCAATTAATTTAAAACCATCATTAGAGTATATGCTAAATTCAAGGATATCATTGGGTGATATTTTATAATCACCTACTTTAGTAGAATCGGGATTTTGAGTATATTTATAATCCTTACCTGTTTTAAGCATAATGCTTGGATTCAACCAAGTGCAACTTGAAAATAGCAATAATATAACGGAAAGTCGAAGCAGTTTTTGCATAATTGATTTTATGATGTAAACAAAGATAAAAAATATTCTGTAATGCCCTAAAATTTGTACTAATAGCTATAAAACTAGTAGTTTTTTATACATTTTTTCAATGTCATTTACTAAACGATTGTAATGAAATTTTTCTTCCACATGCTTCCACCCTTTTACAGACATGTATTTTCTTAAATCACTACTTTCTGTTAACTTATATAGTGCCTCTGCGAATTGATGAACGTTATTGTTTTCACATAAGAATGCGGTTTCATTAGGTATTACTATATTTTTTATACCACCCACATTAGTAGTAACAATAGGCTTATTCGCTGCTTGTGCTTCTATAAGACTTACTGGTGTACCTTCATTAAAAGAGGTAAGCGCAACGATATCAGTGCCCGCTAGGGCTATGTCAATATCCATTATCCAAGAGGTGAAAATTAACACCCGCTCCTCATTAGCGGTGCTTAGACCTAATTCTTTTGCTTTGTTTTCAATTGCGGCTCGTTCTTCCCCATCTCCAATGATGACTGCACATATCTTTTGGGTCGACTTTTTCATAACCGTACTTATGGCTTCTAAGAATAAAATGTGGTTTTTTATTGGGACTAATCGACCAATAATGGAAATAACAATTTCGTCTTTAGCTATTTTATATTTCTCTCGAAAGATTTCCCTTTTTTCGGATTGATTAATTTGAAATTTAGATAGATCAAAACCAAGTGGGATTACATGTACCTTATTTTCTTTACAAATATGATAATCATTAACTAATTCTTTTTTTTGTATATCACTAATGGCAATAATAGCAGTTGATTTTGTAGCTAAATAGCGCTCAATATTTTTATACACAAGTGTTTTTAATTTTCCAAAATACGAATGAAAAACATGCCCATGAAAGGTGTGTACGATTACCTCTACACCACAAGCACTTGCCGCCAACCTACCTAATGTCCCTGCTTTTGAAGCATGGGTATGTACTATATCAGGCTTAAACTCTTTTATTATTTGTTTTATTTTTTTATATGCTGCATAATCATTTCTTAAATTTATTTCTCTCTTCATTTCTTCTATAAGAAGTGGCGTTAATCCTAACTTTTCAACAATAAAATTAGAGCTTTCTTCTGTTTCATCTTTTGCGCCACCAATAAGTAGTGTCTCAAATTCGGTTGAAATATATTTACTCAAATATGCTACATTATAAGTGGGTCCGCCTAAATTAAAACGATTAATAATACGAAGGACCCGTATGCCTTTTTTAGGTGTTTTTAAATTAGGTGTAAAACTATTCGTCATTTTATTTTTAAAAAATTTTTTATTCACCTTATATTCTCAGATGAGATTAAGGCTTTTAAATTATAAACATTTTTTTATACCAATATTGGAACACAATTAATGCCCATATTTTTGCTACTGCATCATTCGGAGTTTTAGAAAATAATTGTGCTTTACAATTTCTTATTTTTTGCAGATCAAATAAATTTTGAGATTCAATAAATTGATCGCTTAATAAATCATCAGTAATCATTGATTTTAAATCTGTTTTAAACCACTTTAGTAAAGGCACTTCAAAACCCTGCTTTTTTCTATGGTATAGCTCACCTGGTATGCTGCTTTTAAAAGCATCCTTTAATATTCTCTTTTGTTGTCCGTTATCAATTTTGTAATCTAGCGGCAATGAAAAAGCAAAATCAACAATTTTATGGTCTAAAAAAGGTACGCGTACTTCCAAACTTCTACTCATGCTCATTCTATCTACTTTAACAAGCATATCACCTTCTAGCACCATTTGTACATCTTTTAATAAAGTTGAATTATAGTCACTATTAATATTTTTTATTAGTTCCTTTTTTATATCCTCATACGCTGTGAGCGGTTTTAATAATAAATTATCGACTTCAACATTCTTAGTAAATCCAGCCCATTGCCAATATCGCTCAGGTGCTGGTAAGTTCATTCCTTCGGCAAATTTTTGTAACTGGCGAATTTTATTACCTGCTTTTGAATTACGAGATTTAGGAAGTTGTTTTAAAAATGGCAGAGAGCTTTTCACTAAACTGGCCCTAAAACCATTTTCTCGAACTTTAAATTCTGCTGCATGTTTATTGTACCCTGCAAATAATTCATCTGCACCATCACCCGAAAGAGCAACTTTTACGTGCTTTTTAGTATGCATACTTAAAATATTTAATGCTAAAGCAGAAGAGTCGGCAAAGGGTTCATCAATATAATCAAGTACCTGATGTAAACATCCAAATAAATCGTTATTGGTTAATTGAAAAACATGATGATTGGTATGATACATTTTTGCAACTAATAATGCATAAGAGGTTTCATCAAATAAGGGTTCATCTTTATACCCGATAGAAAATGTATTTAAATTATCTTTTTGTTGCGCTGCTATTGCTGTGATAATAGAAGAATCGATACCACCGCTTAAAAAAGAGCCGATGGGTACATCTGCAATCATACGCTGTTGCACGGATTCTTCTAATAACTGTTTTAATTTTTTTTGCGCTGTTGCATAATCAACAGAAACAATTGAATTAGAAATCGTATAATATTTTTTCTTTGTTATTTGCCCTAGTTTATTAATTTTTAAAAAAGTAGCAGCGTTCAGCTTATGTACATTTTCAAATATGGAATAAGGCGAAGGGATGTAATTTAAATGAAGGTATAGTTGCAAAGATGACCGATCAATTTTTTTAGGGATTTCAAAAGCCATAAGTGCCTTCATTTCAGAAGCAAAAATAAACTTTGTTCCATCTTGATAATAATAGAGTGGTTTTATTCCAAAACGATCTCGGGCAATAAAAAATTGTTGATCTTGAGTATCATAAACAACAAAAGCAAATTCTCCGTCTAATTTTTCTAAACACTTTTCTTTTTCAAAAATGTAGAGGTATAATAACACTTCTGTATCGCTTTCCGATTTAAATTGTATCCCCTTATTTTCTAGCTGTTTTCGAAGTTCCTTATAATTAAATATTTCTCCATTAAATACAATTGTATATCTATTCGAAGCGTCCGTAAAAGGCTGTGATGCTGCACTTGTAGTATCTATAATAGATAAACGTCGATGACCAAGTGCTACCTGATTATGATTATATATTCCCTTTCCATCTGGCCCCCTTGCTATTAAACAATCAGTTGCAGCAGCTATCTTGGGCAAATATTGTTTTCCATCCTCATTAAAAACCATAATACCTGTAATTCCACACATAATCTATTGTATATTAAGTTCAGGAATTGAAGATTATAAAATCACTGTGATAATTGCCTATTAATTTTCGCTAAAAGGCATTGTAGGATTCTTTTTTTGAAAAATAGCCGCTACTAATAAAGAAATAATTATACCAAAAATTATAGTAGACATAAACATTTTAAAAGGGCTAAAAAAATCTTTTACATTCTTTTCAAAATTTAATACATCTTCTGGTTTAATGGTTTCTGTAACTTGCTTTTTTGCTTCGCTTAAATAAAAAGCAATAGCGTCTGGGGCAATGTATTTATAATATAGATAACTAAAAATAGCTAATATTAATGCTAGAAAAAGAGTGTACAAAACACCGCTTTTAAAAGCTTGTTTAAATTCTAAGAAACCTCTATTTCCTTTACGTTGAAAAAGTATCACCAATACTATTCCTAAAACTAATAATGCCATCGTTATAATAGCTCTATATTTATCAATCGTTGCTACTTCATAATAGGTTAACGATTTGGAGATAAAATACCATGCAATACAGTTAATTATACCGGCAGTAATCCCTAATTTTATTTTTAACGAATCATTCATATTAACTTAATAAAACATTTTATTTTTGTAAAGGCTAAATTTAATTAATTATTACGCAAGCATGCGGGTAATTAACGAATAAATTTATGACCCTTTTTATCAACACATTTGCAAAACGCTCTACCCTCATTTAAGAGAGTAGAGCGTTAGTTATTTATTTGAATAATGTTGAATGCGATTAGCCATTCATGGAAATTAAAAACTCTTCATTGGTTTGTGTATTTTTCATTCGGTCTCTCATGAATTCCATTGCCTCTACAGGGTTCATATCGGATAAGTGTTTACGCAATATCCAAACTCTTTGTTGTGTTTCTTTATCAACCAATAAATCATCTCTACGCGTACTTGAAGCCACAATATCAATTGCTGGATACACACGTTTATTTGCTAATTTACGATCTAACTGAATCTCTGAATTACCAGTACCTTTAAACTCTTCAAAAATAACCTCATCCATTTTTGATCCTGTATCAGTAAGAGCTGTAGCAATGATGGTAAGTGAACCACCATTCTCAATTTTACGAGCAGCTCCAAAAAAGCGTTTTGGTTTATGCAATGCATTTGCATCCACCCCACCGCTTAATACTTTACCTGATGCTGGTTGAACGGTATTGTATGCGCGTGCTAAACGAGTAATGGAATCTAACAGGATACAGACATCGTGTCCACACTCTACCATTCGTTTTGCTTTTTCTAAAACAATGTTTGCTATTTTTACATGTCTATCTGCCGGTTCATCAAAAGTAGAAGCAATTACTTCTGCTTTTACACTTCTAGCCATATCAGTAACCTCTTCAGGTCGCTCATCAATTAATAAAATAATTAAATAAGTTTCTGGGTGATTTGCAGCAATAGCGTTTGCAATATCTTTTAACAATACCGTTTTACCTGTTTTGGGTTGTGCCACAATTAAAGCTCGTTGTCCTTTACCAATTGGAGTAATGAGATCGAATACTCTAGATGATAAATTTTGTTGAGGATGCCCTGTAAGTTTAAATTTTTCGTAGGGGAAAAGTGGGGTTAAATAATCAAATGGTACACGATCACGAACAAAAGCAGGCTCTCTTCCATTTATTTTCTCCACCTTAATTAAGGGGAAATATTTCTCTCCTTCTTTAGGTGGTCGAATGCTGCCGCGTACGGTATCACCGGTTTTTAAACCAAATAATTTAATTTGAGATTGTGATACATAAATATCATCAGGTGAATTTAAATAATTATAATCTGATGAACGTAAAAACCCATACCCATCAGGCATTATTTCTAAAACGCCTTCGCTATTTACAATACCGTCAAAATTGTATAAATCTTGTTGACGCTGATTATTATAGCGATTACGGTTATTATTATCTTTACGCTCAGCACTACCGCCATCATTAGTTTTTTCATCGCCCTCAGTTGATTTGGCTGAGTTATTATTATCTTGAGCGGAAGAAGAAGTGTGGGTATTATTATCCTCTTTTGGTTCAGTAGAAGACATACCATGATCGTGCTGTTGATCTTGACCTTCCTGATGCGCTTCTTGTTGTGAATCTTGTTCTGAGTCATTCTCTGAGTCATTCTCTGAATCATTCTCTAAATCTTGAGCTGTATCTTGAACGGAGTGATTTTCTTCTGTATGTACTGTTTTATGGTTGTTATGTTCAAAATCATCATCGTTGTGATGAGATGCTTGTGTGAGTTTTGTTTTAGGTTCTGTATCAATATTTTCTAACCTTACTTTACGTGGGCGCATTACTTTATGATCACCACCCTTTGTGCTTTCTGGAGATTCTACTTGATTAGGAATAGTCGGGTTGATTGCTTGATGATCAAGAATTTTATATATCAATTCTTGCTTTTTTAAAGTATCGTATTTAGGAATGTGTAAATTTTTGGCAATATCCTTCAGTTCGCCAACAAGTTTGTTGTTTAGTTCAATAATGTCGTACATAGGTTTTCATTTCATTAATAAATAATCAATTCGAATGATTGACGTGTTTGCGTAGAATAAGGAGAATTATAAATTATGTGATTTTTGATAAAATTCAATTTAAGAATGTTATGAGAAGACATAACAGCGGAAACGCTATGCAATAATACAACTAATTTTTAATATACAAATAAAATTATTTCTTTTTAAGCTCTTTTTCCCAATTCAATTATTTCTAAATCTTTTATTTTATCAGCATCAATGCTAAAACGCACTAACGTTTTAACTTGATGGAAACCTTGTATACCAGCCGCACCAGGGTTTATATGCAATAAATTGTATTTTTTATCGAATATTACTTTTAATATATGAGAATGACCACAAATAAATAAAGCGGGACTGTTTTTTTTTATTTCCTCCAAGGCTTCAAGCGAATATCTATTTGGATATCCACCAATATGTGTCATAAAAACTTTTACCCCTTCACACATGAAGTGTTGATTTTTAGGATACACTTTTCGAACATCTTGCCCGTCAATATTACCATATACCCCAATTACTGGCTTTATTTTAAAAAGTTGATCCGTTACGGCTATCGTGCCAATATCCCCTGCATGCCATATTTGATCGCAAGAATCGAAATATTTAAAAATCTTTTCATCTAAATAATTATGTGTATCTGATAATAATGCAACTCGTACCATTTTGTAAAACTACAAAGTATAATTAAAAATAATTACAGATTTACCATTTTTTCTACCACAACTGCCTCAAAAAAACAGTTATTTTTATTATTACCTTTAGAGCCAGTTTACATTTATTTAAAATGATTGTTATGCGTCTTTTTGTGCCGTACTCGTTACTTTTTTTTGCCCATAGAGTGCTACTATGTCCTTAGAAAAATGTATCGTCTAGCTAAAAAAAACATCATAACATTCCAAATAAAATTTAAACAGGCTCTTTTTCACAATTTTTTTGAATTTTAATTTTTTGAATTTTTTATATCATGAAACTACAGAACTACTCAAGAGGTAAATGGATAGCAGGAGAAGGCGATGGACAACTATTATACAATGCTATTACAGGAGAGGAAATAGGTACCGCTAGCAGTAAGGGATTAGATTTTTCTTTAATGATGGACTATGCACGTAAAACAGGCGGCCCTGCTTTGAGAAAAATGACTTTTCAAGAACGTGGTAGAATGCTAAAAGCTCTAGCATTGTATTTAAATGAGAAAAAAGAAAAATTTTATACCGTTAGTTGGGCAACTGGTGCTACACGTGCTGATAGTTGGATAGATATTGAAGGAGGCATTGGTAATTTATTTGCATACGCTAGTTTACGTAGGCAATTTCCTGATGAAACATTTTGTTTGGATGGCGATGCGATTAAACTTAGTAAAAATGGCACCTTCATAGGTCATCACATTTGTGTTCCTAAAGAAGGTGTTGCTATTCACATTAACGCATTTAATTTTCCTGTATGGGGAATGTTAGAAAAAATTGCCGTTAACTTACTTGCAGGTGTGCCGGCCATTGTAAAACCCGCCACCATTACTTCTTTTTTAACTGAAGCCATTGTTAAAGAAATTGATCTATCAGGGATATTACCAGCGGGAGCATTACAACTTATTTGTGGAAGTGCAAACGGAATTTTAGACCACGTTCAATCACAAGATATTGTAACTTTTACAGGATCTGCAACAACTGGAATGATGTTAAAGAGCCACCCCCGTATAGTAAGCGAATCAGTGCCTTTTAACTTAGAGGCGGACTCATTAAATTGTTGCGTATTAGGTATGGATTCGGTACCGGGTACTGCGGAGTTTGAGCTATTTATAAAAGAAGTACAACGTGAAATTACTGTTAAAGCAGGGCAAAAATGCACTGCCGTAAGAAGAATTATTGTTCCAGAAAAATTAATAGAAGATGTTCAAATTGCATTAGGTAAAAGATTAACACAAACCATTATTGGAAATCCTCAAACAGAAGGTGTACGCATGGGTGCATTAGCTGGGAAAGCTCAATTAAAAGAAGTAGCTGAAAAAGTAATGCAATTGGCAAAAACACAAGAAATTGTGTTTGGTGATTTACAGAAATTTGAAGTAACTGGTGCTGACAAAAATAAAGGAGCATTTATGCCGCCCATTTTATTTTTAAATAAAGACCCATTTAAATTTCAAGATGTACATAATATTGAAGCATTTGGCCCTGTAAGTACTATTATGCCTTATAAAACTATAGGCGATGCTATTGAGCTAGCGAAGATGGGTAAAGGCTCTTTGGTGTGTTCTATCGTTACAAATGACAATGCCATTGCAAAAGAATTTGTAATTGGTGCCGCCTGCATGCATGGTCGTATATTAGTGTTAAATGCAGATTGTGCTAAAGAAAGTACAGGCCATGGTTCTCCTATGCCAATGCTTACACATGGTGGACCTGGCCGTGCTGGAGGTGGAGAAGAAATGGGTGGTAAACGTGGTGTGTTTCATTACCTACAACGTACTGCTATACAGGGCTCTCCTACTATGTTATCTGAAATTACAAATAGCTATCAATATGGCGGAAAATATATTGAAAAAGATATTCACCCTTTTAAACGATACTTCGAAGAATTAGAAATAGGAGAAACTCTCATTACCGCGAAACATACCATTACCATAAGCGATATAGTAAATTTTGCAAATGTAAGTGGCGATAATTTTTATGCTCACATGGATGCAACTTCATTAGAAGGCACCATTTTTACGGAACGTGTGGCACATGGTTATTTTGTGTTATCAAAAGCAGCTGGTTTATTTGTTGATGCTAAAAAGGGACCAGTGTTATTAAATTACGGTTTAGAAGATTGTAGATTTACCAAACCAGTATATCCTGGAGCTACTATTGGTGTTCGTTTCACGTGTAAAGAAAAAATTAGCCAAGAAAAAAAATCTCCTGAAGATATTGCAAAAGGAATTGTAAAGTGGTTGGTAGATGTGTATGATGAAACAGGAGAAACGGTTGCTATTGCTACTATTTTGACAATGGTAAAGATGAAGAAACAAAGCTAATTACTAAATGCCTTAATATAATTTTATGAAAGAGTTAAAAAATAAGAATTTAATATAATTACTTATTTTTTAACTCTTTTTAAGAATTTGTGATTTTGCTGAAACGCGCCTATTAATAGAGGCAGAAAATTAATATTATAGTTAATGACTATGCTATTCTTATATTACAAAACAAATGAGCAATGAATTAGTTTTACTTTATACTGGACTCCTATTACTATTTACAAGTGTAATTTATCATTTCTTAAACAAAGAAAGATATTCAATTTTTTTTCTTGTTCTG
Source organism: Bacteroidia bacterium (assembly GCA_039937835.1). GTDB lineage: Bacteria > Bacteroidota > Bacteroidia > 2-12-FULL-35-15 > 2-12-FULL-35-15 > 2-12-FULL-35-15. Next base: position 83,779 of record JBDTFR010000025.1, on the reverse strand, counting down.
TCTTCGTTTTTCCTATTCCTTTCTGCTTCCTTTTTTTACCCATTTATAAACTTATGGGATGAACGCTTCCATGCTTTGGTCGCAAAAAACTTAATGAACCATCCATTGATGCCAACATTATATGATGACCCAGTAGTTAACATGCTATACAGCAAAGGATGGGATACTTATCATATTTGGTTGCATAAACAACCTTTATTTATGTGGCAAATTGCTTTAAGTTATAAACTATTTGGTGTAAACGAATTTGCGCTTCGTTTACCAAGCGTTATTTTAAGTTCTATGTTAGTTTTTGCTGGATACCGGGCTGGTAAAATTCTAGGAAATAAAAATGTTGGATATTACACTGGCTTTTTAATTGCAACCTCCAGTTATTTATGGCAACTTATTTCTGGTAGGATTGAAGTAGACCAAAATGATGTTTCATTCATTGTTTATATCTCATTAAGCTTTTGGACTTGGTTTGAATATGTTCAGACAAAAAAATTAAAATGGTTATTATTAATTGGTGTTTTCTCAGGATTTGCCATTTTATGTAAATGGTTAGTAGGCCTTCTTGTTTATCTAGCTTGGGGCTTGTATTCCATTATTGATAATAAATTTCAATTTAAAAAATATTGGGATATTCTATTATCTTTTCTTATAACTGTTTTAGTATTTCTGCCTTGGCAAATACTCACTTTTAAATGGTACCCTGTTGAAGCTAAATTGGCTTTTCAACATAACGCTAGTCATTTTATGCAAGTTATAGAAGGGCATAGCGGTCCTTTTTTCTATCATTTTTTTTTAATGCCGCGACTATTTGGAAGCTTAGTACCTTACCTTATCATACCTGCTCTTATTGTTTTCTATTTAAGAACTAGCCATAAAAAAATTTCTATTGTGTTAACCATTAGTATTTTATTTGTTTATTTATTTTTTTCAATAACAGCAACTAAAATGCCCTCTTTTACAAGTGTTATTATTATACTTCTATTTATTTCACTTGCTTTTCTTATTGACTTTATAATCGATAATTTTCAGAAGTTACGTCTGCCACCTATAATCCAAAATACAATATTAGTAACCGCATTTCTTCTTTTTATTTATTTTAGAATTGATTTAGTATCTATTATTAAAGATAAATCTTTAGTAGGAATTGGATATGATGAAGGGTATAAAGAATATCTTAGTCATAACAAAAAAGTATTTCAAAATTTACTTTTACCCCAAAATGCAGTTATTTTTAATGTGGGGGAAAGAGGAAGACATTATATTGAAGCAATGTATTACACGGGCTTACCTGCTTATAGTTTTATCCCATCAGAAGAACAATGTATCGATATGAAAAACAAAAAACGCTTAATTGCTATTTTTAAACCTAAAGATGGTGTACTACCTGATTACTTAGAAAAAAATAACGATATTATTGTGTTAAAGGATACATTGGATGTTTGTGAGTAATTAAAAAACTTGTACCTAATATAAGAGCAGTTTATATTTCAAGTACTTAAAGTAAAATCCAATTTTTTTTAGGAGCGAGCTTTTTGGAGTCCTACATTGCTTATTAATCAATCCTAGTCTACTATTTCACATACTCCATTTGATATAAATGGAACCCCTTTGCCCAATAATCTTCAACCACTTCAAGTAATTGAAACCCTTGTTTCTCATAAAATTTATAAACTAACTGTGAAGTTCTTACAATTATTTTTTCCAAGGCTTCCATTTTCTTCATTTTTTCAATTCGGTAATTTAATAAAAAACTACCTAACGATTTGCCTTGAAAGTCGGGATGTATCATATCCCAGCTTATTTTACCAATAGCTGGTTTTCCTGAAAAATTAATTCCTCCACTACCAACAATTAAATTATTATTTTCTATAACAAAATAATATTCAATTTCATTTTCTAAATAAAATATTAACTCCTTTTGTTCTTCTTCTGAAAAATATTCGGGTGTATTTAATTTAAATAAATTTAAAACGGAATCTTTATCTTCCTTTTTATATTCGCGTATAAGTATATTGTCTTTCATTTTTCTATAAATATAATTTTTATGTAATCGGCTATATCCTTATTTTCAGCTTCACCGCCAATCACATCTCAAAACATATTTTTGTATTATTTTAATTTAAGTCTATTAATATAAGATAAATTGACTAATAACCAGTAGTATATCTTCTAGTGCAAAATTACAAATCTCAGTTCTGTTAGGAAAAACTTTTCAATTAACCAATAAATGTGAATTTCATTAGTCCTTTTATTTCTTTTAAAAAGAAAGTAAAAAAGAAAAAGTAACAATAAACTATTAAGCGAATTACAAAAACAAAAAATAAATTAAGAAACTAATTTACTTTTGAATTTTTAAATAAAAATCCACGACTAATAAGCAGCCGTGGGTTTTTATTTATTTAATATTTTTTGAATAATTGGAGTATTTGAGACGATCAACAAAAACTCTTATCAATTGACAATTACTTTCTGACTGAATATACCAGTATTGCTTGTTGTAACAATAAAATAAATACCTGCAGGAATTGACCCGTCTCTATCTATATGCAATGTATAGTTTCCAGTGGACAACTGTATCGTTTTATTGTAACATTCCTTACCCAATACATCTCTGATGATAACGTTCACTTGTTTTCCAGAGTTACCAGTTAAAACTATATTTATTTGATTATTAATTGTCGGATTCGGGTACACATTGAAGGATAGTTTAGTGTCAGTATTTGTATTTACAAAAACTATGTTGGAATAAAAATAACCTCCATCATAATCTGTTTGTTTTAAACGGTAGTAATTGACCCCTTCGTTAGGATCTAAATCAATTGTTGAATAATTAATTTCATTTGAAGAATTGCCAGCACCTTTCACCCTCACTAATTCTTCAAATTTAATTCCGTCAAATGATTTTTCAATTGTAAAGTAATCGTTATTCTTTTCAGACATTGTAGTCCAATTTAATTGAATATGTTTTTTAATTGGAGTCGCAGTAAAACTAGTTAATTCTATCGGTAAAGGGTTTAGTCCACCTGCTCGGTTTGCAAGCGTAAATTTACTAAACGACGTAAATGCAAGTGAAGAAATGAATCCGTCACCAATTGCTGATCCCGCTCCGCCAACATCGTTCCAAACTGTACCCGTACCAATAGTTTTAGCAATTCTTAAGTTGGAAGGATCTGTAACACCGTCACTGGAAACTCCAGATTTGTAATACAATGTAACCGAAGCGCCTGTAAGTGCACCTATACCAACTCGATCAATTTGCCAGTACCGCATAGACGATACACTAGTAATTGTTGCTCCGTTAATGGTATAGCCTAGTGATTTTGGTGAACTGTTAAACATTTCTGCAGTATATGTAGCCGCATCGATAGTTGAATGATTAACACTTAACTGCACAGGCCTCCAAGAAGCCCCCTTACCAATGGGGAAGGAAAGGGCAGTTGTTCCAATTTTAACAACGCTATACTTCATAGGTCCTACAATATAACTACTTGCAGATCCTATATTCGTAGTGCTACCTGCAGCCATCGTAAGAATATTGGTGGCGGTGGTGGTTACCAGTCCGTTTGATAACACTAAATTCCCATATACAACCACAGGCTTTGCAAAGGTAACACCAGTGGAGTTGTCAATTTTTAAATTATAAAATGTTTCACCAATGGAGGTGCTTCTTGTGATGGTTTGAGGCGTAGTACCGTTGAAAACAACAGTGCTCGTGCCATAGGCAAAAGGAGATCCGATATTATTCAGCCATGATCCTGATACATTTATTGTAGCACTTCCTCCTTGCAACATGGCTCCATTTCCGAATGTTAAGGCACCATTTAAACTCACCGTATTGCCTGTACCAAAGGAGAATATACATTTGGTACTGGATATCAGCAATGTTCCGGCAACGGTTAGATTACCTGTTAATGTTTGTGTCTTAAGCTGTGTAGGAGCATTCAGCGCTTGAATTACATTCAGATTATAAAATGTAACGCCACCCGTTCCTGAAGCCCCTGTTACCAAAGAGCTCGTTCCACTATTTTTGTTAAACACCACGGTACCATTTCCATGTGTAAATGTTGCCCCTGTGCTTGTCCAGTTATTGCCAATAGTTAGTGTGTGCGCAGGATTTGAAATAGTAAAATTTGATCCACTAGTGATTGTAAAATCATTTGCGATACTAATACTTTTTGCTGTGGAAAAATTACCTGTACCTGCAATTGTTAAATTATAAAAAGAGCTTGTTCCTGGGTCAATTTTTATTACACCAGTTAGGGCAGACATAGTAACTGTGCTTGCACTTGTGAAAGAGCCGCCGTTATTGGAAAAGCCACCACTTACATTCATGTTGTATGAACCCATAGCTAACGTAGTACCAGAAGCTAATGTAAAATCACTTGTTAAAGCATTAGCTGTTAATACTGGCTGAAAAGGAGCTGAGCTAGATATAGTTACATCCATTGTGAGGTCTGGGGGACCAGGAGGGCCTGTGGAAGCCCAGTTGTCAGGGTCTTGCCAATCAGTGCTCGCTACACCCGTCCATATTAACTGAGGATTGGTATACGTCCATCGAACAAGCCCAGTTGATGGTGAATTATCATCCTGCTCATACAAATAATTAGCAAGCGGCCCGATGGGATCATTGAATGTAATCTCTCCTGTTCCTGATAACCTAGATACAGAATACGTTGGCCCACTATTAAAAGATACTCCATTTGCTGTGTAAGAGGTAAAGTTATTTAGCAACGTTAAAAATTTTCCCCCAGCAAAACCGTTAGAGAATGCACCATTGCTAAAATTGTCTGTTAAATTGATGGTTGCTCCAGAATTAACAACAATCCCTGCTACGTTCATATATTCAAACACATAATATTGCGCTTGAATTGTTCCGCCAGAGTTTATGGTAAACGCATACGTTGAGCCAGACGTTTGTTTGGTAACTGTTCCAGAATTTCCCGAAGTTCCAACTATTTTAACAGTTCCACCAGAAAGAACTGTTAGGGCTGATCCTGTTCCAAGTTTCAAAAATGAATTTTGATTAACCGTTAACTTTCCCGAAATGTTTAGTGGATCGCTGCCAACATTATTACCAGCGTTAAATATTAGGCTGTTCAGATTTAGCTCCCCGCTTGTAATAATTGTTGAACCGGCAGTTGATAAATTATTGGTCGTAAGTGTATAAACAGTTGAAGCTGTTCCATTAATTATTAAATTATTAAAAGAAGAACTTCCTGGATTTAGTATTATAACACCTGTGTTGACAGAGCTCAATGTAACGGTGGCGGTAGAGCCAATAGCGGATATAAAATTTCCATTATTGATCCAGTTTCCTTTTACATTCAATGAATAAAAAGATCCGGACACATCCAATGAACCTGCACTAATGATAAGGTCTCCATTAACAATCGTGTTTGCACCTAGTAAAGCGGTTAGACCTGCATTATTTATGGTAACATTTTTAAACGATCCTGTACCATTATTGATTGTTTTACTGCCAGTTCCTGTAAATGTAACCGTTCCATTGGTCAAATTGCACGTACCTGCAGGTGCTTTTACCCAATTACCTGTTACTTCTATATAATCTGTTGCAGAAGCAGCTCTAATTTCACCATTGATTTGAACATCACCGCTGATCAACAAATCGCTAACACCTGCTGGTGTGTTTACTGTTAAGATCATCGTTGAATTAACGGTAAGGTTTTTACATCTTGCAGTTCCTCCACTACCATTTATTATGGGATTTCTGTTAGAGGTGTTTGTTGCTATAATTGCATTTTTTGTTGCATCAGGAATACCACTACCACCGAGATTTGAAGCCCAATTAGATGCATTGTACCAATCCGTGCTAACAGCGCCTATCCAATTTAAGGTCTCGGAGCCCGTCCAGCGGATTGCGCCAGTACTTGCCGACCCATCATCGCTTTCATAGGAGGCGCCGGAAAATATTCCAGTTGCATTATAAAATGTAACAATACCAGCAGTAGACTTAACAACGTTATTCGCACTGCCAGTTGGCGCATAAGAAAATGCTACATTATTAATGGTGAGTGTTTGGTTGTTTGAAAAGGTAAGATACTTGCAGTTGTTAGGACCATTAGTAAATGCGCCATCACTAAAATTATTTGTTGCATCTACACTTGCGCTTGAATTAATAACAATTCCAGAAGCAGCCATGTATTCGAATAAATAATATTGTGCTTTAATAGTACCAGTAACATCAAAGCCGTAGTAATTTCCACCACTTGCTTTCGTAACGGTAGCAATAGCGCCAGGCGTCCCAACTATTTCAATTGTTCCCGCTACTTGAACAGCTGCTGTGGAGGCTAACGCCATTGTTCCACCAGCGCCAATTTTATATACAGATCCGGCAGCAATCAAAATGGTTCTACCACCTATATTCCCAAGATTTACATACTTACCATTTCCATCGAATGTTCCTGCGGTTATAGTCGTATTTCCATAAACAGAAATATTGTCTTGAGCTTTATAAGTCACTCCAGGAGCATTTATAATAACGTTGTTCAAATTGGAACCGCTTAGTTGAATTGTTTTCGTTCCAGAAACTGCATTAAAGTTAAACGTGCCACTTTGTGAGATGGATCCGCTTGCACTTACAACAGTGGTGTTTCCGCCTATATATCCTACCAATCCATTCAAATTAAATGTTCCTGCTTGAACAAGTAAATCCTTGGTTATTACAATATTGTTTGTACTCACGTTAGCTACCGAACCTGTTGTTTTATTAATAGTAAGGTTATAAATAGATTTAGCTCCAGAACTTCCAATATAAATATTTTGGGTACCACTGCCATCTAAAATAATTTTACCAGCATGAGCAGCTCCAGTTGTAACCAAAGATCCTGTGCTGTTATTGTTAAAATTTCCAGATACCGTAATATCGTAGTTACTTGCGCTAACATCTAACGTTGAATTATTGATAGTTAACGAACCCAATACACCAATATCACCAGCTAAGGTCTTTGTTGTTGCTGTATTTAATGTAAGATTGCCGTATGTTATAGATCCGATTACCTGATCAAACGCTTGTGAATAGTTAGTGGTACTTGTGGGATCAAAAGCATATGCTAGAAATCCCGAAGGGCAATTATTTGTTCCATTCACATTTAGCACCTTATCTGATCCTAACAAGAAGGTACCAGTTCCTGAGCCAGTTATCTTAAAATTATTATTAAGTACAAGCGAATTTCCTGCTATCGCTAAATAAACATCTACCCCTCCAATTATAGCAACATCTCCTGAAACAGTAATATTTCCTGTAGTAGTTAAACTAAGATTATTGAATTGACCACCTGCTATTGTTTGACTTCCATTTCTGTTAAACGTCATTGTTCCACTTCCTGTATACGATGTTGTGGTTGCTGTCCAAGTAGAACCGTTAAAAACAGGTGAGCCACCATTATCGTCAAACATACCTCCAGAATTAATCGTAACTATACCTGTATTACTGGAACCTAGTGTAAGCACTTCTATTCCTGTTGGCCCTTTTAAAGTAGCACCATTATTTATGATCGTGTTGTTATAAACTGAACAATTAGAAGAAAACGTTTTACTACCAGAACCAGAAACGGTAAGATTATAGAACGTTGCATTGTTAATAGTTTGTGCCCCTCCTCTAGTAAGAACCACAGTTGAAGTATTGGTTGTATTGGCAATGAATGTTCCATTATTATTGTAATAATCGCCGCCGATATTCAATGTGATTCCATTTGCCGGAATTACAGTAGCATCGTTTATTGTAAAGTTACCTGCAGTTGTTATTCCGCCAATAATGTTCATTGAACTTGTAGCACCGTTAAACACAACATTTCCAAATGCATAATTTCCCGTAGTTTTAGGATCAACCGTAAATGTTCCTGAATTGGTAGTAAATTCAACCGTTCCGTTTCCGTTGATAAATGCTGTTCCTGCAATTAATCCTCTGGTCCATGATCCTCCCACCTGAATGGTCACGTCCGGGTTTGCAACAGCTAAGATACCTGCGCCAGTTGTACCGATTACAATGGAAGATTTGATATCAAGATCAACACCTGCAAGCCCTCCATTCAAATCCAACCGTCCTGTTGTTATGGTAAGGGTCTTACAAACAGCTACGCCGCTTGTAACATTAATAACAGGGCTTAGATTAGGGGCTACCACAGCACCTATCACGCAATTTGTATTTGGATTTGGAACCGATCCGCTGCTCCAGTTTAATCCATCATTAAAATTGGAACTTACACCACCAATCCAGTTGGCGTTAATGGATGGAGGCCAAGTTATTTTTCCAGTTGTTGCGGAAACGTCATCACTTTCGTATAAATAACTTCCCAAAGCTCCTGTAATAACATCTGCAAATTTAAGTACCGTAGCAGCTGTTGAACGTTTTACATTATAGCGGTTTGCTGGTACCGGTGAAACACCATAGTTAAATGTTACGTTTGCAATGGTGCCGCTTGGTGCAGGTGCTTCACAATCCAGATAATATCGATTCGTTGCTCCCGTAGCTGAAGTATTCATGTACGTCCATGTACCATCTGAAAAATTATTTATGGTATTAATTATCGCTGTGTTAGTAAGCACCATTCCTGCGTCAGCAAGATAATTCAACGAATAATAACGAGCTTGAATTTCCGCACCGGATGTTATTGTAATTAATGTTGAATAGCCAATTGCTTGGGTGCCACCTTGTATTGCTGTGATTGTTGCGATTGCAGCATTTGATACACCAAGTATTTTTAATTTAGCTCCTGAACCACTAACGTTCATAATACATTGAGATACACCCGGTGTGGCGCTACCACGGTTATCGAAATTTAGAAAGGCATTGGCGTTAACATTCAAAACTCCATTAATTGTGTAAGTTTTTACTGCTGCTGCACTTCGTCCTAAATTCAATACATTACCATTCAAATTAAGTGTACCTAAGGCTGCAATGGTCATATCCGCTTGAATGGATGTAGTGTTCGATTGAAGGGTATACATTACGGCTGTGCCAGTTGGAATAAAATTTACAGTATAAAAAGGGGATGTATTTACAACAATATTAGCAGTTGCTGTATTAACCGAACCATTACCGTTAAAATTAACAGTATTTCCATTGCTTACAAAAGTTCCGTTACAGATCCAATCGCCTTTTACATTTATCGTATTTGTTGCTGAGCCCGGGTTAAATACTGCAGCTACATTGATTGTTAGGTTATCGGTTTGCCATGTAGTTGTTGAGGCTAGTATTTTGTAGTTTGCTCCAATGGTTACGTTGCGAGCAGTAAATGTAGTTGCTGGTGTAACTGCATCGTTTACAGGAATCGTATAATTTCCTCCATTCAATATTAAATGCGAATTGGCCGTGAACCAATAACCATTGTTTGTAATGGAGCCGCCAAACGAATGTGTGAGCGAAGCTGCCGGTGCCGCTGCACCTCCCATATCAAAACGAGCATTGGCATTTATCAATGTGGTAGTGGTTATTACTATCCCATTAGAGGTAATCACCACACCTGGATTATTGGTATTGCTTACCGCTATTGAATAATAGTTATTGCTTGCACCTGGATTGATTGTTTGTAAGGTGGTGCCATTAAATGTATATAATCCACCACTGTGATTGTATGTTCCGTTATTTATCCAACTACTACCGGAGTAAAATAAATTACGAGTACACGTAACGGTGATTGATGAATTAATAATAACCTTACCAGAAAGGTAAATTACATTGTTTGCAACCCCAGTTCGTGAACCTAATGATTTAACGGAGTTTGTTGTTCCTCCAAAAATTACATTCCCAACAGCGAAGTTTGAAGTGTAAAAACCGCTATAAAAATTTTGTGTTCCACCACTTAAAGTGATAGTTGACGTTGAAAGCGTTGGAGTATAAGTACGGATATCAATATTATTTCCGCTAAAATTCATATTGTAGCCTGCGTCAACCAATGTTGAATTATTACTCATTAAAAAATCTCCTGCGCAACTCAGGTTGCTGTTCAACACATCAGAAGCAGCAGCGGAGGGAGTTAACGATAAATTTCCATAAACAACATTGGTACATTGTATTGTTTGATCCGTTGCTCCATTTAAAATGACAGTGGAGAGTGGATTCAAATTGTAGTTTGCAAATCCAGTAGGAAACGCTACTGACGTAGTTAATGCTGAAGTTAAAGTACCACCCGCCTGAATGTTTAATGTTTTAGAAGCTCCTATACAAGTTAGGGTATATGTTGCCATATTTAATGTTGCCGCACTTTGAATAGACACGTTTCCTGTTATTAAATTCAAATTAGCAGACATTATTTTTGAACCAGTTCCGCTAATCACCAAATTATTAAAACCGGTAATATCCGAATCAATAAGCCAAATACCCCCATTTTGTGTCATTGTACCAGTACCCCAGATAACTTGTGGTGCACCTGTTTGTTGAATAAACGAAGTACCTGTTAAGGTCATGCTGTAATTATTCATCGCGAGTGTAACGTTTACATCAGTGTTATTCACGCCAATCGTTATTCCTGTCTGAATGAATAGATCTCCTGCAGCAGTTTTTGTAGTAGCATTGCCCGCTATATTTGCATATAGAAAAAGGTTCCCATATCCTGGTGAAGCAACAGAATAAATACTCTGCGCACCATTTGCTTGATAACGAACAACACTTGTGGCCGAAAGGGAAACCGTTTCAAACACTACTGGAAAGTCCCCCAAAACAATCACCGTTGTTGAACCTGCAACTGTAAATGTGTTTGATCCCCCGCCGTCGGTTATAATCGTAGACGCTCCGAATGTAACTGTACCCGAGGTTGTTGAAACTTGTAAATCCGCATTTACCTGCTCACTGATGTTTAATGTTTTATTTGCAGCTCCCGATAAAACGAGCGTATTAAATGCCGATGATTGTGTTCCGCCAATAGTTTGTGTTCCTGAAGTACCATTGAAGTTAACTGTTCCCGAGCTTATAAATCCGTTTAACGAATTATTTGTCCAGTTACCATATACGTACAAATCATTTGTTCCAGTAATTAATTGTGCCACTCCCGCGCCTCCAGCGCCAATGGTCAAAGAACCAAAAATAGTACATTCATTGCTGAGTGCTTTAACTGCTGTTGTAGCTGGTGTTGCATTGTCTATTATTAAATTATAGAATGCACCGCCAGTAATTGTTTGAGTGGACACTCCGAGTTTAGATAACGTAACTGTTCCTAATTGCTTGTTAAACACTCCTCCTCCACTTACATTCCAATTACCGTTGCAGGTTATTGCGAAATTAGATCCGGAAATATCCAACGTTCCATTACTTATTGTGAGATCATTTGTAACCATTATAGCAGAAGCTAAAATATAATTAGCACCTGGAGCATTTACCGTAAAATTATAAAATTGAAAATTACCCGAAGTCACTGTATTGGATCCACTCGTTCCAGTAAACGCAACCGTTCCGAATGTTGGTACAGAAGCAGCTCCAGCATATGCAAAACCGCCCTTGATGTTATATGTCCCGGCACCTGTAAAAGCAAGTACATTGGTTGCTAAAATAGATACATTACCATTAGAAGTTAAACTCCCTGAGGCTGTAATACTCAATGTAATAGGCGTTCCGGCGCCTGCATTTACCGTTAAATTATTGGATACTGCTCCTGCAGCGTTAATTGTAACGGGATTACTAAAAGCTCCTGATTTTACAGAGTGATCGATATAAACATTGTCTGTTGCTGTTGGAATCGAAGCTGTACTCCAATTCGCGGTATTGAACCAATTGCCATCATTACCTCCATCTGTCCAAAAATAACCATTGTATGTCCATCTAACTTTACCGGTTGCAGCAACACCGTCATCATTTTCATTTATAGCGCCTTGCAGCACTCCTGAAGGGTCAGTAAATTCAATGTATCCCGTCGTTGCTGCGCTAGCTTTTACATTTTTACTACCAGCAGTACCCACACTAAAAACTGTTCCCACGGGTTTTAAAGCACCTAATGAAATTCCCGAAACATCCAAGTATTGCAATAAACCAGTTGATGCAGGAGAGGTAAATGTTCCATTACTGAAATTATTGGTAGCGTCGATAACGGTGCTTCCACTTAAAGTAATACCAGTAGTCCTAAGGTTTGAAAAAGTATAATATTTTGCATGAAAAACACCTACAGACTGATTAATGGTATAACCGGAAGAAGTAGAACCATTCGTTGTAATGATGGCATAATTGGTAGAAGAACCCAGTACTTTAAATATCGCAGCTGCATCATTGATTGTAATTACGGTTTGATCACTTAATCTCAAAGTGGACCCTGCATCAACAAAAAATGTTCCAGCACCGATAGCGACAACTGTTGTTCCTGCTGGCGCTCCCGTAAGGCTCATCGATTTTCCGTTTAACAAAAAAGTTCCTCCGACCAATGAAAAAACGCCAGCGCTAGAAATTGCTAAATTATTCCCGAGCTTATACGTAGCTCCCGATGCATTAACCAATATATTTCTGAATGTTGTAGCTGCTGAAATACCTGGATCAAACGTTTTGATTCCCGTGGATGCTGTTAAATTAACTTGACAGGCGTTGTTAGTTGCAGTAAACACGTCACTATTTAAAAAATTACCACCGATATATGCATCTGCTGAAGTTTGCAAATAAACTGTACCAGTAGTTATGGTAATATCATTTAAAACTGTCAAATCATTAGCAGCAGGGAATATGACATTATTTGCTGATGCCGATTTATTGACGATTAAATTGTAAAAATTATTGCCGGTATTATAACCACTTGCTGCGCCAGTGTTGATAGTTGCCGCAGCGCCAGTAAGTGTAACAGTTCCAGTCCGGCAAGTAAATGCGCCATTATTTATCCAATTACCTCCCACACTCAATGAATAATTACTTGCAGATACATCCAACGTTATATTGGCATCGATTATAAGAGAATTATTTAATACTATATTATTCGTAAATATTTTTGTTGTTCCTGATGTACCACTCGCCCTTACGATATAAAAGGGACCTGCGTCCAAATTTTGTGCTCCACCATTTAACAAAAGTGTTCCTGAACTTGGATTAAAAACTCCAGTATTCGCCGTATTCAGCCAATCACCCATTAATGTTAAAATGGAAGCACCTCCCCAATTTACAGTTGAAGCAGTAATATCAAAATTTCCATTCACCAATATTGGGTTATAGCTAAATGTTTTTACTCCAGTTCCAGCAAACGTTATGTTATTAAAAGTGGGGTTGGTTGCAGTATTTATAATTGATTGAGCACCATTCCCATTAAATAAGAGCGTTGAACCTGTTGATATAAATGAAGTATTTGCATTAAAAATCCAATTAGCGCCAATTTTAACAGTTACATTACTTGCATCGAATGTTGCTTGATTGGCAGTTAACGAAAGACTTCCACTCACAATCATATCTTTTTGAGCAGTTACAGTTTGTGGTGCCGCACCTACATTTTTCGAAATGGTAAGATTTCCAAAATAACTAGTTGCTGGTGTCGCAATGTTAATGGTTTGGTTTACAAGCAAGCCGTTGAATGTTGTGGTTGCCGTCTGTGTAAATATACCCGTCCCCAACTGAACCCAATTTCCTGCTATTGCAATATTTTTATTACTTGCATCAAGGGCGGCGCCAGTGTTAATGGTTAGATCACCCAAAAATGCTACTGTGTAACCCGCACTGCAATTTATTGACACAACGCTTGTTGAATTGGCTATAACAACGTTTCGAAATTGATAACTTGTGCTGTTATTACCAATATATTGTGGTTCTGTGCCATCAAAAGTTATGGTAGAAGTTGGCCCTGGGTTTGCATATATGGTGCTCCAAATTAACCAATCACCGGCAATGGTATGATCAAAGTTGCCGTCATCAAAAATAACACTCCCGCCAATATACGTCATATTTCCATTGATATCTAATGGACCAGCTGCCTTTTTAGTATTGTTCCCGTATAGTTCAATAGTTCCATAACTAAAACTGCCTACTGTATTTCTATACGGTATTAATTGAACAGTTGCTGCAGTGAGGTTGGAAAAACGCACTCTACTTTGGTTAAGTGGCGTTGCATCCAATTTAATTGTAGCAAAATTATCAAAAGTTGTCTGTAATTCAGAGGCTGTTGCTCCACTCACATTTAATTGCACATTGCTTTGCAGTGAAAACGTTCCGGAGGGTGTGCCATCCAGTATAGCAAAATTTTGCAAATCAATAATATTCAATACCGCGTTGGATCCACCGAGATTGGAAGCTGTAAAATTTCCATCAACAGTAATGTTTGCTCCAAAGGTTTTTGTTTTGGATGATGATGGTAAAATACTTTGGGCGATTGTTAGATTATTGAAATTGTAGGTCGCGCCTGCTCCTATTAATTGATTTGTGTTATTACCGTCAATAATAACTGTATTATTGTTGATGAACGAACATGTTCCGGCATTGGCAATGTTTCCACCAATGGTTACATCAGTTCCCGATAAATCAGCAATAACGCTTGTTAGACTTAAGTTTCCGCTGATAAGCAGGGGAGTACCGTTAACTGTTTTCGTATTATTCGATAATTGTAAATTACCATAAGAAACGTCTGGCCCAGCAGTAATAACTTGGTCTCCTACCATTGCATACCGCACGGTTGTGGTGTTAGCAATTACGTAAGAAGAAAAACCAAGTGGGAAATTTGTAATACCACCCAATTTCGTTAAACCATTAATTGCAAGCGAAGCAGTTCCAGTCAATGAAAACGAGGTACCAGTGGAAACAATACTCGTGTTGTTTGAAATAGTGGTGGTTCCTGCGGTAATAGTAAGATCACCAGCAAATTTAAACTGCCCTGCTACAGCACCACCCGTTAAAGCCGTTGTTACTGAATTGGAGAATGTCCATGCAGCAGTTCCCATATTGGTGATATTGCCAGCATTGAAATCGTACCCTGTTGTTAGTGCTCCACTCAAATCAACAACTCCTGAAAAATTAAGAACGCCTGTATTGTTTATTGTCAGTCCTGCCTTCAATAAATGGGAATTTCCTGCGTCTGTAACAGTAACGCCTGCCCCAACTGTTAATAAACTATTTGCGATGATATCGCCAATGATCGTTTTTGTTCCTGCACCAGCAAAGCTTATTGCGGAAAATGTTGCGTTGTTTACGTCAATTGATTGAGAACTTAAATTGTTAAATGTTATTGCTCCACCCGATGCCACGAATGTGCTTCCGTTATTCACAGTAAACGTTCCAGTTATGGATGAACTTTGAGCTGTGGTTAATGGAGTATTGTTCGTTACTAGAAGATTTCCCAGTACGGATATTGCGCGCGTAATGTCGGCACCGGATGCGCCCCCACTTATTGTTAAATCATTAAAAGTTGGTGTACTCGTTCCTAAAATTTGAGGATACCCAGAGCCATTTAAAATGGTGTTACACACCCTCGTAATAGGAGTGTTCACTAAATTGAGTGTACCGGCATTAGAAATATTTCCACTCACCGTGAGGGAATGAACCGCATTAAAAATTCCAACATTAATTGTTGCTCCTGAGTTTATGGAGAGATTTCCTGCTACGCTGATGTTTCTTGATGTTGTTGAATTTCCAATCGTAAGAATTCCTGAAGCCCCGCCCCCTACCGTTAGTGCATCAACCGATATATTTTGATCAACTGTTATGGTATGTCCGTTTTGGATTACAAAGGTATTTGTTCCATTTGTTAAATCTGCTGCAATTGGATTAGCTCCTCCACCTCCCGCCGTAGAATTCCAGCTTAAAAGATTGCTGAAAGGCTGGTTGTTCGCTTGTGAATAAAAGATTGTGGAAAAACAATAATGCGAAAGGATTGAGAAAAACAAAAACAGTATGCTGGGTAATTTTGATCTTATCATATTTTGTATATTATAAAGTATAAAGACTTCTACGAAAATTATAGGATTTAGATTTATTTTTTTGCAAAAAAATTAAATCTTCTGATCTAAAAAGTATATTTTTTTAAATCTCCACTAACAAGAATAGTCAAACACCTTAAAATGAAATATTTAACTTTAATAAAATGCATTTATATAAATTTTAACCGAATTTCAAATTGGAAGAAAAAATTATACTTTCCATAAAAAATCTGCCAATTATGTAATATTAAAATTTTATTATACAAAAAGGATTATCTGTTTGCTTTCGGTGCAGTTAAATAGACAAACCAATTGACAGTTAGACTAAAATCTAAATTATTTTAAAGACAACCAAAACTTGAAACGAGAAAAATTTTGAAATTCTACTGAATACTTTCGCATATTAATTGAATGAAAGATTATTAATCAACTACTTTAATCAAATGATTAAAACAAGTGATTAAATATGAAAATAATATTTACATTTATACCGTGAATAAATTAATGACCAAACAAAAAAAACAGCTAGATACAAAAACCGAAGCAAAAATAAAAATTGCTGCACGGTTAGTATTTCATAGAAAAGGTTTTGCTGCTACTAGAACAAGAGATATTGCAGAAGAAGCAGGAATTAATCTGGCATTACTTAATTATTATTTTCGTAGTAAAGAAAAATTATTTGAACTTATTATGTTTGAAACTATGATTGGCTTTATGCAAAGTATGGCGAGTGTATTTAATGATGAAAAAACAACATTTGTAAAAAAAATAGAGCTTTTAGCTAATAATTATATTGATTTGATAACCAAAGAGCCAGAAATGCCGCTTTTTATTTTAAGTGAAATGCGCAGCAAACCCGATGACTTTTATAAAAAAATGCCCATGGGAGAAATAATAATGAATTCTGTTTTCATTACGCAATTTCAAAATGCAGTAGCAGACAAAAAAATAACAGAATCAAATCCTTTACACTTTATGATGAATTTCATGGGCCTAATCGTTTTCCCTTTTGCAGCGAGTCCTCTTTTAAAAAAAATTGGAAATATTCAAGATGACTCATTTAATAAGCTAATGCAGGAAAGAAAAAAAAAGATACCAATTTGGATAAAAGCAATGCTTAAAGCCAAGTAGCTCCTTTGTTAAATAATATAACACAAAAAAATCACTACAATGGCAAAATATTTTCTTGATAAAAAAGCATTATTGATAATAAGTTATTACCTTTTTTCATCAGCAACGGCTTATTCGCAAAAAACAAATTCATTAAACATTGATAGTTGTTATGTAATGGCTCAACGCAATTACCCATTAGTAAAACAGTATGCATTAATAGAGAAATCAACCGCTTATTCTATTGACAATGTTAACAAACAAAATTTTCCTCAATTCAATATCATGGGGCAAGCTACGCATCAGTCTGACGTTACTGAAATACCTATAAAGTTACCCAATTTAAATATTGAACCATTAAGTAAAGATCAATACCGCCTTTATGGCGAAATTTCGCAACCAATCACCGATTTATTTACAGTGAAAGATCAAAAAGAATTCTTTAATAATTACTCCGAAATTGAAAACCAAAAAATTGAAGTAGAGCTATATAAATTTAAAGAACGAATTAATAATTTATTTTTCGGAATACTTTTAATTGATGCACAAGTTGAACAAACAGATTTACTCAAAAAAGATATTCAAACCGGTATTAATAAAATGTATACTGCTATTGCTAATGGCATTGCTTTAAAAAGCAGTGCTGATAATTTAAAGGCTGAATTATTGAAGGCAAACCAACGAATTATTGAGTTAAAATCAAATAAGAAAGGTTATGCTGCTATGCTTTCACTTTTTATAAATGAAAATATTGATGACAGCACCACCTTTATAAAACCCGCCACCCAGCAAATTTCTAATACCATTAACCGCCCTGAATTGAAATTGTATGACTTACAGAAAAAAAAGTTTGATGTGCAACGTAAATTGATTACTGCTAAAACCCTACCCCGCTTCAGTTTGTTTGCGCAAGGCGGATTGGGCAGGCCTGCTTTAAATATGTTGAGTAATGATGCAACCAGTTATTACATTGGTGGCGTTCGTTTAAACTGGAATATAACAGGGTTTTATACTTACAAGAAAGATAAAAGAATTATCGATATCCAACAAAGTGGAGTAGACATTCAAAAAGATGTTTTTCTATTCAATACCAACCTTACTTTACAACAACAAAATTGGGAAGTAATAAAAGCTCAAGAATTAATAGAAACAGATTACAGTATTATTAAGCTTAGAGAAAGTATTAATAACACAACAAAAAATCAGTTAGAATACGGAACCGCCACTACAAATGATTACTTAACGGCAGTGAATGCAAAAGATCAAGCACAACAAAATTTAGAACTACATCAAATTCAACTATTAATGGCACAATACAATTATCACACAACATCGGGCAACTAATTCAAAAAAAATAAAACGAAATGAAGAAAATTAGAGCAATCGTAATCGTAGCAAGTTGGAGTGTATTAATAATGGCTTGTAATAATATTAAAAATTCTTTTGATGCTTCTGGCTCTTTTGAAGCCGAAGAAATTATTATTTCAGCAGAAGCAACCGGTATTATTAAAGAATTAAAAATTGAAGAAGGTCAATTATTAAAAGTTGGTGATGTGATTGGTTATATTGATAGTACACAATTACATTTAAAGAAGGAACAGTTAGAAGCCCAAACGAATGCGTTGTTAAGTAAAAGACCAAATGTGTTAATTCAACTAGCTGCGTTACAAGAGCAATTACAAACAGCAGAAAAAGAGAAAAAAAGAATAATTAATTTAATAAAAGGAGATGCGGCTACTACTAAGCAGTTAGACGATATTAATGCAAATATTAATGTAATTAAAAAACAAATTATTGCCCAAAAATCTTCACTTGACATTTCCAATACAGGTATTAATAAAGAGGTAACACCACTTTCTATACAAGTGAAACAACTCAATGATCAATTGAATAAATGTATAATTGTTAATCCTATAAATGGAACCGTATTAACAAAATACGCAGAACAAAACGAAATGGCTTTAACAGGAAAAGCTATTTATAAAATAGCTGATTTATCTACAATCATACTGCGTGTTTACATCAGCGGAAATCAATTACCTAACGTTAAACTCAATCAAAAAGTAAGTGTTTTTACCGATGATGGTAAAGGTGGTTTTAAAGAAACAAATGGTACCATTAGTTGGATAAATGACAAGTCGGAGTTTACCCCTAAAACCATTCAAACAAAGGAAGAGAGAGCTAACATGGTGTATGCTATTAAAGTGAAAGTGGTAAATGATGGCAGCTATAAAATTGGAATGTATGGAGAAATTAAATTTCAATAAAAATGGCGGATGTAGTTTTACAAAATATCAGAAAAACGTATAATAAAAATTCAGTTGTTGCTGTGGATGATGTTTCGTTCGAGGTAGAAAAAGGAGAACTTTTTGGTTTAATAGGTTCTGATGGAGCTGGTAAAACAAGTATCTTCCGTATACTCACCACATTATTATTACCAGATGGTGGAGCCGCTTCTGTTAATGGTTTTGATGTAGTGAAGAACTATAAGGACATTCGAAATAAGGTAGGTTATATGCCAGGAAGATTTTCGCTGTATCAAGATTTATCGGTAGAAGAAAATTTAAACTTTTTCGCTACTGTTTTTAACACCACTATTAAAGCCAATTATGATTTAATAAAAGAAATTTATGTACAACTAGAACCTTTTAAAAATAGAAGAGCAGGAAAATTATCAGGAGGAATGAAACAAAAACTTGCCTTGTGTTGCTCATTAATTCACCGACCTACCGTTTTGTTTTTAGATGAACCCACTACTGGAGTTGATACCGTTTCAAGAAAAGAGTTTTGGGACATGCTTAATCGATTAAAACAACAAGGTATAACCATTCTTGTTTCTACTCCTTATATGGACGAAGCAACATTGTGTGAACGCATTGCATTAATACAAAGCGGCAAAATAATGTCTATTAACACACCACAAACTATTGTCAATCAATTTCCAGAAAAACTTTATGCTGTTAAAGCAAATAACATGAGTAAATTATTAACTGATTTAAGGCTGAATGAACAAGTTGAAAGCTGCAATGCATTTGGTGAGTACCATCACATCACACTAAAACAAACTAAGGGGGATGAAATAGCAGAATTAAAAAATAATCTACAATCACATACAGAAGTAGAAGTAAAAATAATTACACCCACCATTGAAGACTGTTTTATAAAACTAATGAATTAAAATGGTAAAGGAAGTGGTTATAAAAACAGATAAACTCACCAAGCATTTTGGTGATTTTCTTGCCGTTAATGAAATTACTTTTGAAGTATACGGAGGAGAAATATTTGGTTTTCTCGGTGCAAACGGCGCTGGAAAAACAACGGCTATGAAAATGCTTTGTGGCCTCTCTAGGCCATCATCAGGTAATGCTAGCATAGCAGGTTTTGACATTTACAAACAAACGGAAAATATAAAAAAAAACATTGGCTACATGAGTCAAAAATTTTCATTGTATGAAGATTTAACAGTGATAGAGAATATTCATTTTTTTGGAGGAATTTATGGCTTATCAAACAAAGAATTAAAAGAAAAGGGAGAAGTCTTAATTGAAACTTTAGGATTAAAAAACGAAACTAAAAAACTTGTGGGCTCTCTCCCTTTAGGTTGGAAACAAAAGCTCTCTTTTTCTGTTGCTATCCTGCACGAGCCAAAAATTGTATTTTTAGATGAACCTACCGGAGGTGTAGACCCGGTTACAAGAAGACAATTTTGGGATTTAATATATGCTGCCGCTGATAGAGGCATTACTATTTTTGTAACTACTCATTATATGGATGAAGCCGAATATTGTAATCGTGTAACCATGATGGTAGATGGAGTGATAAAGGCATTAGACACCCCAGCAAAGCTAAAACAACAATTCGGTGCTACTACCATGGACGAAGTGTTTTTTGAATTGGCTAGGGGTGCAAAACGAAAAGCAGATTAAACATGAAACAATTTTTAGCATTTATTCGAAAAGAGTTTTATCATGTTTTCCGTGATCCAAAAACATTGTTGTTGTTATTTGGTATGCCCATAGCACAAATTGTTCTATTTGGTTTTGCGCTTACCAACGAAATAAAAAATGCTAACATTGTTATTTGCGATTACGCAAATGATAATGCTTCCCATCGAATTATTAATAAAGTAGAAGCAAGCAAAAATTTTCAAATACAAAAACAAGTTTTAGGTCATCAGCAAATTGAGGAGGCTTTTAAAACTGGAGCCATAAAGTTGGCGATTGTGTTTCCTGCTAATTTTAATCATGATTTACAACACTTAAACAACGCTCAAATACAATTAATTGCAGATGCCTCTGACCCCAATACTGCAAACACCTTAACCAGTTACGCAACTAATATTATTCTCAGTTATCAAAAAGAAATTATAAAACCAAATGTAATACCGCTTCAAATTAATACCTCGGTGCGATTAATTTATAATCCAGAATTAAAAGGCGTTTTTAATTTTGTTCCTGGCGTTATGGCTTTAGTGCTTTTATTAGTTTGTGTATTAATGACCTCTGTTTCTATAGTAAGGGAAAAAGAAACGGGTACAATGGAGGTGTTATTGGTTTCGCCATTCAACCCTATTTTAGTGGTTCTCAGCAAAGCAGTTCCTTATTTTTTTCTCTCATTATTGAATCTTACTATTATACTTATTTTAAGTACTCAGCTATTGGGTATGCCTATTAATGGAAGCATACTGCTTTTATACTTCGAGAGTTCATTGCTCATATTATGTGCTTTAGCATTGGGTTTATTGATCTCTAACTTAACCGAAAGTCAACAAGTAGCCATGCTTATTTCATTGATGGGGATGTTGCTACCTACCATTTTATTAACTGGTTTTATGTTTCCCTTAGAGAACATGCCCAAGCCGCTTCAACTAATTGCAAATCTTCTTCCTTCCAAATGGTATTACATCACCGTTAAATCGATTATGATAAAAGGGCTCGGCATTTCATCTATTTGGAAAGAAACACTCATTTTAGCAGGTATGACTCTTTTTTTGTTGGCACTAAGTATTCGCAAATTTAAAATAAGGTTAGCATGAAAACACTAAAATTTTTACTGCAAAAAGAGTTCAAACAAATATTTAGAAATCGTAATTTATTAAGTATGATTATTGCGATGCCTATTCTTCAATTAATAATAATGCCTTTAGCAGCTGATTATGAAATTAAGAATATCAAGATTTCTATTGTTGATCATGACCACTCCTCTTATTCGCAAAAGCTTATTAATAAAATAACTGCCACTAGTTATTTTAAATTAAACGATTACAGCAACTCATTTACAAAATCGTATCAACAATTTCAAAATGACCTTTCCGATTTAATATTAGAAATTCCAAAAAACTTTGAGAAAGAGTTAATTCGTGAAAACAATAGTACCCTTTTTATTGCTGTGAATGCTATTAACGGAATAAAAGCTTCTGTAGGAAGTGTTTATTTAAACGGCATTATTGCAAAATTCAATGCTGAGATTCGATTAGATTGGGTACAAACATCTACCATAAACACTTTACCATCTATTGAAATAGCTGGGCTTAATTGGTTTAACCCCTCATTAAACTATCCTTTCTTTATGGTGCCAGGTATTTTAGTAGTGCTGGTTACCATGGTGGGTGCTTACATGTGTGCTTTAAATATTGTAAAAGAAAAAGAAGTGGGTACCATTGAGCAAATAAATGTAACGCCCATAAAAAAGCATCTTTTCATTTTGGGTAAACTTATTCCGTTTTGGATCATTGGAGTTTTTGTTTTCTCACTAGGCCTATTTGGCGTAGCTAGATTCGTTTACCACATTGTACCCATTGGTTCGCTATTGCTTATGTATGGCTTCCTAAGCATTTACCTCATCGCTGTGCTCGGTATAGGTTTGCTTATTTCTACTTATTCTGCTACACAACAACAAGCAATGTCTTTAGCATTTTTTGCCATGATGATTTTCATACTCATGAGCGGACTTTTTACTCCTATTGATAGCATGCCTGAATGGGCAAAATGGATAGCAGCTTTTAACCCCGTTACTTATTTTATAGAGGTAATGCGAATGATTGTATTAAAAGGGAGTAGTTTTCTTGATATTAAAAAACATTTTTTAATTATTGCGGCAATGGCCATCTTCTTTAATGGTTGGGCTATTTTAAATTATAAAAAAACGAATTAAACAACATCAAGTTAATTAGTAGCCTATTCTTAGGCAAACTTAACTCTTTTCGAAATTAGGTTAACCTATACCCTAAAAAAAACTCCTCGATGCGCCGCATCGAGGAGTTCACTATATTAAAAATGATTTTAAGAGATGAATTTAAAATGCCTCATTATAATTTAGAAACTTTTTTAACAACACTTTCTCCTTGAGAAGTAAATTTCAAAAAGTAAATACCCTTTGAGAATTTAGACATATCAATTGATTTTAATAATTGATTCGCTGAAAATACTGTTTCTCCTGTAACGTTAATTAAGGTAATTTGCATATCAGCACTATTACGAGCATAGCTAATGTTTAAAATATCTGTTGCTGGGTTTGGAAACGTACTAATTGATTTTTCTAAAGATACTTTTTTAACATCAGAAACAACGGAACCGCTTAATGTACCTTGCATGGCATAAAAGCCAAGTGATGAATAATTAGAAAAACCAGTTTTTGATGTTAATTCTCCACCTCCTTGTATTACTAAGGAATAAGTACCTCCCGTTAAATTAAGGTTTTTAAATTCAGCGGAACGGTTAACTGGTAAGTTACTAGTAGCAATGGTAACCCCTTTAGAATCTACAATCTTGGCTTGTACGTCTAATTGTCTTAAATATTCTATCGGGTCAATTCGTAAATTAAGTACTCCTCCTCCTCCTTCGCTAGCTACCTCAAATGTAAATGTATCCGTATCGGTATTTTCTGCTATTTGTCCCCAATTTTTATCAGATGAAATAACTCCAGTAGCATCAATTTCTATTGCCTTAGTAGTAGCAATATCATCTTTCATATAAGGCACTTTTGAGGCCATTATTCTTAAATCATCTTCTTTATTCGTGGAAGTATTGTATTCGCCTTTGCTCCATTGAAACAATTGATTGTTCCAAGCAGATGCACGCCAATAATTACCCATAATTGGACACCACTGAACGTCAGGTAAACCAAAAAAGTATTCCGGATCAGTTTGTGCAGATCCACCATCGTGGCTCATTCCCATTTGATGACCCATTTCATGAGAACATGTCATTCCTAAGCCATAACCATATTCTCCATGTAATGCATTTCTATATAATGTACCTGCTGAAGTGGTTCCGAAAGAAGAAAGAGGGGCATTAGAACGACCATCTGCATTTGCAAATCCCATTATTCCTGTTCTAGATACATTAGCAGACTTTGCAGCATTATAAACGGCAAGGTTTGTTGTTACATTCATGTTATACATGGAATATTGATCGGCAGCAGATTGCCAAATGCGGTATGTTTCTTCTTTTGTTCTATTATTTTTTGGTGTGTTACCGTCCATAACTGCCGCCATGTTTAAATAAAACACATAAGAACTCCCTGGTTTACTTTCTAATTTGGTAACATCCTCATTGTTATATTTACCAATATGTATTACTTGGCGATTAGCCATAGGGCTGTATACAGGTTCTACATCAGCTCTAGGTGCAAGTGGTGCTATAGGTATAATCTCTTCTCCATACAAATCAGGATTTATTTTAGTAATAGCAACTTCTTGCATTGATACAATTCCGTCAGTGGTGGTTATTTCAAATGCTTTTCTTTCTTCATCCATAAGCAAATAGCCGTATAAAGAAGTACGGTCACCTTTTAAAATAAAGATAGACTTTGGAGAATCTTTTCGAGCGCCATTCATAGACAAGCCCTCTATTTCATCAAAATAATAGTTATCAAGTTTTATTACAGAAACTTCTCCAGTAGTTAACGGTAGACTATAACTATCAGCTGCTCTTGTATGTTGATTCCTAATATCATTTAATACGTTTTTTGGACTACCCATTGTTAATTTTGTAAGAGGTTGAGCCACCAAGAGTGTAGAAAATAGTAAAGTTGAAAGTAGTAGAAAGTTTCTCATGCTAATTTTTTTTATTTAATTATAAATGATTTGATTAGAGAAACGAAATATAATAATTTTTTTTCTAAAAATCAAATCAAAAAGAGTAATAACTTTAAAATACGGCCTTGTACAAGCTTTAATATCTAATTGAGTATTGCCTTTAATATTAAATTCCCATTTACTAAGCTTGATAATAAGAAGTAATAAGTTGTTAAACGTTGAACGAAAAATTTTTACTTTTTAATTCTAATTTAGTTTACTTTTAGCCTTCGAAAAAATACGGCTATATTAATATAACATTAATAACTCTTATTCTAATTTTTAAATATTATAGTGGAACTTAATGAGTGTTAGTTAACGAGTACGCTAAAAAGTATCGACAATTAAAAAAAGTAAAATAAAAATAAATATGAAAAAAGGTATTTTATTATTCGTGGTATTACTGGGAATAGGCAAAATTAGTCAAGCGCAACAAGACAAATACCAATGGCTTGAAGAAGTTGATGGCGAAAAAGCATTGGAATTTGTAAATGCTCAAAACAAAATTACTTTTGAAAAATTAAGTAAAGAAAAAGACTATCAACCCATTTACGATAAGAGTTTGGAAATACTTAATTCATCTGATCGAATTGCAGAGCCTACAATTAGGGGTAACTACGTTTACAACTTTTGGAAAGATAAAGACAATGAAAGAGGTATTTGGCGAAGATCCCATTTATCCAACTACAAAGATAAAAAGCCTGACTGGGAAACACTTCTTGACATAGATAAAATGTCAAAAAAGGACAGCATTAAGTGGGTGTATAAAGGTACTAGTGGATTATATCCTTCATACAACCGTTTTTTAGTTCGTCTATCCAAAGGCGGTGGCGATGCCGTTATTATTAAAGAATTTGATGTTAATACAAAACAATTCATCCAAAATGGATTTGTTATGGACGAATCAAAAGGCGCTGCCACCTATGTAGATGAAAATACTTTAATTTTTTCAACTGATTTTGGTAAAGGTTCAATGACAACTTCCGGTTACCCTAGACAAGTAAAACTATGGAAGCGTGGCACTCTATTAAAAGATGCTCAACTTATTTATGAAGGAGATTCTACTGATGTGGGCAATTGGGGTAGTATTTTGCGTGATGGCACACAAGCATACATATTAATTTCTAGAAATTTAACTACATTTTCAAGTCAGAAATTCGTTTGGATAAATAATAAAGTTGTTCAATTAGCTATTCCTGAAGATTCAGGAATACAAGCTATTTTGAATAATCAATTGATGGTTGATTTAAAATCTGATTGGACTATAAATAGCAAGACCTACAAAGCGGGAACACTTTTAAGTCTCAATTTTACTGAATTATTAAAAGGGAATAAGAACATTCAAGTTATTATTGAACCTGATCAATTTTCGAGCATATCACAAGTTGCTACTACCAAAAATAAAGTACTAGTTAACCTCCTGACGAATGTTACAAATCAGTTATACATTTATACATTCAGCAACGGAAAATGGATTAATCAAAAAGTGAATGCACCCGCTTTTGGAACTATTGATATTGCAGCTACTGATGATCTTTCAGATCAATATTTTTTCAATTTTCAAAATTTCATTACGCCACCTACTTTATATGATGCCGATGCAAACAATAACTCTTTTAAAATTTATCAATCGTTACCAGCTTATTTTGATGCAAGTAAATACGAAGTAAAACAATACAAGGCAAAATCAAAAGATGGTACTTTAGTACCTTATTTCGTGGTAGCAAGCAAAGAATTAAAATATGACGGAACTAACCCAACACTTTTATATGCTTATGGTGGATTTGAAATTTCCATGCAACCGTTTTATGCTTCACCAATTGGAATTGCTTGGCTAGACAAAGGGGGTGTTTATGTTCTTGCCAACATTCGTGGTGGCGGTGAGTTTGGCCCCAAATGGCATCAAGATGGAATGAAAGAAAAAAGACAAAATGTATTTGACGATTTGTATGCCGTTTCAGAAGATGTGGTCACTAAAAAAATAACTTCAACAAAACATTTTGGCGTAATGGGTGGAAGTAATGGAGGTTTGTTAGTGGGTGTGGCATTTACACAGCGACCTCATTTATACAACGCAGTAGTTTGCCAAGTACCGTTGTTAGACATGCAACGATATAACAAATTATTGGCAGGTGCAAGCTGGATGGGTGAATACGGAAATCCTGATGTTCCCGAAGAATGGGAATACATTAAAAAATACTCCCCTTATCATAATCTAAAAGAAGGAATGAACTATCCCGAAGTATTATTTTGTACTTCTACGCGTGATGATAGAGTGCATCCAGGACATGCTCGAAAAATGGTTGCTAAAATGAATGATATGGGCTACAAAACTTATTATTATGAAAATACAGAAGGTGGCCATGCAGGGGCTTCCACTAATGACCAAAGAGCCAAATTAAATGCGATCATGTTTTCGTATTTGTTAATGAAGTTGAAGTAGTAGAATTGTACACCTTCTTTCGACAACTTAAAATACTCTTTGCTAAATAAAATTACGACAAAAATATTTCCGAAATTAAAGTTTTAGCCCTCTCAGCTTTCTTATAGATAGATAGATAGATAGATAGATAGATAGATAGATAGATAGCTGAAAGTGCTTTCTATTATTTCTATAGTAGCAGATTTACAGTTTATTAAAATGAAATTCGAAAGATTTGAACTGATTAAATTTTATTCAATATATTATGCCTAACCAATCACAAAAGAAACGATAATCGTTTCTTTTGTGATACTCAATGATCATCACTTTAAGCTATCCAACAAAAATTTAAAAATAGAAAATATTTCAATTATCAACGTTATAAATTAGAACGAATTAAATTAAAAACAACTCACTATAAACTACCTTTGAACTTTTGTATTAATATTTACGGTAATTAAGCTATTTAGTTTAGTTTTAATTTATTAACAAAAACAATAGATTCTGAATTAATGAGTGAAAAAATTCTACTTTTAAATTCTTATTTAATTTATTAAATAAAATAAATAAAATCGCAATCTGATTACTGCCAATGCAACCTAACCTATTATAATGAAAAGAAATTTTGGATTAGACTTGTTACGTGCGATATCAATTTGGTTAGTATTACTTCAACATGCAGGAATAAATCTTCCTGGATTAAAACCCTTAAAGATTGGAGGCATTGGCGTAGAAATTTTTTTTGTAATAAGCGGATTTCTAATTGGTGGGATTTTATTTAAAGAGATTGATAAAAAAAATAATCTCATAAAAACTCTAAAAAGCTTTTGGGTTAGGCGGTGGTTTCGAATACTTCCTTTATACTACCTAATGCTATTTATAAAATTTATCTTTATTGATGATTCTATAGGATGGAACATTCTATACTATGTATTCTTCTTACAAAATAACTTTTACGGCATAAACTATTTTGATGTTTCTTGGAGTTTGGTAATAGAAGAGTGGTTCTATCTTTTCAGTCCAATATTTCTTTATTTTTCTTTGCATTTTTTAAAAAAAGACAGGCTTATAATATATTCCATAGTCACTTTTATCGCTCTAGTTGTGTTGCTAAGATCAATTTATGTCTTCAGAGGGAATGTACCTTATGAAGGTGTTAATGGAAATTTTCCATTTAGATTTGATAGCTTGTTTATTGGAGTTCTGTTATCGTATCTGAATTATAAAAAATTGCCTTTATTCCAAATACTCAAATCTAAAGGAGTATTTTTATGTGGAGTTGCTTTATTTTGTGGATACCTATTTTATTACTGGAGTTTAGCCTTTCCTGATGATTTGATAAATCAACGGTATTTTCCACGAACTATTGGGTTTTTAATTCTACCACTTTCTATTGGTTTAACAATCCCCTTCATTTCAGAACTAACAGTTTCTAACTGGAAAAGACCTCATATAGCTTTTATTGTAAAAACTAGTATTCTTACATACGCAATTTATCTTATACACCCATTTATCTATAGTAAAGTCCTAAATACAGAATTGATTAATTCATTTTTTATTCGTTTTATACTATCCATAATTATTACATATGGGCTAGCTTTAATAACATACCAATGGTTTGAAAAACCTATTCTTAAATACCGAGATAAAATTACAGGTTACAACAAAAATAAAAATCAATAAAACAGGTGTTAATTTAAATCTTTATCTGCATAACGTTACAGCAGTAAATTGTACATTTATACGTCAACAAATTGTGGCAATGTGTTTGCAGCAAAATGAAATATAAATTAAATGATTATGTCAAATTTTTTTGCAGATAAAGTAATTGATTTCAACCGTAATTTACGTTATTCAGATGCCCTCCCTACTGGTTTTCAGGTAATGAATCCTTACTTAAACAACCCTGAAACGATGGAAGTAATGCAACAATTTTATTATAAATATTACAACGATTCTGATCAACGAAAATTTATAATTGGCATTAACCCAAGTCGTCACGGAGCAGGCGTAACAGGAGTGCCTTTTACCGATACCAAACGACTGGATAGCGTATGTGGTATAAAAATGCAATCGGCATATACGCACGAGGTATCTTCTGTTTTTATGTATGATATGATTACTGAATATGGTGGAGCAAAGAATTTCTATAAACAATTTTATGTTAACTCTCCCTTCCCTTTAGCTATTGTTCGAGAAACAAAAGATGGCAAATGGCTAAATGCCAATTATTATGACGACCCTATTCTGTTTAAAATGCTAAAAGATTTTATGATCTTGTCTTTAAGAAATCATATCAGCTTAGGATTAGATACTTCGGAGGTATTTGTATTAGGAAAAAAAAATGCAGATTTTATAAGGTTGCTAAACAAAGAAGCAAAACTGTTTAAAAGTATAAAAGCTCTTGAGCATCCGCGATACATTCAGCAATACAAGTCAAAAGAAAAACAATTATATATTGAAAAATATATTTTAACCTTGAGCCAGTCTATTTAAGCAAAATACCGTCACGTAAAAGATATACTACAGGAAATTATTTCCTTAGTTTGACTGGATGTTAGACACAAATTTCATGTAAATCAATAACAAAGATAAATAGTAACTAAAATAATTAATGATTCTATATTCTATTTTTATGAAAATTCCATTAACAATTAAAAATTTATTTCATGCAATCAAAATTTAAAGTAGGTGATAAAGTAAGTTGGAATTCTGAAGCAGGAAGAGTTTCAGGAACCATTATCAAAAAACACAAAAAAGATTTCGATTATAAAGGATATACACACAACGCTACCAAAGAAGAACCGCAGTATGAAATAAAAAGTAGCAAAACAGATCATATTGCCGCCCACAAGGCATCTGCTCTTACTAAGCTTTAAATTTATACTGCTTTTGAGGTCTTTAAATAAACTATTATATTAATTTGAAATTATGAATTTAATCGCTTTAATAATCTATTTTGTGTGGTTACTTTTAGAAATACTTCTGAATAGATTAATGAGATCGAAAGAAAAAGACAAAAAGGGCAGTGATAAAAATTCACTACTTGTTATTTGGTTGACTATTTTTATATGTATACCATTAGCTTTTTATATTTCCAATCTTTATCATTTTAAAATTTTTGCAACAACTACTTTAAATATCGGCTTAGCAATTATAATTTTAGGGATTTTTTTAAGACTAATTATTATTAAATCTTTAGGAATCTTTTTCACCGTTGATGTAACCATAAAACAGAATCATACTTTAAGAAAAGATGGCTTTTACAAATACCTGAGACATCCCTCCTACTTTGCCTCCTTGATTTCATTTATTGGGTTTGGAATTTCACTCAACAACTGGATTTCACTTTCTATTATAGTTATTGCCACTTTCTGTGCATTTCTCTATCGTATAAGGGTGGAGGAAAAAGCTTTGATAGCCTATTTTGGAATTGAATATTTAGTTTATAAAAAATCGACCAAAACAATCATTCCCTTTATATATTAGAATGGTATAACTACATTTAATACATAAAAAATCATTAAAACTATTTTATTAAGTAAGTCTGTTTATCTTTAATCATTCTTATTTTCGATGAAACAAAATTTCACAAGTGAATAAAAAATTTAAATTGGTGATGATGTTTATTTTAGTGTACTATTAAACATAAACATAATAGCAGCGCAGTAGAAAACAAATAAATAAATCAGTGAAAATACATTTTAATAACTGACATTACTTTATTACTGTCAAAGGTTGTCATCAATGCATTAAGCTGAAATAATAAAATATTCGTAAAGCTAACTAATACAAAAAAATAAAGATCAAATGAATAGCAAATTATTATTATCTTTTTTAATGGGATTATTATCCCTTGCGGCCCAGGGTAAATATGTACAAACCTGCAACGTAAAATATAAACAGAGAGAAGTCTGGTCCACATTAAAGGAGATACAAGTTACTTTTATGAGTGGTAGTGAACTTAATGAAGAGAAAACAGGATTCGCATACTCAACTTATGATTCCTATGCTATTATTTCCTGGTCAGAAGGAGAAGTAATTACCATTAAGCTTTCGGAGAACAAATGCGGTATTTTGATAGAAAGCCCTGATTGCAGCTATTCAGATTTTCACAGTTTATATGATAATGGTTATGTTACTGGATCGGACAAGGAAGAAAAAGAATGGAAAATATGTTATAATAATGACTGCAATTAAAATTAAGAATGAATATATAAAAAATAATTAGAGAATAAATTTATAATTACATTAAAATAGATCTTATACATTGCCTAAAATAATAACACCTATTGGATACAGATTAAACAAATAAGCAGAACTTTAGATTGATTGAAATATTGAACTTTAAAAAAGAAAAAAACATGACAATTAGAACCTTTTGGATAATCTTTATTAAAATTCTTGGAATTTGGTTGGTCTTTGATGCGATTACTGCTATTCCTTACTTTTTATATTCATTACCCTTTTTAAGAGGACTTAATGAATACGCCGTTTTAGGGGCTATTTTTGTCATTTCGTTACTACTCCTGGTAATTGGTTTTTATATTTTGGTTTTACGCCTTCTCTTTTTTAAAACTGCTTGGGTCATTGATAAACTAAAACTTGAAAAAAATTTCGAAGAAAATAAAATTGAGCTTAATGTGAAACTCTCAACTATATGGACTGTTGCAATAATTATTATTGGCGGCCTAATGTTTCTTGGCGGATTACCAGAATTCTGCAAAGAAATATTTTTATTTTTTCAAATGCGAGATATGCCTAGTAACAATTTAATATTTAGTTCTATAATTTTTAATTTAATAAAAATTATATTCGGTTATTTGATAATGACGAATTGTAAAAAAATGGCATCATTTATTAATAAGAATAGTGCAAAAGAAAATGTTTACGACGAATAAATAGCCTAATCATGAAAGCTTTTTAATCGATTGGCAATTTTAAAAAAAATACTGGCACATATATAACAATCGAAATTCTTTACATACTAAAGTAGTTTTGTCTTTACAGAAAGTTTATTGCTACAAAAAAACATTTAATTAGACACAACCATTACCCTCCTAAAACACACTATCAATCAAATTATGAAAAAACAATTTCAATATTTAATTTGCTTTGGAATACTAAATTTTATTTTATTTACTGGCGTATTTAAACTTCTTCAAAATGAAAAAGTTTACATTAACACACTTGGATTAATATCGCAAAATTATGAGCGAATAGGTGATTGGAATAATTTCGAAATAAAAAAAACATCTAAACCATTTGTTCAAATAACGACTGAAAATTTTGAAACGTGGGATGCTGCAATCTATAAATGCATTAGCGAAAGTATGTATAGTCGCGAATCACATTGTTACGAAAACATTCGTGCAGCTTTCTTTCCTTTATTTCCACTGTTGTGGAAAATAACGCATAGTTCTTGTTTGGGGATTTCAATACTAAATTATTTAATCTTTATTATCTCCATTGCTATACTTGTGTTAGTTTTGTTAAATACTACTTTACTTAATAAAATCATTGCGTTTACCATTCTTATTTCGCTACCTTCTTCTATTAATTATTATATCCCCTATTCAGAATCCTTATTTTTATTCACCATGACAATAGCGACTCTGGGGATATTTAAAAAGAAATATTGGATGTTTTTTATTGGCTGCTTTTTATTAGCGATGGTGCGGCCTGCTACTATTTTTGTACTTTTTGCTATACTATTCGCCGAGTTAATTATTTTTATGAGAAATAAAGAATGGAGGTCGTTCATAAAAGAAGTTACATTTAAATCGCTCCCCTTTATTCTTGGATATTGTTTTACCATTTTTATTCAATATCTCTATTCTGGTTCTTGGACAGCACTTTTTGATGCAAGAAAATACTGGAAGCCAACAGTTTCTTTTACTCATTTTTCAGATTGGTCAGTAGAGGGCTTTGGACTATCTATATTTGTAATATTTTTTCTTTGCATTCCTGCAATTGTATTTATTCTTTCATTGCTTTTCTCTAATAGAAAACCCGTTATTAAGAATTATCTAGAAAATTTAAGTAATTATAAAAGTGAATATTTGCTTATCGTTTCCATTCTTTATTTAATAGGAATGTTTATTTTTTCTTTAAGCACCCAAGGACTCGATTTTCACAGTTTTCCAAGGTATATTTTGGCTTCCCCCTTGTTTTATATTGCTATATTAATTTTACTAAATAATTTAGGTAATAAATCGTGTAGATTATTTAATATTATTTATTTTATTTTAACTGTTTCAATTATCTTATTTCTCAGCAATGTAGAATATGGTGGAAGCAAAATTCAATTTTCATTCTTCGGGCTATATCTATTTATTTTAACGGGCGCTTATCTAATTATTAAAAAGGTTATTTCTCATCCACTGCAAATTTTCTTTGCAATTATTTTAATTTTATTAAATACCATTTGGAACGCCTATTTATTAAATGCATTTTTTAGTAATGCTTGGATATTTACATAAAGCTTATTATTGTTCTTATTAAATGTTAACCTATTGAATCTTCTGAAATTATTTCAGATAAACAATGTATTAAAGCGCTTAAAAAATTACAAACCCACCGCAGCGGATTGACTTTTTAAACAAAGTGCTATTTTTAGTTTAATTGAAAATTGATAAACGTGAGCAAGAATTATTAGTTTTAAAATAGTTTCTCATTTGATGACCTAGAAGCAGGAATAGAGATTAATTTCTATCGTTTAAACGAATTAATATTAAATAAAAAAATAATCAAAAGTGATTCAATCCATGAATAAAAATAACATAAACAAAGTTGCCCAAATTACCTTCACCTTTTGGTTAATGAAAATTATTGCAACTACTCTTGGAGAAACATTAGGAGATTATTTGTCAATGACATTAGACCTAGGCTACCTAACAGGTATTATCATTACACTCATTTTCTTTTTAATAGTGCTTTCCGTTCAACTAATTACAAAAAAATACATCCCAGTTTTCTATTGGTTAGTAATTGTAGCAACCACTACACTGGGAACAGAAATATCTGACTTTCTTGATAGGAGTTTACATTTAGGATACACAAACGGAAGTATAATTTTGTTTTCCGGTTTAATTACAACACTAATGTTATGGTATAGAAAATTTAAAACATTATCTGTTTATCCTATTGTAAGTAGAAATAAAGAGACGTATTATTGGATTGCCATTTTATTCTCTAATAGCTTAGGTACAGCTTTTGGAGATTATTTAAGCGACGTTATTGGTTTAAGTTTTCTTAATGGAGCAATTGTTACTGGAGCAATTATTTTAGTAGTTGTACTGCTTCATTATTTAACTTCCCTAAATCATGTACTTTTATTTTGGATTGCCTTCGTTTTTACCAGACCTTTCGGAGCTACTTTTGGAGACTTTTTAACTAAACCTATTACAAACGGCGGTTTAGATTTAGGAACATTGAATGCTACAATTGTATCCGTGGCATTAATGATCTTATTGATTATTATAGCTCATAAACGGCTCAACAAGCAAAAAATATGATAATAATAAATTTAAATAATTATTTCCTAGCGGCTCACTCAATTAATTCGTCGCTAATAAATATTTTAACTTACAGCTTCTCGATAAAGACAATAAATTTTATAATAAAATTAAACGTTGAATATGACATACATTTTTTTTTAAAAAATAATTCTTTTATAACATTAACTCAATGAATAAATTATTAGAAATAGATTTAAATGAATTATCTAATCTACTTGAGCAAGTAAAGAAACAAGGAAACGATTATTTAAAAAATATAAATGGGCGACCTACATCTACAAAATTACTTGTTTCTGAGGAAGAGAGTTTAAATAACGAGGGATTAGGTGGTGCAAAAACTTTAAAGTTATTTAATGAGCGTTTCGAACCCATTATGGTAGCTTCTTCTGGACCAAGATTTTGGGGTTATGTTACTGGAGGCACCACACCTGCTGCCATTATGGGAGATTGGTTAGCAACGGTATATGATCAGAATACACAAGGAACAAATCAGCAAGGAGATATTTCAGCCATTATTGAAATGGAAACGATTAGCCTATTACTAGATCTTTTTGAATTACCAAAAAAATTTTTAGGTGGATTTGTTACTGGGGCAACTATGTCTAACTTCACTTGCATGGCAGTTGCTAGGCAATGGTTAGGTAAAATGGTAAATAAAGATTTTGCTAAAGACGGCATTTCTGAAAAAATTAATATTTTAACCGCTACTCCCCACTCCTCTGTAATAAAATCACTTTCCTTACTAGGCATCGGCAGCAACAACATCATTAACGTAAAAACTATTGAAGGTAATAGAGAAGCCATTTCAATAGTTGATTTAAAAGCAAAAATCAACGAACTAGATCAACAACCATTTATTCTAATTACAAGTGGTGGCACGGTAAACACCGTTGACTTTGATGACTTTACTGCAATTAAAGAGTTAAGAAAAAAATATAACTTTTGGTGGCATATAGATGCCGCATTTGGTGGCTGTGCAGCATGCTCTCCTACTCATAAACATTTGCTCAAAGATTGGGAGCATGCAGACAGCATTACTATTGATTGCCATAAATGGTTAAATGTGCCTTATGAAAATGCTGTTTTTTTTGTTAAGGAAGAACATAAGTCATTACAAATACAAACGTTTCAAAATTCAAATGCTCCATACATTGGAAATGCTTCTGATAATTTTAATTACCTACATTTTTTACCTGAAAATTCAAGACGGCTTAAGGCTTTACCTGCGTGGTTTACTTTAAAAGCATATGGCAAAGAAGGTTATAAAAGTATAGTGGAAAATTGTATAGCACTAGCTCAACTTTTTGGAAAAAAAATAGAAGAAAGTATCCACTTCGAATTACTAGCTCCTATTCTATTAAATAACCTTTGTTTTACATTGCGAGGAGAAGAAAACCAAAAAAGAGTGGAAGAATTTTTAATAACATTAAATAATACGGGTATCGTATTTATGACACCGACTTTTTATAATAATAAGAAGGGAATACGAGCTTCATTTGTAAACTGGAGAACAAAGCCAAATGATATAAACATTGCATTTGAGGAAATGAAAAAAATAATTATTATCCTTAACATAAAGTAAATACTACCACTAAGGAGAGTTCGTAGATTTTAGCCGTATTGTTAAATTAATCAGTAGCCATACTCTTATTAAAAAAAACAGTGAAAATCATGCTACAATCCTACACAATAGCATTTATGCAGTATTTTTAAACCAGTTTCCACTCAAAGGATAAACAGAATCATTTTAAATAATTAATAAAAAAAAAGGGTAGTAAATACCTAGAAAAGAAAGCATTAGCTCATATCACGTAAAGAAAATCAAATTCGCTTTTTTAAGTAAAGTTTTAACTGATTTTATTACCTTTGGCTTTTAATGAAAAATGTCTAATCTAATACAATAAATATGAGTACATTAATAATTAACCGACTGGATTATGCCCGAATTAAGAAGAGCATTAGTGATGCAAAACAATTTAAATCACTTAGTAATGTGGAAGCTGAAAAATTAATAAAAGAATTAGATTCAGCTAAAATTGTTGAACCTACAGACATCCCATCTGACGTAGTAACTATGAATTCAATTGTAAAATTAAGTTTTTTAAATAACGATAAACAAGTTGAATTTCAAATCGTATACCCTAATCAGGCAAACCTAAAAGAAAGCAAAATTTCTATTTTTTCTCCTATTGCAACGGCTCTAATAGGCTATAAAGTAAAAGATGAAATTGAATGGTTAGTTCCTGCTGGACTTACAAAAATCAGAATTGATAAAATTGTTTATCAGCCTGAAGCCGCAGGTGATTATGATTTATAAGTGGTGGTATTAGGTAATTTTTAGTCTAATTAAATGATATTTATCAGTGAGTTTTAATACTAATCGTAGTAAAGAAATAAAAAAGAGGTTGGTTTATTACCATGCTCTTTTTTATTTTACAAAATAAATTTATCTTTTAAGGCTATCATTTTAAAGAGCGCCTATTCCCAATTTGATTAAATTTTCGTTTATTTCTTTTTCGCTTTTTTAGGCTTTTCAGACCCTGAAAATTCATATTTTTTCTTCTCTACATCATTTTTCTTTTGTATAACGGTGCCTTCTATATCATAGCCTGTAATAGTAGCCTGCCATTCATACGTATTTTTATCTTCTTTAAAATTAGCTTCAAAGGTTATTAATTGAACATCTTCACCATCTTGCTGAAATACAGAATCTTGAGTAACGGTATAATTAACAGGAGGTAGCGATAATTTATCCTGCATTAAATCGCACTGTACTTTTCCATTCTTTGTAATCACATCCGCTTTTAAAGCTTTACCTCTTCCAGAAGTTTTCATTTCATAAAATTGAACATTAAAAATTTTACCTTCTAAAAATTTGTTTTTTTCTACTTTCTTCTTTTGAGCCATCCCCACCTCAGAAACTAAAAGAAGAATAGCAATTAAAAAAGTGAATTTGAAATTAATGAGCTGTTTCATAGTTATATTTGTTAATGGTTTAGTTAAAAATGATATTGACTTTTAATAGAAAATTAAATCTATTCATAAACTATATTTTATCTTTGTGTTTACTGGCATCAATTATACTATTTTTAAATGAATATTTTTAACTTATTACTTTATTATTTAATAATAATCCCCATATCTTCTTTACCATTTTTCGTATTATATGGCGTTTCTAATTTTTTGTTCCTGATCTTATACCACATAATAGGGTATCGAAAAGAAATTGTATTAGGAAACATTAAGCGTTCTTTTCCTGAGAAATCTGAAAAAGAACAAAAGGCAATATGTAAACAATTTTACAGGCATTTTTGTGACCTTATTGTTGAAAGTATTAAAACATTTAGTATTTCTGAAAAAGAAATGTTAAAGCGTGTAACCTGTAAAAACCCGGAAGTAATTAATAAATATTATGATAATAACCGAAGTGTAATTATAGCTGGTGGGCATTTTAATAATTGGGAACTTTTTGCGGTAGCTATTGATTCGCTCATTAAACATAAAGCAATTGGTATTTACAAGCCATTAAGTAATTTATATTTTGATAAAAAAATGCAAAATACTCGTAGCAAATATGGATTAAAAATGATTTCGACGAAAGAAGTAAAAAGAGTATTTGAAAAAGAAAAATCAAATTTAAGCGCTATCATTTTTGGTATTGATCAATCTCCTTCTAATCCTAAAAGTGCATATTGGTTAAATTTTTTAAATCAAGATACTGCTGTACTTTTTGGTACTGAGAAATATGCAAAAGATTATAATTATCCCGTTATATATGGAAGATTAAATAAAGAAAAAAGAGGATATTATAGTTTTGAGTTATTTGAAGTTACCGATAAGCCTCAAGAAACGGCTTTTGGTGAAATTACTGAAAAGGCAACTAAATTAT
Organism: Bacteroidia bacterium; assembly: GCA_039937835.1. GTDB lineage: Bacteria > Bacteroidota > Bacteroidia > 2-12-FULL-35-15 > 2-12-FULL-35-15 > 2-12-FULL-35-15. The sequence goes on along the minus strand of JBDTFR010000025.1, from coordinate 44,945 downwards.
TAGAAAATGATATCTGTAAGGCTCCTCAATATTGGTTATGGACACATCGTAGATGGAAACATCATCGCCCTTCAAATGCAGTGAATAACCATAAAATTTAACGTTATATATCTAATAAACTATAATTAATTACTAAAATTATTAAAACATGAAACATAAACTATTAAGCATAACGTTGATTACATTTTCTTTGTTAAGTTGTAACACCAATAAAAAAACTGCTAAACAATCAGATAAAGACAATACTAGTCTGTGTAGCACAAATGTATACACTTACCAAAAGGACATACAACCTATATTCGATAAACATTGCAACAACTGCCATAGCAGTAAAAAGAAAGCGGGTGGATATGATTTTACCCAACCAGAAAGAGTAGTAGCATCCGTTCAAGAACATAAGTTGTTAGGGTCTATTAAATGGCAAAGAGGTTATATGAAAATGCCAATGAAAGCAGCTCAATTAGACTCCACGTCTATTTTTAAAATAGAATGTTGGGTAAAAAATGGGATGAAACAATAATGAATATTCCACCATTAGCAGAACGAATGCGCCCAACCAGTTTGGACACCTACATTGGTCAAAAACACATTGTAGGTGAAGGTGCTATTTTACGCAATGCTATTGAGTCATCGCTACTACCATCTATTATATTATGGGGGCCTCCAGGTGTAGGTAAAACTACTCTAGCGAATATTATTGCGCATGAATTGAAACGCCCTTTTTATGCATTAAGTGCTATAAACTCGGGTGTTAAAGATATACGTGATGTAATTGATAAAGCAAAAGCAGGTGGATTATTTTCACAAAACAACCCTATTTTATTTATTGATGAGATTCATCGCTTTAGCAAATCGCAGCAAGATTCATTATTAGGCGCAGTTGAAAAGGGTACCATTACTTTAATAGGTGCAACTACAGAGAATCCTTCATTCGAAGTTATTTCAGCGCTTTTATCTCGTTGTCAAGTTTATATTCTAAAACATTTAGATAAAAATGATTTATTGGAAATGCTTTCGGTAGCAATTGAAACAGATGTTATTTTAAAAACTAAAAAAATTAAGTTAGTTGAGAGTGAAGCCTTACTAAGATTTTCAGGCGGTGACGGTAGAAAATTACTAAATGTATTAGAGCTGGTCGTTAACCACATTGGCAATAAAAATACCAATGATATTGAGATTACGAATGAAAGAACAAGTCAAATTATTCAACAAAACTCAGCTATTTATGATAAAGCGGGCGAAAATCATTACGATATTATTTCCGCATTTATAAAATCTATAAGAGGGAGCGACCCCAATGCCGCTGTTTATTGGCTTGCCAGAATGATTGAAGGTGGTGAAGACCCCTTATTTATTGCTCGGAGGCTACTCATACTTGCCTCTGAAGATATAGGAAACGCAAACCCTACCGCATTGGTAATTGCCAACAATTGTTTTCAGGCTGTAAATGTAATTGGCTATCCCGAAGCACGTATTATATTATCGCAAACAGTTATTTATTTAGCTACTTCACCCAAAAGCAATGCTGCTTACATGGCGATAAACAAAGCAATAGAAGCGGTAAAAGAAACGAGTAATTTATCAGTACCTCTCCACTTAAGAAACGCACCTACAAAACTGATGAAAGAAATTGGCTATGGAGCTGATTATAAATATGCACACAGTTACGACAATAATTTTTCCCACCAAGAGTATCTTCCAAGCGATATTGTTGGAATGAAATTTTTTGAACCGGGTAACAACTCCAAAGAAAATGAAATGCGGCAATATTTAAAAAAATTATGGGGTGCTAAATATGATTATTAGCTAAGAGGTTTCTTTTGAATTATTAAATATAGAATAGAGACATTTGTAGTTATTTGAATTCAAAATATTCAAATTTTGCAAGTATTATTTAAAAAGTATGATGAAAATAGCATTAATCTTCGTTATTATTTCAATTTTTATTTATTTATCATATTGCATTTATAGGCAGGCGGGTGCTATTAAATACAGAAAATCTCAAATTAATTTAGCGAAAAAAAAGTACAATAATGCAATTCAGGAGACACTCGTTTCAAAAAAGGAACTCCTTAATAACATTCTAGAAATATTTGGACAAAATGATGTAGATAGAGTAAACGAAAATAAAATTTATATAGGTATGAATGACAAATTACTTTTAGCATCTTGGGGTAGACCTAGTGAAATAAAGGATAGTGTTATTAGAGGAAAATTAATTGAAAAATATTACTATCGGCCTTACATAAATAGGCTTGGAAATACGAAATATAAATTTGAAATAACCTTAGAAGAATATATAATAACTGGCTGGAAAGATCTAATTTAATAGTACAATGGCAAAATGTAATTCTTTTGGCAAATAGATGTGATCAACATAATCTGTTCTCAAATGATAAATATATAGTAGAAAACCTTATAGTAAATATTAATGTGAAAAAATAAACTTTACTTCAATACCTAATTATTCTGTAAAAAGTATTTGCGATAAATACGTCACCGAAATTGATAAATAAAGAGCTAATTATTCAAAAGTCATTCTAGCCATTTTAATTGAGATAGTTACAATAATTCATTTAGCTATTTTATTTTAGCACTTATTATGAAAAATTATTACGATCTACTTGGAATTAAAGAAAACTGTTCACAAGATGAAATTAAGAAAGCGTACAAAAAACTTGCTGTTAAATTCCATCCAGACAAAAATGAAGGAGACGAATATTTTGCCGAAATGTTCAAGCAAATAAATGAAGCGAATGAAGTATTAAGCAATCTAAATAAAAGAAGCGAATATGACCAAACGTTTAATAATACTAGCAATTCTAATAGTAATAATTTCAAAACAAAAACAGCGAATAAAAATCAACAATCAAACAATACCCCAAAAGAAAAATTAAATAAATTTATAAAAAGCGTCGAAATTTATTTAACAAAGAAGGACGAAGAGAGTAGACGGGAAAGAGAATACAAACAGGCTCAATTCATTCCAAAACCAAATCATATTAACTTTAAAAATATATTAGTCAGTATTTTAACAGTGCTTACAGTTGTTACAATTTACACAAAAATTCCTCCTCAAAAAATAACTGAAGATACTTCTGTTAAGGTACAATTAAAGGAAATAAAAAACGGCAATAAAAAAGCTAAGGCAAATCAAAATAAACAACGCCATCACATAGAAACCACAGTAAAGGAAGATACAATTGATACTGTTACATTAACAGAAACAGAGCAAGAACAAGACTCGGTGGGTGTTGAAATACCAAAAGTGGAAATAAAAACTAATCAACCTGTTTCAGTTGACACTTTTACTAATAAAGAGAATGAAAACGAAAAAAAGAAAAAGGGTTTATTTAAAAGATTGTTCAGTAAAAAGGAAAGTATTTATAAGCCTCCAGTGAATTAAAATGGATGAGTTAATTAAAATTGCGCTCCCTCTTCATTAACTAGAAGAATTTGCCTCTTACACCAATCTATGTAACAATCTCTAATATAGCAGTTCATTAAGTCTGTGAATATACTTTCAAATAAGAATGGATCATTTCATAAGGTTTAAAACACTAATTTCGCACTTACATTGTAAAGATTACTCAAAACTCTTAATAAAGAGCCTATATATGAGAACTTTATTTATAAAAATACAGTACAACTATTATATAAAAATCATTTTTATGTAGTATATTTAATACTTTAATACCAATATTTTTAAATGAATAAATTATTTTCTGGGCTTGCATTGGGGCTGCTTGTTATTATTTTCTCTTGTCGAAAAGAGAATAGTAAAGCCTCATGGGATATGCAAGTAGCAACGCCACTAGTATACACCACTCTTAACATTAACAATTTACTTCCGGATTCAATTGTTAAAACTGATGCGGATAATTCATTAAAAATTGTATATGAAAATCAATTATATAATTTATCATCAGATGCTATTATAAAAATACCTGATACTACACTAAGAAATGCTTATAATCTCCCTATAGACCTTAATCTTCCTCCTGGGCAAATAATACCTTTTCCTAGTAACTCTGAAACTACTTATAAATTAAAAGGGATAGAATTAAGAACCGCCATTATCAAATCCGGTTATGTAAAATTTGTTGTTAAAAGTAAAATAAAAGAAAAAACAAAATTCACTTATAGTATACCATGCGCTAAACTAAATGGTAAAATGTTTTCAATTGATATAGAAGTGCCAGCAAGAGTAGGTAATACACCAGGAGTATTTAGCGAAGTGTATAGTTTAGCCAATTATGTATTTGATTTAACGGGTGTGAACAAAAATAAAATAAATACTATTTATACAAATGTAAAGGCTGCTATTGATCCAAATGCGAAAGATACTGTTTCCGTAAGCACTACAGATAGTTTAAGTATAGAAAATAATTTTTTCGATATAAAACCATTGTATGCAAAGGGTTATTTTGGAAACACAACAATAGAAATACCTGCTACAAAAAGTAATTTTCAGTTCATAAAAAAAATTACTGCAGGTACTATTAAATTTGATGATGTTAAATTTAAAGTGAGCATCGATAATTTTATAGGCTTTGATACTCGCATTCTCATTAGTAAATTAAACGCCATAAGCACCCAAACAAATACAGTTGTTCCATTAACAAACAATACCATTATAGGTTCATCAATAAATATTAACAGAGCCTCTGACAATGCAGGCACGGTAACTCCCAGTAATTATAATTATACCCTAGCAAAAAACAATTCTAATATTGTTTCTATGATAAATAGTTTACCAGATAAATTTGAATATGCGATGAAAATCACTACTAATCCAATGGGTAATTTATCTGGCTCAAATGACTTTGTTTATATTGATCATTTGATGTATGTAAAATTACAAATGGAAATACCTTTATCATTTTATGCGAATAATTTAACATTGTCTGATACCTTAGATTTTTATATTTCAACAGGAGATAAACCAAAAATAAAAAGTGGTATGTTAACAATGATTGCAGATAATGGTTATCCTTTTGATGCGACTGTGCAATTTTATTTATTAGATGATCACAATAAAATAACAGATTCTTTGCTAGAAAAAGCAAGTAAAATTAATACTGCGGCTTTAGATAATAATTTTAAAGTATTAAATAAAACACAAAGTGTGCTTAAAATACCAATAAATGAAAACAAAGTAATTTTATTGTATAATACAAAAAAAGTAATTTTAAAAGCAAGTTACAATACTGCGGCTGCTCCTAATTATGTAAAAATATTCAGTACGTACGAAATGGATATTAAACTTACTGGTGATTTCAATTATACCGTTCAACTTCAATAACTATATAAAACGAGTGAAAAAGATAAGCTACCTCATGTTATTTGTGATAACTTATATAAATGCGCCTGCACAAATATCAGCTATTTTTCAAAATACAATTTCCGATTCAACAAAAATACAGTTAGGTGTTCAAGGTGATTATAATTTAAACGCTACCTCTTTCACCAATGCATTTATGACTAAGTTTTATAAGGGTGGGTTTATTGATTCCGATTTAAAAAATGCTGTTTTAGATAGAACAAAAGATAATAATCGAATAGGAGCAGAAATTAATTATGGAATATATGGAGCCTTTAAAATGGATTCTCTTTTTCATAAAAATTATTTTAATCTATTTTTTAGCGTCCGAAACCGCGCTCATTTTGATGCTCAATTTTCGAAAGATTTATACACGGTAGGATTTTATGGAAATTCTCAGTACACTGGAAAAACAGCCAACTTCAATGATTTCAATTTAAATCTATATCGTTATCAACAATTTCAAATTGGTTTATTTTCGGACAAGGCTGCATCTGCCGTGCGCTGGGGTGTTGCGCTGTCATTTCTAACAGGCCAACAATATGCTGCTGTAAAGGCACAAACGGCAGAACTTTATACCGATGTAAATGCCAACTATGTAAATTTTAATACTTCCATTGAAATAGCTCAATCTGATATAAACAATAAAAGGTACAGCGCCTTTAATGGTTATGGTTCAAGCTTGGATCTATTTGTAGAAACTGCTTTTAAAAAACACGATGGCAAATCAAAATTAAAAATAGAAATTTCAGATGTTGGTTTAATTAAATTTAACGATCAATCGTTGTATCTTAAACAGGATTCTGTTTTTCATTTTAATGGTTTTTATGTACAAAATATTTACGATCTTAAAGATTCAATATTCGCAAATGCATCTCAAAAAGGAATCAAAAAAAGCCTTTTCCCTTTAAGAAATAAATCTTACACGGTTATAATACCTGCTAATCTAAACGTTAGCTTTGAAACAAAATTTAATACTCATTTTCATCTAATAGAAGGCATTCGTTATATTTTTAATGCAAATTACTCGTTACTTTCATATGTAATGGCGAATATCTATTTTACAAAAAATTTCATGTTATCAACAAGTATAGGGTATGGTGGTTACAGTAATTTTAATTATGGTTTAGGTCTATCTGCTCGTTTAACTGGTGGTTTTATTATAAACGCAGGAAGCCATAATATCGAAGGTTATTTAGTACCAACAAAAACTTCTGGTCAGGGTGCCTACTTCTCATTAATTAAAACATTTAATTAACTAAATTATGTCTATCAATACCATTCCAAATATAAAACATACAGGTGCTAATAACTTTTTTTTATTAGCTGGCCCATGTGTAGTAGAAGGCGAAGAAATTTGTTTTGAAATTGCAGAAAAAATAAAAAAAGTTACAGATCAGTTACAAATACCTTTTATATTTAAGGCTTCTTACCGCAAAGCAAACCGCTCTCGTTTAGATTCGTTTAAAGGTATTGGAGATGAAGAAGCATTAGCCATTATAAAAAAGGTGGGTATCCATTTTAATATTCCCACTGTTACCGATATTCATGCACATGAAGAAGCGGCTATTGCTGCAAAATATGTTGACGTGTTGCAAATACCTGCTTTTTTATGCAGGCAAACAGATTTATTAATTGCTGCTGCAAACACAGGTAAACATGTAAACATAAAAAAAGGTCAATTTTTATCTGCAGAATCTATGAAATTTGCAGTAGATAAAGTAAAAGAATCGGGTAATAAAAATGTAATGCTAACTGAAAGAGGTACCTTTTTAGGATATCAAGATTTGGTGGTGGATTTCAGAAGTATTCCAGAGATGCAAAAAAATAATGTTCCTGTAATAATGGATATTACTCATTCTTTGCAGCAGCCCAACCAAACGAGCGGAGTAACTGGTGGTAAACCTGAATTAATTTCCACCATTGCAAAAGCAGCAATTGCGGTAGGTGCTGATGGTCTATTTTTAGAAACACATCCTAATCCTGCAAAAGCAAAATCAGATGGTGCCAACATGCTTCATTTAGATTATTTTGAAAAACTAATGACTGACTTGTTAAAAATTAGAAAAGCAATTCAATAATGAAGAACTTATTAATTAAAAATTTATTTTTCTTTCTTTCTTTAATGACTACGATGCAGTTAACTGCACAAGTAGTGAAATTTGAGAAGGTATATGGAAACACTGGTTATGAATACGGGTATTCTGTTGTACAAACTTATGATAAAGGTTACGCCATGGCAGGTGCTACCAGCAGTTTTGGCAATGGAAACACAGATGCCTATTTATTAAAAGTAGATTCATTGGGTGCAATCCAATTTCAAAAAATGTATGGTGGGGTAAATATTGATCAAGCTTATTGCATTAAACAAACTGCTGATAGCGGCTTAATTATGGCAGGGTATACAAACAGTTTTGGAAATGGCGGGTATGACATGTATGTAAATAAGACAGATGCTTTAGGAAATGTTACTTGGTCAAAAACATACGGTGGCACTAATTGGGATTTTGCTTATTCAATTCAACAAACAACCGATGGAGGATATATTATTGCTGGCGGAACTTCTAGTTATGGTAACGGAAATGAAGACATGTATTTAGTAAAAATAAATGCAAAAGGTGATACCAGCTGGACAAAAACATATGGAGGTTCTGAAGATGATGAAGCGAGAAGTGTTAAACAAACAAAAGATGGTGGATATATTTTAACTGGATATACTAAAAGTTTTGGTGATAGTTTAGGTGACATCTTTACCGTTAAAACCAACTCAATTGGAGATACCTTATGGACTTACACATACAAAGGAGCTACCGAAGATTTTTCATTTGATATTATTGAAAGTATTTATAACAAATATATAATTGCAGGGAAAACAAAAAGGAACAATACTGGAGATTTTGATGGCGTTACAATAGAACTTACGTTATCGGGCAAATTTAAAAATATGGATTATTGGGGAGGCCCGAAAGAAGACGGGATACAATCTATTACCGAATCGCCAACTGGTAGAGTCGCCATTGCTGGATATACTACTTCGTTTGGGATGGGTGGCACTGATTTTTTGTTATATTTAATGAACCCATATAATTCAGCCACCTTTGGGCAAGGAAATATGGAAAAGGCATTTTCTATAAACAAAACAAGTGATGGCGGATATATTATATGTGGCACCTCTAATTCTTTTTCTCCTTTCGATCATATTTATTTAGTGAAAACCGATAGTAGTGGAGTTTCTTCTGGAAAGATTATAAATGTTATAACAAACATTAATACCTATTCTAAAATTTCATCCAAATATACCGTATACCCTAATCCAACAAAAGATAAAATTAACATTAACACCATTGCTGGAATAAAAATTAAATCTCTTACTATTAAAGACATTTTAGGTAAAGCCTACCCTGCTCCTCTCATCACTGTTAATCAAGATAAAATTGAAGTAGATTGTTCTTTCCTTAAAAATGGTATGTACTTTATAAGTATTGAAAATAACTATTCAATTGATATACAACGCATCATTATTCAACATTAAGCGATATTTTTCAATTTTAGCATCCATTTTTTAAAAAATCATAAATTTGTATAAAATAATTTTAATCAATAGTTAATTATGGGACGTGTATTCGAAAAGCGAAAATATAAAATGTTTGCTCGCTATGATAAAATGGCGAAAGGCTTTACAAGAATGGGAAAAGAAATTGCTATTGCCATTAAATTAGGAGGAGCCGAAATACACGGAAACTCACGCTTACGAGTAGCAATTCAAAATGCCAAAGGTTTAAATATGCCTAAAGATCGAATTGATGCAGCTATAAAAAGAGCAACATCAAAAGATCAAGCAAATTTAGAAGAAGTAGTATATGAAGGTAAAGCTCCCCATGGAATAGGCATTCTTATAGAATGTGCGACAGATAACCCTACTCGTACGGTGGCCAATGTTCGAATGAATTTTAATCGAAACGGTGGAGAGCTAGGAAAGACGGGATCACTTGATTATTTATTTGAACGAAAAAGTGTTTTTCATATTAAAAATGAAAATATTAATGTAGAAGAATTAGAATTTGAATTGATTGATTTTGGCGCAGATGAAATTGAATTTGATGAAGAAGAAATAGTAGTTTACTGTGCGTTTACTGATTTTGGAAATATGCAAAAAGCATTAGAAGCAAAAAAATTAGATATAATCAGCTCTGAATTTGAGCGTATCCCCACCACTACGGTAGAATTAACAGATGAACAAATAGAAGAAGTAATGACTTTAGTTACTAAGCTAGAAGAGGATGACGATGTACAAAAAGTATATCATAACCTTAAATAAGTTTTTTAAGATAACCTAAAAGCGTCCCACTATTATAATAATAATGGGGCGCTTTTAGGTTATTATACTTAGTTTAAAGTAAACTTTCCTTGCTTAACAGAATTTGTAGTAAGATTAGTTATTTTATAAAAATACATCCCTTTTGCTGTTGAAGATAAATTTATAGTAGTAGTGCTGTTATCTGATATTGTATTATATATAACGTTACCAACCACATCGTAAATTTTAATATTGTTTTGTTTTTCTAATCCTTCAATATTAAATGTTCCATTACTGGGATTGGGGAATAGTTTTATCATACTGTTTGATGTAATATCGTTTATGTATGTTGCTGTATGAGATATTTTACCTTTATAATCAATATAAGTTGCTTTATAACCTACATTACTTACTCCATATTTTATACGCATATAACCATTATTTTCACCCCAACTACTACCCCAAGAATTTCTTAGAACCCAAGAACCAGTGGCATCGTCCCAACCAACAAGTACAATAGCGTGATTTACCTGCGTTCCATCTGATTTAGACATAACGCCACCTGACTTATAATTTTGAAAATTACTACCTGCATCAATTGCCGCCCAAACTGGGCCATAATCATAAATAGCTTGCTTAATTTGTGCAACAGTTGGATTAGTTGATAGTTCGTAAGAACCATTAATTTTTTCATGATAGGTGTAGGAAGATTTACAAGTTCCATTTGCTCCAGCATATTTTTGATCTACCTCATAAACAGCTCCTAATGTTTTAAACATCGAATTAGGGCACCAACCTCCACTACAACCTGTAAATCTTTTATCACAGTTTACTAACCATTGTTCAGATAAATCTCTAGTAACACCATCAAAAATTTTAATTACAGATTCAAATGATCCACAAGCAGCAAATGTCCAGCAACTACCACAACTTCCTTGATTTTTACAAGGGGTGCATAATCCTTCTTTTTGCCAGCTGAAGCTTGTTGGTAAACCATATACAGAATAGCTTCCGTTATCCGGTAATATAGATTGATCTTGGTTTTCTGTTACCAACGATTTACCATTGTATATACCTTCGCTTGTAACTTTAATGGTATAGTTATCTGTAGCTTGAGAGTCTTCTTCCCATGGGCGTTTGTAAAGAAATTCTAACTCATTAGCTCCTCTAGCAGTGCCTATATACCTGATTGTTTGAATCCCCGGAGTTCCTACAGGATTATTTAAATCGTCAGGCACAAAATTCCAATCCCCTGCTTGCATAACAATACCTTGTTCTTTATTTTTTAAATACCAACCAAAACCTGTTGAGGGTTGAGCAGGTAATTTAATTTCTAAAACCTGTTGCTGATTAATTGAAACTGACTCTAATGCATTAATTTTAGTAACCTGAACAAAGTTTTGTCCAAAGGTATTTAATGCCATAAGAACACAAAATCCTATGAGTTGTATTGATTTTTTCATGATAAATATATATTAGATAAGTAGGTTTTAATAAAACGATATCTAAATTTATAACATGTTTTGGAGGAAACAAATAATAAATACGTTTTTTAAAAATTATATCCTAAATTAATTTCCTGATATTAAAAGTGTTATCGTCCTAATTTATTCTTAGATTGGGTTTTAAATATCGTTTAGCTTGTTATAATTAATGTTGATCAGAAGTATTGTTGATCCATTAGAAAAAGTTTAATAATAGTAATTGAGGGCGCTTATAAAAAACAATCCCTTCTGCTTTTAAAGCAGAAGGGAATTCTTTTTTCGTAATTTTAATTAATTTACTGCTAACTTTCCTTGTTTAACAGAATTTGTTGAAAGATTAGTAATTTTATAGTAATACATTCCCTTTGATGTTGAAGATAGGTTTATAGTTGTTGAGCTGTTATCAGAAACAGTTTTATAAACCATTTTACCAACTACATCATAAATTTCAATGTTATTTTGTTTTTCTAATCCTTCAATAGTAAATGTTCCTTCGTTAGGATTAGGAAATAAGGTAACCGAACTATTAGGTTCATTATGGTTTACAGATGTTGCAACATGAACTATCTTACCTTTATAATCAATATACGCAGCATTCGATCCAACCGAACTAATTCCATATTTTATACGCATATATCCACCATCTTCTCCCCATGCAGTTCCCCATGAATTTCTTAATATCCATGAACTGGTCGCATCATCCCAACCAACTAAAACAATAGCATGGTTAATTGAAGTCCCATCTGATTTTGTTACAACAGTACCCGGTTTAAAATCTCTAAAATTTTTACCTACAAATACAGCTGCCCAAACTGGGCCATAATCATAAATAGCTTGTTTAATGGATGCTACAGAACCTCCTGCACTATACGAGTTTTTAATTCTTTCATTATGAGGTGCTGTCTTACAAGTTCCATTTGCAGCCATATAAGGTTGGTCCACTTCATACACTGCTCCACTTTTAAACATTGAATTTGGGCACATACCACCACTGCAACCTTGAAATCTTGTATCACAATTTACCAGCCATTGTTCTGCTAAATCTCGCTCAACACCATCAAATATTTTAATAACTGATTCGAAAGATCCGCAAGCAGCAAATGTCCAGCAGCTACCACAACTACCTTGATTTTTACATGGAGTACATTTACCTAATGCACTCCAACTAAAACTAGAGGGTAAACCATTTACTGAATAAGATTCTTTTTGTAGCGATTGATCTACTTCTTTTGTTTCAATTACTACAGGCTTTCCGATATAAGCACCTTCGCTTGTTACGGTGATTTTATAGGTTTCTAAATCTCTAGCTTCTTTTTCCCATGGGCGTTTATAAACAAACTCCATATCTTTAGTACCTCTATTAGTACCTATATATTTCATAATTTGAGTTCCTGAGCTACCAATAGGATATTCTAAATTATCTGTTACAAATTCTTCGTCTCCTGTTTGAACTAAGATATTTCGGTCATCATTTTTTAAATACCAACCATATCCAGTTGAAGGAGTTGAAGGCAATCTAATTTCCAACACTTGGTCTGTTGTAATAGCTATAGATTCTGGAGAATTAGCTTTTTCGATTCGAACAAAATTTTGTCCATAAGCACTGAATCCCAATAAGAGAATAACAAATGTTATTAGATGTAATGTTTTTTTCATGATTAAAGTAAAGTATTAGTAGGTTAATATAATTTTAGATTTCTAAATGTACACTATTTTATTAAAGAATAAATACAAAAGTTATAATTATTTTCAACATCTGTAAATTACGTTTTGTAAAGATGGCATATAATAGCAATGTGAATTAAACGATATTAATTTATGTATGTTTGCTAAATAATATTATCGTATGAAAAATTTAATTAACCCAGCGTATTTAAGTGAGGAAAAAATCAAAGAAATACGGCATTCTTTTGAAAAAGCCGCTCCTTGTAAACACATTGCTTTGCCTAATTTTTTATTAAATGAAGTCGCAGATACGCTCTACAGTAATTTCCCTAAACTTAATGCTTTAAACGTAAAACGCAAAAGCATTAATGAAAACAAATCAGAAGAATATCATTTCGATACCTTTCATCCATTGTTTAATGAAATGCGTGATTTTTTAAATTCACCTCAAATGTATGAGTGGATAAGTAAAGTTACTGGTATTGATGGACTGTCTTCTACATATGATTCTTTAGGCTCAGGTGTTCATCAAGGTGGCCCTGGAAGTTTTGTTGATATACATGTAGATGTAAACATGAACACCGCTGCTAAATTACATCGACGAATTAATTTACTTATTTATTTAAATAAAAATTGGAAAGACGAATACGGAGGAGCACTTGAGTTTTGGGACAAAGATGTTAAAAATTGTATTTCGAAAGTAATGCCTTATTTTAATCAGGCAGCAATTATGGTAACAGACGAAACTTCTTACCATGGGTATGCAAAAATTAATATTCCTGAAGATGAAAGTAGAAAATCATTTTATGTTTATTATTATACTCCTGTGGGTAAAGATTTTGTTTATCGCGATTCTCGTTTCAAATCAAGACCCGATGAAAGCACTACCAAAACAATTATAACTGAAGTAAAAGAAACTTTAAAAATAAATGCAAAAAAATTATTAAAAGTCTTAGGTGTTAAATCGTTAGATTTTCAAGATAAAAATAAAAAATAATTTCTAATGCAACTAATGACAGCTAGTGACACTACAAAATAAAGTAATTTGGATAACAGGCGCCTCTTCAGGCATTGGAGAGTCTTTAGCTTATGCTTGTTTAAAAGAAGGAGCAAAAATTATTATTTCAGCTAGAAGAGAAAATGAATTAAAACGAGTAGCGCAAAATGGTACTGATAATTTAAATAATATTTTTATTCTACCACTCGATTTAGAGTTTACTGATAGTATTCAAGAAAAAGTAAATAGAGTTATTGAAAAATTTGGACGTATTGATGTTTTAATAAATAACAGCGGAATAGGTCATAGAACAAAAGCAGTAAATACAATTACTGAAATTGATAGAAGAATTATGGAAATCAATTTTTTCGGTACAATTAATTTAACAAAAGCTGTAGCACGTGTTATGCAAAAACAGCAAAGCGGAAAACTAGTGGTGGTTACTAGCATAATGGGCAAATATGGGTTACCTCTTTATAGTACTTATGCTGCCTCAAAACATGCCTTGTATGGGTATTTTGAATCGTTGCGGCAGGAGCTATTTAAAGACAATGTAAAAGTATTAATTGTAAGCCCAGGATTTATTAATACAGATGTTAGTACTAAACTTTTAAAGGAAGATGGAACAGCTTACGGTATAAAAAGTGATTCGCAAAATAAAGGCATGAATGCAAACGAATGTGCTAAGAGAATTATCAATGCGATTAAAAAGAATTATGACCACAAATATATTGGTAATTACGAAATTTTCTCGGTATACGTAAAACAATTATTTCCTAAAATATTTTACAAACTAATGCGTAAAATGACCAAAGAATAGATGTGTTTTTTTATTTGGGAGGGAAGAAAAAAATAAGTGGGCGTTTAAAAAATTGCTGTAGCAAATACACAAGTAAACTGGCGGTCTTTGTTAATTTTATACCTCTAGACTTTATAGCAACAATCATTGCTAAAGAAAAACTAACTACAATGTTTACTACGCCGATACACACTATGCCTAAAATAGCCATTAATAAAGTATAACTATCTATTTTACCAACTAATGGTGCCAAACCTAATCCTAAATTACCTGTTGCAAATGAAACGTGCTGAATATCTAATGGGAGTCCTAAAATAAACCCGAAAAATGCTACAAAGGCAAGAAAAAAACCTAAAGTGAAATTCCCAGTTAAGCTACCTAAATTATTTTCCACATAATTAGCTAGTTTAATAGTGCGTTTTTTACCCAGTAATTTATGCAAAATCCGGTGCATTTTAATCCTCTCAAAATATTTATTATAAATGTTTGCGTTGTCGGCAACTCCAGACAAAGTACCAGACAAAAATAACATTACTCCTGCAATTGCAGCATGAAGTATACACAATGTATTAAAAGGATTTAAACTTGTAATTTTATGTAATGCTTCATCATCGGAAGTAATATAATTACCAGAAATTTGATGCCAAGACCAACTTAAAATAAACGCTATTGGAAACGCTAATGCAAGATTCCCTATTACTGCAATAAACTGGCTTCTAAATACTTTAATAATAAATTCGCCTAATTCTCTTATTTCTTCCGATTCTTCTCTGCCTTCAATAGAGTGAGCAATAGTGGCTGCTGTCATAGAGGGTTGTTTGGTAGCCACTATACCATGCATAATATGAATCCCCACAAAACCTAGCGAATAATTAAGTGATTTTAAAATTGTATCTTGAAACAGCGGTAGTCTTAACGCATTAATTAAATATTTTATAATTACCATAAAGCCTACTACAAACCCAGCTTTTAAAGCATCATAAAACATTTGAAAATATTCTTTAGCGGTACTAGTAACATAGTGCTCTCCTGTTTTACCAGAATGCTCAGTCATTTGATATGCAAGTAAGGAAATAGTATCATTAAAAAATTTACGAATACTATTTTTTTGATTTTCAATTTTTACAATTTTTTTTATAAAATGCACTAAGTGAAAAAAATAATTCACGCGTTCGTCCTTCACCAGAAGGTGCAATAAATCATGCATTCGATCTAATGAATTATTAATTTTTTGAAGCACTAAAGTAAGCTCAAGGCTAGTGCCAAATTTGGATTTACTTTGTTTGATATCATCGATAAACAAGGCACAAACATTTAGTGCATCCATTACCTGATTATATTTCGGATGCTTTGTTTCAAGAGTTATTAATTCTTTTTTAATACCTTCTATATACTCGCCAATTCGCTCATGTAACTGCATAAAAGGCGAGCCAATAGTTAAAACTGATTCAAAATTTTTAGCAATATTTTTATCTATACTTAAAGATGTAATTACCTGCGATAATATATAAATATCATTAAGTATTTCTTGAACTATAAAATGGGTTACGGGTAATTCAGAGGATGGTGTAATACCTAAATCCATTAAGAAATCAGCCCATTTATCAGTAGATATTTCACTAATCCAGATCCAATCGGTTTTTTTATAAAAAATGATATTTAAAATACCAGACAAATCTTTATCATCAGTAATGTCTGGCAAAATTTTATAAAATGTTCTCTTACGTAATTCTGAGAATAAACCTCTTCTGGAAAGTAGATTTATTTGTGTTAGAAAGGCTGACTGGTGAGCTTCACCAATCAGCATAACTAATTTTTTACTAAATTCTTTTTTTAATTGTTTGTCTTCATTCAGCAACTCCTTAAGTAATGCTATTTTTTTTAACGCAAAATCAACATTATGAGGGCTAGAAGGCCTTATTTTAGAAATTAAATTAGCAAATAATTGAGGAGGAGAAGTAGCACTATTAACAATGTTTTCAATAATTTGTTTCATAAAATATCAATTGAAAACACTTAAAAAATGAATTATAGGAGATATATGATTATTTGATTTCTTCAAAGTCAACATACTCTCCTTCGGTAGGATTTAATTTATTTTTAACCGAATGAAGATTGGTTATCGTAGTTTCATCCATTTTACGACCTGTTAGTGTAGTAGAGGATGTTGAATTTCTTGACTTGTAACTAGAAATACTATCTATTATTCTCCACATTACCCAAACTACTAAAAGGGTATAAAAAACATCTTTCATCAGTTTGCTAAATTTTAAATTTGAACATTAAAATAAAAACAAATATACAAATTTTATAAAATTTTTTAGTAATAAAACACCTTGTTTTAGTTCTCTAGCTATTTATTAAGATATTAAATGTTTTCATTTTATTGTATAGTGTTTTTCTATCAATATCTAGCATAATAGCGGCCTTCGATTTATTGAAATTTACTTTACGTAATACTTCTATAATCTTTTCATATTCTGCGTTAAGAGCGGCAGATTTTAATTCAGGTAGCCCTTTTGCTATTAGTTGATTTTTAGTTTCAGTAGATTTATCGTCTGTTATTGTAAATTTTGATTGAAATACAATTTCTTGTGGCAGTGTTTCTAATGTAAGTTTTGTTTTATTACATAACAAAGCAGCTCTTTTTATAACATTATTCATCTCCCTTAAATTACCTGGCCAGTTATATTCTAGAAATATTTTTTCAACTTCGGGGTCAAAACCATCAATCACTTTATTTAATTCGGAACAAGCATTTGTAAGAAAAAAATTTGCGAAAATCATTATGTCTCCTCCTCTTTCACGCAATGGGGGAAGGTCAATAGAAAATTCATTAAATCGATGATAAAGATCTTCTCTGAATTTTCCTTTAGATGTAGCTTCACTTAATTTTTCATTTGATGCGACTATAATTCGAACATCAATATCCGTTTCTTTTTGTGACCCTACTCTTCTAATTTTCCGTTCTTGTATTACACGCAGTAACGATACCTGTATATCATAAGGCAAGTTTGCTATCTCATCTAAAAATATAGTTCCTCCATTTGCATATTCAAACTGGCCTACTTTTGCTTGTAAAGCTCCGGTAAATGAACCCTTTTCATGTCCAAACAATTCACTTCCCGCCAACTCTTTTGAAAGAGCCCCGCAGTCAACAGCGACGAAAGGTTTATCTTTTCTTGTACTATTAGCATGAATACTATAGGCTATCGACTCTTTTCCTGTGCCACTTTCTCCATATAAAACCACAGAATAATTAGTTGGTCCCACTAATTGTATTTGAGTTTGCAATTTTTCTGCTTCTTTACTTTTACCTACCACAAAGCCTTTAGGATTCACCACTACTTTTTTGGATGATATAGAATTAGCATTAGACGACTTAGAGCTATCTCCATTTTGAGAAGATTTATTTGTAACTGATTCAGGTGAATGGGATAAAACCTTTTGAATCATCAATAAAATCTCTTCTGGTAATAACGGTTTAGTCACATAATCAAATGCACCCATCTTTATAACATCAACAGCCGTTTTAACATCTGAATAACCTGTAATAATGATTACATGTATTTTAGGGTTTAGTTCTTTTATTTTTTTTAATACTTCTTTTCCATCTGTATCAGGAAGTCTATAATCACAAAAAACAATATCTGCGTTATTTTCTTTTAAATATTCTAATGCTTTTTTTCCACTCGTAAAATAATTGGCTTCATGACCCTTCTTTTTAAAAAAACGTTCCAGTAATTGACAAATATCTATATCGTCATCAATTATTAATATTTTAGCCATAAGTGTCTGTTTGTTTATTTTAAAATTAAAAAAATTTTAGTTAATCGCTTTTTTCTTTATTTTAATTTCTTGTATTAATTCGATTAAATCACTTGGAGTAAATGGTTTACGTAAAAAGCCATCTGCTAAATAGTCTTTAAATTCATTTGTCAATTGATCATTATCTGCACTAATTAATATTAATATATTATTAATCAACTTAAATTGACTGGCAAATTGAATTCCATTACCATCGGGAAGATTCACATCTAAAACAACAATATGTGGTTGAAATTGAGTATAAACATGTAAACCTTGCTGTATATTCTCGGCTTCTTTAACTTCATATTTATATGAGGATAGTATTCTTTTTAATAAAAACCGTATATCAGGTTCATCATCTACAATTAAGATAATCTCATTCATTTATTTGGCATCATATAAATATAGTCAAAAAAAATGATTAATTTTTGTGTTGTTTGAATCGTCCTACCAAATCTACTATTTTGTTAAGACTATTCTTTAAAAAATCGGGATTTTTAGAAAATAATTTTTCTGCTAATTTTTCAACTACGATGGAGGCTAGGAAACCCTTTATTGAGGAACTTCTTTTAAATAAGCGTCCAACGATATAATCTATACCCACATTTACGCCAATTGTTTTTATATCCTCATTGATTTCGGGAGTATGCAAAATACTATCCAAACCACTTTTTATTATAGTTAAAGGATGAAATGAATAATATAATTCTTTAATTTTATACTTAATTTCTTCTTCCTGCTCCTCCCTCTTATAATTTAATTTCATAATCACCCGCTTTAATTCCAAATGATTATTTATTTCAATGGTATCTAGTATGGACATAATTTCCTATGAGTTTTTTTTAAATATTAAGCGTATGATACTATTGCGGAGAGGGTTAATTAATAAATGCTTTCTCAATAGTAAAAGAATTAAGCTAATTAATAAATAACCCCCGCCTACAATAATAAATCCTGTATAAGTATCATTAAAAACAGATGATATATAAAGAGCCCCTGCAAAACTAAGAAGAAGTAAAGCAAATCCACTTATTTTTAATATTAAAATAGTTGATATAAATTCTGAACCAACATTTGAAATCTTTTCATATGTTTTCAAAACTACTAAATCATAACGGGTGTTAATATATTCTTTTACACCTTCTGTTACTTCTTCTATTTTATTTTGCTCTTTCATAAAATTATTTTAAATAAACGCATTTAATTAGTTTATGCTAAATCTGTTTTTTTTTCTGCTGTTGCTTTATATGAATCCATTTTATTTTTAGTGCTTTTCTTATAATCATCGAATTTATCTTCGGCATAATCTGTTAAATCTTCTGCTTTATTTCTTAAATTATCAGTTGCATCTTTTGCGCGTTGTTTTAAATCATCAGCCATATCTTTAGCTCCATCCACTATTTTTCTACGTGTTTCACTACCTTTATCTGGTGCCAATAAAATACCTAATGCTGCTCCAACAGCCGCGCCTAGCAATAATGCTCCAATTACTTTTCCTGTGTCTTTCATAATTATTTAGTTTTAAAAGATTAATTTTTAAGTTTTGCATAAAATAAATACAAAACCATGCCAGGACAAACATATTTATTAACATATTGATTATCAATATATATATTTAAATTCAGTCCTTAACAGCAAAATATGCGAGGTAAATATTTCCCATAATGGGTAATAAAAAAAAGAGAGCTTGACCACTAGCTCTCTTTTGTTAAAATAAGATTGTGAACTATTCTTTTGCTTTGCCCTGTTGTTCTTGCTTAGTAAATACTCCTTTATCAGTTAAAGTTACATCGTATAATAAATTGCTTTTTGACAATTCGATAAGATAAAAAGTTCCACTTGGCTTTTCTAATTTTAATGACTCATTAATATTATAGCCATTGTATTTTTTATTAATGCTTTTTCTTACTGCCTTAGGTAGTGAAATCATAGTAATAGGGCTTTCTGTTTGAATCCAATTTCCTTGGTTATCATATTTCACAAATTTTTCACGATTATTGAGTAAAAAATCTGCTTGGTAATTCTCTTCATCTAACTCCCACTCTAGTTTTTCAACAATAGGATATGTTTTCTTTAAAGCTTCTTTAACCGCAACAGGAACATTATCCGACGAAACTTTTTGAGCCTTGGCATTTACAATAAATAAAAGTGCAAATGCAACTATTAGTATATTTTTTTTCATAGTTATAAGGTGTTAATTTATATTAACCATCGCAAATTAAGTATAAATTTGTATTTATTCCAATTTTATGAGTTTGCAATTAAAAGAAAATGACCCATTCGCTGTTTTAAGAGTTAAAGAGTTTTTGTTTTTTTTAAATACCCGCTTTTTTCTAACTCTAGCCATACAAATGCAAAGTGTAATTGTGGGATGGCAATTATACATGTATACAAAAGATGAATTAACTCTTGGGTTAATTGGTTTGGCTGAAGCTATTCCATTCATTATTACCTCGTTATTTTCTGGTCATGTTGCTGATACTTTTAATCGCAAAAAAATAATATTAGCTTCTGTTTCATTTTTAACCATTTCTACCGCTGCACTACTTTATTTTTCAAAAAATGAAACGTTTATTTTCGATCATTATGGAACCCTTCCAGTATTTTTAGTCATCGGCTTTACTGGTATTGTACGTGGTTTTATATCTGCAGCCTTTACTCCGTTTATGTCGCAAATATTACCAAGATCAATGTATTCAAATGCCGCTACCTGGAACAGTAGCGTATGGCATACTGGTGCTGTTGTAGGTCCTGCGGTAGCTGGCTTATTATGTGCAATTGATACTTCTGTGGCCTATGAAATCAACTTAATTTTTATATGTATTTCAATTTTCTCTTTCTCATTTATTACGAGCAGGCCCACTACTCCGAAAGAAAAAAAAGAATCGCTTAAAGAAAGTTTAACAGCTGGTATTAAATTTGTTTTTAGCAATCAGTTAATATTAGGAGCCATTTCACTCGATTTATTTGCGGTTTTATTTGGTGGAGCTGTGGCTATACTGCCGGCTTTTACCGATAAAATATTACATGTAGGGGCTATAGAATTGGGCTATTTGAGGGCAATGCCTGCACTAGGTGCGGTTATTACAGCTATGCTTATCGCATATTGGCCTTCTACAAAAAATGCAGGTAGAAATTTATTTTTATCAATTGCTGCATTTGGTGTTTCAATCATTTTATTGGGACTAACTTCTAATTATTATTGGGCATTGTTTTTTTTATTTCTAACTGGAGCTTTTGATAACGTGAGTGTAGTTATAAGGCATACCATACTTCAATTATCTACTCCTGACCATATGAGAGGTCGAGTATCTGCAGTTAATAGTATTTTTGTTGGCTCTTCAAATGAAATTGGTGCATTTGAATCAGGCATTGCTGCAAGAGCAATTGGTCTTAGCACCTCCATTATTTTTGGTGGTATTATGACGGTTTTGATAGTAGGTAGCACTTACAAGCTTACACCCAAACTAAGAAAATTAAATTTAAATAGCATTACTTAAATAAATGACCGGTTCTGTAGGTTAGTACCTCATAAGCTACTGTATAAACTAATAACATTATAGTTATATCAATTGCTAACTAAATGCCCAAGACTTAGGCTATTTATATTATTCTCATCACTTTCATATGAAACTAACAAAAGAGAAGTTACAAGATTTTTTAGAAAAAAAATATGAGGAGTACAATTCTATTAAATTTATTGAAAGCGATCCAATTTCCATTCCTCATCAGTTTACAAAAAAAGAAGATATTGAAATAGCTGGCTTCTTAACGGCAACAATTGCTTGGGGACAACGCATTACCATTATTAAAAATGCTACAAAAATGATGAGGTTAATGAATAATAACCCTCTTGAATTTGTACTAAATGCAACAAAAAATGATTTACAACGATTCGATCAGTTCGTGCATCGCACATTCAATGGCGTCGATGCAATTCATTTTATAAAGTCGTTGCAAAACATTTATACTAAGCACAATGGGTTATCTGCAGTATTTCTCCCTGATGCTTCTGTTGTAGATCCTGACAAAGAATATACAGCACTCAGTGCGATAACCAATTTTCGCAATATTTTCTTTTCTATAAAAACACCAGAACGAACCTTTAAACATGTTTCGAACCCTGCTGAAAACTCTTCTGCTAAACGTATTTGTATGTATTTGCGTTGGATGATAAGGAATGATAAGCGAGGGGTGGATTTTGGCTTATGGAAAAACGACCAATTTAATTCGCAACAATTAATGTGCCCCTTAGACGTGCATTCAGGAAATGTTGCCCGTAAGCTGGGTTTATTGACACGAAATCAAAACGACTGGAAAGCGGTTGAAGAACTTACGGCTAATCTAAAAATTTTTGATCCTAAAGACCCTGTAAAATATGATTTTGCACTATTTGGCTTGGGTGTATTTGAAAAATTTTAGTAACTATTTGGAAGGGTATGAAAAAGCACTTTTTATAGGATATATAAAAAGTGCTTTTTATTCTTCAATAAATGATAGAATTAAAATTTATTCTTCTGTTTAAATTACAGCGGCGCCATAACTCGCTACAGCATGATCATTCTCTACGGAACTGCCACTTACACCAACGGCACCGATCACCTCTCCGGCGCTATTTCTAATAACCACACCTCCGGGAAAGGTTATTAATCCGCCATTTGAATGCTCAATATTAAAAAGTGGAGTATTGGGTTGTGTGATGGGAGTTAATGCTGCTGTATCCATATTAAAAAAGGCCGAAGTTTTTGCTTTCTTATGGGAAATATCAATTGAGCCTATCCAAGCTCCATCCATACGCGCAAAAGCTACTAAATTTGCACCTGCATCTACTACACAGATATCCATCTTTGTATCCAATTCTTTTGCTTTTTTCTTCGCTGCGTCAATAATTTTTTCTGCTTGTTCTAGCGTTATATTCATATTTTAAATTCCTAAAAATTGATTAGTATTAATTCAATATTATATTTTTTTTTACTATTTCTACGTCGTACTATTTTTTCGCACGTAAAGCAATAATGATGGCTAACTCTTTTTTTATTATGAATAATAAAGAAAACCTATTAATTTTGCAGTATTATATTTTTAGATTAGATGAAACGAATTAATAATATCTTAAAAAACAAATACTTCATAACGGTATTTGTGCTATTGTTATGGATATTATTTTTTGATAAAAATGATATTGGCACCCAAATCGAATTTCGTAAAGAAGTACAAAAATTACAGGAAGAGCGAAATTATTACGCAAAAGAAAATGCTGAAATCACAAAAAGCCTGAAAGAATTGATGACCAATCCGAAAAAGATCGAAAAAATGGCGCGAGAAAAATATCTTATGAAAAGAGATAACGAAGATATTTTTATAATTGTAGATGAAAACAATTTAAATAAATAAATTACTTCCTCTTTTCATAATATGGTATTGATTTACAATACGAATTCTTCCTACCAGTCCCATAAAACCAATTCTTTTACTTTAGAATGCACTCTAAAAATTTGTTTAATGGTATGTTTTAGTCTTATAAAAGCGGTATCGTTTTTTACAATAAAATTAAAGGCATCATACTTAATGCAATTCACCGCTATATCTACGTTTTCATAAGACGAAAGTATAATTACATGCGCATTTGGATTAAGATTTCTTATTTTTACTAAAATATCAAAACCGTCAGCAACTTCTTTTTTATTATCATTGCTTAAAAAATAATCTAAAATAACAATGTCTGGATTTAAAAACAGATTATTTAAACAGGCTTCGCCCGTAGTAAATGTATAAACTTCAAAATTTTCATTTTTTATGAACTCGTTTTCTAATGCTTTTAAATACATTTGATCATCGTCCACTAAAAATATTTTTATTTTTATATTCTCATCCATATAATTATATTTTTTGATTTATAAATAGTTAGTAAGAATTGTGAGATAAATGTACAAATAAAAAATAACGCTAAAAAAATTAAAATACAACCAATCTATTTTGGAAAAACATCAACTAAGTAAATCTACCTTTTTAAGAGGATTACAATGTACTAAATCGTTATACTTATACAAAAATTTTATACACCTAAGAGATAGAATATCTACCGAACAAAAAGCTATATTTAATCGAGGAAATAAAATTGGGTTAATGGCTCAACAACTTTTCCCTGGGGGTACGGATGCTACTCCTTCAAAACGCAGTGATTATATGCTGGCTGTAGAAAATACACAATTGCTAATATCACAAGGAGTAGAAGTTATTTATGAAGCTGCTTTTCAATACAATGGTGTACTCGCTATTCTTGATATATTAGTGAAAAACAAAAATCACTGGTATGCTTATGAAGTAAAAAGTGCAACAAAAATTTCGAACGCCTATTTGTTAGATTCCTCTTTACAATATTGGGTAATTACCAATTCAGGATTGCAACTTAACGATATATCATTGGTTTTTATAAATAATCAATACATCCGAAATGGAGAATTAGATATAAATGGATTATTTAGCCAAAAATCTGTAAAGGAAATCGTTTTAAGAGAGCAAGATAAAATAAGTAACCAGGTAATGGAACTTAAACAAGTTATTACCAATGCTGAAATCCCCCAAATAGCAATTGGAGAGCATTGTTTTACACCTTACAATTGTGATTTTATGGGCACTTGTTGGAAAAGCATTCCAAAAAATTCTATATTTGAAGTGTCAGGAATCGCTAGAGCAACCCAATTTAATTTGCATCACGCCGGCTATACCTCTATAGCTGAAGTTCCTTCTAAAAATGATTTGGATAAAAATGTGAATATTCATATAAATGCTGTAAAGTCTGCTAAAATTCTAATTAATCATGGAGAACTTAGTCAATTTATAGCATCGATTCAGTATCCCATTTTTTTTATGGATTTTGAAAGCTTTATGCCTGCCATACCCATATATGCCAAAACAAAACCTTATCAACACATTCCTTTTCAGTATTCACTACATTATAAAATAATACCTGATGCAACATTACAACATGTTGCTTTTTTAGCAGAACAGGGAGTAGATCCACGTAAATTTTTCATAGAAAATCTTTTAAATCAACTACAAACAAAGGGCACCATAATGGTTTATGACGCATTAATGGAACGAAATATTTTAACTGGGTTAAAAAAAAATTTTCCCGAATATGGTGAACAAATAGATATTATTTTAAAACGTATTATCGATTTGGCTACTCCTTTTCAAAAAAGAAGTTATTATCACCCTTCCATGAAAAATTCTTTTTCTATAAAAAATGTTTTGCCTGCGTTAGCGCCAGGTTTTAGTTATGACGATCTACTTATATCTACTGGTAGCATTGCAATGACTGCTTTTGAACAACTTCAAACTGAAACTGATTTAATTAAAATTATTGAAACCCGTGAACAACTTTTAGAATATTGCAAATTAGATACATTAGCAATGGTTAAAATTTTTGAAGTACTGGAGAAAGTGGTTGCTGAAAAAGAGTAAAATACAAAACTTTCTATTGGTTTTCATAATTGCAACTCACCCAACTATTTTTTAAGAAACAAAAATTTAGAAAAATAAGCTATAAATTAAGTTTTGGAGATAAATAAAAAAACCTGCTTTTATCAATAGATAAAAGCAGGATAATTAATAATTGATAAACTCTTTATAGATTTCCTAAAACCTTTGCATGAGATATGTATTTATCCATTTCTCTACCTTCGGCTGTTTCGCTAAATTCATTTTTAATACGCTCGTACAATTTAACCGCATCAGCATATAAACCTTTACCCTCAGATGCCATAGCTGCTTTTTTCAAATAAATGGGCGTTGTAAATTTATTATTATTTTTTTCTGCTGCTTTTAAATAATAGCTAATAGCTTCATCAACATTCCCAAGCTGCATATGTGCGTCACCTATGGCGCCAGTCGCAATAGGCGCTACTATTTGATCTTTACTTTTAAATTCTTGTAAGTGTTTGATCGCATCTTCATATTTTCCTTCTTTTAAATAACAGATACCTAAATAATATTCTGCTAAATTACCAGATGGGGTAATACCATAATCATCTACAATTTGCGCAAAGCCTAAAGCAACACCATCTCCATTGATGGCTTTATTTATTGAATCTTTAGAAAAATATTCTTCTGCTTTGAACATTTCGGCACGTGCTTTAGTTTCTTCACCAGCTACATACCAATACTTGTAAGCAAAATAACCGCCTATTAATGCCACAATTACAATCGCAATAATCGTTAAACTTTTTTTATTTTGTTCAACGTACAACTCAGTTCTTGTAAACGCTTGTTCAACGTCAACAATTGGTTCTTTGGTAATTTGTTCTGACATAACTATCTATATTGTTAGAATGGATTGCAAAAATAAGTTTTTTTTGTAATACTTTTATATTTACTTGCAAATTATACCCTTAAAATTTGTTTTTTAGGTACTTTTACAATCATATACTTTCGTTTAGCCCTCTATTATTATCAATAAATATGTTTTTAAAAAAATTAGCGGTTTTAAATTTTAAAAATTATGCTGAAACTGAATTAAATTTCAGTCATCGGGTTAATTTTTTTACCGGTAATAACGGGGAAGGCAAAACCAATGTGTTGGATGCAATTCATTATTTATCTTTTTGCAAAAGTTTTTTTAATCCAATTGATAGTCAAAATATATTGTACAATGCTCCCTTTTTGTTAATTCAGGGGGTTTATACTGCTAATGCTCAAGAAGATGAAATATATTGCGGGATTAAACGGAATCAGAAAAAGCAATTTAAAAAAAATAAAAAAGAATATACACGCCTAGCGGATCATATTGGTTTATATCCCCTTGTCATGATTTCGCCAGCAGATTCAGAATTAATAACAGAAGGCAGTGAAAGTAGACGAAAATTTATTGATAGTGTTATTGCACAATTTGATCGAACTTATTTAGAAAATCTAATTCATTATAATAAAATACTTTCACAACGAAATGCATTATTAAAGCAATTTTCAAACAGTGGCAATTTTGATAACGATTCCCTAGAAATATGGGATGTTCAGCTAATAGAATTTGGACAACTAATACATGAAAAAAGAAAAATCTTTATACTTTCTTTTATCCCTATTTTCCAAAAATATTATACGTTAATAGCCTGTGGTAAAGAAACTGTTGATCTTAAGTATATATCTCACTTAAACGATGCTTCATTTACAAATGTGTTAACCAATGCGTTAAACCGAGACAAAGCAATGGAGTATACGACAGTAGGCATTCATAAAGATGATTTAGAGTTTATAATTAATGATTACCCATTAAAAAAACACGCTTCTCAAGGTCAACAAAAATCATTTTTAATTGCTTTAAAATTAGCCCAATTTGATTTTATAAAAAATAAAAAACAAGTTACGCCGCTTCTCTTGTTAGATGATATTTATGATAAACTAGATGATTTGCGAGTAACTGAATTAATGAAATTAGTAAGCAGTTCTAATTTTGGTCAATTATTTATTACCGATACACACCCTACCCGACTTAGAGACTTGTTTAAATTAAATAACATCAACTTTGAACATTTTAAAATAACTAACGGACGAATAGTATCTACTACTATTCCACAACAACTTATAAAATGAGTAGGCATAACGAACATACTTTAAAAGAAGCAATAGAACAGCTATTAAAAGCATATAAGTTAGACGATAAACTTGCCGAAAGAAGTTTAATTAGTTCATGGAAAACGGTGATGGGCGACTTGATTGCAAAACACACCACTGATTTATACATAAAACAAAAACAATTATTTGTAACACTTGATTCTGCTGGCTTACGAAACGAACTGTCTCTTGCCAAAACCAAAATCATTAAAATGTTAAATGACGAGGCGGGCACTGAAGTAATAAATAATATTATTCTTAAGTAAGAATTAATATAGTAAACAACATCGTTATAATTTAATTTTAAAAATCATATGACAAGAAAATTACTCTCTCCTATTATTCTACTTTTTTTCACACATTTATGTATTGCCCAATCAGATTCTGCAATCATTAAAAGCATTTATGATGAAGCTTTAAGCAACGGTAAAAGTTATAAAAATTTAGATTATTTATGTCATAAAATTGGACACCGCTTAAGCGGATCTCTCCAAGCTCAACAAGCTGTTGATTGGGCATTTAAAACGATGAAAGAGGCGGGAGCAGATACTGTTTTTTTACAGGAATGCATGGTACCTCATTGGGTAAGAGGCGAAAAAGAAGTAGGAAAAGTAATTTCTCCTAAAGAATCAAAACAAGTTGCTATTTGTGCTTTGGGTGGTTCTATTGCAACTCCAGCAGAAGGGATTACAGGAAATATTATTGAAGTAATAGGTATTGATGGGCTTGTTAAGTTAGGAAAAGAAAAAATTAAAGGTAAAATTGTTTTTTTTAATGAGCCAATGGATCCTACTATAATTGCAACACATTTTGCATATAGAAAAGCTGGCAATCAACGATGGTCTGGTGCCTCGGAAGCTGTAAAATATGGTGCTATAGCCGTAGTGGTGCGTTCATTATCTCTTGCCATTGATAATATTCCACATACTGGTACTATGATTTATCAAGATAGCATAAATAAAATACCCGCCTGTGCCATTAGTACAAAAGACGCAGACTGGTTAAGCGCCTCATTAAAAACAAACAGCTCATTAACGTTTTATTTAAAAATGAGTTGCAAAACATTACCTGATGAAAAATCTTATAATGTAGTGGGAGAAATTCGTGGAAAAAAATATCCAGCTGAATATATTGTAGTGGGTGGACACCTTGATTCATGGGATATAGGTGAAGGTGCCCAAGATGATGGCGCTGGAATTGTACAAAGTATAGAAGTGTTAAGAATTTTTAAAGCATTAAATTTAAAAACTGATTGCACCATACGTGCCGTTGCATTTATGAATGAGGAAAATGGCTCCAGAGGAGGAAAAAAATATGCAGAATTAGCGAAGCTAAATAATGAAAAGCATATTGCTGCTATAGAATCGGACAATGGAGGATTCACCCCTAGAGGCTTTTCCAGTGATCCTGTGCCAAACATTAAAGTAAAACTAAAAAGTTGGAGACCACTATTTGAACCATATGGAATATATGATTTTGAAAACGAAGGTAGCGGAGCAGATATCAAGTATTTAAATAACACTGGGGTGCCTTGTTTAGGGTTATTGCCTGACTCACAACGTTATTTTGATTATCACCACGCTGCTAATGATGTATTTGAAGTGGTAAATAAAAGAGAACTTGAAATGGGCGGCGCTACCATGGCTGCATTAATATGGATGATTAGTCAACATGGTTTGTAATAATTCATAGACTATTTAATCTTTCTAAAAATAAAAAAAATGAAAAAAAATTTATCGCTGTTACTAGCTGTATTAATCTTAATAATCATTGGTTATTTTTATAAAAAATATAAAACAGTACCATCGCTACCAACTTATCAGCATACATTACTAAATGAAAAAGGCGAACAAATTAATTTAACTGAATTTAAGGGCACTTATTTATTGGTAAGCTATTTTCAAACTTGGTGTGGCGATTGTATTGAAGAATTAGCGTCCATTGATGCTTTGCAATCAAAGGTTGGAAAACACAAATTAAGTATTTTGATGATTTCTGATGAGCCATTTGAAAAAATTATGCGTTTTAAAGAGAAATATTGTAAAACCTTGGATTTTTACCAAACTTCAAAAAACTTAAGGCAACAAAAGATAAGCGTGTTCCCTACTACCTATTTATTAAATGATAAGGGTGAAGTAATTATGAGTAAATTAAATGTTTTTGACTGGGATAGTGAAGAAGTTATTGCAAAAATTATTAAATAAAATTGATTACAAAATGTATTCAAATAAAGGCATTTTTAATTTTTTCAAAAATTAGATGTCGTAATTAAAAATATATATTATTTTTAAAGTATTAATTAGCTTACCTGATTTTTTAATTAATTCTTTATTGAAGCAGTATTGAAAGTAGAAAAGCTGATAGTAATCTATCAGCTTTTTGTATTCTAAAAAGTGTCTCCTAGATTTTAACGTAACCTCAAATTCAAAACTTCGTATTAAAAGATCTAATTGCGTTTTATCGCTAAACAAAGCGCTACAAATAATATGGGTATTTGATTACTTTATTGCCCCTTTTTCTCATTTCAATGGTAAGTGTTTTCTATATAAGTAATATACAAAAACAGTCCAATGAAAGTTTATGTCTAATAGCTAACAAACTAAAAATGAATTGAAATGAAAAAAAAATTACTAGTTACATTATTAGCCACACTATTGTGTACAAAAGCATTTTTTGCCCAATCAACCGAAACATTTGAAGACGAAGCAGCATTCGCCACTTCATTTACAGACAATGGTCAAGTATTTAATATTACAGATCAATTACAAGGTCCAATAGATATTCGATCATTTTCTGGTAAAGGTTGGAATGGTACGGCAGCAGATGATCGTTTCATTGCTAACCACACAAATATTACAATGAACGTTGGTGTAGCATTTACAATCTCCAGCAAAAATGGAGTACCATTTCGTTTAAATAGTATGTACCTAAAACTAGGGGATTATAATCAACAAGTAAATGTAACAGGTTCTGTCACCATTATTGGAAAACTAGCAGGCACTGTGCTTTTCACAACTACTATGAGCAGTGGGTTTAATAAATCTCTTGCCTTTCAAAAAGGTTTTACATTAATTGATTTAAGCACATTTGGTGGAAGCGATAATTCATTAACAGCGATTGACCAAATTTTAATTAGTTCAACAAGTGACTTTAATTATATTGCCTTAGATGCTTTTACTTGGACTAAAGTACCAATAGCTGCCGCAACAGTGCAAACGGAAGTTTCTTGCTATAGCGGTAGCAACGGTTCCGCAACAGTAACGGTCATAGGTGGTACACCGCCTTATAGCTATTCTTGGGCTCCTTCGGGAGGTTCTGCTGCAACCGCCTCTGGATTAATCGCTGGTACGTATGCCTGCACCATTAAGGATAATAATTCTACACCCAACATAATTACAAAAACATTTACCATTACCGAGCCTTCTGCATTAACAGCAAATACAAGTAATACAGCCGTAGTTTGTAATGGTGGTAACAACGGTTCTGCTACGGTTAAACCCACTGGTGGCACGCCTAGTTATTCCTATAGTTGGGCGCCATCAGGGGGCGCAGCTGCTACTGCATCTGCATTAACTGCGGGTACCTACACCTGTACCATTAAAGATGTAAATAACTGCTCTATCAGTAAAAATGTTACCATAGCAGAACCCACTGCACTTACTGCTACTATGAGTAATACAGCTGTAAGCTGTTATGGAGGTAGCAACGGATCATCTACCGTAACACCAAGCGGTGGCGAACCTGCTTATTCTTATAGTTGGGCTCCATCGGGAGGCTCTGCTGCCACTGCATTTGCATTAGCTGCTGGTACCTATACCTGCACCATTAAAGATGCTAATAACTGTTCTATTACTAAAGAGGTGACTTTTACAGATCCTACTGCACTAAATGCTACTACAAATAAAACGGATGTAAGTTGTTATGCGGGTAGCAGCGGATCTGCTACAGTTACTCCTAGCGGAGGCAAGCCTTCTTATTCTTATAGTTGGGCGCCATCGGGAGGTAATGCTGCAACTGCAACTGCATTAGCTGCTGATACCTATACCTGCACCATTAAAGATGCAAATAACTGTTCTATTACTAAAGAGGTGGCTATTACACAACCACTTGTAATCACAGCTACGGCTTCGCAAACTAACATTTCTTGTAATGGAGCTAACAGTGGATCGGCTACTATAACAACTAGTGGAGGATTATCACCATATACATATAGTTGGGCTCCATCAGGAGGCGCAGCAGCTACTGCATCTGCATTAACTGCGGGTACTTATACCTGTACCATTAAAGACGCTAATAACTGTTCTATTAGTAAAAACATTAGCATTACAGAATTAGCTACACTCACGGCTACTACTTCACAAACTAATATTGATTGTAATGGCGGCAACAATGGATCAGCTACTATTACAGCTAGTGGAGGTTCATCTCCTTATACATACAGTTGGGCTCCATCGGGAGGTTCTGCTGCTACTGCGTCTACATTAGCTGCTGGTACTTATACCTGCTCCATTAAAGATGCAAATAACTGTTCTATTACTAAAGAGGTAACTTTTACAGATCCAGAATTAATGATTGTAAATACGAGCAAAATAGATGTAAGTTGTAATGGTGGTAATAACGGCTCTGCGACTGTTAAAATACTACGAATACCTTACACATACAGTTGGGAGCCTTATGGAGGCTCTGCTGCCACTGCTACAGGGCTAGTTGCTGGTACTTATACTTGCACCGTTACTTATGGCAATAACTGCAAAATCGAAAAAGCCATTAATGTTAACGAACCCAATCCAATCATAAACACTCAATTATTTACAATTTGTGCTGGTGATAGTATTATTGTGGGCATTCATAGTTATAATGCTTCAGGAATGTATAAAGATACATTTACCTCAAAAAACAGTTGTGATAGTTCGGTTACCACCACACTAACAGTTTTACCAGAAATTAAATCATCACGCATATTAACTATTTGTGCTGGTGATAGTGTAATAGTTGGTAATAAAGTTTATAAAACAAGCGGTATTTATGCAGAAGTATTTACTGCAAAAAATAATTGTGATAGTACTGCCATTATTGACCTAACAGTATTACCTCTTAATGTCGCTTCACAAACATTGACTATTTGTGCTGGTGATAGCTTAAAAATAGGAAAACATTTTTATAAAATATCGGGAGCCTATACCGATACGCTTATGAGTAAAAACACCTGCGACTCAATATTAACTACAAATTTAACAGTTGCAAATATAATTGATAATACGGTTCAGTTAAAAGGTACTACATTAATTGCTAATGCTACAGGCGCTACCTATCAATGGTTCATTTGTGCAACAATGGGAACTATTATAGGAGCTACCAATAGTAGTTTTACAGTACCTGTAGCTGGCGATTATGCTGTAGTTGTAACAATTAATGGATGCTCAGATACTTCCATTTGTACTAATGTTATAATCAATGCGATAGCAAATAATATTAACAACAAAGTACTTATTTCACCTAATCCAAACACAGGTATCTTTACTATTAAAAATGCACCCTTAGGAGATTACCAAATTGTAAATAATTTTGGTCAAATTGTTAAGGAATTTAAAATAAATGATAATCAATACCAAATGAATATGGAAGCATTCAAAAATGGACTTTATTACATTATTGGAATAAATAACAATCAATTATTTAAACAGAAAATTATTATAAATAAATAGAAATCAGTGTCTGATTTTATAAGTTCATTTTTACGCCCGAAGATTGTTTATCTTCGGGCGTAATTTTTTTATAAAATGAATTCAATGAATATAATAGTAATTGGGGGTGGAGCGGCAGGCTTTTTCACAGCAATAAACGCAGCGCAATTAAATAAAAACACCACTGTTACTTTACTAGAAAAAAGTTCCAAATTATTATCAAAAGTAAGAATATCAGGCGGTGGGCGATGTAACGTTACAAATGCCTGTTTTGATAATTCAGTGTTAGTAAAAAACTATCCTCGAGGTGAAAAAGAACTTCATAATGTTTTCAGCCGCTTTAATACTAAAGACACGATTGAATGGTTTAAACAACGAGGAGTAGAATTAAAAACAGAAACTGATGGACGAATGTTCCCTATAACAGACAGTTCACAAACTATTATTAATTGTTTAATGGACGAGGCAAAATTAGCGGGTGTTAACATAAAACTAAATGTTGATATTAAAGAAATTAAAAAATCAACTACTGATTTTATGCTTACCTCGTCGGATGGTAGTAATTTTTACTGTGATAAATTGATTATTGCTGCTGGTGGTAACGCAAATAGTACAGCTTATGAATGGATAAAAAAATTAGGTCATACTATTATAAAACCAGTGCCTTCTCTTTTTACATTTAACATACCCAATAATAACATCACTCAATTAATGGGCATCTCAAGCCCATGGGCAAAAGTAAAAATAAAACAGGCAAAGTTAGAAATAGAAGGACCACTACTTATAACACATTGGGGAATGAGCGGACCTGCCATCCTAAAAGCATCAGCTTGGGGTGCGCGTACATTAAGTGATACCAATTATGATTTTACTATAAACATTAGTTGGTTACCAAAATTTACTGACGAAAAATTAAAAATTGAATTTGTTACTTTTAAGGAAGAGCTAGCTACAAAATTAATTGTAAGTACTTACCCTTTTGAATTACCCAAACGTTTATGGGAATACTTTACAGAAAAAGCAGGTATTAATAAAAACATGCGATGGGCTGATCTTTCAAAAAAAATAGTCATTGCACTTATTAATATAATGCTAAATGATGAATACGTCGTAAAAGGCAAAACTACTTTTAAAGAAGAGTTTGTTACTTGCGGAGGAATTCATTTAAAAGAAATTGATTTTAAAACGATGCAAAGTAAAGTGATTCCTAATTTATTTTTTGTAGGT
Source organism: Bacteroidia bacterium (assembly GCA_039937835.1). Lineage (GTDB taxonomy): Bacteria > Bacteroidota > Bacteroidia > 2-12-FULL-35-15 > 2-12-FULL-35-15 > 2-12-FULL-35-15. The sequence continues at coordinate 10,047 of JBDTFR010000025.1, read as the reverse complement.
GAGATTTTAAATATTGACGGGGTTACTGGTGGATTTAATTTTCAAAATGCCTGGAGTACTGGATGGGTAGCTGCTCAAGCATTATCTTAAAAAAATAACGAATATCCATTTAGATTATGTAAATAAACAGTGTTTTGTACCTTTGCATAAAATATCTTTAAAATGGAAATAGGTAAAGAAATAAAACAAGAAAAATTTAAAAATGAATATCAAAAAATACTCATTAATATTATGTTTACGAGCGGGTGGCTAACCACTAAATTTACTCATGATCATTTAAAGCCTTACAAAGTTTCCACGCAACAGTTTAATCTGCTCAGAATTTTACGAGGGCAATTTCCACAACCAGCAACCATTAATTTATTAATTGATCGTATGCTCGATAAAAATTCAAATGCTTCACGCTTAGTTGAAAAGTTAAGATTAAAAAAATTCGTTGAACGTACTACTTGCCCTGAAGATAGAAGAGCAGTAAATGTTATAATTACAAAAAAGGGATTGGATTTATTAAGTGAACTTGATGAACAAGAAGAAATATTTGTAAATAAATTAAAAACTATTTCAAAAAAAGAAGCTGAAATGCTTAATTTATTGCTAGATAAATTAAGGGACTGAACAAAATATAAACTCAGATCAAAATTTTAAATGCGATAATATGAAAACTATTCATCATAAAAAACTGATAAACAATTTCACATTAGTTTTTTATATGAGAAGGGTATGATAAGTAATTAGAAGTTAAAAACTTTATAGCAACGCAAAACATTAAGAATTTGTAAATCTAAAACTACTTATTTTTTTGAAAATAGTAACGATTGTGAAACACTAATTACATATGTTCCAACAATGTAAATTTTGTAAACTCCTTATACTAATTAAAATATTTTAATAACACTCACCTTTTCAATTGCTCTATTTATAGATAAATCGTAAATTCGCTACCTCAACTATAAAAACTAAGAATGGCTAAGTTTAATTCATTAAAAGTAATTGATATTACGCAGGAAACAGCTGATGCAGTTTCTGTAGCGTTTGAAATACCTAACAACTTAAACGAAGAGTATCGTTTTAAACAAGGGCAATACCTTACCCTTAAATTTATTATCAACGGTGAAGAGCTTCGTCGCTCCTATTCTATTTGCAGTGCAACAGATGAAAAAGAATTACGGGTTGCGATAAAAAAAGTGAAGGAAGGGAAAATCTCCAATTACATTGCCGATACAATGAAAACGGGTGATGTAATAGAAGTAATGACGCCGATGGGAAATTTCCATACAGAAATGAATGCTGCAAATAAAAAAAATTATATATTATTTGCAGGTGGTAGCGGAGTTACTCCAATGTTTTCTATTTTAAAAACAGTTTTAAAAAAAGAACCTCAAAGTAAGATTACTTTATTTTATGGAAACAATGATGAATCATCTATTATTTTTAAAAAACAGATTGATGAGTTAGAACAACTAAATGCAGATAGATTAGAAGTAGTATACGTGTTAAATGCTGCACCTGCTAATCATCCAGAGCTTCTAAAGGGCTTAATGACAAAAGAAAAAAATATCGCGCTTATTAAAAACCACATTACTACTTTCGAAAATAACGAATATTTTATTTGCGGTCCAACATTAATGATGGATAATGTAATGGTTGCATTAAAAGAATTAAAGATTGATGAGACAAAAATACACATTGAATATTTTACAGCTCCTGTAAATGCTGAAGATATAAAGCCTTCAGCAGATGCCGTTAAAGGTGCAACTGCTACCATTATTATGGATGGAGAAGAACACGTTGTAGAACTCGAAGAAAATGAAACGGTCTTAGAAGCGGCTATAAGAATAGGACTAGATGCCCCTTATGCATGCCAAGGAGGCTCTTGTTGCACATGTAGGGCATTATTACAAGCAGGTAAAGTAGATATGGCTGTAAATTATGCCTTATCTTCTTCAGAAGTAAAACAAGGTTTTATTTTAACTTGCCAAAGTAGACCCACTACTCCGATTGTAATCGTAAATTATGATAAAGGATTATAAAAATAAAGAAAATATTTAACCATAACCCATTATTTTGTAGGTCACATATCCAACTATTTCATGAATAAGCATACTCCAATCATTCATTGCCGAAGCATTGGGTATAAATAAAAAATCAAATTCAAACTTACGAGGCCCTGCATACCGATCGGTACTGTAGGGCGTTGTTTTTATTCCTACTTTTTCAAAACATGCTGAACTTCTCCGCATATGAAAAGCCGAGGTAATTAGCAAAAAATCTCCTTTGAAATTTTTTTGCTCTAATAATATTTTGGTGAATACTGCATTTTCATGCGTGTTATTCGATTCTGATTCAATTAAAAAATCTTTCTCTGGTACACCCAAATATAAAAAATAGCGTTTCAAATAAACACCTTCTTTCATTTCTGGATGCAGCAAACGACCCGATCCGCCAGTAAAAATTATTTTTTTTATTTTTCCAGTTTTATATAATTCTATTGTTTGCATTAATCTATCTACCCCTCTATAAAATTGTGCTCGGTCTAATTCCTGATCATAAACACTCATCCCCCCAAGCAAAATACCAACGTCATAGTTCTTTATTTTTGATGGGGCAACAGCATTAATCTCCCAGACCCTAACAACTTCATCAAAAATAAACGAGTTACTAAATAACAACAACAATCCTACACCTGCATATAAACATCTTTTTTTTCGTAATGTATTTTTAGTGAAAATGGAAATTAATAACAAAAAGGAGACCCAAATTATTGGAGTAATTATAAAAGTAAAAAGCTTAGAAAGTATAAAAAACATTTTTTTTTATATAAATATACTTCTTTTAGTAAGTTTCAAAAATAAAGATTCTATAGTAAATAGTGCGTTATATTTATTTCTAGTAAATATATTATTGCTCAATTCATATTATAATCTCACACTAATTATAATACTACTTTATTTGTTAATATTCAAATTAAACAACAATAAAAAGCGAGTAAAAATAAATATATTACTTCATTACTCCGTAATTTAAAATTTCACTGGCTAACCCTTTAAAAATAGTTTAATATAAAAAAATTGTCTATTTTAGTGGACTAAAAAAAATCTTATACTCATAGTTATTAACACATACAACTAGCCTTGTAAGTGATTGTTTTTATTAAATTAAAGCCATCAAAATATGGTTTCTTAACGGATTTGAATAGAAGGAGTGAATTGAAACAAATAAAAAAAATAATGAAACAAAGATTACTTACGGTACTAGCATTATTTGCATTAACAATAAGCAATGCACAAATTATTAAGATTAGCGATAATAACGGTAAAACGATAACTAAATGTAAAGGTCAATTTGTTGGCTCTTTATTTAATAGCAATGAGACGGATTATACAGCTGTTGGTTTTAAAGGTTATAAGGATAATGAAAAATATACGGTAACCTTTGCTACTACAAAAGGAAAACAAGTACGCGCTAACTTTTTTTACTATGGAATAAATGCGGGCGATACACTTAGTGTATATGATGGCCCAAATACTTCTAGTATAAGAATTGGCTTTATAACCAATAGAAAACTTGTTCATCCAATAGATGCTTTAAATGCGCCAGCTATTTTTACTTCTACCGATAGCTCCCTAACATTTAAGTTTACTTCAAATAATGACGGATCTGTTGGTTATGGCTGGGATGCCTTTATTGGGAATACACCTACTGCTATTGCTGGCAACGCGCCTGCCTCTGATGATTGCATAACCGCTACCCCTATTTGTAATTTAGGTGGCTATAGTGGCACTACCAGTGGATGGTTTACAAGAGGTCCGGAAGCAAAAAAGATTGATGGGGATGCAACCAGTGCCACACCTTTTTGTGGTACTACACATAACAATTCTTGGCTTTCTTTTAATGCTGCCACTTCAAGCGCTTCTTTTGATATTACTTCTAGTAACTGCTCCGACCCTAAAAATGGCATTCAAGCTGTTATAATGGAAACTTCAGATTATCAAACATTTATAAGAAGATCCGTTAAATGTGAAGGTAATGCTATTGGACAATTTACACTGGATGCAAACAATTTAATACCAGGTAACAAATATTATATAATGGTAGATGGGGCTTTTGGAAATGATTGTGATTATACGATCAAGGCAAAATCTGGTGTAGCTACACTTGATATTATGGCAAACACCGCCAATGCATTTTGTACCGATGACACATTAAAGCTTACCGCTACAGCAACAGGAATAGGCCCCTTTACTTATGATTGGGCTCCTACCCCTACTAGCGGACAAGGTAAGGCAAATGCTACTTTCGCTGCGGCTACTGGAGTAACTTATTCATGCACCGTTACAGGTGTTTGTGGCTTACCTACCACTCGTACTTACGCTCCTTCAGTAGTAACAACTCCAGTAATAACAGCTATCGATTCTGCAATAATTTGTCAAAAAGGAAACGGTAAAACCATCGCAGCTGGTATATCTGCCTCCAGTTCGACAATTGATTTTAAAAACGTTAATGCAGAAACCATTCCCGATAACAATACAATAGGGCTAACTTCTGATATAATGGTGGGAACATTAACAGGTACTATTGGTAATCAACTATCAAAAGTAGGAATTAACATCAATCACGGTGATGTTTCAGAACTTGAAATTTCTTTAAAATCTCCTGACGGTAATGTGATGATCTTATCTTCTGGTAATGGATTAGTTGGTGCTAATTATACTAACACGTATTTTACTACAACTTCCACTACATCAATTAGCACTGGCTCAGAGCCATTTTCGGGGAACTTTGCTCCAATTGACCCTTTTTCAAAAATAACTACAGGTGCAATAAATGGTAAATGGAGTTTAATTGTAAAAGATAAAAAAGCATTCAATACTGGTTTATTAATGGATTGGTCTCTCTCATTTAAAAATGATTTTACTTATAGTTGGTCTCCCGCTACAGGTTTATCAACTACTACAGGAAATACCGTAATTGCAAACCCTTCATATACTACTACGTATACTGTTACTATAACTGATAAGGCGGGTTGTCCAGGAACAAAACGAGTAAAAATAAATGTAACAAATTTACCAACCGCACCATTAGTAAATAGCCCTGTAATTTATTGTTTAAATGCTTCAGCTATTGCTTTAACTGCCACCACAGGAGCCAATACGGATTTGGTTTGGTATACCATTGCAACCGGGGGTACAAGTTTACCTACAGCCCCAATCCCCTCAACAACAATAGCTGGAACTACCTCTTATTTTGTATGTGGTAAAATAGGGTTATGTGAAGGGGAGCGCTCAGAAGTAAAAGTAGTTGTTAATTCCAAAATAGACCCTTCTTTTACTTATTCTTCTCAAAATTTTTGTCAGAATGCGACTAATCAATCTCCAATATTAGCTACTGGCGCTTTAGCGGGTACATTTAATGCAACACCAGCAGGATTAGTATTTGTAAATGATAAAACGGGTGAAATAAATTTAAAAGCAAGTAAACCTGGTACCTACTCCATCACTAATGTTATTGCTCCAATAGGCGGGTGCGCTTTAACAACGAGCATTCCTTTTACTGTAATAATAAATGCTGAACCAATAGTGAGTAACGCAAGTACGGCAAGCGTCTGCAGTGAAGTACCATTAAACATAGTGCTTACTAGTAACGTGGCTTCTACTTATGAATGGCAAGCAGTAGACAATCCAAATACAACTGGCGAAAGTAGTGCAACTAAAACGGCAACAAGTATTATAAACGATGTAATAAAAAATAATACCAAGCAAGCTGAAATTGTAACTTATAACGTAAAGGTAAGTGCAACAGCTAGTAAATGTATAAATATAACCCCTCAAGCAATTGCGATAACAGTAAACCCTAATCCAGTCGTAGACACAACTTCTTTATTAGTAGACGCTTCAAGTTGTGGCACCAAGTCTGGATCAATTACAGGAATTGCTATTGCTTCTGGCGTAGCTCCTTTAAAATATGAATGGAAAGATAACTTAGGAAATATTGCAGCTACCACATTAGATTTGAAAGATGTGGTTCCCGGCCCCTATATATTAACCGTAACCGATGCCAATGGTTGTAAAACCAAAGTAGGTGCTGGAAAAAATTTAAATATTCTTTGGTTAAACAAAGTACACGCATCGTTTACGGCCAACCCAATTCCTGTTGAATTGTTATTGCCTATTGATTATGTAAATAATACAACAGGGGCAGTTAATTACAATTGGAATTTTGGAGATAGCAAAACGTCTAGAGATATGAGCCCTACACATAATTACGAACAATTAGGTGACTTTAATACTTGTTTAATAGCTGATGATGGCGCTAAATGTTTTGATACTGTGTGCGCCTCTATTAAAGTATTTGTTAACTCTGGGTTTATTATTCCAAATGTATTTACACCTAATAATGACGGAACAAATGATTTTTTTACCATTGTAGGTAAAGGAATAGCTTCTCTGCACGCAGAGATATTTAATCGTTGGGGACAAAAAGAATACCAGTGGGATGCACCAAATGGTGGTTGGGACGGACGTAAAAATGGAAAGCTCTCTCCAGAAGGTACTTACTTTGTAATTATAACAGCCAAAGGAATGGATGGAAAAGATCTAATAGAAAAAGGTAGTTTTACATTACTTCGATAAATTTCTACAATAATGAAAACGGGAGGAACAAATCTTTTTTTGTTCCTCCCGCTTTTATTATGTAAATTTAAGCAGAAAAAAAATAGCGGTTTTGTAAATGACTGTATTACAGCTCTATTTTTCTTATATTAATAAATATTTAAATAAAATTGCTTTTGGTAAGAAAATTGTCTTTTTCGTGAAAAAATACTTAAATACTTTTTAAAGTTTAATTATTTTATATACGATTTCAAAAAACAATAATATATTATTATTAGTATTAAAAAGCATCAGAATGAAACAACAACTATTTACACTACTCTTATTTATAACATCCTTCACTAATGCTCAAATTATAAAAATTAGCGATTACAATGGAAAAACTGTAAATTTTTGTAAAGGACAGTTTGTGGGCTCTGGGTTTAACAGTAGTAATGATTTTAATGTGCCTGGCTTCGCTGGCTACAATAATAAAGAAAATTATACCATAACCTTTTGTACCACTCCTGGAAAACAAATAAGAACTAATTTTTTTTTCTATGGAATAGCCGCTGGTGATCATTTATATATATATGATGGTTCGTCAACATCAAGCCCACAGTTAGCGGATCTATCAAATAAAGCATCCAAATTTCCAGGTGATAGTAAGCAGCCTGCTGTTTTTACATCCACAGCAAGTTGCTTAACCTTTAGATTTATCTCTAACGGTTCTGGAACTAGTTTTGGTTGGGATGCTTTTATAGGTTGTACACCAGAATCCTGTATTGGTAATCCACCTGCTTCAGATGAATGCATTTCAGCTACGGAAATATGTAATTTAGGCGGTTATTGTGGTTCTACTAGTGGTTGGTATACACGGGATAGTTTAGCTAAGTATTTGGATGGGCCACCAGCTAGCACGAAAGGATTCTGTGGAGAAATACACAATAACTCTTGGTTATCATTTATTGCGGCAACAAAAAGTGCCTCTTTCGATATTATTTCAAGTAATTGTTCGGATCCTCAAAATGGTATTCAAGCAGCAATCTTTGGAACGTCAGACTGTAAAAAATTTGATAGAGTATCTGATGATTGTAAGTCCAATGCTATTGGCAGTTTCACGTTATCTTGTAGTAATCTAACTCCCAATACAAAATATTACATAATGATCGATGGGGCTTATGGAAATGATTGTGATTACACAATATTAGCTAAATCAGGAGTAAAAACATTAGGACTAACTTCTTCAACCTCTAATACCTTATGTACAGGTCAACCCTTAACACTTATTGCACATGCAACTGGAGTTGGACCATTTACCTACAATTGGTCTCCAACACCAGTGAGTGGTCAAGGAGACTCTTTAGCTGTTTTTTCCGTTGCAGCTGCAACAACTTATACTTGCACGGTTACTGGTGTTTGTGGAACACCAACAGCTGTGTTTTATACGCCCTCTGCAAATATAACACCAATCGTGAGCTCTGCTGACTCTTCTCGTATATGCCCAGGCGGCTCGGGTACTAAGTTAATAGCAACTTCAATATCTACTAGTCCAAATATTAATTTTACAAATACTTTAATAAAAATAATTTCTGATAATGATCCCGTTGGAATTAGTTCAGATATTAATGTTGGTAACATTGCTGGTTTAGTGGGTAATAAACTATTAAAAGTGGGTATAAATATTAAGCATGGCGATGTTTCTGAGTTAGAATTATCATTAAAAGCACCTGACAATAGCATTCTTAATTTGTCCACTGGAAAAATTTCGGGTGCAAACTTTATAGATACTTATTTTTCACCAACAGCACCCTCGTCAATTACGACTGGTTCAGCACCGTTTACAGGTACATACCTACCAGAGGATCCGTTTTCAAAATTAAGCGGAAGTTCAATCGATGGTCGCTGGAGCTTGATTGTTAAAGATAAAAAGGCTTTTAATACAGGTTTAATAACTGGGTGGTCTTTAAGTTTTAAAAATGAGTTTAATTATTCTTGGACCCCTCCTACTGGTTTATCAACTACCACTGATTCAGTAGTAATAGCAACGCCATTAAGTACAACAACTTACACTATTTCATTAACAGACAAAGCAGGTTGCATTGGTGATACGACTGTAACTGTATTTGTAACTATACCCACAAAGCCGCTGGTAACAAGTCCAGTAATATATTGTGAAGGAGATTCTTCCGTGTCTCTAACTGCCATAGGTAATGATTTGTTATGGTACACTGCATCATCAGGAGGTTCGGGTTCGTCCACTGCACCTAAGCCGCCAACATCAAAACCTGACACCATCAATTATTATGTATCTCAGAAAAAATTAACTTGTGAAGGAGAAAGAGAAAAAATAACAGTAATTATAAACCCTGCTCCTGAATTAAGTGGTTCCAACAAGGGAAAGATATGTAGCGGAATACCATTAAATATTTCGTTAAAAAGCTCAGTAAACAGCACTTTTAGTTGGCAAGCAGCAGATAATAATAATACTACAGGAGAAACCTATACCAAAGAAACAAACAGTGATATCATTAATGATGTTATTATTAACAATACACCAAATGATCAAATTGTAAAATATACAGTAAACCTTAAATCCATATCAACAGGTTGTATAAGCGTAACTCCACAACAAGTTGATGTAACTGTAAATAAAGTAAAAGCTATTTTTACAGCCACCCCTGAAACAGGAGAAATGCCATTACTTATTCAATTTTCAAACAATTCGACTTCGTCCACTGGTGTTGCAAATTATACTTGGGATTTTGGTATGGGAAACTTATCTTCTCAAACAAATCCAACTTTTACATACGATGCATTAGGTAAATATAAAGTTTGTTTAACCATAAGTGACGGACAGTGTGTAGATTCCTCATGCGCTACTACGATTACCGTATTTATTAACTCTTTATTAATAATCCCCAACGTCTTTACTCCTAACGGAGATGGTGTAAATGATGTATTAACCATTTTAGGAAAAGGAATTAGTTCTTTACATGGCGAAATATATAACCGCTGGGGACAAAAAGAATATGAATGGGATACACCTAAAGGAGGTTGGGATGGTTATTCCCCATCAGGAAAACCTGCTTCACAAGGAACCTATTTTGTTATAATAAATGCAATTGGGCTAGACGGTAAAACTTTGCTAGAAAAAGGTTCCATTACGCTATTACGTTAATAAAACCAAATACACCCAAACAAAGAAATCGGAAATAAACAAATTATTGTTTCCGATTTTTTTGCCTGAATATCATTCAATTATAAAAATTTTAACAACATTAGTTTACTATTTATAGAAGTAAAAAGAAATAATTTTATATTATTTTATTATTTTTTTGAAACCATACATTGTTTATAATAAATAATTATTACCTTTGCCATCCCTAAAAAAGCGGGAATACATTTTATTTTCAGTAAAAACCGATAATCTAATATCAACAAAATGCCTACTATATCA
>JBDTFR010000024.1:0-10923 GCA_039937835.1 Bacteroidia bacterium | reverse complement strand
CTTGGCTCGATGGTAAATCCTCAAAGCGAGAGGAAAGTAATAGAACATTAACAAAAGAAATTCAGATCGTATATCATCATAGCAAAGGTACTTATGGTAGCCCGAGAATAGCTAAAGAATTAAATTGTAAGGGAATTACAGCATCAAAAAAGCGAGTAGCTAAATTAATGCGAAAAGAAGGAATACAAAGTAAAATTAGAAAAAAATATAAAGTGACTACTGATTCCAATCATAAATATCCAGTGGCTAAAAATGTATTGTCTCGAAATTTCCAAGTAGATGAATTAGCCACCGCATGGGTGTCAGACATCACGTATATTCATACCAACCAAGGGTGGCTATACTTAACCATTATACTAGATTTGGCTGATAGAAAAGTCATTGGCTGGGCATTGAGTGATAGCTTAAAAGCATGTGATACGGTTGTTCCTGCATGGGAAATGGCAATAAAAAACAGAGCCATATATAAGCCGATCTTGTTTCATTCCGACAGAGGAGTACAATATGCTTGTGATGAATTCTTGATTCATTTGAAAGCTAATAAAAATGTAACTCAAAGTATGAGTAGAAAAGGGAATTGTTGGGATAATGCCGTGGCTGAAAGCTTCTTTAAAACATTAAAAGTTGAATGTGTTTATCATGATAAATTTGCAACCAGAAAACAAGCTGAATTAACTGTTTTTGAATATATCGAAACCTGGTATAATAGAAACAGAAGGCATTCGGCTCTTAATGGATTAACTATTTAGAATTCGAACAATTCAATAAAATCAAAAATGTTGCTTAAGCCTTAATTTTTTTGTCCTGTTTTTAGTAGGAATTCCAAGAGAATTTTGGGTAAAGCACTCAGACAGCGAGCAACAATTGACTTCTTGGTTTCGAGAAGCGAGCGAAAATGTGTGGAAATCTCCTAGGGACATTAAAAATGGTTACCCGAGTGCAAGTTTCTTAGAGGGCAATCGAATTGTTTTTAATATCAAAGGAAATAAATACCGACTAATTGTGAAAGTTAATTATGATTATAAAATGGTTTGGATACGCTTTGTTGGAACACATGCACAATATGATAAAATTGACGCTACTAAAATTTAGAAATTATGACAATAAAACCAATTAAAACCAAAAAGGATTACCAACAAACGTTGGAAAGACTTGAAAAAATATTTGACTCTAAAAAGGGGACGATAGAAGGGGACGAACTTGAAATCTTAGGGATCTTAATAGAAAAGTATGAAGACGAACATTTCCCAATTGGATTTCCCGACCCTATAGAAGCAATAAAATTTCGAATGCAACAAATGGGCTATACCCAAACGGACTTAGCTAAGGTAGTTGGACTGAAAAGCCGAGCAAGTGAAATACTTAATAGAAAAAGAAAGTTGACACTTGAAATGATTCGCCAAATACACGACAGCTTAAAAATACCAACTGAGGTACTCATTCAAGCATATAAATAAAAAACAGCCCAACGCTTTACATCACCCCAAGAAAATGCGAGCTTTCTGCCGTGCAATTTTATTTTTTCAACGTAGTGATTTTATTCTTATGAAATTGCGGGAAGTTCATTACATTTAATTCAGTTTATCGGTTAGGGCAGGTTTGCGCATATAATCCCGCACAATTTTTAGCTCAGTTCGTTAGCATCTATAAAAATGAATCCAAAACTTAAAATATCGCTAACAATTGTTTTAGGAGCATTACTACTTTTATTGTCTGCATATATCAATGGGTATCCAATTGTATACTCAGACACTTCTACTTACCTAGCTTCTGGATTTAAGTTAGAAACTCCCTTTGATAGACCCATCACCTATGGCTTGTTTTTAAGGTTGAGTAGTTTAAATGGTATTTCATTGTGGTTTACCATCTTCTCACAAAGCTTGATAGTGTCATTCTTGATTTTCAAGCTTCTGAAAATATTTTTATCCGAGCAATCAAACATTTGTTTCATCTTTATTTCTATCATCGCTTTTCTCTCCTTATTTACAAGTGTTTCATGGACTACAAGTCAATTGATTGCTGATATCTTTACTCCAATAATGCTCTTATCATTATTGATTCTAGTAATAGGAAGATCAAAAAAGTGGATGGAAATATTGATCTATTTTATATTTCTCCTCTCAACATCAATGCACATGTCGCATATCACCTTCAATATTCTATTTATCCTATCAATACTTATTGTTAGACAACTAAAGTTCCTTGGAATTAAAGAATCTATAAAGGTCAAGCCGCTTATGATTTGTTTTTGCTTGTCGCTTTTAAGTATCGCAACCGCAGGGTCAGCACTTTCAAAATCAAAACATGGCTTTTTAATGGGCGCATTGGTAGAACATGGGATAGCAAAAGCATATTTAGATGAGCACTGCAAAGATATTGATTATAATTTCTGTGCTTTTAAGGATTCCTTACCAGATAAGGCTTGGAAGTTTCTTTGGAATGAAGACAGTCCTTTTTATAAAATGGGCGGCTGGAAGGGAACGAAGAAAGAATTTAACGAAATTATTTATAAAACTTTGACTACACCCAAATACCTTATTCTTCATATTAAGGAGTCTATTAAAGCCACTGTTGACCAATTGTCAAAATTTGAAATAGGAGATGGAAACGGTTCTTTTCTTGAAGGCACCTTACTACATAAAAGAATTAACACTTACTTTCCTCATGAAATTTTAAGCTATGAATCATCTCGTCAAAGCAAAAGAAACTTGACTTTCATAAGCTGGTATAACCAAGTTCTGCTTTTTGTAGTTCTTGCGTCAATAGTGGTGTTGCTTCTAGTGCTTGTTAAATTTTACCGGTGTGATAAAAAGTTATTGTCAATGATCTTGATTGTAATTCTTGGAGTTGTAATTAATTCGTGGGCGTGTGGCACCTTAGCAAATGCAATCGACCGATTGGGAAGTAAAATAATTTGGTTAATACCGCTGATTACTATAATTGGAGTAATCCGCACTTGGAATAATATACCGTTTCCAACAAAACCTAAACTGCATTAAAACTAGATTGGCGCTATGGTGCCGCTTATTTCGAGCAACAATTAATTGATTATGATGTTTGCAGTAACTGGGGCAATTGGGCTTACCAAGCGGTTGTTGGCAACGACCCTAGAGGCAAACGTTATTTTAATATTGAAAAACAAGCCGAAGAATATGATAAAGAAAAACTTTATTGGGAGAGGTGGTTGGGTGTTTAGAGTAGGGTTGATATTGAAATTTCGTCGTCAAAATATTTCTTTAAAATAGAACTGTATTAAAGAAATTTACTATTCAATTAAATGGTCATTTCCTCCCTTTTGGCTTAAATAATATTAAAGCAATTATATTCCAATTGAATTAGTAAATTTGGTATAAGACATTTGACGGTATTTGTAATACATTTATCCGCATGTTATAAGTAATGCGCTGGACTACATCCGCTCGACAAAAAATTTCGTTCGACAATTAATCGAAAATAAAATATGGCACTCATCGACATATATAATATTGACAATTGGACTGCTAGTGAACCGGCGCCTTGGTATATTAAATTATTACCCGTTGCGACAACAATAATAGGTTTTCTATTAGGGCTACTCCCTGGTCTTATTGCTCGACAAAAATTTAAACGCCGGACAGGCAAGCTGTTTAAATTGGAATTAGAATCATTGAAAATCGCCCTTGAAGAACAACTTACAGAGATAAAAAGATACCGAAATGACTTCTTAAATCCACCAAATCCTCCAAGTGGCCTAATGTGCTTGACCCTTGTTCTGTTTCACAAATTTGAAATCATAAAAACTTTTGACAAAGTAACGTTGATAAAATATTTTGAGAAACAAGAAAAGGAATTCGCAACACATTATGTCAGCACTTTCTATCAAATGTTTGGAGTTCTTGAACGTGACACTGAGAGACTTGATAAAGTTTACACAGAATATCAAATGGAATTTGATAAAATAAGTGATTCTTATTTAAATGAAATAAATTACCTTAGGTTGCTAGCTATAATAGAAAGGGACAAATTAGGAGGTGATTTTTCAAAAGACCCTGTTTTAGTTAAGTTATGGGAAGTTGCGTTTTCTAAACCTGATAATTTTACCACCGATGTCATAATGATTTTCGCAAAAGACCTCCATCAGAAATTATTACATGAAAAAGTTTTTATGGACACTAAACATCCATTGTATAAACCGATTTTAGATCTTGCACTAAAAGGTTCAAAAATTGTTAGTGATTATGAAAGTAAAAAGTCGAAATACATAGGTCTATTAAATATGACTGAAGAAACTTTCCAAAGCGCATTTGACGACCTAAATGTTGACCATAAGACTTAAAGAAAACTGTGTGCGGCGCACATACTTATAACAGCGCCTAAGCCCATTTTTTTGCGTGTTAAGGCTCAAATGTATAAATTGGACAAGCAAAAAACTGTGCCTAGGCGCAATACGTTAATTTAAAAAAATAAACAGAATGGGAGTAGGACCATTAATCGGATTTATAATATTAGTCATCCTGACTGTTTTGATTATTGTAATATTTTTTCCAAAAAGAACTAGGAAAAGAATAAAACTTTGGAGAATAATAGGGACTATCTTATTAATTATTGTTCTTAGTCCAATTCTTATTCTTGCTTTTGAATCTTTTTTCTATTTCAAATCGGACGTAATATCAGACTTAAAAAAAATAAACATTACACTTCAAGACGATTTTGATATTAAAGAAAATGATGTTGTAGGATTAACGGATTATTATCGAACAACAATTGTGACTATATCAAAAAGAGACAAAGAACATATAACTAAAATAATTTTAGAATCAGATAATCTGAAAAATATATCGTTTGGAGATTTTTATTCTAAAGGCGTTACATGGACTGATAAACCAGATAGTGTCTATAATTATAGATTTATTGATGAAATTTCAAATGAACTGATACGAGAGAGTTTTGAAAAAGAAAAAGATTATGCAGCCATTTTGACTTCAATTACATTAAGAAAAAATGATAATGCAATAACAATTAAAGTGGTTGACTGAAAGAAAAACTAACCATAACAATAAATTTAGTGCATTTGGCGGATAGTGCTAAAAATGGAGATGGTAGCAATTAATAAACATAATAGTAAATTGAAAAGTTGGAGCGTTGAAATGCCAAATGCACCATACTTTAATCGTTAGCGTTCAGCTTAAAAAATGACACGACATTGAGAAAGGCAATAATCATATAGACAATTGTTTTCTGGCCGAATTTTAGGGAAGCCTACAATTGTAGAGATGGAATATATATACTTAGAAAAGAAGACTGGCTGTAGCATTACAGAAAAAATACGCACTTTCACTATTATAATCTTATTCTGTAGCGGTTAATATCTATTTCTAGAAAATTGCAAGATGTTCAGTACATTTATTATTAAGGGTAGTTTGCGCATTTTAACAAATATCTAGTAACAACAAATTATTTAATCACATGCTTACAAACTTTACTGAAACAGGATTGCTCGAAATGATATCAAACCAAGTAGAAGAAAATTTGCACCTTGATTATAAGGGCGCATCCTCTCTTGTAACTCCCAAAGATAAAAAAGAAATTGCGAAGGATATTTCTGCTTTCGCCAATTCAGATGGTGGACAGATCATTTATGGAATTTTAGAATATAGCGATAGGTCACTAAGTCATTTACCAGAAAAACTTGATCCCATTGATAGAGCTTCTATTACTAAAGAATCGTTAGAGCAAGTTATTAATTCTAACATTCAACCCAAAATTAGTGGTTTAACTATACACCCAATCTCTCTAAGTTCATCAGCAAACGATGTTGCTTATGTTGTTAATATTCCAAAGTCTAATACTGCACATCAGGCCGCAGACAAAAGGTATTACAAAAGATATAATTTTCAATCTATTGCGATGGAGGACTATGAAATAAAAGACATTATCAATAGGCTATCATCTCCTGACTTAAATTTAATTTTAGATTCAGATCAAATAACTTTAAATTCAAATGTTTTAAAATTTCCAATTGTATTACGCAACAATTCTAAACGGCTTGCTAAAGATGTTAAGCTAACCATTGAATTTTTTCATTTTCAAAATTATAACATTCAACTATTTGACCAATTTTCCGATGAGTCTTATGTAAATGCAGGAAGAAAAATGTTTTCTACGCATAACGAAATAGGAATTTATTATGGTTTAAATGCACACATAGATTTTTTTCAATTGGTATTAAATGAAAATATTTCGAGCGTAATTATTAAATCTACAATCTATTGCGATAATATGTCTCCAGTTATTGATGTAATTGAGATTATAATTGAAATGGGTGTACCACGATACATTACTCACTAAACATAATGTTATATTAAACTTAGTTGCAATCAACTTTGAAGGTTAGCATTTTTTCAATTTTTTTTAAATTTCCGCTCTTTAGATTGCTTCATTAAAAAACAATAATTAACAAAAATAGATAATCATGAAACAGTTAACAGCAATAATGCTCACCCAACTCGTCCTCCTGATGAGCTGCACAAATAATAATAAAAAAAATATTACTAACGGCGAGAAGAGTAGCTATTTCGATTACGCTAAGAACGATGATCAAATTACTGGAGGCATTAAAATGATTCCTATAAAAACACCGAAAGGTATATTTAAAGTCTACACAAAACGGGTGGGCAACAATCCTAAAATACGAGTATTGCTACTTCATGGTGGCCCTGGCGGAACGCATGAAGAGTTTGGAAATTTTGAAGGCTATCTGCCCAATGAAGAAATTGAATACATTTACTACGATCAACTCGATTCCTATTACAGCGACAAACCCAACGATTCTACCCTTTGGACTACCGAACATTTTGTAGAAGAAGTAGAGCAAGTAAGAAAAGCCTTAAACCTCAACAAAGATAACTTTTACTTACTTGGTCAATCGTGGGGTGGCATTTTAGCGATGGAATACGCTTTAAAATATCAGAATAATTTAAAAGGACTTATCATTTCAAATATGATGGCAAGTGCTCCCGCATACACCAAATATGCCAATGAAGTTTTAGGTCCACAATTAAACCCGGAAGTGCTAAAAGAGATTAAGAATATGGAGGCGAATAATGATTTTAACAATCCGAAATACAGTGAGCTTTTAATGAATCATTATTATACCGAACATATTTTGCGGTGGCCGAAAGAAAAATGGCCAAAATCCATCAACTTATTTTTTGAACATTTAAATCCTGCTATTTATGTTTTCATGCAAGGTCATAGTGAATTTGGAATGACGGGTAATGCTTCCCTGAAAAATTGGGATGTATCTAATAGACTCAAGGAAATTAAAGTGCCCACCTTAATGCTTGGTGCTAAATACGATACCATGGATCCAAAATCTATGGAATGGATGGCGAAAGAGGTGCAACAAGGAAGAAGTGTTACGACGAACGGAAGCCACCTTTCTCAATTTGATGACCCAGAAACATACTTCCCTGCATTGATAAAATTTATTAAAGACGTGGACACTGGAGAATTTAAATAAATGAATCATAGTAAATTATAAGCAAAACAATTACAAACATTAAAAATGTCGAGCCTTGATGCTTTCACGGTAATTTCACTTAACCAATGCTCAAAATTCTAATAGCAATATTTTCAGTTCTGTTTTTAAATTTTGGATTTGATCAAAATGGAAAAATACTTTCAAAAGAATTAGTCGATCTAAGTCAAACACCCATTTGGAAAAGCATTTCCGTAAACAATCAATTAAAATCTGATTTTGAATATTTAAAAAAATTAGACTTTTTTTCTATAATTTATGAAAGTGATGGTTTAAAAGTTGGCGGTATTTTAATTGAGCCAAAGCAGTTGGGGAAATATCCAGTTGTGATTTTTAATCGTGGAGGAAATAGAAATTTTGCACCACTCACGGTTTCAACAATGGTCACGTACACTTCTAAATTAGCGGAACAAGGATATGTGATTATTGCTAGTAATTATAGAGAGAATGATGAATTTGGCGGCGCTGAAATAAATGATGTGTTGTATTTAACCGAAACAGTAAAAGAAATCGACAAAGCAGATTTAACTAATATTGGAATGTTTGGCTGGTCAAGAGGCGGAATGATGACCTACCTTGCCCTTAAAAATTCTAGTAAGATAAAGACCGCCATTATTGGAAATGCACCAAGTGATTTATTTGAATTAATTTCAGATCGACCTAAAATCGAATTTAATGTATTTGCAGCATGTATTCCCAACTACCATCAAAATAAAGATATCGAATTGAAAAAACGTTCCGTGATTTATTGGGCAGATGAATTAAATAAAAATAGTAGTCTTTTAATTTTATGCGGTACGAAAGATAAAAGGGTAAATCCGACACAGGCAGATAAAATTGAAAACAAACTAAAAGAAATACATTACAAATTTGAAGTAAGGAGATTTGAAACGGATCATTTTTTTTCTGATAAAAAAGCAGAATTGAACGAGACGGTAATTGAATGGTTTAATGATAAGCTTAAATGAAAATCATAACATCACTTATAACACATGCAGAAGTGCACATTCCGTTTTCTTTCGAAAATTAAAAGAGGCCGTAACATTCAGTTTACGGCCTCTATATTAACATGCAATTTTTAACTTATTTTAATCTTCTTGAAGAACAATTTGTTTCGTAACCTGCTTTGTACCATCGTTGATTCTAACAAAATAAATACCTGAAGAAGTGTTCGGTAATTTTATTCTTTTAGCGACACCTGCGCCTAACGTTTGTTTACTTTCAAAATATATTTTTACTCCTAAAGCATTGAAAATTTCTATCGTGGCATTGTTTAATGCTACTGTTGTGGAAATACTAAAATCTGTTTTCGCTGGATTTGGAAAAACATCAATTTGGAATAAACTTCTTTGCTGCTCTTTTATTGATAAGGGTAGGTCAGTATAAGTAAAAATACTACTGCCTAATGTACCAGCAAAAATGGTTGTTGCATTCCCTGCCAATGCGAAAACGGAGTGATTTATTAGACCAGTATTTATTTCAGACCAAGAAGTGCCATTATCTTCAGATACAGATATTCCATTCTCCTGAGTACTTGCAAAAATTTTTGAGCCTCTCACCAATAATGTGTGAACATTTTTGTTTGCCATGGCTATGCCATTTTGCGTCCATGTGGTACCACTGTCGGTTGATACGAATACACCAGCAGCCGTTCCAGCAAAAATAGAAGTGCCTTTTAAAACTAATGAAAAGATGGTTTGAGTTTTTAGCCCCTTGTTTGCAGCTTCCCAGTTAAGACCGTGATCAGTTGAAAAATACACGCCATCATCGTACGTCCCAGCAAAAATGGTCTTTCCATTTATTGCAAAACAACTTACGTATTGATCTACTAAACCTGAATTGACTATATTCCAAGACTTTCCATGGTCTCTTGAAAAATAAGCACCATTATAGGTTCCTGCAACGATGGTGGTATCTGACTCAACCAATGCATAAACTCTAGTATCATTTAAGCCATTGTTTACTTCATTCCATGAGGCTCCTTGATTGTCTGATAAAAACACACCGTTAGAAGATGTGCCTGCAAACACACTTGTTTTTGTTAGCAGTAAAGAGGTGATATCCCAACTTGTTAATCCAGTATTTAAGGGTAACCATGATTGGCCATTATCTTTTGAAAGGCTAACTCCACTGCCATAAACACCTGCAAAAATATTGTTGTCTTTTGTTGCTATTGTTGAGATTAGTGCTGCTTTTAAACCTTTGTTCACAGGCATCCATTTTGTACCATTATCATCTGATCGGTAAACACCATCATAGGTACCTGCAAAAATAGTTTTACCGATTGAAGTGATGGAGAAAAGTAAATTTTTGTCCCAACCCAAAGTTAAAGCTGCCCAAGAATCTCCATTATTCGTTGACATAAATGTACCTTCATTATATATGCCTACAAAAATAGTTTTGCCAGATGCACCTAATGTGTACGTTTCGAGATTGGGTAAGCCCGTGTTCACTTCTCCCCAAGTACTTCCGTTATTTTTTGATAAAAAGGCACCATCGCCACCGGTAATTACAAAAATATTTGTGTCCGAAACGGCTATTGATCTAACATTATTTATAGACAAACTGTTAGACCAGTTAGCAACATTAACAGATGATTTATATACCCCGTCTGAAATACATGCAAACAGCGTAGTGTCTTGTATAGCCAATGCATTAATTTGTAATTTATTTAATCCCATATTAAAGGGTATCCAAGAAACACCGTTGTTTGAAGATAAGAATACGCCGCCGTCGAAAGTACCAGCAAACAAATTTTTCCCTTTTAGTACCAATGACATAACACTTGAATCTGTTAAACCATTATTCATAGGAACCCAAGTTTTACCTTTATTAGTGGATAAAAATATTCCATTTCCATCGGTACTCGCAAAAACCCCTGTATCATTCACCATTATTGAGGTAACATATATATTCTCCAGCCCAACAGCTAGCCAAGTGTTTCCTTTATTGGTTGAAGAAAAGATACCACCTACTGCACTGCTAGCAAATACGGTAGAATCCATTACTGCCATGGCTTGAATATTACCGCCAAAGGGGCCATTTGCTTGCTGCCATTGAGCTTTAGCTGTGAACGAAAGTAGTAGAATAGTAATAAATAGGAATTTTATTTTCATGTTTTTATGGTGTTTTGAGTTAGTAGTTTATTTTTTTATAATTTAACAATTGTGTAAGATACGTTTCTTAGATTTTTTGAACAATGCTATAGGTATTAAGTTTATTAATTCAGGAGAAAAGCATAAAATCAAATATAGAAGGATTTAATTTTTTCGGAGAATTAATTTTGGACATTCTCTTGTCCAATTTTGGACATTCTGTTGGTGATTATTTTTGATCGAAATAGATTTAGGCAGGAGCGTGATAATCCCAAATAAGAGGCAAGGTACTGTACCTTAATTCTTGAA
>JBDTFR010000023.1:0-14963 GCA_039937835.1 Bacteroidia bacterium | reverse complement strand
AACCAACAGACCACCTCTATTTATTGGAAAAGTTTTAGGTAAGGAAAAAATAGCATAGTTGCCAAAACTCCCAAGACGTTTACCATTTACATAACTATCCATAGAGTGAGCGGAATCTTCAACCAATATTATATTATTGTTTTTTGCATATATCGCAATATTCTCAATGTCTTCGAAAGGAAAACCAAATTCATGAATTACATATATTAATTTTGTATTACTATTAATAGTTCTTGAAATTTTAGAATAATTAAATATATTACAAGTAACGCAGCTAGAAACAAATGAACTATCTGAAGTTGTTAGTATTGCAACTTCATCTTCGCGATTCATTCCAAGTTCACTCATAATATAATTGATTGCCTTCTTCCCGTCTTCAAAAAATAAATAATCTTCCTGTGGTAAAACTTCTTCCAACAATAAATTCTCAGAGCTAAAAACATTGCTTAGAATAGCTTTATTTTCCTGCATTTGTTTAATGGGCATAAAATAAATCATGAGAAAATATACTTTAAAGTATTTCTAAAATAACCCACTGCTCCAAAATTTTCTTTAAAATTGAATACACTTTCTTTCCCAATCATGTTCATAGAAGATGTACCAAAATCAAAATATTTGAATCCATTTTTTTGTGAATTTTTAAGTGATTCGGTAATGAGCAAACTTAATGCCTGTGTATGTTGAAATTTAACATCATTACATAAGTAAAATGAAGAATCAACATTTTTATTTATTTTCAGATGACCAATGCCTGCTATAGGTCTATCTTCAAAGTACGCTACATCACACCACACATCTGAAGGCAGCAATCCCATTAAATAACACCATTCTTCGTAAGAGTGTGTTGGTTTTGTACCATGTTTTTCAAATGTAAAATTCATCACTTCCCAAAAATCACTCACTTTTGAATTAAATTCACACCTAATATTAAATTTAAGTGCTTTTCTTGCCATGTTTCTAGCATTTGAAGAAAGTAAGTCGTTTTGAATGTCTCCTTTTAAATTTATTACATTCGTAATATCACTATTAACTATTTTAAAGCCTTGCTCAAGTAAACAAAAGTTAAACGTATCGGAATAGTTTTTTTCATATTGATAAAATAATTGTGGTACTATTATAAATTGTTTAACATCTATATTTTTAAAATAGTCGAGTATTGAAATAATAATATTTTTAGAATCTCCATATCCTAAAGTTGATAAAAGCAAAATACCACCAAATGATCCACCATAAGGAGACAGAGCTATTTTTTCTCCATTTTGTTCATTTATTGATAAAGGTAAAATACCAAATAATGCCTCCCCTTTGAAAATAGCAAGGTGATGTTCATTAAACTTATGTTTATGATAGGATAGAAAAATGGGTGAATGAAATAGGGTTTTGTTAATTGATTTATTATAAAATTTTAACCAGTTTTCTAATTCGTTAACTTTCTCCCTAGAATAAATTTTAACACTAAAATTCGCCATAATTAATTATTTATATATACAAATCATATATGTCTTTCAACTTATAGGTTTTAATATTATTTGATTTGATAAACTCTAAAGTTTTTATTAATAAATCACGGGTTCCATTTTTATCCTTATTAACAAAATTTACTAACTCTAGAGGGTCTTGGTAAAATTTCTTAGCATTATTATACCTTTGCTGATTGTCAGTATTTAAAAAAATATGCATTGGGTGAAAATTCAAAATATTTATACCTTTTGAAGTTAAATCTACTCCTAAACTATCAAAACTTCTATTATACGCCCAGTGAGTATCATCTTCCCAATTGTATGTTAATCTCATCATTCCTGTCCAAAGAGTGAAAGGTTGAATGTTGGTATGATAAGGCATAAAATTGTTGCTCTCATAAAGAAGTTTTTTGTCTGCAAATTTTTGCAATATAGTTGAATTTTGTGTCAGTGAATGAGAACGAACGCCCACAGCTTCAGGATAGATATTTAATAAATCACTTAAAATATCATCCATATTTCCAGATTTCCCATCTAATAAAAAATTAAAATTCGGATGAATTCCAATTTCAAATAAATTACGATTACAATTTTTCAGTACCTCACTGCTGTGTGTACAAAACAAAGTGCATTTAATTTCATGTGTTGTAAAAATATCCAGCATCTCAGAAATAATAAGTTCTGGCGCCCAGTCAATATCAGCAGTTAATGCAACCATATTAATTTATGTTTAAAATTATATCTGCATCCCAAATAATTGCATTTTTATTATAAAAACCAAATACAGCTGTATATATATTAATTGGGACTCGAATAAATATTTTTATATAAAGCTTAAGAAAATATAATTTAATTATTTTTTAAGTTTAAATCCAAGAGTGATAAGCACTGTGAACATTATTAAATTTATATCCTGCATCCGTGTGTATTTTTAAAGAGGCTAAGTTGTGAACTTCAATTCCTGAAACAACAATTTTACCGTCTACTCCTAATAAATTAGATATTCCAATTAAAAAATTTGTTGCTAAGCCTTTTATAGCTTCTTTTTTATTAAAAACTAGAAAACGTAATAATTGAGCTTTACATTCAGCAATAATTCCTTCCCTATAAATAAAACAACCAATAATAACCTCATTTTTATAAAGCCCTATTAAATAAATCTTAGGGTCATAAAAAGAATTCTTCACTAAATCAAAATACATTTGTTGTGATTTTTCAAAAGGGAATTTTTCATCTAAAAAAAAACGCCCACCTTTAAAATAATCTTTCGTCATTTCAAGAATTAACGGCAGGTCTTTTTCATCAGTCACCTGCCTCACTTCATACCCGATTGGTAATTGCGCGATTTTTTTATAATTATAAAAACAATCTGCCCAAGTAAGGATATACTTAAAGTTAACATCTTGAATAGCGTCGGCAAGCTGTGTATTCCAACTATTAACACTTATTGAACAAAATTTAATATTTTCCTCTTTTCTATATTCCTGAAGTTTCAAAAACATCCTCTGAAGCATTTCTTTTCGTTCAGTACCGCTTAAATTACTATTTACAATGACTTGATCCACCAAAGCACATGGAAAACCAAACAGTGTTGTGTCATATTCTAATACTTTTAAGGAAAGGATCCCAATTAATTCTAATTGCTTATAGCATGCAAATATTTTTACGTTGCTACTATTTTCAAATAGTTGTTTTCCGTATTTAACTTTATCAATAATTATTGGCCAAAGGTTAAATTTTTGAAGTTCTATAAATTCAAAAAACGCTTCTGGAATTTTATTCGGATCTATTTCAGAAATTTCCATGTTTAAGAAACTAATGCATATTTTTCCTTAAACCATTTTGCTGTATTTAAGACTCCCTCTTCCAAATCAACTTTTGCTTTAAAGTCAAGTAGATCATTTGCTTTTTCAACGCTAGGTATACGCAACTCAATATCTGCAGATAATGCAGACTTAAATTTAATTTTAGAATCTGATTTAAGGATACGGCAAACTGCCTCTGCTAAGCCCAAAATAGTAGTGATTGCACGGGCATTTCCAATATTAAAACTCTCGCCAATTGCTCTAGGGTCTTCTAAACAACGAAACAAACAATCTACAAAATCATCTACATAACACCAAGCACGTATTTGATTACCATCCCCATTAATAGTGATGTCTTCATTTTTTAATGCTTTTTGTATAAATATTTGTATAGCGCCTTCGCCCGTTTGTCCAGGGCCATATACATTAAAAGGCCTTACCGTAACAACCGGCAAATTATATTGACTGTAATAAGAATGTGCCAAGTGTTCACCCGCAAGTTTACTTACCGCATACGTCCAGCGTGCTTCACCAGCAGAACCTGCCACGGTTTGATCTGTTTCAGAAGACCGATACGCCATAGAACCAAAAACTTCTGAAGTAGAAAAATCAATAAAGCGATCTTTAATTTTATTTATTTTTGCTGCTTCTAAGGCATTTGCAGTACCAATCATATTTACGCGCATGGTTCTTACAGGATCTTTAATAACCGTATCAATACCGGCTATTCCAGCAGCATGTACAACAGCATCGGCCCCTTTCATTGACTTTGTTAGCAGTTCCAAATCTAACACATCTCCTTTTATGATGGTAATGTTTGGATGTTCTGACAAATCGCTGCTTGAAAGCGTATCGCGATAAAAATTATCATACACGGTAATTTTGTTTTTATCTATTAATTTATGCATCAAGGTGTTTGCTATAAACCCTGCACCTCCCGTAATAAAAATGTTTTTTCCTTCCATAATCTTTTATAATTTATTTAGTTGTTCTGCGATGTAATTAATATCTTCTTTTGTTAACTTTTCATAAATAGGAATTGCCAAACCATTCGTATATGCATTCATTGCATTGGGGTATAAGGCTTCACAATTTAATTGGTATTTTTTCTGGAAATAGCGTTGTGCTGGCATACATTGTGCGCCATAATTACTTCCAATATTTTTTAATTTTAAAGTTTCAATAGCTTTATCCCGATCTAGTTTATTATTCAGCAATACATGAAACGTTTGCCAAGTATGGTTTCTATCATGGGGTACTACTGGTAGTTGTATGTTTGGATTGGTAATTTTATCCATATAGATCGTCGCCAATTCTTGTTTGTATGTTAATATTTTAGGCAATCGTTTTAACTGAGAAACAACCAGTGCGGCTTGAAAATCAGTTAAGCGATAATTAAAACCAGGCAACACAAATTCCATTTTATCGTCAATCATTTCTATACCATGATTACGAAGAATTTTTATTTTATTTGCTAATAAAATATCGTTGGTAGTCAATAATCCCCCTTCTCCGCATGATATTGCTTTACGGGGATGTAAGGAAAAAGAACCGAAGGTACCAAATGTACCTACAAATTTATTGTTTTGTTTTGCACCTAATGCACAGGCGGCATCTTCAATGACAAATAAATTGTGTTTGTTTGCAATCACCATTACGGCAGCTATATCGCAAGCCAAGCCAAACTCATGAACGGGTATAATGGCCTTGGTATTAGCAGTGATCGCCGCTTCAATTTTAGTTGTATCAATATTAAAAGTGTTTAAATCAATATCTACAAAAATCGGTTTAGCCCCCACCAATTCCACTACATTTGCTGTAGCGATATACGAAAATGCTGGAACAATTACTTCATCGCCTTTACCAATGCCTAAAGCAACTAATGCTAGATGTAATGTGGCTGTTCCGTTTGTGAGTGCAGCAACTTCCTTTGCCTGTATAAAAGAGCCGATGTTGTTTTCTAATGCAGCCACATGAATACCTTGTACCAGCATTCCTGTGCTAAGAACATCTGTAACCGCTTTTATATCTTCTGCATTTATAGCAGGTGAAGCCAATGGGATAAATTTCATACTCATCATTTAATTTTTTACACTCCATTTAGAATTAAAACGAACATACGCCAATCTGAAATCAAACAAATAATCTTTTTTATCATCACTCGTAATGTTCAATACATTAATATCCATAATATTCTGAACAAACTCAATAGTTGCACCTTCATTTTGGTGTATACCTATGCTTAACGAATATTTTCCAGGCTGTAGATAATTCTCTATCTCACACCTGATAATATTGCTGCCTTTATTAATTTGAGATTGATCAAGCGGATTATACTTATTCATGGTATGAACCAGCTCAATTCCATCGAGGGTACTAATTCTAACATCCAATAAGGTATTTTCTGGAAGGTTCATCGTTGAAAGTAATTCCATTTCTAAAACAATGGGAGATAAGTAAGGTATATCACTTATTAAAGAACCTTTTGTATCTTTAAGGTTAATGCGTTTGAATTTTGCAATTCCCGTATTACAAACCGATGCATTTTCTGGTATGTTTCCTTCCTGCGAGGCCTTTATTACATTGGCTATGTAGCGTTCAATTACTTCATTCATTTTTCCTTCACACACCACACCTCCTTTTTCTAAAAGCAAACCTTTTGTACACAATGCTTTCATGGTGGCAAGGTTATGGCTAACAAATAAAATGGTCCTTCCTTGACTGCTTACATTTTTCATTTTGCCAATGCACTTGTCTTGAAATTCTGCATCGCCTACTGCCAACACCTCATCAACAATTAAAATTTCTGGTTCTAAATGGGCTGCCACCGCAAAGCCAAGGCGCACCATCATACCTGAAGAATAGCGCTTAACGGGAGTATCAATGTATTTTTCTACACCACTAAAATCAACAATTTCATCAAATTTACTTCTTATTTCCTGTTTGCTCATTCCTAAAATAGCTCCGTTTAAAAATACATTTTCTCTGCCGCTAAGTTCTGGATGAAAACCCGTACCCACTTCTAAAAGTGCTGCAATTCTTCCCTTAATTTTTATATCACCGATGGTAGGTGCCGTAATTTGTGATAATAATTTTAATAAGGTGGATTTACCGGCGCCATTTTTACCAATGATACCCAATACTTCTCCCTGCTTTACTTCAAAATTGATGTTCTTTAGTGCCCACACTAAATCACTTCCGCCCTTTGCTGAACGATCATTCACATCGCCTACTTTCAAATAAGGATCTTCTTTACCCCTTATCTTATGCCATACGCGGTTTAAATCATGCGATATGGTGCCCGTACCAACTTGACCTAAGCGATATTGTTTGCCTAAATTTTCTACTTTTATTACAAAATTATTATTGCTCATCGCTTGCAGCCATTCATTAATTATACTTGTTTCTTATCTGTTTAAATTATTTAATTTACCCTAAGTAAAATCACGCTATACCGTATCCATAAAACTTTTCTCTACCTTATTAAATAAGATAATGCTTATTAGCAGCACAATAATTAAAACTACAAAACTATTTAATAAATAAATAGGATTGTATTCTCCCACGCCTAAAAAACTATATTTAAAAGTTTCGATGATCGAGGTCATTGGATTCATTAATAATATCCATTTATATTTTTCAGGAACGCTAGATAAAGGATAAACCACAGGAGAAGCGTACATGAGTAATTGCACACCAAAGCCCACTAGAAATTTAAAATCGCGATACTTCGTGGTAAGGGAAGAGATGATGATACCAAACGCCAAGCCATAGCCGGCCATTAATAATAATAAAAACGGTAACCATATTACAGTGGTATTCATAACAATATTTGCACCCTTTGCATAAAAAAAGAGCCAAACAGCTGCAAAAAGTACAAGTTGAATACCCAATTTTACCAAACTAGATACGACCAAAGAGAGTGGAACAATTAACCTCGGAAAATACACTTTACCAAAAATATGCGTGTTCGCAGTAAAGGTTTCGGAGGTTTTTGTTAAACAATCTGCAAAGTAAGTCCACATGACAATTCCCGACATGTAAAATAAAATGGGAGGAATACCATCGGTAGGTATTTTGGCAATGTTACCAAAAATCACAAAAAAGGTAGCGGTGGTTAATATGGGTTGAATCAAAAACCAAATAGGCCCCAAAATAGTTTGTTTATAAGTAGAAATAAAATCACGTCTTACAAATAAAAACAATAAATCTCTGTATTTCCATAAACCTTTAATATCAAAACTAAATAATGAATTTTTTGGCTTAATTACCAAATCCCATTTTTCATCCATATCTATCATGCTGCTTATATACTTTTAATTTTTTTATTACTTCTTCACTGTTAGTAGCGTTACTCTTAAATAGCATTTCTTGCTATCCTTCGCTATTTTGCAAATTGCTAAAACACGGCTTTAATTTTTATATTTTTTTAAATGTATTGAATGTTTACAATTGCACTACAACCTATAATTTAATTATAAAAGAGGTAGCAATTTTAAAAAAAATTTACTGCGAGTTAACACAAAATTTATTAAATGCGCTAACCTTAAATTTACTACTTTCACGTTTATTACTTTTATACAATGTTAGTTGTTGATTTTTTATTTTTGATAATTAGCGGATTACCATACACTACGCTATTTTCAGGAATATTTTTGGTGATCACCGTATTTGCTCCAATAACGGTGTTGCTTCCAATTTCGTTTTCACCAAGAATTTTTACACCCGCATAACAAACAATATCATCTTTAATAATGTTTCCTGAACCATTTTTATTTCGGTGACCAATCGTGCAATTTTGGTAAACTTTAAACCCTTTTCCTATTTTATTCCTAGAGCCAATAACAGTACCTTCTCCATGAACAACGTAAAACCCCTCCCCTATTTGATTTGAATAGTATATTTCACAAGCACAAAGATCTTTCATTAAAAAATGAATTACCTTAAGCGATATACTCGAACTATCTATATTGTAAATGGTATTGCCAAAACGATAAAGGAAAATAATCAACTCATTCTGATTAGTGGTAATTCTTTCAATTAGTTCGTGCACTAAAATAGTATCATCATGGTAATTCACATCTTTCAATGTTAGGTGGAGTGCATTTTGAGAAATCTCCGTATTGTAAAATAGTTTATCTGGCTTTACAAAACTCCTAGCTCCAAGATATTTTATAAACTCCTCCATATTTTAATTCTAGTGTTGTGAATTTGCATCTTCTTTAGAGGCTCTTGAAAAATTATTGAGTGCTTTAATTTAATAACAAAAATCATTTTCATCAATAGCTCGTATCCCGTTTATACTTTTTTAATTTTCTGTTATTACTTCTTCTCTATTGGGAAAATTAATTAATACGCCCATTCCTTTTTTATTATATACCGCCATGCTGCCAATTGCTGCAGCATTAGCATTTGATTTATATAGTATTTGTTTAAGATCGTTTATGCTTCCACAACCTCCGCAAGCAATGATTGGTATCTCCACTGAATTTAATAATTGTTCTGTAATTTCCATATCATACCCTTCCCAAGTTCCATCTCTATCAACACTGTAGAGCATTAACTCGCCTACACCAATTTCATTGGCTAAATAACTAGCGTACTCGGTAAGGGTATATTTTATTTTATTGCCGATATACGAAAAGGGTACTTTTTTACCAAATAAATTCGTTTTATAATCGATACAAGCAATGACGGCTTGCGATCCATATTGGGAAATCACTTGTTTTATCAAATTAGGATTTTCTTGAATTAAGGAATTTATAATTACCTTTTCTACCCCTATTTCATATAATTTTTCAAAATCTCCCAATTGTTTAACACCTCCACCGTATGCAAACGGCATAAATGCTTCACTTGTCATCTCCGCAATTTTATTAAAATTTATTTTGCGCTTTTGTTTCGAAGCATTGATGTCGATAAAAATTAATTCATCCACTTCTTTATCATTAAATATTTTAATGGCATTAATGGGATCACCAATATAGGAGGCCTTTTTAAATTTCACAGTCTTAACTAAACCGCTTCCATCATATAACAAGCAAGGGATAATGCGTTTAAGAGCCATTAAAGTTTCGAAAAATTTTCTAATAATTTCATTCCAAATTTTAAGCTTTTTTCTGGGTGAAACTGCACCCCAAAAATATTTTCTTTATTTACCATACATGTAAAATCAATACCAAAATTACTGGTTGCTATCGATTGATTTTTATCATGGCATTTTACATAATAAGAATGTACAAAATAAAAACGATTTTTAGATTCTAAATCAATTAAAGGATTTGGTTTTTGCACGTTAATATAATTCCAGCCAATATGAGGAATTTTTAATTTCAATTCGGGATCAAAATTAAATTTAACTGTTTCGCCATCTATCCAACTCAACCCTGGTTTAACTCCTTCGTCGCTTCGTTTTGTAAGCAATTGCATACCTAAACAAATTCCAAGCACTGGGACTTTTTCTTCCAATGCTTTTTTATTTAACAAGGGTATTAATCCCGATTTTTCTAAATTGTTCATACCTGCATCAAATGCGCCAACGCCAGGTAATAATAATTTAGAGGCATTTGCAATGGTTTCCTTATTCCCAGAAATGACCACATTTTTACTTCCTATTTTTTTAAACATATTTAAAACAGAAGCTAAATTTCCAATACCATAATCAACAATAACGATCATATTCTTCTATCTTTTTTAAAATAGCTCGGGGTAATTTTATTTTAAAGCTATGACCCACATTTTTCAATAAAAAAACACAAATTGAATTATCATTCGTTACTTCTACCACTTTAACCAGCAAGCCTTTTAAAGGGCCCTGAAAAATCATTAATTCATCTCCAGTATTAACGTCATCTGTTGCAACATCAATTTCGTAACCAAACTTTTCAATACTTTTTAGCGTATCAATTTCTGCTTGTTTAACCGCAGCAATTTTTCCATTAAATCTTACAAAAGATACCACACCAGACGTTTGTAAGATCACCTCTTTTTTAAGTTCAGTAGCCTGAACAAAAACATATCCAGTAATTAGGGGAATAGTTACCCACTTTTTTCGATCACTCCACTGGCGTAATACTTTTTTCAATGGAACATAAGTCTCTACCCCCATCTCCGTAAGCCTTGCTTGGATTTTTTTTTCTTGACGGGAAGAAACATAGATCACATTCCAAACATTCATGTTCTTTTACAGCTTCGCCTCCTCAGTTACATTTTACTAAGTGGGTAATTAAAATTATAGGCAGCGAATTTTTATCCGCAGTTGATTAAAATATGATTTTGATTACAAAAAAATTTATTAGTATCGAATAAATTAAACCTTCAATAAAAATTTACTTTCTTTTGATTCTCAAAAAGAAAGGTGTAACAAAGAAAAGGCAATAACAAAAACTAACCTTCAACTTTATTTTTTCATTTAAAAGCCTCACTCCTTATCGCCACGAAACTGGCGATTCACAATTCCATGTACATCAACCGCACTAATACCAATGTTTATTTATTCAATAAATAAAATTCAAAAAGGTTCTATTTTTTTTCAATGGTTTAATGAAAATACGCTCAACGGATTATCTACTCCACAAAAGAAGAGGGTGCATCCCTTCTTCTTTAATCTTATTCAAGGTAAATTCTTTTGATGTATAATGTATGTAACGTATTTTTTTATTTATTTTTTTTTCTGCCTTTTCAATCTGTTCTAATAAAAACGGTTTATTTAATTCGTTTCCTACTAAAACTAAATCAATCAGGTTGGTATCTATCCCATTGGCTAATTTACCAATTAAATAAACCTTTTCTAAATCGCCAATACGTTGCAATACGTAATCAATTACATATTCTACACCCGTAATTTTTAAAATAATTTTATTGAGTTCATTAAATAAAGGGTGTTTTTTATTGGCTGTAAATAATTTTTTATTCCCCTCTACAAAAGATTCTAAAAAACCTGCTTTTTCAAATTTGTTTAATTCCAATCGTATACCATTGGTAGACTCGCCAAACTCTTCTTCTAAGCTCCTTAAATAGGCGGTATTTTTACTATTAATAAAAAACTTCATTAATAATTTAATTCTGGTTTTAGAAGATACGAGGGTTTCTATCATTATTGAGTAACAAAACTACTCAATTATATGATTAAAAAAAATAATTAATAGAGAATGGTAAGAAATATAAATGAAAAAAATTATGATTTTTTTTGCGCAGCACTATAACCATAACCGTAACCATATTTATTATAATAGTATTTGGAGAACTTACGCTTTACCCCATTTAAAACAAAGGCAAAATTTCCCTTTTTATTTAAATGAGCTATTTCATGTGCATTTGTTATGGAAGCCTTGGAAGGGAATTTTGTATTAATAACAAATAAATTAATATCTGAGAATTTCATTAACACCAAAGCATCCGAAATTAAACTTACAGGAGGGGTGTCAATAATGACATAATCAAAGTTTGATTTTGCAAATTCCATAATCTCTGTTAATTTTTCTGATAAAATCATTTCAGATGGATTAGGGGGCGTTGGACCAGAAAGTAATACATACATGTTTTCTACTTCGGTAGGTTTTATACAATTTTCAACGGTATCGATACCAATTACAATGCTGCTAATTCCTTTATCTGAAACCATATTCAACGCTTTTTGCACTTTTGGCTTATGCAAATCTAGCTCTAATAACAATACTCTTTTGTCTGCTTTTGCCAATATAGCTGCTAAATTAATAGAGGTAAATGTTTTACCTTCCCCTGCATTTTGAGAGGAAATTAAAATAGTTTTACCGCCGTTAATATTAGGCGTATAATATTGTAAGTTGGCGCGCAGGGCTCTGAATGATTCTGCTATATTAGATTTGCTTTCTTTATGAACCATTATTGGAACGTTTGCTGCTTCATCTGATTGTAATATCTCACCCAACACGGGATAGGTTGTTTTTGATTTAAGCTCATCAATGCTTTCTACTCTCGCATAAAAATTAGTACGAATAAAAATAATGATAGAAGCAAGGACCAATGCAATACCTAAAAATGAATAGAGTATTTTTTCTTTGTTTGGTTTTATAACTCCCATAGAACGCGCTGCTTCAATGATCTTGGTATTGGGCAAAATGGCAGCACGACCAATAATATTGTTTGATTTTTTCTCCAATAAAAATAAATACATTTTTTGATTGACCTCAAAATTACGTTGAATACCTAACAAGTCTCGCTGTTTTTGAGGTATTGTTTTTATACCTGCCACATAAAATTCAATTTGTTTGTTTATATCTTCTATATTTTGTTGCAATGCCCTACGTGAGTTATCAATATAAATCAATAGGTTTTTTTTCATTTTTTCTACTTTTTGTTGACTTTCGGTAATGGCGTAATTAGTACCCGTAACTGTACTTAAATTTTCATTCATTTTAATTTGAAGGACATATAATTCTGTAGTACTTTGTTTTAAAAAAGCATCATCGTTTACAATATAAATAGCAGGAGGTAAAAACTGGGGATCTTTATCCTCAATAATATAACTTTCTAAAGAATTTAGCGAAGCGATTTGTAAATTTAACTTTGATTTAACGTCATCGTATTGACTCATCTTTTTAAAATAATCATCTTCCTCTTTCCCTAAATCTAAAATATGTTTTTTTTCTTTATAACCTTGCATGGTGTCTTCTATATGAGTTAATACCTCCGAAAGCTCATCCATTTGTTTATCAATGTATTTTAAGGTGTTGGCATTTAAATCTAACCGACTTTTAATACTGTTTTCTATATAAACGGTAGATAATGTATCTAAAAAATCTTTGGCTCTTTCGGGTAATACATCTTCTACTGTTACTTCTAAAATACTAGTCATTTCGGGTATTTCAACGCTCATTGCGTACTGAAAACCGTTTACAACAGTTGATAAACTATGCATTTGAATAAGATAGTTCATATTCATAAACTCCGCTACATTTTCTTTCGTAACATTATTGTTCTTTACGGTGATTTTAAGATCGGGATCAATAAAGGGTTGGTCAAATACTCCATTTTTCAAGACCTCCTCATTGTCTTTTTTTATTTTTAGTTGATAGGTATTTATTCCAGTAATTTTAAACTCAATTTGCTGCTCTAACAAGTTTGGGTTTATTTTATCTACAAACACTTGAAAAGGCATTCCTTTATAGGCCTCTGTAGTTTTAACTCTACCTACAATAAAATAAGACACCATTAAATCCATTCGGATTACTGCTTTTTCTACCAAATCGTATGATTTAAGAATACGAATTTGGGTAGCATTATCGATACTGGCCTGATTCCAATAACCATAGCCAAAACTTTCAGAAATTAAACTTTGTTCATTTAATTGTTGATCATTTGCTTCTAATAAAATTTGCGATTTGGCAGCATACACATTTGTTAAACGGTAGGAGTAAACGTAATAGATGGCATAAAAAAACACAAGCGACACCAGTAATACATACCAATTTTTAGAAAGAATACGCATTAAGGATTTAATATCCTCAAGGTCTATAATAGATGCTGTTTTAGTTGGCATATTTTATGCAAAGATATAAAATTATTAATTTCAGGAAGCTGTTATATAATTTATATCTACATCTCCTTCTGTTAATTTTAAGAACTAATTCAAAAAAAAGACGTATCATTAAATTTATAATATATTAGTAGCTAACTACTTTTGGTTATAATAATAGTTGGCTGCTTTAATAAATCTATTATAGAAGATTAAATATTTATACATTTGTACCTTAAAAAAATATATTAGTAATATGAAAACAAACTACCTGAAGCTAACAATACTCTTTACAGTTTTAAATTTATTAATATGTATAAAAGCAAATGCAGTAGATTACGTTTCTAATAATAGTGGTGATTGGGGAACACCAACCAATTGGACACCCAATGGCACTCCTAGTATTGGTGATAATGTTACTATTTCGGCTGGAAACACCATTGGTATTGCTGGTGATAGGTATTGCAATAACTTAATAGTAAATGGTACTATTAATTGGACATCGAATGTATATTTGAATGTATACGGTAATTATAACCTTTCTGCTAGTGGCACTGAATCAGCAACTAACGGATATCTTCTATTTAGAGGATCCATAAACAACACGATTACTGTTAATGGTACTACTTCCCCTATTTTAACATACTACTTTTATAAAAATTATACGATTACGGCGGGTTCTGTGATAGACAAATCAAACGGAGTAGTGCAGCTTCAGCTATCCAACATCACCCTTACTAATTTAGGTACGTTAACTACACGAGTATTATTCAAAAACAACAGCGCAGCAGGTGTTGCATTTATAAACGGCAATAATGCTAATTTTGTGCTTAGTAGCGGAGGTGCTACGAATTTTGCCATGGACGCAAGCGCTACCAATAACACGGTAACAGCAAATGCTAATTACATTCCTACTACTACTAGTGGATTTTACAACTTAATTGTTGGAGGCACTGGTACCAAATATTTATCGGCCAATACTACCGTTGCCAATGATTTAACTATTAACGCCAGTACTACTTTGAATGTTAACACCTCTGATCTTACTGTTGGGGGTAACTGGATTGACAATGGTGCTTTTACCGCCAATACTAAAACTGTTACGTTGAATGGTGTAAACCAAACCATTACTAAATTGGGGAGCGAAGGCTTTTATAATTTAGTAATTGCAGGTACTAGTACCACATTAGGAACTGCTATTAC
>JBDTFR010000022.1:0-75098 GCA_039937835.1 Bacteroidia bacterium | reverse complement strand
TCTGAAAGCACTTTATTATCCATACTCCAAACATAGCGATTCATATTTCCAGTGAGTTCAAAACGGAGTTCGTGAACGGGAGCGTCTTTGGGTAAATTTGTAGGTGTTGGAGATTTCAACATTCCGTAATTCAACGTCACTATATCTTGGGCAGCTTTCATGGAGTGATTCATTGAATCGTCCATTTTCATTTTATCCGTTTTCTTTGTTGAGCTCCCCGTAATTTCAGGATACATTACTGTATTCATATCCATTTTTTGATACGACATACTCATTCCCATATCGTCCATAGAACCATCCATATTCATCATGTAGTTCATCATTTTCATGCCTTCAAAATAGTTGAGTTTGGGCATTCTGCTTTTAAGTTGAACTGTTCCTTTTCCTAAATAAATGGAAGCTGCTTTTGTACGATCTTCTGGCGTTGCTAAAAACTCGTACGCTAAACCATCATTCGGAATAGTAACTACCACATCATACGTTTCTGAAACGCCAATAAGTAATCGATCTACTTCTACTGGTACCACATCATTTCCATCATTGGCAACAACCGTAATTTTTCCTCCCGCCCAATTTAACCAGAAATAAGAGGAGGCGCCACCGTTTGCTATGCGAAGTCTAATTTTATCGCCACCTTTAAATTGCGATAATTGACTTTGATTTTTTCCGTTAATTAAAAATTTATCATAATACACATCACTCACATCCATTGCCAACATTCGTTTCCATTCGTTTATTAATTTGGTTTTAAAATGTTTTGCTTTTATAGCTTCGGAATAACTTTGAACCGTGCCTTTTTTTATGCCTCCCCAATCGTTGGCATTGTGCAACATGCGGTGCACCGTTTTGGGTTTTATATCTGTCCATTCACTTAAAATAATTGGCACTTGTGGTAAATCATCAATTCCTTTTCTAAAAGTGGGATCGTCTTTTTTCTTTTTTAAAATTAATGAACCGTACATTCCTAATTGCTCCTGCATTCCCTTATGGCTATGATACCAATGGGTTCCATTTTGAATAATAGGGAAACGATACGTGAATGTTTCGTTAGGTTTAATAGGCATTTGGGTTAAATACGGTACGCCATCTTCTTTATTAGGAACATACACGCCATGCCAATGCAAGGTGGTGCCTTCTTTCAGTTTGTTGTGCACCACAATTTCGGCAGTATCGCCTTCGGTAAAGGTTAACGTGGGCATTGGTATTTGTCCGTTTACAGCAATTGCATGTTTTTCTTTTCCTGAAAAATTGACAATGGTATCTGTTACCGTTAAATCGTAATGCACTACGTTTTGAGAAAACACCGCAGTTGCTGATAATATTCCTATAACTATTACTAATCTATTTATATGTTTTTTCACATCCTTATTATTTAATGGTTTCTACTGTGTTACCACAAGAAAGCATTGCTGAGCCGTAATATGGATTCTTAATTGTGTTTTCTGTGCTTAACCAATTTGCACCCTTCCCATCATTTGCCATTGGGCAAAATTGATAGTAAACGGGTTGTTCATAGTTGGCAATTTTAAGCAAGGTGTACATATTTTTTGAAAGTGTAATAAAGTTCTTTCGTTGCGAACTAAGCTCTTTGCTTTCTGCCATTTTTTTAGCATCTGCTTTTAAGTCGTTCATTACTTCCATCCAAACCATGTGCACTTCAGTTGCTAGCTCGTTCATTTTTACTTTTTCTAACGATTTTAAAAGTTCGTTTGCTTTTGTTGATGTTAAATTTCCATCTGATTGTACTAACGCATTTTTTACTTCAAAATAATTTTTGAACACAAGTGTTAGCTCATTTTGTTTATTTGTTTCGGTTTGTGCTTTTGGTGTTTCCAGTATTTTAGATGTTGTTTGTTCTGAATGGTTTTCTGCCAATTCCCCTACTGACGCTTCCGTTGTAACGATTTGTTTTTTTGTCCTTTTATATTGGCAACAACCGGGAAGATTCGCATACGTATCATCTGGCGACATAAACAATTCATTGTCGTAACCCACAAGTGCTACTCTTTTTAATATTTCGCTTTTTGAAGTTTTTAAACTGTCGTAAGAAATGATCGCCATTTTGGTATCTTTATTCCATTGCACGCTAGCTTCTTTCTTTTTATTTCCTGCTTTTTCAATGGTGCTTTTACACATTTCGCAGTTACCGAATATTTTTATTGTTTCGGTCTTCGAATTTTTTATTTGCGCATTGCACAAGGTTATTGATAGCACGAAAAGCAATACCAATATAGAGTTTAATGATTTCATTTTTATAGATTTTGATTATTATAAATTGTCTTTAATTTTCTTATTGAATCTCTTCAATTTCAAATCCTGCTTTTTTTACAGCATCAATAATACTTTCTTTATTGTTGTCCTCTAATTCAACTTCCAGAATTTTATCAGGATTTGCTGTGTCCACTTTCCAAGTATCAATATTCTCTAATTCGTTTAAAAAAGGAGTAACTGATTTTATGCATCCGCCACAGTTAATGTTTGTTTTAAATTTTAATGTTTTCATAATTTTCGTTTTTTTAGTCTTAAACTATTTGTTAATACTGATATTGAACTCATTGACATGGCCGCCCCTGCAATCATTGGGTTTAATAAAAACCCATTGATTGGATATAGCACTCCTGCTGCAATAGGAATGGCGATAAGGTTGTAAATAAATGCCCAAAATAAATTTTGTTTTATGGTTTGCATCGTTGCTTTAGACAGTTGAATGGCTTTGGAAATCTGTTTTAAATCAGAATGCATTAAGGTAATGCCTGCACTTTCCATTGCAATATCTGTTCCGCTTCCCATCGCTATTCCTACATCTGCCTGAGCCAAGGCATGTGAATCATTTATTCCATCGCCTGCCATGGCAACTATTTTACCTTGCTCTTGTAATTGCTTAACAAATGCGCCTTTGTCGGCTGGCATTACATTGGCTTTAAAATGTTTAATGCCCACTTTAGTTGCAATTGCTTTAGCGGTTTGCTCATTGTCGCCAGTTAGCATGTATATTTCTATGCCCATTTGTTGTAATTTCTGAATCGCCGCAATGGTTGTTTCTTTTACTTTATCCGCCACAGCAATAATACCTACCACTGCATTTTCATCACCTACATAAACAACTGTTTTTGCTTCTAATTTTAAGTCGTTCGCCTGTGAAGCTAGGTCATTTGGAAAAGTAATCTTATTTTGAAGCATGAGGCTTTCATTACCAATTCTATACAATCTGTTTTCAACTTTTGCTTCCGCTCCTAAACCCGTAATACTCTGAAACGACTCAATAGCAACGCTTTCAGTACCTATTTTTTTTAAGTATTGTACAATGGCTTCTGCAATTGGATGTTCCGATTCAGATTCTATAGCTAATACAATTTTTTGAACCTCTATTGATTCTGTGTTTTTATCCCATATCAAGTCGGTAACTTGTGGTTTGCCTTCTGTTATGGTACCTGTTTTATCAAGAATTAAGGTGTCTATTTTATAAGCCGTCTCAAGCGCCTGTGCATCTTTAATAAGAATTCCGTGTTCAGCTCCTTTTCCAATTCCTACCATCAGGGCTGTTGGTGTAGCTAAGCCCAATGCACAAGGACAAGCAATAATTAAAACCGTAATGAGCGTAAGTAAAGCATACGTTAGTGGTGGTTCTGGCCCTAGAAAGTACCATAATATAAATGTTACTATCGACAATCCTATCACCACAGGAACAAATATGCCAGCCACTTTATCTGCCATTTTTTGAATAGCAGGTTTGCTAGATTGTGCCTGTTCAACTAATTTAATAATTTGAGAAAGCAACGTTTCATTACCAATTTTATTAGCGATAATTCGTAATGACCCTTTTTGATTGATGGTACCCGCAAATACATTACTTCCTGCTATTTTTTCAACAGGAATAGGTTCGCCAGAAATCATACTCTCATCAATAAAAGAGGTTCCTTTTTTTACTTTGCCATCTACTGGTACTTTGTCTCCAGGCTTTAGGATAATTAATTCACCTTTCAGAATTTCATCATAAGATATAACCTGTTCTTCTCCATTTCTAATGGCCGTTACCATTTTAGGTTTTAAACCCATTAGTTTTTTAATTGCGGAAGATGTTTTGCTTTTTGCTTTTTCCTCAAAAAAGCGCCCTAATAAAATTAATGTTATAATAATAACCGCCGATTCATAATAAACATGAGGCATGAGTCCTTTACTTAAAAAGTACTGAGGGTACACTGTATTAAACACACTAAATAAAAATGCAATTCCTGTACTCAGTGCCACGAGCGTATCCATATTGGCGGAAAAATGTTTTAGTTTTTTCCAAGCAATGGTATAAAATTCCGCACCACTCCAAAATAATACTGGGATTGAAAGTGCCATCATGATCCAATTTTCATAAGGTATTTTTCCCATAAAAAACATGGCCATAATAAAAATAGGGATAGAGAAAATGGCAGAGAAAATTAATTTCGATTTAAGCGAAGTCAATCTTTTTTCTTCTAATTTCTCAAATGCTTTTTTAGTGTCTTCGCTTGTTCCTATAAGAAGTGTATACCCTATTTCTTTAATTTTTTGACGAATTGTTTCAAGAGAAATTTTGTTTTTATCGTATTCTAACGCAACAGATTGATTGGGGTAATTAACGGTAACTGCAATAATACCTTCCAGCGGTTTTAAGTAAGATTCTACGCTTACTGCACATGCTGCACAGGTCATTCCCGCTATTTTATATTGTTCTTTCATGTTATATCTTTTTATTATAACAAAAGTATAGGTACTACTTGCAAAACCTATTATAGAATTATGACTATTAGTTATATAATTTTGATTTTGCTAAAATGGATTGATTAAAACCTGAGTTCGATTATAAAAGATCGTTCAATTAAACTATGAATCGAGTCTTCATTATTATTTTCCTTTCTTTTGATTCTCCAAAAGAAAGGAAGAAAGAAAAAGCGAACACGAACACCAACCTCCAGCTTTCGTTTTACACGCAAAAGCCTTACACCTCGTTTCCACGAAACTGGAAGTTTGTTCTTTTCGTAGACTACAGCCGCGCCAATACCAACGTTTAAAAATCATGAAAACCAACAATAAATTTTCCAGCTCCATTTATTGAGTCCTTAGTAGAACTCTCGTTTAAAGGGAATCTAATGCTTGATGATTGGGGCCTTTCAATTTCTTGAATTCAGAAGGAGACATTCCTGTTTCTTTTTTAAATTGAGCGGATAGATGCGCAACACTGCTGTAGTCCATTTGAAATGCAATTTCTGACAGCGTGTATTCTTTATAAAAGAGGAGTTCTTTTACCCGTTCAATCTTTTGCTTGAGAATAAATCGTTCAATGGTTATTCCCTCTACAGATGAAAAGAGACGGCTAAGTGATGAATATTCTTGATGTAATTTTTCAGAAAGGTGCGCCGAAAAGTTAATGGCTAACTGTTCTTTAGAATGGTGTATTTGTGTTACGATTATCGTTTTAATTTCTTCAATAATTTTTTGATTTTTATCTTGAAGTAATTCGAATCCTCTTTCTGTTAAGTAATCACTTAGTTTAGATTTTAAATTATCACTTATTTCTGAAGTACTTTCTATTTTACCTAATTGAATTTTCTTTATAGAGATGTTTAATTCTTCACAAATATCTCTTACCACGTCGATGCAACGTGGGCAAACCATATTTTTTATATAGATTATGTTTGAATTCATTTTAATGGTATTGAACGGTAAGTGTATGGTGTATGTCCCGAAGGGCATCTGCTATAAATGATGTTAGGGCATGTGTTTAAATGTCTAGAACAATTCTAATATTTGTTTTTAGCGTTTGAGCTTGCTCTTTTGTTAATTTCCCAAGCCTCTTGAGCAACCTTTTGTTATCTATAGATCGTATTTGATCAATAAGAATATCGCTTGGTTTATCGAGCTGATTTTTCTTTAAATGAACTCTCAACAATAAAATTTCATTATTTACTTTTGAAGCAATCGGGCAAATTATTGTAGATGGATGCATTTCATTAAGTAAGTTTGTCTGAACCACTACAACGGGTCTTGTTTTTCCTGGTTCTGTTCCGCGAGCTGGATTTAGATCAGCAAGCCAAATATCAAACTGCTTAATCTCCATCTATTAATTTTTCAAATTCACGCAGAACATCCATGGAGTCTTTACTTGTTAGTTTGGACTCTTTTATTAATTGATTTTTAAGAAGTTTCTTTTTATTAAACAGGTTGTATATATTAACTGCCTCGTTAATATAACGGTTTCTAGCGAGTTTCAGTTTCGAGGTCATTTCCTCGGCCTCGTCAAAAATCTTGTCGTCAAGTTTTAAAGATAGAGTTTTCATAATGCTATTTTCTACAAAGGTATATATTAATAGTATATACTCAAACTATTTCTCGGGTTTCGTTTTTTTATTA
Source organism: Bacteroidia bacterium (assembly GCA_039937835.1). Taxonomy (GTDB): domain Bacteria; phylum Bacteroidota; class Bacteroidia; order 2-12-FULL-35-15; family 2-12-FULL-35-15; genus 2-12-FULL-35-15. Next base: position 68,717 of record JBDTFR010000022.1, on the reverse strand, counting down.
CGCCGAACGAACTGGGCTTTGCATAGTGGCGTGTTTTAGGAATAGGTCTACTACTAAACACAGCATTCAAATTTACTGATTAGTTTCATACGAAGCGATTAGCTCGCCAATATGTAAAATCGATGCTACGGGTATGTGCTATTTTTAAACTAAAGTTGAAGTGTTAGCTTTAAATGACCACCGAGGCCTTGCTGAATAATTTTCATAAGTGTGGAAAGTCTTATGTCTGATGCATTATTCTCGATGCGGGAAATATATGATTTATTTGTTCCACATTTTTCAGCGAGTTCCTCTTGTGTTAAACCCATTTTCAAGCGCGCTTCTTCAAGTAATGCACCGAGTCGAAATGCTTCAAACTCTTGTTCCCATTTTTCACGTTTCGGAGCGCCTTTCTTTCCGTATTTCTTGTCAAGAATCTCGTCTAAGGTCGTGATATTTTTACTTGCTATTTTTTTCATAATTATATTCCTCCATTATTTTAAGTGCCTTTTCAATTTCAAGTTTAGGGGTCTTTTGAGTTTTCTTTTGAAAAGCGTTCCCTAATACAACCAAATTCCCTTTATCGAAGAATGCAAAAATTCTAAAAATATTACTTCCGACTTCAACTCTAACTTCATAGAGTCCTTTCGTCCCGGCCATATGTTTAAAATATTTCTCAGGAATCTGTTTATTTACCCTTATTAACTCCAACGTCCACTCAATTTTCGCCTGAACGTTACCAGACTGTTCCTTATAAAAGTCTAGAAAATATTTTTTATAAGCTATTACTTGTCGTTCGAAACTCACAGCACAAAGTTAACTAATCAGACAACCATCTCCAAATAAAAAAAGGTCTTTTGTGTAGACCATCACATATTGCTCCCTAATCGGGTCACGCAAGGGAGTTTCACCCTTCCGTTCCCACGGAACCGTGCTTGAAAGTCTCCCTTCACACGGCTCTTCTAGTTCAATCACGAATGTATTTATTAGTTATGGATTTACCAATAACCAGTGTGGGAAAAGTTTTCGGTTGGATTGAAATTTTCCTCTTAGCCATTGTAAAGCTTTCATCTTGTATAGTCCCTTTTCCCATTTCACCCATTTAAGTAAGCGCACATTTATTTGATGGCACAAAAATCTTAGATGTCCTGTCGAAAATTTACCATAATAGTTGATGATGCCTTGAACAATTGGCCGTAATTCTTTTGCTAGCAATTCTATTGGTTTGCGCCGTTTGTGTATTTGCATAGATTTAAATTTGTACAATATTCGCTTTTCAGATTTCTTGCTTATAAAAATACTTGGAAGTAGCATCCCTTTGCCCTTAATCTTGCACCAGTGAGGTTGTATTGTAAACCCAAGAAAGTCGTAAGACTTACTATAGTTTGCAACTGCAGATCCTCGTAAGTTAACAATTTTTGTTTTAATGGGATGCAACTCTAGTTTGCGTTTTGTCAAGCGTTGCTCTATTTGTCTTAACATAAATAGCGCTTGTTTCTCTGTTTTGCAATGCACCACTATATCATCTGCATAACGTTCGAATGGCTTTTCTGAATGATATTTATCCATCCATTTATCAAAACTAATATGCATAAACAAATTGGCTATTAAAGGGCTTATTACGCCGCCTTGCGGAGTACCTGTTAACCTATCTACGTAGCCAACCTCTTTTTGCACTATACCTGCTTTTAACCATCTAGTGATGTATAGTATTACCCATTTTTCTTTGCAATAGTTAGCAACTGATTTTATCATCAATTCATGATCCATCATGTCGAAGAAACTTTTGATGTCTAGATCTATCACAAAATCATGTCCGAAACAATTCTTGCACGATTGAGCAATTGCATCATGACTGCTTCTTTTAGGTCGATAACCAAAGCTACTGTGATGAAATATTGGTTCTACTAATGGCTCTAAATATGATTTTACCACTTCTTGTGCTATACGGTCCAGCAAGGTAGGAATTCCTAGTTTTCTTTCCCCTCCGTCTGTTTTCTTAATGCTAACTTCTTTAACGGCTTGAGGAAAGTAGCTGCCTGAGGTCATTCTGTTCCATAGTTTGTATAATTCAGTGTTTAGATTGTTGTCTAAATACTCCCAACTCATATTATCTATGCCAGCACTTCCTTTGTTGGCTCTAACTTTCCTGTATGCCTGCCAAACCATTAGCCTGGTGATTGGCTGTGATTTTACTTCATAATAATCAATCATCCCTTTCGGTTGTGCATTTTATAAAGTTAAACTAGCCAGCCTCTTCGCTCCATTACCTTTCAGTAACTTTATCACTACTACAAGCTGGTCTGCCACCGATACTTCATACATCCATTGTATGGCTAGCTCCTTTTTACAATTTAATAGCGCAGTATCGATTTCTCTTGTTCCATTTAAAAGCCTGTATATAGTTCCTGCTACCTTTACCCCGAGAGCCATGTAATCAGCAATCAAGTCGTCCATTACACCCTTATCACAAATACAAACGTAGCTATCTGTTTTCGGCTCTGTCTATTGCGCTTACGAGGCTTAATAGGTAGTTCATTTTATTCAGCTCCTATATATGCACCTACAGGAATACGTGTTCCTGTTTTTCCTAATCGTTCACCACAAAAATAGTTTCCTCTTAATGCAGCATCAGGTGGTTTAAAGACTGCTCTTGACAGCCGTCTTTGGAAGGCCACTCAAATTTGTTTGGTTGCACGGCCACTCATTTCGCTTGAGCTCCACTACATTATTTATCCTTCACATTTTTGTCTTCCATCTTTTAAATAGCATTCAACAACTCAGATGCGTTGCTGATTCAAGACACACACGTTTTGGCAGCTATAAGAAGTTGGCGATTTCGAAGCAATAAACTGTCTGCCACCACTAAACTTGATACGAAGAACAAAACTTCATTTAACCACTGAACCGCCAATTTTTTATAGGTGCTGTTATCGGCTGCCCTTCTATCAGTCCTAATTTGGTTTATTACGTTCAAAGTGCTTCAATTGCCTCTTTCAGTTTTGAGAGTCGGTCAAGATTACAATTTTGAGCGAGCATAAATTTAGCTTCTTCAACTGTCGGCATTGCTTTTGATTTTTTGTAGCATTGTGTTTTAAATAATAAAATAGGAATTAAGTAGTCCTTACCTGATACAATTGTCATTAAACTTGAAACACAATTTGTCCATTGATTTTTTAGCTCCTCATATTTGAGTTCATAGTTTTCTTGAGTAGTAAGAAGTAAGATTTCAGCCTTCAATTTTACAATGTCTTGTTCTACTATTTCTTCGGAATAGTTTTCCTTCGGGTGAAATTTATGTGCGTTGAATAGTTTGAACTTCCCACCAAAGAAATCAGTTATACCAAAATGAATAAAAAGGTCAACAAGATTATTGGAATAGCCATTTAACCAATTTTCAAATTTTAATTCGTTCGCAATTTCTTCCTTTGGTTTAGAGGCACAATTCAAGTAAATAAAATTAAGAACGCTTTGTTCGTCAATAACAAAATTCTCAATACAATATGCGTCTAAAACGAAAAGATTTTTAAGAGCTGGAATGTTTTTGCCGTGTATTATAGTTACATCACCGTCAATAATAAATATCTTTTTCCTACCATTATCCGGTTCCGTTTCACATCTTTTTATTACGTTTTTTCTCGCTCCCAAAGGAGTTATGTCATTTATATTTATTTTATTTTCAAGAAGTCTGCTAAAAAGAACTTTATAAAATTCTTTGTCCTTCAATTCATCTTCGGTATAAATATCAATTTCGTTGCGGTAAGTCAAAAATGTTGATACCAATCTTTTTGGCTCGTCACTTAATTCAAGCATAATTTAGAAATTAAATTTGTTTAAATCTTGGCAATGTTTTTCCTTGTCAACTTTAGCAATAATTGAAGGAGAATGTGTCGCCAGAATAAATTGTGTGTTAGGGCTTGCTTGCATTATTGACTGAACAAATATCTCTTGCCAAGCAATATGTAAAGAAAGTTCAGGCTCATCAATAATAAATATGCCCGAAGTCTTCTGTGCTTCTTCGAAAATTAAATGAGCAATCATTATAATAATTTGCTTTTCACCTGAAGACAATTCATAAATATTTGCTGAATGTCCATTCTTCAACTTTATTTTTAATTCACCATCGGTTTCAGTTCGTAGAACTTTTTTTCCTTCTCCTAAAAAGTTTGAGGTAAGTTCTTCCAATTTCTTAAGTGGTGCCTTTAATTCTATAATTTTCTTTTGATACTCTTGGCTATAAGTAATAATATCATCAATTCGTTTAAGTTGGTTTCCATTTAGATACCATTGACTAATTATTTCACGATACTGTGGAGAAAGCATATTTTCCTTTTCTTTTTTGTCAATCTTTTCGAATTCCTTGGCAATCTTTTCAATCTTGCTAAAGAAATCGTTAATTGAGTAATTGATATATTTAATACCTAAATCTTCTATTGCTTTTAGAACCTTTTCTTTTCTTTCGATAATTTCTGATGTGGGGGGGATTTTTCCAACTGTAGAGTCTTCGTAGAATTTAAAGGATTCCTTAAATAATTTTTCCTTGAATTCATCGCTTATTTGAAATTGTTGTTGAGGAATTTGTCTTATAAAATCAAAAACAAACATTTGAACTTCTTCAAGACTTAAATCAATTGCTTGTGGCTCTGGAAAGCCGTCATATCTCCTATTACGGTATTTAGGATTTATAAATTGTTGATGTCTCCTGTTTCTAAATCTAAAGTCAGCATTTACTCCTTCATAGATTCTTCTGTCTAACCCCAAAAATTTAGGTGTAGCTAATTCTCTTATTTTTCGTGTTACCTCTAATTCATCAAATGATTCTTTGTGTCTTTGTTCGATTTGCGATAACTCCTCAAAGTCATATTGAATATTTTCACCACGAGAAAACCTCTTTATTGGTTCGGAACTAACCTTAATGCCATTCCGAGTTATGCTGAATGTAAATGTGTTGTCTGCCTTATTTTGTTCTGCTCTTAGAACAATATCTTTTTCGTCTTTTTTGCTACTGCAAATAACTTCGCAAAACTGATAATTCAATTGATTTAAATATTGGTAAGAAGGTGATGTTAATCCCAAAATTAGTTTGAGGGCACTTGTTTTACCTGAACCATTTATTCCTATAAGAAAAGTCAAGTCTGGAAAAAACTTTATGTCAAATTTTAAGTAGTCGTGAACCCCTTCTGCTGTAAATGAATTTATTTTCATTGTCGTATAATTATTTGCTAAAGTTATATTTTTTGTCTGTTGTTAAGTGTTTTCTTTTCTTTACTTGTTTGGTCTGTTCAAACGTCATAGGGTTGCCGATAACATGCGAATAAATGTATTACACATACCCGCATTATATCTCTACCTCAAATTTAGTAAATCAATCTTAATTTAATTGCTTTAATATTTTTATAACTGAGCCCTAACAAAAGAAAGTTTAAACCACTTTCAATTCTTTTTCTTTCAAATACGATTCATAAAGTTGGTGTACAATTCCATCTGCCAAACCAATTTGAGGCACAATGGTTTTTTCTATGTTTGCTTTTTTTAAAATGGTAAGTAAAATTTTAGAGGCGGGTATAATTACATCTGCTCTATCGGGATTGAGTGCTAAAATTTTAATGCGTTCTTCATACGTGTAGGAAGCCAATAGCTCATACAAACTTTTTAGCTTTACGGTGGTAATGGCTTTATTGGGCTTTTTACCCGACATTTTAAAAAGCTTATTAATATTGCCACCTGAGCCCACTGCTATAATAGGCTTATGCTCTTTTGTATTCTTTTCAACCCAGTTTTTAAAAGCGCTCCATTGCTCTTTATCAATTTGATTGTGCAACATACGTATGGTACCAATATTAAACGATTGAGAGACTATTATTTCTTTTTTATGAAATAAAGTAAGCTCCGTGCTACCTCCACCGATATCAATATACAAATAAGCTGTTTTACTATTTAAGTCCTTTTCAATGTGATTTGCATAAATGGTGCTCGCTTCTGTTTTACCATCTATCAATTCAATGGTTACTCCTGTTTCTGCATAAATACGTTTTATAATATCAGATCCATTGGACGCATCGCGCATGGCAGAAGTAGCGCATGCTCTATAACTGTGCGGCTCATTAATTTTAATTAATTGTTTAAATGCTTGTATGGAAGCGATGAGTTTCTCTGTTTTTTCTTCTGAAATTTTACCGAACAGAAATGAGTCTTCTCCCAATCGTAAAGGAATTCGAATAAGTTCTGCTTTTTTAAAAGAAACACTACCATTCCCCTCTTCATATACATTGCAAAACAATAATCGTAATGCATTAGAACCAATGTCAATTGCTGCAAATTTCAATAGTAAGTATGTTTAATGAAATAAATTATAAATAACTTCTTGTGCGCGTATTTTTGTTTTCGTGTTTGTTTTTCGGTATTCATTTTTTTGTTCGCTCCCTAATATTCTTGCCTTTGTATTATCTGCCCACATCGCATCAAAAATAGTTCGCAGTTGTTGTTGAATACCTTTATCATAAATGGCAACCGCCACTTCAGAGCGATGGTCTAAACTACGTACCATCCAATCTGCCGAAGATAAAAAATATTTTTCCTTTCCATCGTTATGAAATATAAAAAAACGACTGTGCTCTAAAAATTTATCTACAATGCTTATGGCTTCAATGTTTTCACTTAAACCCTTAACACCTGCCACTAGTGAACAAATGCCTCTTATAATTAATTTTATTTTTACACCGGCTGTACTTGCTTCGTATAATTTTTTTATCATTTCTTCATCTACCAAATTATTTATTTTTAAAATAATAGAAGCTGGCTTTCCCGTTTTCGCTATGGCAATTTCTTTATTAACAAGTTTCAATAATTCTTTCCGCATAAAAAAAGGAGAAACCAATAAATGTTTATAGGTTCCCTTTTTTAAATTATTGGTATAAAAAGAAAATACACGCTCTACTTCTCCGGTAATCCGTTTATCACAAGTGAGTAGACTATGATCGGTATAGATAAGTGCTGTTTTTCCGTTAAAATTGCCTGTGCCTACATGCACGTAATTGATTCGCTCTTTTCCTTCTTGACGAGAAATGATGAACATTTTAGAATGCACCTTTAATCCTCGTACCCCATAAATAACGGTTGCTCCTTCCTCTTTCAGTTTGCCTGCCCAATACATATTTGCTTCTTCATCAAAACGGGCTTGTAACTCTACCACTGCTGTAACTTGTTTACCATTTTTTATCGCATTAATTAATGCTTTTACAATGCTTGAGTTTCTAGCAACGCGATACAAGGTAATTTTTATGCTTTTTACTTTAGGATCAATGGAGGCCTCCCGCAACAAATCGATCACGTGATCAAACGTTTGGTACGGGTAAGTAATCAACACATCTTTTTGTTTGATGACTTTAAATAAAGTAGATTGATCTTTTAAATCAGGGTGTTTTAGCGGAATTGTTTTTTGATAGCTTAACGCTGGTGTACCAATATTGGGGAAAGAAATAAAATCTTTAAAATTATGGTATCGTCCACCGGGAATAGGAGTATCTTCTTTGCCTAAATTAAGTTTTTTCATAATAAAACTTAACATCTCAGATGGTATTTCATGATCATATACCAACCTAACGGCCGAACCTTTTTTACGTTGTTTAAGTCCTTTAGAAATTTTTTCTACAAAGCTTTTCGAGATGTCGTTGTCAATATCTAATTCAGCATCTCTAGTTAACTTAATGGTATAGGCCTCAATATTATCATAGTCAAAATTGCTAAATACATGATTTAAGTTATGCCGAATAACATCATCAAGCAAAATAATATAGCTTTGCTTATTTTTATTGGGTAAAACAAAAAACCGAGAAAGCGGATCTACGGATATTTCTAACAATGCGTATTTCGTTTTTTTCTTCTTGCGATTACATTCCAGTTTAATTACTAAATAAACAGAATGATCTTTTAAATAAGGAGAAGGAGTCTCTTTCTCCATCATTATTGGAAACAAGAACTGCATTACTTGTTCGCGGAAATATTGAGTAACGAATGTACCTTGCTCCGAACTTAATTGTTTTTCATTTATAATAGAAATAGAAAATTTTTCAAGTTCTTTTAAAAGTTTTTGATAGGTATCTTCAAACTTTTGTTGTTGCTCAATAACTACTCGCTGAATTTTATAAAGTAATTGTTGAGGGTTTTCGGTGAGGAACTTTTTCGTTTTTTTTTGAAGTTTTATTACTCGTTTAAGAGTAGCTACACGAACGCGAAAAAACTCATCTAAATTATTTGAATAAATTGCTAAAAATTTTATTCTTTCAATTAAAGGTACTGTTGCATCTTGCGCTTCTTGTAATACCCGTTCATTAAAAGACAACCAACTTAATTCACGATTAATTAAAACTATTCTCTTTTTTATCATACTTCAGCAATTAACAACAACACTCTTATTTCTTCTTAATAGCTGCTTTTACAACTGGCTTTTTAGTTATTTTCTCAGGCACCTTTCTTGTTACTTTCTTTAATGTAGCTGGAATTATCTTTTTTAAAACAATGGCAGTGGTTTGTTTTTCTTTCTCAGACTTTATTGTTTTATAAAACTTTTTTGCAATTGTTTTAGAAGCTTCATAGGTGGTTTTACGAATTTTTCCTGCTACTTCTTCATTACTTTTGTTTAAATAGTTTTCGATAATTTTCATTAATTCTATTTCTAACTTTTTACGGAGGTCTTTCTTACTCATTTTTATATTTTATGTGAGATTTAATTATTTTAATTGATTGCAAATATGAGGAAAATAAAGGTTCTGTTATCTTACTGAAATAAATGGTAACAATTAATTAACATTTATTTAAAATTAACTATTTTCTTTTTTAATTAATTTTTTAGGATAATTGTAATAGCTAAACGAGCCATTTTTAGAGGATATATTTTCCCAGTCTTCTACTTTAAATTCTAAACCCACCATGGCACAAGTAGATAACTCTCCTGTAAAAGCAGTGGTAAAACTATTTACACAATCACTAATACTTGGATTATGGCCAAAAAGAAAAGCGGTGTTAATCTGATTGTTAATTTTTTTAACACAATCAACATACTCGTTTACTGTAGACGCATATAATTTTTTATTGATTGTTATTTTTGAAAAATTAAAATCTAAATTTTCCGCAAATATCATGGCCGTACTAATAGCTCTTATTGCGGGGCTCGTAATAATCAACTCTGGAAAAATAGCTTGCTCTTTCATAGATAAACTCATTTTATGAGCATCCGTATAACCTCTCAGATTAAGAGGGCGATCAAAATCAGTTAGACCCGTGTTTGACCAATCTGATTTTGCGTGTCGAATAAAGTATATCGTTTTCAAATTAGTTTGTTTTTAAAGGTTATACAATTTTAAAACCAACCTTTCTTTTTAGAATTATCTTTTAATCCCAATACGCCTAATAAACCTCTTGTAACTTCCTTAAAAACGGTTCTACCCACTTGGCGCACCATGGTATTTTTTGATAACTGTTCTATCAGGTTCGGTTCTTCTTTTGTAGTAGCTGGTTGTTTGCTATTACTTTTTTCTGGGGAGGTTTCTACTTTTTCTGAGGCTTGCGTTATTTTTTTAGTTAAAATTTCGTAGGCGCTTTCTCTATCTATCTCTTCATTGTATTTATTTAAAATGGTGGATTTAGAAACAACTTGTTTAATTTCTTCTTCCGTTAAAATACCCATACGACTCATCGGCGCTCTCAAATGAACTGCTGCCAATGGAGTAGGTATACCCTTTTCATTTAAAATACTTACAATGGCTTGTCCTATTCCTAATGAAGTAAGCAATTCATCGGTTTTATAAAATTCAGAGATGGGATAATTTTCAGCTGTTTTTTTAATGGCTTTCCTATCTTTTTCTGTAAATGCGCGCAAGGCGTGTTGCACTTTTAAACCTAATTGAGAAAGTACTACATCCGGTATATCATACGGATTTTGAGTACAGAAAAATATGCCAATGCCTTTTGATCGAATTAATTTAATGATGGATTCTATTTGATTAAGTAATGGTGCAGGAGCCTCATTAAAAATTAAATGAGCCTCGTCAATAAACACACAAAGTTTTGGTTTATCTAAATCGCCTGCTTCTGGAAAAGAGTGGTAAATTTCTGCCAACAAGCAAAGCATAAAAGTGGAAAATAATTTTGGCTTGTCTTGAATATCCGTAAGGCTCACAATGGATACGATGCCCTTTTCGCCTTCTTTTCGAACTAAGTCGGTTACCTCAAATGAGCGCTCACCAAAAAATGCTTCCGCACCTTGCGATTCTAATTCTATTACCTTTCTTAATATGGTTGAAATAGAGGCGAGTGAAATATTTCCATACTCTTTTTGTACATCTGTTTTCCCTTTATTCGTAAAAAATTGAAGTATGCTTTTAAAATCTTTTAAATCTAAAAGCGGCATTTGGTGATCATCTGCGTATTTAAAAACAATAGCAACAATACCTCCTTGCGTATCATTTAAATCTAATATTTTAGAAAATAATACAGGGCCAAACTCAGAAACCGTTGCACGTAATTTAGCACCTTTTTCACTACTTAAAGTAAGTAACTCAATAGGCGTAGCTTGGGTAGTATAAGGTAAACCAATTTCATTGTGACGTTCTTCTATTTTAGGATTGAGTGTACCTGCGGCAGCTATGCCACTTAAATCGCCTTTTAAATCCATCATTAGCACAGGGATACCTTTTGCCGATAACTGCTCTGCAATTATTTGTAATGTTACTGTTTTTCCTGTACCAGTTGCGCCCGCTATTAAGCCATGCCGATTAAGTGTTTTTAACGGAATATTTATGAAGCAATTTTGTTGCGGTTCATTATTATAAATAGCGCCTCCAATAGTTATATAATCTCCTTTAAAGGTATAACCTTCGGTAAGCTGTTGTTTAAATGCTTCTAAATTTTTCATTTTAAAATTTTGAATTTTAAGATACTAATGTAACTATTTTAGCGATGTTTAAAAATTAGAGTTGAGCTTTTAATTGGAAATAATAGAATACGTTGAAGTTTTTAAATTCCCAAATTACCTAAGTTCGATTATATTTTTCAATTACTCTATAAATAGAAATTTCATTGTGATTTTACTTTCTTTTGATTCTCCAAAATAAGTAACAAGGAAAAAGCGATCGCAAAAACCAACCTCCAGCTTTCGTTTTTCACACAAAAGCCTTATACCTCATTGCTACGAAACTGGCGGTTCGCTCTTTTCGTGGACTACAGCCGCACCAATACTAATGTTTAATCTATTTGAGAAAATTTGTGTCTTTATTAGACATTCTAAACAACTGTATGAATTAACTAGTTTTATCTCTTTTATAGAACAAACTACCCCTGAATTGGTTTTAATGCATTGATCGCATCATCAATAGATGTAATATTTTCGAAGGAAAGCGTTAGCTTTTTATTATTTTCTTTCATTTTGCAGATACGCTGATTTTGCTGTACAAACTTTAACACTTTTGTAAATACTTCGCTTTGATAATAGGTTGCTTCTTGGTTAGCAATAAAATATCCTAACAGTCTATTGTTCTTTAGTAATAGTTTTTCAAAACCTAATTCCATTGCTATCCAACGTAAACGAATAGTGTGTATTAATTCTTTTGCCTGATCTGGAACTGGCCCAAATCGATCAAGCAATTGAGTTTCAAAATTCATTAGCTCCTCTTCGTTGGTAGAATCATCTAACTCGCGATATAAATTCAATCGTTCTGTAATGTTGGTTACGTAACTATCTGGTATCAATATTTCCATATCTGTATCGATGGCACAATCATTCACAAAGGTAGCATGTACATTACCAGTAAATTTATGAGCACCGCCAACATCCGTAAGGCTTAGTTCTTCATGCTCCATGCGTAATTCTAAGATGGCTTCATTCAATATTTTTTGATACATTTCAAAACCTATTTCATTTATAAAACCACTTTGTTCTCCACCTAACAAATTACCAGCGCCACGTATATCTAAATCTCGCATCGCAATATTAAAACCACTACCTAGGTCAGAAAATTCTTCAATGGCTTTTAACCGTTTACGTGCTTCATTGGTAAGTAGTGATACTGGCGTAGTTAATAGATAACAAAACGCTTTTTTATTAGAGCGCCCAACACGCCCGCGCATTTGGTGTAAATCACTTAAACCAAACATGTGTGCTTGGTTGATGATGATGGTATTGGCATTTGAAATATCTAAACCCGCTTCAATAATAGTGGTGGCTACCAACACATCAAACTCGCCTTCCACAAAACCCAGCATCACATTTTCTAGCTTATCGCCTTCTAGCTGTCCATGGCCAATGGCTATACGTACATCTGGACATAAGCGTTGAATCATACCCGCAACTTCAGCTATGTTTTGTACCCGATTGTGTACAAAAAAAACTTGTCCGCCACGTGATACCTCGAACGAAACCGCATCTCTAATTATTTCTTCATTAAACGTATGTAATTCTGTTTGTACAGGGTAGCGATTAGGAGGCGGTGTATTAATAACAGATAAATCTCTCGCACCCATCATCGAAAATTGCAGTGTACGAGGAATAGGCGTAGCAGTAAGGGTTAAGGTATCGATGTTAGATTTGAATGTCTTTAGTTTATCTTTTACAGAAACTCCAAATTTTTGCTCTTCATCAATAATCATTAAACCCAAATCTTTAAACTTTACTCCTTTACCAACAATACCATGCGTACCGATTAAAATATCTACCTCCCCTTTTGCTACTTTCTCTATGGTTTCTTTTTGTTGTTTGGCAGATTTATATCTGTTTATATAATCCACCGTGCAAGGGAAATCTTTAAACCGTTCTTTAAAAGATTTGTAATGTTGCAAAGCCAGAATAGTAGTTGGTACTAATATAGCCACTTGCTTACTATCTGATACCGCTTTAAAAGCAGCACGAATAGCTACTTCTGTTTTACCGAAACCCACATCGCCACAAATAAGTCTATCCATAGGGAATTCGCTTTCCATGTCCTTTTTTACATCTGCCGTTGATTTTATTTGATCAGGTGTATCTTCATAAATGAAAGAAGCTTCTAGCTCATTTTGTAAATACGTGTCGGGCGCAAATTGAAAGCCTTTTAATGCTTTTCGCTTCGCATATAATTGAATTAAGTCATAGGCTATTTCTTTAACCTTTTTCTTGGTTTTTTGTTTAAGCGTAGCCCAAGTAGTGGTTCCTAATTTATTAATTTTAGGCTCTGCGCCTTCTTTACCGGAGTATTTGGCAATGCGGTGTAGGGAATGAATACTGATATTTAAAATATCATAATCTTTATAAACCAATCGAATGGTTTCTTGCATTTTACCATTTACTTCAATGGTTTCTAAGCCGCCGTATCTTCCAACACCATAATCAATATGGGTAATGTAATCTCCCGGATTTAAGCCTTTCAGCTCTTTTAGAGTAAGCGCCTCATTTTTTTTATTAAATGAATTTTTTAAACGGAAACGATGATAGCGATTAAATATTTGATGATCGGTATAACAAGCAACTTTTAGCTCATTGTCTATAAACCCTTCGTGTATTGATAAAAGTATGGGTGAAAAAAGTTCGGGATCATTTTCTTTGTTAGGAGAAATGTCTTCAAATATTTTATAGAGCCGCTCAATTTGTTTTGCAGCATCAGAAAAAATAACATTTTTTAAGCCATTTCTAATATTGCTTTTTAAATTGTCCCTTAAGTAACTAAAATTTTTATTAAAGTTAGGTTGTGGTGAAAAATTATACTCAATGGTTTTTGTAGGTGTTAATGAAAAATGGTTTCCAAATTCTATCAACGCAAATTTTAAAACATCTTTTGTAAAAACATCTTTATGTACATACAACTCTTCTGGAGGTAATTGTGAAATAACAGAACTTAATTTTGAATAAGCGGTTTCCGCAAGTGCAAATGCTTTTTCTATGCGGTCAATGGTTAGTTGAAAATGCTTAAACCAAATGGTGGTATTTTCAGGAATAAATTCAAAAAATGTTTGTCGGCTCTCTTGTAATAATTTCGTTTGTACATTCGGAATGATGGTACAATACGTTAATTTTTTAATAGAGAGTTGCGATGTACAATCAAAACTACGAATTGATTCTACTTCATTTCCTAAAAATTCTATCCGATAAGGGTATTCATTAGAGAATGAAAAGATATCGACAATACCGCCTCTTAGTGAGAATTGACCAGGCTCTATTACATATTCTACCCTTTCAAATCCGTATTCTAGAAGCACGTCCGTAATAAAATCAATCGAGATTTTTTCTCCTTGATTAAGTATTAAGGTATTTTTAGTTAAGTGCGATTTGGTAACCACCTTCTCAGTTAAGGCTTCGGGGTAAGTTACAATACAAATATGCTTTTTACCCGTATTTATTTTATTTAATACTTCGGCACGTAATAATATATTGGAATTGTCAATTTCTTCGTGCTCATACGGCATTCGGTAAGAGGCAGGAAAAAATAAAACATGCTCTTCCCCTAAAATATTTTCTAAATCATTTAAAACATAAGCAGCTTCTTCTTTGTCTGCCAGTATTAATAAATTAATTTTATGAAGGTGTTGAAAAGCAGTAGCTGCAATAAAAGAAGCGCTTGAACCAATAACCCCTTTTAATTGAAGGCGCACAGCATTGCCCTTCAATTCCTGAATTAACACCGAATTGTTTTTTGATTCGCCGAAATTTTTTAAAATATCTTCTTTTGTTATTGTCACGAATTCCGTTCTAATAGAATTACAATAATCTGTTATTCGTGTTCATTAACAGAACGTTGCTTTTTTTTAAATTAAACTTTTTCTGATGCTGTTATCGTTGAATGTTTTCTCATTAATTCACATGCTTGGTCTACCATCTCTTCAGAACCTATAAATAAGGGAGTGCGTTGGTGAAGTTCTTTAATATCTATGTCCAATATTCTTCTGAAACCATCCGTTGCTTTGCCACCTGCTTGCTCTAAAATAAATGCCAATGGGTTACATTCATACAATAAGCGCAATTTGCCTTTTGGCGATTTGGATGTAGTAGGATAAATATAAACGCCGCCCGTA
Organism: Bacteroidia bacterium; assembly: GCA_039937835.1. GTDB lineage: Bacteria > Bacteroidota > Bacteroidia > 2-12-FULL-35-15 > 2-12-FULL-35-15 > 2-12-FULL-35-15. The sequence continues at coordinate 53,702 of JBDTFR010000022.1, read as the reverse complement.
ATTAAATTACGATGTATATCCGCAACACCAGAGCCAATATATCTAGATGAATATGGACGATTAGTTGCTTCGTCTTCTTCTTGACAATATTTAATGTATTTTTTTACTCCATCTGGAAAATGAACATAATTACCTTCGTTAATGGAATAGGTTTTAGCCATTTTAGGGGTTTGCATATTTGGGTGCGATAAACAAAATTCTCCAATGGAAGGATCCAGTGTAAAACCGTTTACTCCTTTACCTGTTGTGTATACCATCATACAAGAAGAACCATAAATAACATAGCCTGCCGCTACTTGCTCGGTACCGCGTTGTAAAAAATCTTCGGTAGTACCCGGTCCCGAAAGAGAAATCCTGCGGTAAATGGAGAAAATAGTACCTACCGATACATTTACATCAATGTTGGAAGAGCCATCTAATGGATCTATTGCCACAATGTACCTCGCATTTTTAGAGACTTCATTTTCAATGGTAATAATTTCTTCATTTTCTTCTGAAGCAATGGCACAACATTCGCCACCCATACTTAATGCGGCAATAAATTGGTCGTTTGCAAAAACATCCAATTTTTGAACATTTTCTCCTTGTATGTTAATTTCTCCCGCCTCTCCTAAAATATCAGCTAAGCCAGCTTTGGTTACTTCTCGGTTTACAATTTTTGATGCAATAGCTATATCGCGTAATAATCGAGATAATTCTCCTTTTGCAAATGGAAAATCCGCTTGCTTCTCAATAATAAATTGACCTAATGTTTTTACCTTAACCATAGCTTTTTGATTTTTCACAAATATCGGAATATTATTTCAAAAGACCTTTTTAAGTCAAGCCAAAGAAATAAATATCTTTGAGCTTGCTAATTTTAGCAAATGCATCAAAATGAATAACCAACCCCATTTTTCAATAAATTCAACAGCACCGCTTTCAATACTCTTTTTGAAACAGCATATTAATACTTTTAAGGATGCAGCCACATTTATAAAACAATTACCTTACGGCAGAAATGCGAATAAAAACGATTTAACAAGCATTTTTACAGATAATTGCGGCACATGTAGCACAAAACATGCTGTATTAAAAGAATTGGCAGCTGAAAACAATTTTGAAGGGTTAGATTTAATGCTGGGTTTATTTAAAATGAGTGCTAAAAACACGCCTAAAATTTCGGCAATACTCCAAAAAAATAAATTAACCTATTTTCCAGAAGCCCACACTTATTTGAAATTTAATAATTGTATTTTCGATTATACAACCATTGCTTCAAAACCTGCCGATTTTGTTAATGATTTAATGGAAGAAATAATTATACAACCTTATCAAATAAGTGATTTTAAAGTAGATTACCATAAAAAACGATTAACAGATTGGTTAGAAAAAAATCCCTCGATTAACTATACCCTTAATGATGTATGGGCAATTAGAGAACAATGCATTCAAAAACTTTCAGAAACGATTACTAAAAATGACTAAAATTAACATCCGAGAAGGCATAAAATCTGATTTGCCACAAGTGCTACAGCTAATAAAAGAATTAGCGAGTTATGAAAAGGCAGAACAAGAAGTAACAGTTACCGTTGATGAACTTGAAAAAGACGGCTTTGGTACGCAGCCCTTGTTTTATTTTTTCGTGGCAGAATCAGAACAGAGCATCATTGGCATTGCCTTATATTACATTAAATATTCTACTTGGAAAGGTAAATGTGTGTTCCTTGAAGATTTGATTGTTAACGAATCTCATCGAAAATGCGGCACAGGTAAAAAATTATTCAACGAAGTGGTAAAAGTGGCCAAAGAAATAAAAGCGGAACGCATGGAATGGCAAGTACTAGATTGGAATGAACCAGCGATTAACTTTTACAAAAGTTTTAATACCCACTTTGATGCTAAATGGATTAATTGTAAACTAGTGGGAGAACAAATACAACAATGTAAATTTTAGTTGTTAAAGCAGATTAAAACAGCTAGTGATTTTTTTTAATAATAAATACAATAAATGAAGATATTTAAATTTGGAGGAGCATCGGTAAAAGATTCAGCAGCAGTAAAAAATGTGGCAGCAATTTTAAAAGAGTTTGTTACCGAAAACACCATCGTAGTAATTTCTGCTATGGGAAAAGTTACTGATAAGTTAGAACGACTAGCAGACGCTGTTTTTTATAAAAAAGAAGACCCCCAACAAATTTTAGATGAACTCAAATCCTATCATTTCGATATTATTAAGCAATTATTCCCATCACCTCAACACCCTATTTATAATGAAATTGAGAATACACTTGTTGAGTTGCACTGGGCCGTTGAAGATGAAATTACCGATAACTACAATTATGAATACGATAAGGTGGTTTGCATGGGCGAGATTATTGCTACTAAAATAGTAAACGCATACCTGCTAGAAATAGGGATTAACAGCCAATGGTGTGATGCTCGAGATTTTATTCAAACTGATAATACGTATCGAGAAGGAAAAGTAGATTGGGAGCTAACTCAAACTTTAGTAAACAAATTTTTTAAAGAAACGGAGCCAAAAAATAGCGCTTCTACTTTATTTATTACACAAGGTTTTATAGGTGGTACATCCGAAAACTTTACTACCACATTAGGTCGTGAAGGATCTGATTATACCGCCGCTATTCTTGCTTATACCACCAATGCAAAAGAGGTAGTTATTTGGAAAGATGTACCCGGTGTACTCAATGCGGACCCAAAATGGTTTGATGAAACAGTAAAATTAGATCACCTTTCTTATCAGGATGCGATTGAATTAGCTTATTATGGAGCAACGGTAATTCACCCCAAAACTATTAAGCCTTTACAAAATAAAAAAATACCATTGTATGTTAAATCCTTTATCCATCCCAATGAAAAAGGGACATTAATAAACGAGATGCAAGCGCACTTACCTATTCCTTGTTTTATTTTTAAAGTAAATCAAGTACTTCTTTCTATTTCTCCAAAAGATTTTTCTTTTATTGTAGAGGAAAATTTTAGTCATATTTTTAAATTAGTTGCGGCGCATCAAGTAAAAATAAATGTAATGCAAAACTCGGCGATTAGCTTTTCTATCAGCATTGATAATGATGCTCGTAAATTACCCGAGTTAATAAAAACTCTTCAAAAAGACTACCGTGTATTGTATAACGAAAACCTAGAACTAATTACTATTCGTTATTACGATCAAGCAACCATTGACAGAGTAACCATTGGTAAACAAATTTTATTAGAAGTAAAAAGCAGGTATACCGTTCAATTAGTAGTTAAGAATAACTGATGTTAATAAATAAGAATACCTATTGTTCCGATTCGTTTTATTTTGGATAACAGAAATCGATGGAAATAAAAAAGAATGATTTCTAAATGGATGTAGCGGAAAAAGCAAAAAAAAAACTCAGTCCTGCACAAGCTTTGTTAAAGGCACAAGCCACCTGTGCGTATCAAGAACGCTGCCAACAAGAAATGCGTGATAAATTATATGAATGGGGTTTATATACCGATGCCGTAGAAAATATTATTGCCGATTTAATTACTACTAATTTTTTAAACGAAGAGCGATTTGCAAAGGCATACGCTGGCGGAAAATTTAGAATTAAAAAATGGGGTCGCATTAAAATAAAATTAGAATTAAAAAAACGTAAACTATCAGACTACTGTATAAAAAAGGCGCTACAAGAAATTAATGAAGATGATTATTTGCTAACCATTAAACAACTTGCAGCAAAAAAATCGAAAGAAATAAAAGGAGGAAAACCTCACGTACGAACCTATAAAATTGTACAATACATTGCATCTAAAGGCTTTGAGCAAAGTTTAATTTGGGACGTATTAAAAGCAGAAGATTAGCTATTAATTAATCCCTTTTCTTTTAATAGTGGCAAGGCTTCTTGTTTGTAAAGTATTGGAATAACTCTTCTCACTATTTTATTTTGTGGATTTTTAAAATAAATAATCAATCTGGGATAAGAAAATTTAGGAGATTTAAAGTGTACCGATTTAATATTACTTCGCTGAATGGTTGGTGTTTTACTACTTGCAAACCCTTCTTTTACTCTGTGAAATGCAATAAGCAATAAAATAATGGCACCATAATTCATGGGGTGAATAAAAAAATCGAATTGATAATGCGTAATTGACAACGCCGTATAGATAAATAAAAACGCAAACACCAAGTAATTTAAAACGCTTATAATACCCCAGCTTTCATCTAGCTCATGTTCTAATGGTACACGACTTACGGTTTTACTGTTAATTATAAATACTAAATCATCTGTAATGTGGCAATATTCCTTTTTATTAACTCTGAAATAATTGGTTTCCATATATGGTATGATTTAAAAAAGAAGTATTAAAAGTAAAAAGTAATTAAAGTTGAAATGGATTAACTGCACCAGCACACTTCATTACCTCTACAAAAATACTTTAAAAATCGCTATCATTCCGTTTCAATTATTAACTTTGCAGCATGATTACAACAGACCAACTAAAAGACCTTCGGGAGCGCACTGATGCGTTAAGGGGGCATCTTTGACGTCGATAAGAAATTACGCGAAATAGCCGAAGAAGAAGAAAAAGCTCTTGCTCCTAATTTTTGGGACGATCCTAAAAAAGCGGAAGAACTTCTAAAACAAACCAAAATAAAAAAGAATTGGACACAATCATTTGCTAAACTAAATAGCAATATGGATGACCTTGCTTTGCTTTATGATTTTTATAAACAAGCGGAAGCAACGGAAGAAGAGGTGCAACAGCAATTTGAACTTACCTTAATTTTATTAGAAGAAGTTGAGTTTAAAAATATGCTCAGCGGTAAAGAAGATATTTTAAGTTGTGTAGTTCAAATAAATGCTGGGGCAGGTGGTACCGAAAGCTGCGACTGGGCAGAAATGCTGTTGCGCATGTACCTGATGTATGCCGAAAAAAATGGATATAAAGTAAAAGAAACAGACCGTTCGGATGGTGATGTGGTAGGTATAAAATCGGTAACCATTGAAATGGAAGGCGATTATGCTTTTGGATATTTAAAAGGAGAGAATGGAGTACATCGCTTGGTAAGAATTTCACCTTTTGATGCCAATGCAAAAAGACATACTTCATTCGCATCCGTATATGTTTACCCATTGATTGATGATACGATTGAAATTGATGTTAACCCAGCAGATTTAGAATTTGAAACCTTTAGGGCAGGTGGTGCTGGTGGACAAAATGTAAATAAAGTAGAAACAGCAGTACGCCTATATCACAAGCCATCGGGTATTATTATTAAAAACCAAGAATCGCGATCGCAACTACAAAATAAAGAGAATGCCATAAAGCTTTTAAAATCACAATTGTTTGAAGTAGAATTGCGTAAACAAAATGAGGCCATTGCTGCAATTGAAGGCAATAAAAAGAAAATTGAATGGGGTTCACAAATTAGAAACTATGTTTTTCATCCTTATAAATTAATAAAAGATATACGCACGGGTTACGAAACCTCTAACGTACAAGCTATAATGGATGGTAACTTGAACGATTTTATAAAAGCGTATTTAATGGAATACGGAAATAGTTAATGTTTTTTTAAAATATAAAAATGGTACAAATAATTCATAATTCCAGATGTTCTAAAAGTCGCGAAGCATACGCAATTTTAAAAGAAAAAGCTATTCTTTTTGAAACAATAGAATATTTAAAAACACCGCTAAGTCAAAAACAAATTACAGACTTATTAAAAAAATTAGGCCTTAAAGCGCAAGAAATTATTCGCAAAAAAGAAAATTTATTTAAAGAGAAATTTGCAGATAAAAAATTAACAGAATTAGAATGGATAAAAGTATTATCAGAAAACCCCGTTCTTATAGAGCGACCAATTGTAGTAAAAGACAATAAAGCGGTGATTGGCCGACCTACTGAAAATGTAATAGCATTATTAGAAGAGAATAAATAGACCTATATACCTATTCAAAAATAAGAGGAAGAAACACTTCAGCAATCATACACCTTGCACTACCACCTCCTATTGTTTCAATTGTTTTTATGCCCAGCGGCACTAATTGACAATATTTCTCAATAAGTATTTTTTGAGATGCATTTAAACTATCATAAGCACTTTGTGATAAAACTAACATGTTTTTATCATCATTGTTTTGAAGTGCAAGCATATTCCCAGCAAAATTATTCATTTGATCAATGGTAATTTCTATTACCTCGTGTTTACTCGCTTTTAAAGAATTGAGAACTAATTCTTTTTCTTTTTTGTCGGTGATGCTTTCCAGGCAAACTACAGCAAATTTTTCTGCAATACACATCATTACATTGGTATGATAAATTTGCTTTTTTGTTTTATCATATGCCGAAAAACAGATGGGTGTATAATGTAAATAACCACACAAATCAGTAAAAAGTAATTTATCGGTACGTGGTGAAATGCACGCATACGCTATTTTATTTTCGTGATCAAAAACTATACTGCCGGTGCCTTCTAAAAATCTATCTTTGGTTTCGTATTGCGTGAAGTCAATTATGGTAGATACAATAAAGCTTTCTTTTAATGAATCTATTATATCGTAACGCCTTTCTAATCTTCTATTCGGCGCGAACATCGGATAAAGCACTACGGTTCCATCTTCATGAAAAGAAATCCAATTATTAGGAAAAACAGCGTCTGGTTTGGGAGGTTGAGCGGTATCTGCAACTATCGTAACATTTACCCCTTTTGATTTTAATGTATTGGCAAATGCATCAAATTCTTTCGAAACGTTTTTATTTATCGATTCACTATTTTCATTGGTATTATTCTGAAAAGCATTAGAACCTGCTGTTTCAGAGTTAAAGGCAAAGTTGGAGGGTTTAACCAATAAAATATGTTTTGTTGCTTGCATAATTTTTATTGTATTTCAAGTATCGTTTAAAGATCAACCTATTCTAGTTTTAAATTGTCTCCCAACACGCTTCCCATATTCATAATTTACAACATTAAACGTATAAGGTAGTTTATTTTATTTTTACCCTTAAATTACATGCGCTTCATTACTACTTATTTCTTGCTGCCCTTTTCCTGCTTTTTATTATCAATATTTCAATTAGAACTTTTTTTAGCTATTTATAAATCAAATGTAATATTTTTATCAATTAATAGCGAGTTTAAATTTTGATCTTTAAATATAACAATACTTATGGAAGTAACGAATATAAAAGGGAATGTAGTTGATATTTTTAACAAAAAGGTATTTTATGCGGAAGTAGTAGTAAAAAATAAAAAAATAGTTTCTATTCAGCCACTCCCTTATAACGAAAGTGAAGCAGAAAAAGTTAGTTATCTAATGCCTGGCTTTATAGATAGCCATGTTCATATAGAAAGTGCACTGCTGGTGCCCGCAGAATTTGCAAAATTGGCAGTAGTACATGGTACCGTTGCTACCATCAGCGACCCTCACGAAATAGCAAACGTTTGTGGCGATGAAGGCATAAAATTTATGATCGCCAATGGAAAAACAGTACCCTTTAAATTCTATTTTGGGGCACCCAGTTGCGTTCCGGCTACAACTTTTGAAACGGCTGGCGCAAATTTAAATGCTGCCTATATCAATACCTTATTACAAAATGAAGATATTTTTTATTTAACTGAAGTGATGAATTTTCCGGGTGTATTGAATGGTGATGCGGAAGTAATAAAGAAAATAGCCTCGGCCATAAAATACAATAAGCCTATTGATGGTCATGCACCCGGGCTAATGGGTGATTTAGCAAAAAAATACATACAAGCTGGGAAAGTAGATCAAGTAGTTATCGCTACTGACCATGAATGCTTTACAGCGGAAGAAGCACTAGATAAATTAAAATACGGTATGAAAATTTTAATTAGAGAAGGCAGTGCCGCTAAAAATTTTGATGCCTTAATTTATTTAATGCACGAGCATTCTGATAATATGATGTTTTGTAGTGATGATAAACATCCAGATAGTTTAGTAGAAGGGCATATTAATGAGCTTTGTGCCCGTGCCATTGTAAAAGGCATTGATGTTTTTAAAATATTGCAAGCCGCTTGTATCAACCCTGTACTACATTATAAATTAAATGTGGGGTTATTAAGAGTGGGCGATCCTGCCGATTTTATTGTAGTGGACGATCTTATTCATTTCAACGTACAACAAACCTATATAAATGGTCAACTAGTTGCTGATGCTGGTAAATCAAAAATTAATACATCGCCACCTGAAATAATTAATCAATTTAATTGTACTAAAAAAAGCGCGATTGATTTTTCAATAGATTATAAAGGAGAAAAAGAAATACCGATTATTGAAGCATTAGATGGCCAGCTAATTACCAATAAAATAATAGGCATACCGAAAGTTGAAAATAATAAGATAGTAGCAGATGTGGCCAATGATATTTTAAAAATAGTGGTTGTAAACAGGTACAGCAATGCGCCGATAACAAAAGCTTTTATTAAGAATTTTGGAATTAAACAGGGAGCAATTGCCTCATCAGTGGCACATGATAGTCATAATATAGTAGCAGTAGGAACGGATGATGGAAGTTTAATGAAGGCCGTTAATTTGATCATTGAAAAAAAAGGGGGCATTAGTGCTGTGAGTATTAGTAATCAACAAGCATTGCCATTACCCATTGCAGGTTTAATGAGTAACGAAGATGGCTACAGCGTAGCAAAAGCCTATACCCTTATTGATAAAATGGCAAAAGAAGAGTTAGGTGCTACTTTAAAGTCACCTTTTATGACTTTATCGTTCATGGCATTGTTGGTAATACCCCATATTAAGTTGAGTGATAAAGGATTGTTTGATGGGGATGCGTTTAAATTTGTTGATGAGTAAAATGTAATTAAAATGCGTAAGAAAAACTTGGCTATAATTGATTAGGAAAAATTTGCAGTGTAAAATTATAATTGTATTGTTGTTAACATTTAAGAACTAGTAACAAGGAGCTGAGCTATCGAAAATAAAATCGACATCATGATAAAAAAGAAATTGACATATCGCGTTGGAACAATTAATGACTTAGATCAATTGCAAAATCTTGGTATTATTTCTTATGGACAATTTCAAAATATATTAACCCCAGATAATTGGGCAATATTTAACGGCAATTTGCATAACAAGCAAAAGTTAATTGATATTCTTAAAATTTCAATGTGTTTTGTTTGTATCCAAAACAACAAAATCGTTGGGTCAGCATATATAATCCCAAGCGGCAATCCAACTGAGCTTTTCAAAAAAGAATGGTCATACATAAGAATGGTTGGTGTAAATCCCAACTATCAGGGACAAGGTATTGCAAAAACTCTTACAAACATGTGTATTGATTTTGCAAAACAAAATAAGGAAGCGACAATTGCATTATACACTTCAGAATTCATGGATGCGGCAAGACACATTTATGAAAACATGGGCTTTAAAATTCTTAAAGAAATACCTACTTTGTTTGGTAAAAAATATTGGTTGTACACTTTAGAGTTAAACTAAAAAATTGTACCGTCGGCAAAGATGTAACACTTCTTAAAAAACCGTAATTAAAATTTTACCTTTATAAAAAAAACACATGGCAACAAAAAGTGGAAATTATCAGGATGTTTACATCAAACGCGATGGAGAATTAGTAAGTCTAAAAAATGATGTTACTGATTTCTGCGAAAAATATATTAAATCGGTTCATCCAAAAAATTGGGATTGGTCGAAAAGAGATTTTGAGAACCCTAAGAATGATCCCACAATCGAAGAAGCAAGAGCAATCAGAAATGTTATTTACAAAGACTTAAATCAAAAAATAGATACTGATGTGGATCTATCCACCATGAATAATGTGTTGTGCATTAAAGCATATTTAAATCCCAAAAGCAAACACGAAGAATTTAATATGAAAGAATTTGCTTTTGCTTTAAAAGTGGAGTTGGAACATGGAAAGGTAAAAGATGTTAACGTTACTAATAATCATCCATTTTTAACAGCAATGATTGCATTGGCGCACATGACAGAAAGTTTGACCTATTATAAGCGGCTTCAGGTAATGGAAGCGGAAGCAGAAGTGTATGAGATTTTGCGTAAAATAGAAAAGACAAAAACTGGTAAAGAAAAACTATATAAGGAATTAGTAAAGACCGAAAATGAATTAATCGATTTTAAAAAAGAACTGGCGGAGCGTTTAGAAAAAATGGACGATATTCCTGCGCTAGAAAAAATAGGAGATTAAAACTAAATAGCTGCAAGTAATCGAATAGACGGCACTTTAAGTATTAACAGTTGGTTATATTGAGTTGTGATTTAAGATACGGTTATCTCCAAATATATAAAATAATGCGTTCTATTAATTTGAGGTTCACCTTCTGAACACACATAAGAAAAAATCCTCTTAATTTTCTGAAGATCAAATAGCAATACATTTTAAGTAGTTGTAGTAGTGAAACAAATATCCATTTTCCCAGAGATCCTTTTTTTGTCTGGAAAAAGTGATATTGTCCAGTCATATCGGGTCACCTTATAATCCTTGGCTGGGTTAGAATTGTATCCAGAAATTTTTTCTGCCTTACTAAATTTTTTGAATCTATTTTTATTTACGGCGTAACCAAGGAATGGTTTATAATAACAAGAATTTAATAATGATAAGGCGACCCAGTAAAATATATACTTTTTGCCTCATTTATAATCCTGGTAGTAATTATTTTTATTAGCATTTGGCTAACTGCGTTTAACACAACGTAAGATTTGTCGTATCCAGTATTATTTCTTTTTCTTTTCTAAATTAAGATAAAGCTGTTCCACTTTATCTCTTGCCCATGGTGTTTTTCTTAAAAACGTTAGGCTAGATTTAATGGAAGGGTTGTCTTTAAAACATTTGATATTAATTTTCATTGCTAAACTTTCCCAGCCATACTTTTCCACAAGCACCTCTACAATAGTTGCCAGCTTCAAGCCATGTAAGGGGTTGTTGACTTGTTCCTTTTGTTGACTATTATCTTTATCCATTTGCTGTTTAATATCAAATCATTTTGATTATAATAATAGTTAATTTCTGATAGTCAAAATGATTTGATGTTTTTTTAATTCATTTTAACTCTGTAGGCGATAAACACTTCTGGGCAAAATTTTTTAATCAACAAACGTTTCTTTCATAACTGCTTTTACTTTCTCTATTTCCTTCTCGGTTAAAATTTCAAAACGTTTTACAATTCTTAATCTATCTATTGTCCGAATTTGATTAATCGCTATCCAACCTTTTGTACCTTTATGTTTAACTTCAACTCTTGTAGGATATGGCTTCGAACTACTTGCCATTGCCGCTACAACGTTGGTTTGTAAATATTTGTTCATTTCATTTGGTGATATTATAACACAAGGTCTCATCTTTTTCATTTCGCTTCCTATCGTTGGATCAAGATTAACCAATACAATTTCATATTGATTGATTTATTTATTCCACTCTTCAAAAGTTTCATCTTCAAAAATATCATTCATTAAAAGTTGGTCATCACCTTTTTCGTGCATTATTTTGAATGCTTTTTCCCAACCTTTACGAGGCGCTGTTTTGGGTTTCAAAATGATATACCCTTTTTCTAGTATTATTTCTATTTTATCAGTAATACTATATTTCTCAAGAATTGTTTTCGAAAGTATAATTGCCTTCGAGTTTCCTATGTTTATAATTGAAAGTTCCATACTGCTAGTTTGTTAATACAAAATAATTACAATTTGTTCTTAATTTCAAATTGTTTTAGTGATTTTTTTAGAGATGTGAAATTTTAAAAATTACCACCAACGGATGACGATATGGTATCGCGAATGGTTACAAGGCGGTTTTCCTTTCAATTTAAACTGACTTTTTTCGAACTACGAACCTCGAAAAACTAATGAGGTCAAATGCATTATACTATGTGTGCTGCCAGTAAATGCTTATCATTCGTATTTCTCAGGCGTAACAGAAATTGTAAATAAATATACCCCTTTCTTGTCTTTATAATAATAATTTACGGTCACCTTATTATCTCTCACCATTTGCATATCAGGGTTTGTTTTTACAAAATTTATAGTAGTTGGTTCAAGATAATTTTTCATTGCTTCAATATCTACAGATTCTTTCACCATGTTTATGCCTGTGTAATTATATTGAAATACATTGCCTGGAAGTGCCACTGCATTATCTAATCTGGTAATACTATCAACCATAACAGGGCAAGATTTATTTATCTCATTTGCTATTTTCATCATTGCCTTGTCATATACTGGCTTTCTAAACAATCCAACTATTTTCTCCCCACCCAATTGTCCTACTGCATAAAAGATTGCAAAAATAAACGCAAAACCTATCCAGTATTTTAATCCTTTTGTTTTATTAGATTTCGTCTTAACTGGAGACGCTTCATTTATCTCGGTGGTACATATCAAATTCTTATAATCATCGAATGATTTGTCCGAATTTCTTTTTTTCCAGTCACTATAATTATTCTCTAACTTTTTATTGCATTTAGAGCATAGCATTAAATACTCCGTTTTAACTTCATTTAGATGTCCGCAATTATTACATTTTAAGTATTTCATATAAATCTAATTTTGTTTATTATAAATCCTTTTTGCTATTTCGGCTTTTTGAATTGGATAAAAAATACTGTTATGCTAAAATCAACAAACCGCAGATGTGCTTGGGCTAAAGTTCGTAATTCAATCGGAACCTAATTGCTTTACTATTATTTACAGCAGCATATACGTCCAAATAACGCATTAGGGTTTCAAAATAATTGAGAAAAATCCCGCTATAAAACGTCGTCCTCTCAGTAACAGTTTTAAATGAGATTTAATTCTAAAAGAATATTTTAAAGCAAACTAATAATTAAATCAGGAAATAAGCCCAGTACAAAAATGGCAAAGACAATAATTATTAAGAGTATTTTATGGTTGGCCTGTACTTGAATGGGTTCTTTATTGCCTTCCTTAAAATACATGGCAATTACTATTTTAAAATAATAATAAATACCAATTAAAGAGGCTATAATGGCTATTAATACCAAGCCTGGATTACCCGCCATAAATGCGGAAGTAAAAATATAATATTTAGCAAAAAAGCCTGCTGTTGGTGGTATACCTGCTAATGAAAATAAGGCTACCGCCATTACAAATGCAAGAAACGGGTTTGACTTACCTAATCCATTAAAGTGATCAATGCCATCGCTTCCTCTTGTTTTACTAATTATATCAACTATACCAAACGTAGCAATAGAGCCAATAGAATATGCGGTAGCGTACATCAATACCGCGCTGCTAGAAAAACTATTCCCCGCTAACAATGCTAATAAAATATAACCAGCATGTGCAATGCTAGAATAGGCTAATAATCGTTTGGTACTGGTTTGAAAAATAGCGGTAATATTACCCACCAACATGCTTAGTGCAGCAATTACCCAAATGGTAGTTCCCCAAGTATCATGGGCATTATTAAATGTAGTTGAAAACAGTTTTAAAAATGCTCCAAAGCCTGCTATTTTCACAATGGTTGCCATAAATGCAGTAATTACTGTTGGTGCACCTTGGTAGACATCTGGCGCCCAAAAATGAAAAGGCGCTGCCGACACTTTAAATGACAATCCTGTTAACATTAACAAAACCCCTACATAAAAAATAGGAGAAACAGTTGCTTGTGAAGCCACTGCTGTTGCTATTTCTTTTAAGTCAAATGAACCGGTAGCGCCATATATTAAGGTAATTCCAAACAATAAAAATCCAGTTGCAAATGCGCCCATTATTAAATATTTGAATGCCGCTTCGTTGGATGATAAATCAAGTTTATTACTTCCACATAAGATGTACATGGGTATCGATAAAATTTCAATACCTAAAAACAACATGGCCATATTGGTATATGAAACCATTATTACGGCACCAGCTAAAGCAAATAATATAAGTGAGTAATGATCTGTTTGGTTGGATTCTTCTTTAAAAAAACCATCTGCCATCATAAACCATAAAAACCCAATGCCTAAAATTACTCCTGTAAATGCTACAGCGTAGTTATCGGTTCTCAGCATATTAAAATACAACTGATTGGTGTTCCAATCAAAAATATTTACAATAAAAATGGCTATTATTCCTAATAGAACAAAGGGGTATAATCGTTTTTTAAAACTGAAAATTTCAGCAAGTAATGTAACAACACCTAAGGAAGAAAGTAATACTAATGCTTTCATATTTTTGTTATGTGTATACCCTAATTTAATAAAGAGCTTTTCACTATTATGTTTTTAATTTCTTTTTGTATTATTTAGCTATCGTTTTTATGCCGTCTAATAAATTAATTACAGATGGTTCTACCATGTCTAATAATGGTTTTGGATAAACTCCAATACCAATCACCGCAATGCAAATAATAAATAAAACCGTTTTTTCAGTTACGTCTAATGGCGCAAATGATTGTGTAAACTCGGTATTGTGGCCTAACATAATAAATTGATAACTGCGTAACATATACACCGCACTTAAAATCATTGTTAATGCAGCGAATGCAGCGATTATACCACTGTATTGATATACTCCATTCAACATTAAAAACTCACCAACAAATCCATTGGTTAGTGGTAATGCAATACTGCCCATTACTATGATTAAAAATAATACTGCAAACTGTGGGTTTAAATTTCTGATTCCTCCTAATGAGGGAATATCTCTTTTTGTTGTTCTGCTTTGTATGATATCCACAATAAAGAAAAGGCCTACCACATTTACACCGTGGCTCACCATTTGAATTAGTGATCCTTGTACACCTTGTACATTTACTACTAAAATACCTGCTGCAATTAAACCCACGTGGGCAATTGATGAATAAGCCAATAAACGTTTAAAATCTTTTTGCACAATGGCTATACAAGAGGCGTACACAATACCGATTACCGATAATACAATTGCGGTATGTCCCCATTTCTCCACTCCTAAAGGAACAAGCGGTAAGATCCAACGGATTAAACCGTACGTTCCCATTTTTAACATAATACCCGAAAGTAACATGGTTCCTTGCGTTGGTGCAGTTGTATACGTATCTGGTTGCCATGTATGAAATGGAAACACCGGCATCTTTACCGCAAACGCTATAAACATTGCCCAAAAAACATAACTCTGATGAAGTGTATCTAAACTTCTACCCGCTTCATATAATGCGTTAACTGCAAAAGAATGGCTACCTGGTGTGTGTAAGTAGAGATAAATTAACCCACCCAACATTATTAAACTTCCAGCAGTAGTATATATAAAGAACTTGAAGGTAATTTTAACACGGTTTTCTGCTCCCCATAATAAACAAATAAAATAGATGGGAATAAGCGCCAACTCCCAAAATATATAAAACAAAAATCCATCAAGCGATACAAATACGCCAATTAAAGCCATTTGCATAAACAGTATTAATGCATAAAAAACAGAGGGGTTTTTATAATCTGTTTTAAATGAACTAAGAATAATAATGGGAACTAAAAAAGTAGTAAGCAACACCATTAACATAGAAATACCATCTATGCCTACATGAAACATAATGTTTAATGATCTTACCCAATTATAACTTACTTCAAACTGAGTAAGTGCAGTGTATTGAAATTGACTAAGCGCAAAAAGAGCGATAATAAATTCGATAACAGCTGCCGCTAACGCTATTTTTTTTACTTGTTCGCCTTTGCTTAATAACAACAGCATTGCCGCAATAAAAGGGAAAACTATTAAGAGTACCGTAATCATATTTTTATTTAAATTCTATTATCTAACAAAGTTTATCTTAACTGGGTAAACAAAATAATTACTATACTAATAACCATTACAAACACATAAAAACCAATGTTACCCGTTTGTGCAAGACGAATGGTGCGACTGCCCCAATTTACAACACTGCCAATACCATTTACAAAACCATCTATTAATTGATTGTCTATAAATTTACTAAATGCAGTAGATATAGCGTTTAATGGTTTTGTAATCATGTTTTCATATAACTCATCCACCCAATATTTTTTATAAACTAACTGATGCAACGGACTTAATTTTTCGCCTTCAGCAACTGGAACTATTTTATCTTTCACATACATTTTGTATGCAGCATAAAGTGAAATAAACATAATGGAAACGGTTACCGCCATCAATATTAATTCGGTGCTATGTGATAGGTGATGTATTAATCGATAAGAAGAATCTGCAAAAACAGGTTTTAAAAAATCTTCTAAAAAGTGACCTCCTCCAAATACTTCCGGAATACCAACAAAGCCACCAATAGCCGAAAGTACTGCTAATACTATTAATGGAATGGTCATACTTTTTGGTGATTCATGTAAATGATGTTCTTGTTCTTGTGTACCTCTAAAAGAAGTTTTAAACGTAAGAAAGTATAAGCGGAACATATAAAAGGTGGTTAAACCTGCCGTTACTACACCGATGAACCAAAGGAAAGGGCTCTTTTCAAATGCATGTGCTAAAATTTCATCTTTAGAAAAGAAACCTGAGAAGCCTGGAAAACCAACAATTGCAAGTGTACCTATTAAAAATGTTAAATGTGTAATTGGAATGTATTTTTTTAATCCACCCATTTTACGAATGTCTTGTTCTCCACCCATTGCATGTATTACACTACCTGCGCCTAAGAATAATAATGCTTTAAAAAAGGCATGTGTCATTACGTGGAATACAGCTCCAGTATAGGCACCTACTCCTAAAGCAACAAACATATAACCCAATTGCGAAACAGTTGAATACGCTAATACCTTTTTAATATCATTTTGTGCAAGGCCTATCGTAGCAGCAAATAAAGCAGTACAAATACCGATCACTGTAATTACTTCCATTGTAATGGGAGCTAAGGTGAATAAAATATTAGATCGTGCTATCATGTAAATACCTGCTGTTACCATGGTAGCGGCATGTATTAATGCAGATACAGGTGTTGGACCTGCCATCGCATCGGGCAACCAAGTATACAAAGGCAATTGAGCACTTTTACCCATAGCCCCTACAAATAATAATAAGGTGATGGTAATTAGTGTGGTTGAATTACTTGACATACTTCCTGCTTGTGTAAACACATCGTGAAATGAAATACTACCAAAGGTGATGTATATTAAAATAACCCCTAAAATAAATCCAAAATCACCAATACGATTCATAATAAATGCCTTTTTAGCAGCATTGTTATATTCCATGTTCTTAAACCAAAAACCAATTAGTAAATAAGAGCATAAACCCACTCCTTCCCAACCAACAAACATAATAAGGTAATTAGAGCCTAACACAAGCAATAACATAAATAATATAAAGAGGTTTAGGTAGGCGAAGAATCTAGAAAATCCTTCATCGGTATGCATATACCCTACAGAATAAATGTGGATTAAAGAACCAATGCCCGTAATAATTAATAAAAATAAAGACGACAATGGATCAATTAAAAAAGAGAAGGGTATAGAGAGTTTGCCCGAACTAATCCAACTAAATAAATCGATGGTGTGTGTTTTTTGTGTGTCACCGGTTAATTCTACAAATATTAAAACGGATATTAAAAATGCTATTATTACTGAACCACAGCCAATGAATGCTGCCATTGTTTTTGAAAGATTTTTCCCAAATAAACCGATAATCAAAAATCCGATTAAGGGAAGAAGAGGAACCAGCCAAACTAAATTTATCATATTTTATTTTTTATCTATTAAAAAAGTGTAACCTATTCCGTTGCGCTTTTCTTTTACCATTTTAATTTATTCAATATATTAATGTCAGATGATTTTGTATTGCGATTCACCATCATTAAAATAGCCAGTCCTACGGCCACTTCAGCGGC
Organism: Bacteroidia bacterium; assembly: GCA_039937835.1. GTDB lineage: Bacteria > Bacteroidota > Bacteroidia > 2-12-FULL-35-15 > 2-12-FULL-35-15 > 2-12-FULL-35-15. The sequence continues at coordinate 35,927 of JBDTFR010000022.1, read as the reverse complement.
TGCTACTGCCATAATAAAAAACACAAAAACTTGTCCTTTACTATCTGATAAGTAGCTTGAAAATGCCACCAGTAATAAGTTAACGGCATTTAACATTAATTCAATTGACATAAAAATGATAATGGCATTGCGCCGAAACAAAACACCTAAAACACCTATTGTAAAAAGCACAGTGCTTAACAAAAGGTACCAATTGATAGGAATTACTTGAATTGCTGACATAGTTAAATTTTATTTTATACTTTTTTTACCCAACATTACTGCACCCACCATGGCTGATAACAATAGTATAGACACGACTTCAAACGGCAATAAAAATTCATTAAATAATGTTTTCCCTAAATTTTCTATTAAACCAATATTTGTGTTAAAGGGGGTTGTCACATTAATAGCCGCTGCCCCTCTTAAAGAGCCTACTAATACTACTAATAATAAACCTGAAGCAATAGCTGCTGATGTTTTTAACCAAACACTTTTATGTGGTTCTGTTTCTTTATTTAAGTTTAAAAGCATTATTATAAAAAGAAATAATACCATAATAGCACCTGCATATACAATGATATGAACTGCGGCAAGAAATTGTGCATTTAATAAAACATAATGGCCTGCAATTGTAAAAAAGGTAAGAACTAAATACAATACACTGTGTATAGGGTTTTTTGAAAGGACTACCATTAACGCGAACATGATCGCTAAAAAAGATAGTAGGTAGAATAGGTATGTTGTGATCATATAAATTATTACTGGTTATTGATTAGTAGCTTACTGCTCTTTATCAATTATTTCCTTAGTTGTTTTTTATCAAACAATATATTGTGTTGCATATTTTTATTTTTCTTAAACTCTGCAACTTCAGGTGTTTGGCGCGCTGAAACATCAATCCTTTCTCCTTCTGCCATTCCCTCTACTAAAATGCTTTTACCAAAAATAAATTTATTACGCTTATAAAGACTATCTACTTTTCTATCCGTTAAGAAGATGGCTTCTTTAGGACAAGCTTCTTCACAATCGCCACAAAAGATACAACGAAGCATATTTATTTCGTATACAGCAGCGTATTTTTCTTCCCTATATAAATGTTCTTCACCGGGTTTACGTTCTGCTGCTGTCATGGTAATTGCTTCAGCTGGACATGCAACTGCACATAAACCGCAGGCCGTGCAACGCTCTGCTCCTGCATCGTCTCGTTTTAATACATGTTGTCCACGGTAGATTTTACTGAATGGTCGTGTTTGCTCTGGGTATTTTATGGTAACCGACTTTTTAAAAAGATGTTTAAGGGTAATTATCATTCCGCTAAAAATAGCAGGTAGATATAACCGTTCTAGGAAGGTCATATCTTTTTTAACAACTACTTTTGATCTATTGGTTAATTGCATTATTCTAAGCCGCTAAAATAAATTTATTAGTTCATGGCGCATCATCCAAGCACCTGTTATTATTACATTTAAGATGGACAAAGGTATTAATATTTTCCAGCCTAAGTTCATCAATTGATCGTATCTAAAACGAGGCAATGTCCATCGTACCCACATAAAAAAGAAAATAAAGAAAAACACTTTGGCAAACATAAACACTACGCCTAAACTGGCTAGCCAATTTGGGTCTTGCACAAAACGACCAATAAATGGCATATTATAACCACCAAAATAAAATGTTGCTATTACTGCTGAAGAAATAAACATGTTAATGTATTCAGCAAATAAAAAGAATCCCAATTTCATAGAACTGTATTCGGTATGATAACCTCCTACTAATTCCGTTTCGCATTCTGGTAAATCAAAAGGCGCACGGTTGGTTTCTGCAAAAGCGCAAATAATAAATATTAAACAACCTAATGGTTGAATAAGCACATTCCAATGCCATCCATTTTGTTGAGCAGCAATTTGGCCTAAGCTCAAGGTACCTGTTGTCATCACCAATGCAATAATAGATAAGCCCATTGCTATTTCGTAACTAATCATTTGTGACGACGCACGAAGCGCTCCTAGTAAGGAGAATTTGTTGTTTGATGCCCAACCACCTATCATAATACCATATACTCCTAATGATATTACACCGAACAGATAGAGAATCCCAATATTTAAATCTGTAATTTGTAAAGGATAGCTAGTACCATTAATTTCTAATGCCGGACCCCATGGAATAACCACTCCCGTCATGCTAGCCGTTAACATGACTACCCCTGGGCCAATAATAAACAATGCTTTGTTAGAAGCGCTGGGTATTATTTCTTCTTTCATAAACATTTTAATTCCATCTGCCAAAGGTTGAAGAATACCAAATGGTCCTGCCCTATCTGGTCCAACCCTATCTTGAATAAATGCAGCAACTTTACGTTCTGCGTAAGTGCTATACATGGCAATTAGTAGCGTAATTAAAAATATTACTACCACCAAAATTGATTTATATATTAAATAGTCTGTTGTCATATTTTATTACAGTCCCAAACTTCTCGATTCAGATGTTTAGAAAAATTTACTTAATTATTTTTTATCTTTAAGTTGATTTTGATGTTTACTAATATCTAGTTTTAATTGAGCCAATACTTCGTAATGATTAGCAGAAATAACAGAATGCCTATCAATGTGTGTTGGTCTTTCAATTACCCAATCAGCCATTTTCTTTTTCTCAAAACGGCATTCGTTACAAATCCATTCTGAAACTTCTCCCCACTGATCTTTACGAGCAGTTACTCTTATTACTTCATCGCCTTTAAACCATAATGCCACTTTGCCGCAACATTTCTTACAGTCGCGATGAGCATCCATCGGTTTTGAAAACCATACCCGACTTTTGAAACGGTATGTTCTGTCTGTTAATGCGCCAACAGGGCAAACATCAATCACATTCCCCGAAAAATCATTATCAATCACTTTCTCTATGTAGGTAGTAATTTCAGAAACATCACCACGATACATCACGCCGTGAACTCTATTGTTTGTAATTTGATCGGCCACTTTTACACAACGGTAACAAAGTATACAACGGGTCATGTGTAACTTAATGTAAGGACCAATATCAACTAAAGCAAATGTTCTACGTCTAAATTCGTAACGCGTTTTTGCCAATCCATGCTCATACGATAAATTTTGTAAATCGCACTCTCCAGCTTGGTCGCATATAGGGCAGTCTAAAGGATGGTTAATTAATAAAAATTCTACTACTCCTTTACGTGCTTCTAACACATCGGGCGACATAATGTTTTCTACCACCATGCCATCCATTACAGTGGTACGGCACGAAACTACAAGCTTCGGCATTGGACGAGGATCTTTTTCAGAACCTTGTGTAACTTTTACCATGCAGGTACGACAATAACCTCCACTTGTTTTTAAACTTGTATAAAAACACATTGCTGGAGGAGCAACATTTGCGCCCTGATAATTTGAATCTTGAACAATCATTCTTGCTGCTTGCAAAATGGTTGTTCCATCAGGCACTTCAATGGTTTGTCCGTCTATTGTTACTTTCATATTTAAGTCAAAAGTTGAAATTCAAAACTCAAAAGATTAAAATTATTTTTTTAAATTAATAATTATTTAACCAAGTACTTTTGAAATTTCATGTAATTCATTTTTATCAATTTTCATTAAATCCGTATTCAAATCACAACCTTCTTCAATTACCTACATCAAGTATTGCACTTCTTTTTCTTCTGATTTTTGGGTTTCTTCTCTTACACACTTATATTATTTACACTATAATAGTGCTTCACCTCTTTAATGTTTTTAAAATGATTTACGTACTCTTCAAATTCTGCACGAAAATGACGAATAGCACTGGCTACTGGCCATGCAGCAGCGTCACCTAGTGGACAAATAGTATTTCCTTCTATCTTCCGTTGCACGTCCCACAGCAAATCTATATCCGACGGTTTCCCATGTCCTTCTAAAATATTATGAAGTATTTTATCCATCCAACCAGTTCCTTCGCGACAAGGAGAACATTGTCCACAACTTTCGTGATGATAAAATCGGGCGAAGGTGTATAAATTTTTCACGATGCTCGTGGTTTCGTCATATACAATAAATCCGCCAGAGCCAAGCATCGTACCAGATACAAAGCCTCCTTCACTTAATGATTCGTAGCTCATTAAGCGAGGTTCTCCTTTATCATTTTTTAAAATTAATTCTGCAGGTAATATCGGTACAGATGATCCACCAGCTACGACAGCTTTTAACTTTCTGCCGTTTATAATTCCTCCACAATACTCTTCGGAATAAATAAATTCTTCAACAGGTAAACCTAATTCAATTTCATAAACGCCAGGTTTATTAATATGTCCTGATGCGGAGATGAGTTTTGTTCCCGTGCTTCTACCAATACCAATTTTTGCATATTCTTCGCCACCCATATTTATAATAGGGCAAACAGCTGCAATGGTTTCTACATTATTAACTACCGTAGGGCAACCATATAAACCAGCTATTGCGGGGAATGGCGGTTTAATACGAGGATTTCCTCGTTTACCTTCTAATGATTCTAATAGTGCTGTTTCTTCACCACAAATATAGGCACCTGCACCCACTTGCACATAACAATCGTGAGAAAAATCGGTACCCAAAATATTTTTACCTAAAAAGCCTGCAGCATAAGCCTCTTCAATCGCTTTTTCTAATATGCGCGCCACATAAAAATATTCTCCACGTATATAGATATAAGATGTTTTTGCCCCTAATGCAAAGCTAGAAGTAATCATTCCTTCAATCAATGCATGAGGAATTTTTTCCATCAAGTAACGATCTTTAAAGGTTCCTGGTTCCGATTCATCTGCATTGCAAACAAGATAACGCTCTTTGCCTTCTGGTTTTGCAAGAAAACTCCATTTCATTCCTGTGGGGAAACCTGCTCCACCACGTCCTCTTAAGCCTGATTTTTTTACCTCTTCCACCACCTCTGCGGGCGTCATCGATTTTAACGCTTTTTCAACGGAAGTATATCCACCATGTTGGCGATATACTCCAAGCGTTTCAATTTCAGGAATGTTAACGTTATGTATTAATAATTTTTTACCCATATACTTCACCTCCACCATCTCCTAAAGAGAAAGAAGGATTTGCGTTATAACGTATTTTTATAATCTAAATCTGTATAGCTTTTTTGTTTTCCTTCTTTACGATAGTTTTCAATTAAGCCATCTACTTTTTCAAGCGTTAAATTTTCGTGGTACGATGCGCCCACTTGCATCATCGGTGCTGTTCCGCAACTACCTAAACATTCTACTGTTTTAATAGTAAACATGCCATCAGCAGTCGTTTCTCCTACTTTAATGCCTAATCTCTTTTCTAAATGGTTTATGACATCCTCCGCTCCCCGCACCCAACAAGAAGAAGTACGACAAACATCTAAGACACATTTACCAACGGGTTTTAAATTATACATGGAATAAAAGGAAGCTACTTCATACACCTCCACTGGTTTAATCTTTAAGATCGATGCGACGTAATCCATTGTTGCGGGACTTAACCAACCACCAAATTCTGCTTGTGCAATATGTAAAATGGGTATTAACGCAGATTTATGTTTGCCTTCGGGATAACGAGAAATAATTTTATTTACGACTTCCATCGTTTCTCCGTTAAATGCTATCATATGCATGGTATTGCCTTTATTTTCCTTTCCGTCAGTGGCTTGATTCATTTCTAAGCTAAATTAATGACATCTAATACTACTAGCAATGCAAATAGCCAATATAAAAATATGAAATGTAAAAGTAGATCTACCCAAAAGTTGGTAGTTATTCTATTGCCATCTTTGATGTATATCGCTATTAGTGCAAGTATAGGGAAAAGTGATAAAATAACTAATAATAAAGTATTTGCAGAAGTAGTTTTGTTATTTGCAGTTGATTGAATTTTTTTCCCTACTATTCGTTTTAAAATTTTTGTTTTAAAATTTTCTTTTACAACAACAGTATTGTTTTTCGAATCTGTTTTTATTGTATTGGTTTTTTGATTTTTTTTTGTACTAAAGTCTACAGGAGCTTTGGTTTTAATATATGGATGGGTCTTATCTGCGGTAGCAGTTAAATCTGCATCAGTTACTTGATTTTGTTCTTGCTGAGCAATCTCGAATGTTAATTTCTGCTCTTCGCTAACACTTGTTATTGGTGAAGCTGAAGCAGGTTGTTCTACTATGTTGTTCTTATTCGCCTTTTGTTTATTATTGTTTATATCTACATAATACCCTTTATTGTATTTTCGTTTCATTACTACATCTTTAACACCGCATGAAGTAATTGTTAAAATGGAAATAAGGGCAAGTAATTTTAAAGTTGTTTTCATATATTTTGTTTTTAAATTAATTTAATTTTTTACGCGTCTAATTCTCCTGCAATTACATTCATACTACTCATGGTAAGAATGGCATCTGAGAGGTAACTTCCTTTAATCATTTCTTTGTATGCTTGGTAATAAATAAAACAAGGTCTACGCATGTGTAAACGATAAGGTGTTCTGCCTCCATCGCTAATCAAATAAAAACCTAGTTCTCCGTTTCCTCCTTCTACCGCGTGATATACTTCTCCTTTAGGAATTTCAGTTTCACCCATCACTATTTTAAAATGATAAATTAAGGCTTCCATGTTATTGTACACTTCTTCTTTAGGAGGTAAAAAGAAATCAGGAACATCTGCATGAAAAATTCCTGCTGGTTCTTTCGTTACCTTTTCTATGGCTTGATGAATAATCTTTACGCTTTCTCTCATCTCTTGTTGACGAACCATAAAACGATCATACGTATCTCCATTTGTTCCAATAGGTATTATAAAATCGAATTCTTCATAAGAGGAGTAGGGATTCATTACACGAACATCATAATCTACGCCTGCTGCTCGTAAATTAGGGCCTGAAAAACTATAATTTAAAGCTCTTTCAGCAGATATGGGTCCGCATTTAATGGTGCGATCCATAAAAATTCGATTGCGTACTAAAAGTGCCTCAAACTCGTCTAATGCTGGAATAAAATCTTTTAAAAATTTATCCAACAAGCTCCATACTTTTGGAGTAAAATCTCTTTCTAAACCTCCAATACGCCCCAAATTAGTTGTTAAGCGAGCTCCACAAATTTCTTCATAAATATCATAAACCCGCTCACGCATTTGATAAATATATAAAAAGCCTGTCATAGCGCCTGTATCAACGCCAATAACACTGTTACAGATTACATGGTCTGTAATTCGGGCCAGCTCCATAATTATTACGCGAAGATATTGTACTCGTTTCGGCAATTCAATCTCCATAAGTTTTTCAACGGTCATGTGCCACGCTAAATTATTGATTGGAGATGAACAATAGTTCATTCGATCGGTTAGCGTCGTAATTTGATAAAATGGTCTGCGTTCTGCAATTTTTTCAAATGCACGATGAATATAACCAATAGTGGATTCGGAATCCATGATAATTTCACCATCCATTTTTAATACATTCTGAAAAATACCATGGGTGGCTGGGTGCGTAGGACCAAGATTAAGAGTTGTATATTCCTTTTCTTCCTGATCCTGAATAGTTGCAGGAGTAGAAGTACTTGAATCTTTCTTTATCTTTTGTATTTTATTTGCTTTGCTCATTATTGTATAATACGCTACTGTTGGTGTATGTTATCTTCCAAACATTTTATCGTCTTTATCTTCCCTTGTGCCATCTTCTAATGGATATTCTTTGCGCAAGGGGTGATAGGTCATATCTTCTACGTTTAATATGCGTTTTAAATTTGGATGACCTTTAAAAATGATTCCATAGAAATCGAATGCTTCCCGTTCCATCCAATTTGCGGCACTAAAAGTAGGAGTTATTGTTGAAACATAGGGGTCATTAATACTAAAAAATATTTTTAATCGAATGCGTAAATTTTTTGGTAAATTATGTAGTTGGTACATAATCCCTAACTCTTGCCCTTTATGGTCTGGGTAATGAAGCCCAGCAAGGGTGGTTAAGTATTGAAATGCTAATTCTTCATTGTTATAAAGAAATTTTATAACTTCTGCTATTATCTCTCTATGTACAGTAAATACTGGGTAATCACGAAGCATTTCTGAGGAAACTAATCCACCACCAAATTCTTTTTTTAACTTTTCGCCTACTGTATCTAAAAGGGTTTGATCCATAACCTTTGTTACTCTATATTATATTTTGCAAGCATCTCCTTGTATTGTGGAGTGTCTCTACGTCTGATCGATTCTGTTTCTACTAATCTTTGTATTTGCATAATGCCGTCCAACACTTGTTCGGGTCTAGGAGGGCATCCAGGAACGTAGACATCTACTGGAATAATTCTATCTATGCCTTGCAATACACTGTATGTATCAAAAATACCACCACTTGATGCACAGGCACCCATTGACAAAACCCATCTTGGTTCAGCCATTTGCTCATATACTTGACGCAAAATAGGTCCCATTTTTTTGGCTATGGTTCCCATCACCATCAACAAATCTGCTTGCCGAGGTGAAAAACTTAACCGCTCTGAACCAAACCGACCCAAATCATAGGTAGAGGACATGGTTGACATAAATTCTATTCCACAACAAGAAGTCGCAAACGGCAATGGCCATAACGAATTTGCACGTGCCATACCAACCACTTTATCAATACTGGTTGCAAAAAAACCTGGTCCTTCTATTCCTGCTGGAGCAGAAATAATATCGATGTTTGATTTTTCTATTTTACTCATTTTAAATTCTTTTAATCATCTTTATTATATTCTTCAGAATATTTTAGTGAATAGTTATTCCCACTTTAATGCTCCTTTTTTAATTATATAATAAAATCCTACCAATAAAAACGCCACAAACGTTAACATTCCTAAAAACCCATTTACTCCTAAATGTTTAAAATTAACGGCCCATGGGTACATAAAAATTACTTCTACATCAAATAAAACAAATAAGATGGCTATTAAAAAATATTTTATAGAAAAGGGAACACGGGCGTTTCCCTGAACTTCAATACCGCACTCAAAGGTATCTGTTTTAATTTTTGATTTTCGTTGAGGCCCTAATTTGTGTGTTACAAACAAAGTAGTTAATACAAACCCCATGGCTACAATAAACATTAATACGATGGGTAAAAAATCTATAGGGGTACTTGAAACGACTGCGGACATAATAATAGAAATTAAATCTACCAGTTCTTAAGCTTGGTTAGAATGCAAATTTAATATTTAAAAGATTAATAAATACTGCGCTAAAGCTATTTAGATTGATTATAATTAAATATCAGTAATATAATAAACAAAAGGCAAACAGAACTATTAAATTATTATATTTAATAAAGAGGGGCTATTTCTAAAATTAGAAATAGCCCCTCGATTTAAAAATACTCGTTTTAATAAACCATTAATTTTTTTACTGATTGGTTTTGATTGTTTAATATACTCACTGTATAAACACCTTTACCATATTTTGCAACATTTAATGCTTGTGAATATTCACCATTAAAATCTTTCAATTCTTCTTTATAAACTAATTGACCCAAGGCATTGTTTATTTCTATTTTATAAGACGCCTTAACGGAGGTGCTAAATATTAAATTAAAATTACCTTCATTAGGGTTAGGGTAAATACTAAAAGATAAATCATTTGTTAAACCAGATACGTTAGTGGCAACAGCACAAGCATTAGAAAGAAATAGCTTATTATACGGCGCATTATTCATAACAGCATCCATTCTAGCAACTTGTCCTTTAGTAAACATATTCATAACATCATCATCTGAATAATCCATGTAATTCATGAACATATCACCATTAACATTAGTTACATTAGCTCCACCAGCACCATCTGGTCGAGTGCATGCACCTTTATTTAAAGGATATACAGGCTTACCAAAATTAGAGCCAGCAGGGGATTTCGATCCGCCTTTTTGTGGAGGAGTATCAATCACGTTATCTGACCCACCGCACTGTCCGTTATCGCCCCAAATATGTCTTAAGTTAAACGTGTGCCCCATTTCATGGGTGGTTGTTCTGCCTTTATTGTAAGGTGCCTTTACATCGGAAGTAGTACCAGTACTCCTATAAAGTCCAACATAACCATACGTTTTAGAAGCTCTGCTGGTAGGAAATTCTCCATAACCTAATAGCCCACCCGTTAAATTACCAATCCATATATTATAATATTTTGTTACATCCCACGCATCAGCACCACCACTCGACGTATATTTTATTTTATCATCCGTGCTAAATCCCGTTGCGCTTGTTTTTACACGATCAATTCCAGTGGTAGGTTTTCCAGAAGGATCAATGGTAGCTAAGCAAAATTGGATATTTGGATTGCCCGCAACGCTTTTAAATTCCTTAGGAGTTAGTGCTGTATCTGCATTGGTTCTAGAAAAATCTTCATTAACCGCTTTTAACTGTGATAAAACTTTTGCATCAGAAATGTTTTCTTCGTCTTTATTGTAAACAATATGAAACACTATGGGTATAATTCTTGTTGCACGACTTTTATCGCCACTGGGATGCTTTGCCACCCACTGGTCAAGCACTTTATCATAATCTTCTAATTGTTTCTCTAAGGTAGGATCTTGCTGTTTCAAATACTCCATGTGTTCCATGGTTCCGCACCTCTTAACCAGTTCCTCTGAGGTAGTTATCTGAGCTTGTAAAAAATAACTCCCTGCTAAGAAAAAAAGTGTTACGTAGCTTTTTTTAATCATTTTCATTTGGTATTTGCTAGTTTATACTTAAGTAAAGATAAAGCTAATTTACCTTATAAAAAAATCGAACAGTATAAAAAATAAGACGAAATCTATTCTGCTTACTGCTCTCTGCTGTTTTACAATAAACCATTATTATTTATGTAGCCATCTAAATAAATTTATACTTGACTACTATTCTAAAAGAATTATTCTGTTAAAAAATACCTGCTTATAAATTCATTTCTTGAAGCATCCTTTATAGTTACTTACTCCATAATTAGCGTTTATTTAATAATCCATTTTAAAAAAGTATTTTTGCAACAAAATTCGTTTATGCTAGAAAATACAACACGTACAGAATTAAGTAGTTTAGGAGAGTTTGGTTTGATAAAACACCTGACTCAATTTATAAAATTAAAAAATGAAAGTAGCCTAAAAGGAGTGGGTGATGATGCTGCGGTAATTGACTATAAAGGCAAACAAACCGTTATAACTACCGATATGTTAGTAGAAGGAGTACACTTTGATTTAACATACGTACCTCTGAAACATTTGGGATATAAGGCTGTATCAGTCAATTTATCAGATATTTACGCTATGAATGCAATCCCTAAACAAATAACGGTTTCTTTTGCTTTATCTAACCGTTTTTCGGTGGAAGCAATGGAAGAACTCTATTCAGGAATGTTACTAGCCTGTGAAAAACATCAGGTGGATATTGTTGGAGGAGACACCACCACTTCCAAATCGGGTTTGGTTATTAGCATTACGGCAATTGGTGAAGCAGATGAAAAAGATATTGTTTATCGCAATGGTGCTAAAGAAGGAAACTTGCTTTGTGTTACTGGTGATTTGGGGGGTGCTTACGTAGGGTTACAATTATTAGAGCGAGAAAAACAAATATATATTGAAACGCCAAACGTACAGCCCGACTTAGGAGGAAATGATTATATACTAGAACGTCAATTAAAACCAGAAGCGCGTAAAGACATTCCTCCTTTATTAAAATTATTAGAAGTAAAACCTACTTCGATGATTGATATATCAGATGGTTTAGCTTCTGAAATTTTACATTTGACCACACAATCTGAAGTAGGTTGTAGTTTATATGAAGAAAAGATTCCAATTGACCCCTCTACTTATAACATGGCTCGCGAATTTAACCTTGACCCCACCCTATGTGCATTAAGCGGGGGAGAAGACTATGAATTACTTTTTACGATTGACGCTTCTGATTTTTCAAAAATAAAAGCAAATCCAGATATATCGGTTATTGGACATATTACAAATATAAAAGATGGAGTAAATTTAATTACAAATGCTGGAACCTCCTTTCCACTGGTAGCTCAGGGTTGGGATGCTTTTTTTAAAAATAAAAATGGAAACGGCGATCTGTTAGATGCAAATTAAAAATAAATTCATATTTCTTTTTATTGGTTTACAGCTATTATTGTTTCAAAAAATTATAGCACAATCCTATTATTTTCGAAATTATTCGGCAGAAGATGGTTTACCGTTTGTATACGTTTCTACCATTTTTCAAGATGATAAAGGGAATTTATGGAGTGGGGGTTACGGTGGACTAAGTAAATTCGATGGCCATTCTTTTACAAACTATAGTCCAGAAGATGGTTTGTTGAATCATTCCGTAACGTGCATTAATCAAGACAATAAAGGCAATTTATGGATAGGTACTATCAATGGAGTAAACAAATTCGACGGTAAAAAATTTACAGACTATACTTCTAAGAATGGACTTATAAGTGACAGCATTTCTGCCTGTATAAAAGATAAAGGAGGGAATATTTGGTTTGGAACTAATAAAGGTATAAGTAAATTAACTGGTGGTACGTTTATTAATTTTTCTACAAAAGATGGTATGATTTCCAATAATGTTAAATGTCTTTATGTAGATGTTAGTGGAAAAATATGGATTGGCACCGATATGGGAATAACCGTATTCGATGGAAACAGCTTTACTAACTATCTGCTTGCAGACGGCTTACCTAATAATAGCATCAATGGAATAACACAAGATCGTCAACAAAATATTTGGATCGCAACGGCGGCTGGTCTATGTAAATATGCAAACAATAAATTTACTACGCTAGCACAACAGCAAGGCTTAATGGATGTAGATATACGAACCGTAATTACAGACTACAAAAACAGAGTATGGTTAGGCACCTCTACTGGGTTAATAAGTTATTATGATAATCGTTTTCAAAAATACCCTATAAAACTTGGTCCTAACAGCAATATCATTAACTGCCTGTTTGAAGATTTTGAAAACAATATATGGTTAGGCACTAAAGCTGGTTTATTCAAATACAGGGGAACTCCCTTTATTAGTTATGGGCCAAAGGATGGGCTAAGCTATGGTTTCATGACTTCCGTAATGCGTGATTCTAAAGATACACTTTGGGCAGGCTCACAAGAAGGCTTATTATATAAATTTGTGAAGGATACATTTGTATTTTATGGCAGCAACAATGGCTTAAAAGCAAAAATAATAAGAAATATTTATGAATACTCTCCAGATTCATTGTGGCTTGCTACCGACCAAGGCTTAACCATTTTTAATCGTAAAAAGTTTATAAAGAAAGTAGACACTACAAACGTTTTTACCAAGTCTATAAATTGCTTTTATAAAGATTCTAAAAATAATATTTGGATTGGAGGCAAAGAATGTATCTACAAGTACGATGGCCATCATTTTACCTCTTATACTTTTAAAACTAAATCTAAAAATTTTATTACTGCTTGTTTTGTTGAAGATACAACAGGTGTATTATGGATTGGTACTTATTTAGGCGGACTTATAAAATACGATGGCAATACGTTTGTTGAATGCAGTGAAAAGTTAGGTCTAAAAAGTGACTCCTTTTTACAAGCATTAGTTGATAGTGAAGGCAATTTATATTTTGGAACATTGGATGGATTATGGATGATGAACCCCTACAATTCAAAAATTAAACCAACCCGCTTTACTCAAGCAGATGGCATGAGTTCTGATTTAATTTACTCTTTAACTTTTGGTAAAACACAAAATGAAATGTGGATTGGCACCAATCAAGGAGTTAATAAATTGAATTTAGCTGAATTTAAAAAAATTGGTCAAAAAAAAATAATTCCTTTTGGGAAACAAGAAGGATTTTTAGGGGTAGAGTGCAATGAAGGGCATTTTTTAGAAAAAGATGGCTCCATTTGGTTTACTACTGTAAAAGGGCTAATAAAATACGACCCGAAAGGATATATTGAAAACAAAACGGAAGCGAGGATAAGTATCACTGATTTTTTCTTGTCGTATACAGATACTCTTTTACTAAATAATGCACATTTAAAATACAATGATAATAATATCACTTTTGCATATTCCGGAATTTGCTTAACAAACCCTGATAAAGTGCTTTACTCATACATTTTGGAGGGATTTCAGAAAGACTGGTCTTTACCGTCTAAAGAACGATCTGTAACATATTTTAATTTGCCTCCAGGTTCCTATACATTCAATGTTATTAGCTCAAATAACGAGGGTATTTGGAATAAAGTGCCTGCAACATATAGTTTTACCATTGATCAACCTTTTTGGAAAACATGGCTATTTATTATCTCCTCGGCTTCATTTATCTTAATTGCGGCTATCTTTTCTACTTTATACCGCATCCGACAGATAAAAATACGGGAAAAAAATAAAACCGAACTTAATAAAAAAATTGCTAACATTGAGTCGCAAGCCTTACGAGCTCAAATGAACCCTCATTTTATTTTTAATACATTAAGCTCCATTCAGCATTATATTTCTAATAATGATACCAATGCGGCGCTAAAATACCTATCAAAATTTGCAAAACTAATGCGAAGAATAATGGATAACTCCAAACAGCAAATGATACCAGTAGCAGAAGAAATAAATGCTTTAAATCTATATTTGGAGTTAGAAGTTATGCGTTTCGAAAATAAGTTTCAATACTCCATAATAGTTGACGCTACGGTTGACCAAAATTACGACCGAATTCCTTCAATGCTCATTCAGCCTTATGTTGAAAACGCTATCATTCACGGTCTGCTACCTAAAAAAGAATCTGGTAAAATTACCATAACTTTACACCGTCAAGGTGATACAATTTTGTGTATTATTGAAGACAATGGAATTGGGCGAAAAAAAGCAGAAGAATTTAAGAAAAATAGAGTTCAACAACATAAATCCATGGGGATGAGCATCACACAAGAACGTTTGGATGTTTTAAACTCTAGCCTAAATAGTAACTTGTATGTAGAAATTACAGATATATATATAAACGGAAACACCGCTGGAACAAAAGTACAGCTGGTTATTCCGATTGAAGTAGATGATAATTAAATTTGAAAAAATAGATGATAAAGACCATAATTATAGATGATGAATCTGGAGCAAGAGAATCATTGTCTAAAATGATTGAAAAAAATTGCAAACAATTGCAAATTGTAGCAAAAGCTGATTCTATGTTAACTGGTTTTGAAGCCATTACCAATCATAAGCCCGATTTAATTTTTCTAGATATAGAAATGCCCAACGGTAATGCATTTGACTTATTAGAGAAATTTAAAGATATTACGTTTAGTATTATTTTTACTACAGCTTATGACCATTATGCCATTAAAGCCATTAAATTCAGTGCTATTGATTACCTATTAAAACCAATAGACCCTGAAGAACTTGTAGAGGCAGTTAACCGCCTAGAAAAAAAATTAAATAAAGGCAATGGTTTTGATGAACAGTTTAAAGCCTTGCTTTCGAACGTTCGTCCAGAAAATAAATTAAAAAAAGTAGGGATTCCTGATGGGGAAGGATTAATTTTTATAAATCTTTCCGATATTATTCGTTGTGATTCAGATGGTAACTATACTTTCTTCATCCTCACAACGGGTAAAAAAATAGTTGCTTCTCGCACTCTTGGGGAATATGAGCAAATGTTTGCGGAAGATAATTTTTTTCGGGTTCATCGCTCTCATCTAATAAATTTAGTGCATGCAAAAAAGTATATTAAAGGCGAAGGTGGTTACGTTGTTATGTCAGATGATTCTAAAGTAGAGGTATCTCGAAGAAATAAAAATGAATTTTTAGAAAAATTATCGCTTATTTAAAAGCCGCTTACTGGTAATTTACTGCCGTTTAATAACATTCTCTCACCATCGGCTCATTTGCGGTATTTGTAC
Organism: Bacteroidia bacterium; assembly: GCA_039937835.1. Lineage (GTDB taxonomy): Bacteria > Bacteroidota > Bacteroidia > 2-12-FULL-35-15 > 2-12-FULL-35-15 > 2-12-FULL-35-15. Next base: position 20,088 of record JBDTFR010000022.1, on the reverse strand, counting down.
AACACTTTCTTGCGTATCATTGTTGTCGAAACAAGGGAAGGGCAACCTTCCTTTAAAAGAAAAAAGGGTCGAAGGTTTACAAAAATTAATTGGCACATGGGGATGTTGTTAGGTTAATGAGTAAATTTTCGAACCTTTTTTTTATAAACGAAGTTCCGTTTTTTTAGTTACATCAAAACCGTTTACCATTTGTTTTCTACCGCTCAATAAAATTTTCTTACCTTCTACTAATTGATCGATTTAATCTATTCACTTTTAGCTTAATATTGCAGTAGAAATAATAAAAAGGGTTTTTTGTTCTTTAGTTTAGAAAAGGTCGGAGATTTTAAAATAATTAATTAGCACATGGGGATGTTGTTAGGTTAATATATAAAATCTCCGATCTTTTTTTTAAGTTAGTTCATTTCTTATCCGTTTTTACCACTTAAGTTTAAATTCCAACCATTCAATAAAGATACCTTGCCATTTACTAAATGCGGTTTTTACACCTCAATTTATGTATTAATATTGCTATCGAAATACTAAAGAAACGTTTGTTTCTTTAATAAATAAAAAAGGTTTGAGAATTTGCAGCATTTAATTGACACATGGGGATGTTGTTAGGTTAATGAGCAAATTTTCAAACTTTTTTTTAAATTCTCTTTTAAGGCTGCAAAGCTAATAAAATTTGTAGTCGCTTTTCATTAATTTTTATTAACATTTATTTCACAAATACAGCTTTTTAAAGCACCTACTTAAAAATAATTCTAACTCCTTTAAAGTTTCTTCTGGTGATTCATAAAAACTCATGTGTGCTGAATTTTCCAATAGTAATACTGTAGGGAATTTACATATGCCTATTTGAGGATACATAGTTTGATAATTGATTACTGTATCTTTTTTGCCGATAATAAAAAGTATTGGATAGTCGGCAAATCTTAAAATAAGATCACGGCTTTTTCGCTCTTTCATCCCCTCTAAATTATTTATGATACTTTGCCTCGAAATTTGAGATGCAATACGTTTTGCTTTTTCTATGCAGAACTTAAACTTTATTTTGTTTTCTTCGGCAAATAAAGAAGCTAAAACTTCTGATAGGTAATTTTTATGTCCTTTTTTAACCAATCGAACGGCTCGTTCCCTATCTTTCTTTTTTTCTTCAGTATCTGAATAGGCTGTAGAATTAAATAAACACAAGCCACTTATGTTATCAGGAAATAATTCCGCGAACGCAAGTGTAACATATCCGCCCATGGAGTGCCCAGCAAGTACATATCGTCTTACCCCTATTTTATCAAGCACGGCTTTTACACTTTGCGCCAATAATTCCATACTATGATAATACCCAATAGTAGATGTTGCTCCATGCCCTAATAGATCGATAATAATTACTCGATATTTTTTTGATAACTTTTTCGCAAAATCAGCCCATATTTCATGTGAACCCAAAAAGCCATGCAACAATACAATTACTCGTCCTTTTCCAGAATCGGTATAATTAATTTTTGTTTTTCTAAAATCTGCGAAAGGCATGAGCTAATCTACCGTACTAAGTTTTATCATATTTGACATCCCTTTTTCTCCCAGTGGAATACTCGCTATATTTATAATAAGATCATTTGTATTTACCATTCCGCTTTTTTTTAACCTTACTTTAATATCAGCAATGGTATGATCTGTACTTATATTTTTATCATAATAAAACCCTTCTACTCCCCAAACTAAATTAAGTGTGGTAAGAATGTGATGATTATCCGTAAACACATATATTTTAGCCCTTGGTCTGCTACTCGATAGTTTAATAGCCGTGTAGCCAGAATGGGTCATGGTTACGATGGCTGCCGCACCTGTGCGTTGCGCCATTTTAGAGGCTGTAAAACAAATCGAGTCAGAAATAAAACGCTCGTTCTTTAAATCTAACATGGGTGCAGGTAAAGAATCTCTATTGTAAATATCCAACTCTGATTCAACAAATTGAATTATTTTAGTCATCGCTTCTATTACTTTTACAGGATGATTTCCTACAGAGGTTTCGCCACTTAACATAACGGCATCTGCACCATCCACTACGCTATTAGCGACGTCGTTAACCTCTGCCCGCGTAGGACTTATGTTTACAATCATGCTTTCCATCATTTGCGTAGCAATAATAACAGGTTTAGAAGCCTCTAAACATTTTTTTACAAGCATTTTCTGAATAACTGGTACTTCCTGCATGGGCACCTCCACCCCTAAATCCCCACGCGCAACCATTAGAGCATCTGTTTCTTCAATAATTGCATCTATTTCTAATATCGCTTCTGGCTTTTCGATTTTTGCCACCACTCGAGTTCTTACTTGCTGATCAAACTTTTTGATGAGATTTTTTAATTCTATGATATCTGCCGCAGAACGCACAAAGGAGAGTCCTATCCAATCTACTTTATGTATCAATGCAAAATCTAAATCTTTTAAATCTTTTTCTGTTAAACAAGGTAAAGAAATTTTTGTGTTGGGAAGATTAACGCCTTTTTTTGATGATAAAATACCACCGTGCATAATTTTAGCTTTTACTTCGTCCTCTTTATTTGTTGCAGATACCGTTAATAATAGTTTACCATCGTCTATTAAAATACTTTCACCAACCTTAACATCTTTCGGAAATTCTGGATAAGTAATGTATACTCGATCTGCTGTTCCTAAACACTCCTTCGTAGTAATAATTATATCTTTACCAGCAACCAGCGTAACACTATTATTTTCAACAGATCCAATGCGTAATTTGGGACCTTGTAAGTCTGCAAGTATTGCCGTGTTAGTACCTAATTTTTTATTTATTATTCTAATATTTTTAATTTGTTCTACCACGTTTTCGTAGGATCCGTGCGAAAAATTAATGCGGCATACATCTACTCCAGCAATTATCATTTTTTCTAACACCTCTAAAGATGATGAAGCAGGCCCAAGGGTGGCTACTATTTTTGTTCTTTTCATATTAAAAAATTAAATTGTGTTTTGACTTTAATGATGCAACGTCTATTCTAACAGCGGTAAGCAGAATATCAATTTCTTTGATATCGTTAATTATTTTCTTTATTTCTAATTCGGTTATTTCACCCTTGATAGTAAACAAATAATCCATCTGCTTTTGTTCTGGTAACAAAAATTCCGTTTCAACATATTCCTGTTTAAGCTCTTTATTGTTAAACAAATTGTGCTGTTTAATTACAGCTAATTTATTCTCACTTATGTTGGCAATAACATTATACTCTGTAAAAGCCTCAGAATGATCGAAACTGTATAAAGAAAAATAGGAGGGGGTTTCTTGTTTTTTGCCTTTGATTTCAAGTGAATTTGTTTTAGTAAGTTTAAACCCCAGTTTATTATTAAGCGCCCAACATATACGATAATCTTTTTCATGAGATGAAATGCCGATTAATACAAAATCAAAATCGTATTCTACCTGAAGTGTATGTTTACTCAAAACGATTTAATTAATTTTTACAACCGTAAAATTAGGAATCTATTAAGGAAAAAACAGTAAAAGATCGTTATTTTTATATTGTTAAATCCTTAATTCATTACAAGCTTGCTCCGAAACCATTTGTTCTGCTCGTTTTTTTGAAATGTGTTGTGCGAAACCCAGTACTTTATTTTCTACCATTAATCGGATGGTATATTGTTTATCATCTGCATTTTCATTATTTATTAACTCATAATTAAATTCTTTTTTTTCTTTCTGAGCCCACTCAATGAATTTACTTTTAAAGTCTACCTCTTTGTTTTCTACCTCATGCATATCAATGTGCACATCAATAATACGGTTTAATAAATAGTTTTGTGCAGCACAATAGCCTTTATCTAAGTATATGGCACCAATTAGGGCTTCGTAACTATCGCCATTAATAGAACTTGTTTTACTTCCAATAAAATCAGTGTTTACCTCCAAAAGTTCATCTAAACCTAGTTTTAAAGCAATTTTATTGTGTTGTGCCCGACTCACCATTTTAGATCTGGTTTTTGTTAAAAAACCTTCATCTTTATAAGGAAATTTTTTAAAAAGATATTCTGCAATAATCGTACTAATGATCGAATCTCCCAAAAATTCGAGCCGTTCATTACTATTTTTTATTCCTTTTTTAATGGGTTGAGCAGCGGAGCTGTGTCGTAGGGCTAACTTATACAGCTCAATGTTAGTAGGGTAAAAACCTAAAATATTGTGTAAGGATTGATATAAAGGTTTGTCAGGGGAAAGAAAAATTTTTATTGATTTAAAAAAATTCTTTTGCAAGTTGTTTAATTAAGCAATATATTTTTTTACAATAATGGAAGCGTTATGACCACCAAAGCCAAATGTATTGCTAAGAGCAGCACGTACTTCCCGCTTTTGGGCTTTTCCAAAAGTAAAATTAAGCTTGCTGTCTAATGCGGGATCAACATTAAAATTATTTATGGTAGGAGGAATAATATTGTTCTGCACTGCTAAAATACTTGCTATTGTTTCAATGGCACCAGCAGCTCCTAATAAATGGCCGGTCATTGATTTAGTAGAACTTATATTTAATTTATAGGCATTGTCTCCAAACACCTTTAATATAGCTTTTGTTTCTGCCACATCTCCTAAAGGAGTAGATGTTCCGTGAACATTCACATAATCTATTTGATCGGGAGTCATTCCTGCATCTTGTAAGGCATTACGCATTACATTCATTGCTCCTAACCCTTCCGGATGAGGTGCTGTAATGTGGTTTGCATCTGCCGTCATACCACCACCCACTACTTCCGCATAAATTTTGGCTCCGCGTTTTAAAGCATGATCTAAATCTTCTAATATTAATGCACCAGCGCCTTCACCCAGCACAAACCCATCACGATCTACATCAAAAGGACGTGAGGCTGTTTCTGGTGAGTCATTACGAGTAGAGAGTGCGTGCATGGCATTAAATCCACCAATACCTGCTTCGCAAACAGCAGCTTCAGAACCTCCACTAACAATAATATCTGCCTTGCCTAATTTAATATAGGTGGCAGCATCAATCAATGCGTTGGTTGAGGATGCACATGCAGAAACCGTTGTAAAATTTGGTCCTCGCATTCCAAACATGATAGAGATGTGACCCGAACAAATATCAGCGATCATTTTGGGAATAAAGAATGGGTTAAAACGAGGAGTTCCATCTCCTTTTGCAAAATTAAAACATTCATCTTGAAAGGTTTGCAAGCCACCAATACCTGATCCCCATATAACTCCAGCTCTGTCTGGATCAAATGCATTTTCGCCATCAAGTCCTGCATCACGCACTGCTTGAATAGCAGAACACAACCCATATTGCGAAAAGGGATCTATTTTACGTGCTTCTTTACGATCAAGATAATCTTCGGGATTAAATCCTTTTACTTCACAAGCAAAACGAGTTTTAAATTTAGAGGCGTCAAAACGAGTAATAGGTGCAGCACCGCTAACACCTTGTATTAAATTGTTCCAATAATCAGTGATATTGTTACCAATAGGTGTAATAGCACCGAGACCTGTAACTACTACTCGTCTTAACTTCATTGTACTATTTTAGAAATTATTTTGCGTTTGCTTCAATGTAACTAATTGCTTCTCCTACGGTACTAATCTTTTCTGCTTGATCGTCAGGAATGGCAATATTAAATTCCTTTTCAAATTCCATGATTAATTCTACCGTATCTAATGAATCGGCTCCCAAATCATTTGTAAAGCTCGCTGTTGGAGTCACTTCTTTTTCATCAACACCTAATTTATCAACAATAATTGCTTTTACTTTTGTTGTAATATCTGACATTTTTTTATTCGTTTAAAGGTTAATTTTGCTGCAAAGATATAGTTATGTATATAATTACAAAAGAAATATTTAACTATTCATCTAAAGCAACTTTTTATAAATATAATTAAACTGATATTCAGCGATTTAAGTATATCGAACAGAGGACGCTTATGCTAGTATTCCTTTAAAAGAACAAAAATATATTTTCAAAGCATGAATAAGTATTCTCGTTTCTCATTATCTAAATTCTTTCAAACTGCTAGTTTTGGAAAATTTGCTTCGCATCTAAATAAATGACTTCTTACCTTAAAAATTTAGTCCCTCTTTGATCACCTCTCTTAACTACTATGATAATAAAAAAGAATCGATTGTTTTTTCTATTTTTATAGTCAATTAATAGTATTTTTTATTCCTATGAAAATTGGTTTGTTTTTTGGATCATTTAATCCAGTACACGTGGGTCACCTTGTACTTGCCAACTATATGTTAAGTTTTACTGATCTGGAAGAGGTTTGGTTTATTGTATCTCCTCAAAACCCGCTTAAAAAAAAGAAAACATTACTAGATGAACGTCATCGGCTACAGTTAGTGCGATTAGCCATTGATGATCACCCAAAGTTAAAGGCAAATGATATTGAATTTAAAATTTCGCGCCCCTCCTACACCACTAATACGCTGGCTCATTTAAAAGAAAAATATCCGCATGTAAATTTTACCCTGATTTTGGGTGCTGACAACCTTGAAAATTTTCATAAATGGAAAAATTATGAGGAAATACTAAATCATCATGAATTGTACATATACCCACGAATTAATAATAACGCTTCATCAACAAGTGAAGCGTTATTATTAGAAAAACACCCTAAAGTAAAAATGGTGGATGCGCCGTTATTAGAAATCTCCTCCACTTTTATTCGCAATGCAATTAAAGACAAAAAAGATGTTCGTTATTTTATGCCGCTAGCAGTATGGAATTATGTAAAAGAAATGCATTTTTATCAGTAACTACAATAGAATTAAATTAAATTAAAAATGAACGCGTTACTATTTAGTAAAGCATTTTGCCTATATTCCTATTGCTTCCACACCAGGCAAACTGCCACTTTCAATATATTCTAAAAGGGCTCCTCCTCCAGTAGAAACATAACTTACTTGGTTTGCTAACTTATATTTATTTATTGCTGCAACAGAATCTCCACCGCCAATTAAGGAATAAGCACCCTTTTTAGTGGCCTCCACAATGGCTTCAGCAACTGCTTTAGTACCGTGCTCAAAAGAACTCATTTCAAATACCCCCATTGGGCCATTCCATAAAATAGTATTGGATTTTTTTATCACTTCCCCGTACGTTTTCTCCGTTTCGGGACCAATATCTAAACCCATCCAACCGTCTGGAATTTCATTAATAGCTACTGTTAGTTTATTCGCATCATTTGAAAAATTATCAGCCACAATCGCATCAACGGGTATATAAATATTCACACCCTTTTTTTCAGCATCCTTTAAAATGGCAAGTGCGGTTTCTAATTTATCTTCTTCTACAAGCGATTTCCCAATTTTTCCGCCTTGCGCTTTTACAAACGTAAATGCCATACCACCGCCAATAATAATGTTATCAGCTTTATTAATAAGTTGTTGTAATATTAAAATTTTGTCAGATACTTTTGCTCCACCCATTATTGCCGTAAATGGTTTTGCTGTGTTATTCAATACTTTGTTAACACTGTTCAATTCACCACTCATTACATACCCAAAACATTTATTTTCTGGAAAAAACTGTGCTATAACAGCTGTAGATGCATGTGCTCTATGAGCGGTACCAAAGGCGTCATTCACATAAAAAGTTCCTAGCGCTGCTAATTTTTTTGCAAAATCAACATCTCCTTTTTCTTCTTGTTTGTGAAAACGTAAGTTTTCTAATAACAAAACCTGCATTGGCTTTAACTCATTTGCCGCTTTTATTGCCTCGATTCCTATACAATCTGTAACAAAAGCAACTGGTTTATTTAACAGTTTTGTTAAATGTGGGACAAGATGTTTTAATGAATATTTTTCTGCTGGCCCTTCTTTAGGTCTTCCTAAATGAGACATTAATATTACAGCACCGCCATCATTTAAAATTTTATTAATGGTTGGCACTGCCGCTTGCATACGGCTATCATCTGTTATGTTATAGTTTGCATCTAATGGTACATTAAAATCAATTCGTATTAAAACTTTTTGTCCTTTGAAATTGTAATTATCAACCGTTTTCATAATAATTTATTTAGCTGCAAAAGTAAAGGTTAAATCTATAAAAAGAAAACAATACCTGTTAGAACATTTAATGCTTAAAATTCACAGGTTTTATAATTAATAATGGTTTGATTTTAACCTCTTTTAAAGGCTGACCAGAGAGATATTTAAATAAAAAAGCCCCTAAATCGGGGCTTTTAAAAAAAATTTAATTGATTTTTATTTCTTTAACACTTTACCTACACCAGCGATTAACTGTTTAGTAACCGCTGCTCCACCTTTATAGTAAATAGTACCATTACCTGCAATGATTGCTTTTAGCTCTTCAGTAGCATATACCTCACTAATCCCTATTCCTAATATAGAGGTTATACAATTTTTAGATAATAAATTATAAGCACTTACAAGCGCTGCTCCGTTTGAGTGCAAATGTAATTTTTGTGTGTTTCCTTTTAAAGTGTAAGGCCCTACTCCATTCGATATAAATTCGATTGAATCAGCATTAATATCTAAGGTCATAGTTGAAACCCCGTTTCCTACGATAATAACACGATCTAAATTAAGTGCTGTACTAGCATTAATGCTCGTAACACCATTTGCAACTAAAGTATCTACGTCAATTACTTCGATTTCACCAACACCTGCTCCAGAAAGAAAAAGAGTACCATTTATAATCGTTTGTACCATTGCGCCATCCGCAGATTTTACAGCGTTGGTTGAACCAGCTACTAAATTTACTTTACATAATCCACTAACTACTATATTGTGAAACGTTAATGGTGGAGCCGAAGGTTTTGGGGGAACAACTGGCGGTTTAGCGCAACTTGCTATAAAGATTGCTCCGCATAGTAAAACACCTAAATTAAAGTAAATGATTTTATTTTTCATTTGAAATATTTTTTGTTTTTTGTAACCTTTTGACTTAATAGAAAGTAAAAATATGACAATTTTTTAAGCGAGCAATTTTTTTTATTCCTTATTAACTAGTTTGTTGTTTAAATTACTTTTAAAAGTACAATCAACGTCAGTTTTCCTAATTAAAAGCTTTCTTCAATTAGCACTTTGTTGTAATATCACCTATAATGTTTGGTGAAGCTAAGCATTCGAATCAGAGCGCATCATATTTGTATTGACCCCGTAAGCAAAATACCTTCAATAATTGTTTTCCGAAATTTATTCACTTTGAGATACACTTGTTCTGTTAGTTCACAAATTATTTTAGGAGCAAACAACTCCGTCTTGTTTTCGAATTGATCAATGAAATGAAGAGAGGAAAAGATGTTTTCTGGAATAACGCGGGAAATAACAATAATTTATTACTTCCCTAGTTGGATGCCCCCAAATCAAATGGCAAGGCATCATTAAATGCCATTATTGCATCTCCTTCTGAAACTATGCGTTGAGGTTTCGCAACGTCATTTTCTTTGCTAACGGTAGGTTTTTTACTGGCCTTAATAGCCGCAACTGGTGTTACATTCAAACCGTTCAACTCTAATTTAAGTTCTTTTAAACACATGCCCAGCGCAATTGCTTTCTTCGTGTTCTTTACCATAAATTCCATCTCAAAATCATCGCTATGGGTAGATTTTGACATTAACGTAAAATCTATTTTATTTTCGATGCAATATTCGATTAATGATGAAAGGTTTTTCTTTTTAATCGAAACCGTTAACTTATCTTCATTTATAAAGCTCATGGATTTAATATTTAAAAGATTAAAAAAAACTTGTCTTTTACTTTTATTGTTGTTTCACTAAACTTAATATTGAATCGAATATACATCGACCATCAATATTAGTTAAGTCGCCATCGGTAGCCCTTTCAGGGTGAGGCATCATTCCAAATACATTTTTATTCGCATTACATACCCCTGCAATATTATCAATAGCGCCATTCGGGTTTGCAGCTGGTGTAACCTTACCGTTCTCATCACAATATCTAAATAATATTTGATGGTTGTCATTCATTTCTTTTAAGGTTTCAGCATCGGCAAAGTAACGCCCTTCGCCATGAGCAACAGGTATTTTTAATGCTTTGTTTAAAGGCACTTCTGCCGTTAGTAGTGTATCCGTATGTTCTGCTTTTATGTACGTGTTTTTACAAACAAATTTACGCTCTTCGTTGTGCAGTAATGCACCCTGAAGTAAACCGGCTTCCGTTAATACCTGAAAACCATTGCATACGCCAAGTACATAACCGCCCTTGTTTGCGTATTCAATTATTTTCTCCATAATGGGAGAAAATTTTGCAATGGCCCCTGAACGCAAATAGTCGCCAAAAGAAAAGCCTCCTGGAATAATAATAAAATCACAATTTTGTAAGTCTTTATCTTTATGCCATAATTTAACAACCTCCTGCCCCATGATATTTTGCAATACGTAAACCATATCTTCATCGCAATTTGATCCAGGAAAAACAACAACTCCAAATTTATTCATGACTAATTATTTTATATTGTAAAGTTAAAAAATTATTGTCGAACCGTTTTAAATTATTCGCAATTGTTTAAAAGTAGTGTAGGGCTAAATTTATAAAAATAGAAAGCAAAAAGAATAGAAATAAAAGCTCTATCCACCATTGTTTTTTTACATTACCAGCATAATTTGCTGAAAATACCGCCGCAGGTATGGCTATGGCTGCAAAATAATCAGTGAGTGAATTTGTAGTAATTAATATGGAAAACAAGGAAAGGCCAAACAGCCAAAGTAGTAATAAGGTACCTTTTTTAGCTTTTTGAGACCCAGTTTGTATATTGTTAAATAATTTGCCAAAGGATAGTATAATAATAATTGCACCGATACAAAGAGTAATGGTATATGGATTGTTAAAGAAAACAATACTGGTGTTGGCTTGGCGGAAAGTTAACTGAAATTTTTCTTTAAGTATAGAATAGAAATTAATGTTTTTTACAAAATAAAAAGTAATAATGAAAGTGTATGGAACTACTATACCTATTAACGAAATAAGCCATTCTCTTACATTAAAAGGACGTAATAAAATTAAGGCTACTGCAATTAAAGGAAAAAAAACAAGGCTTGGTAAGTAAAATAACGATGCAATTGAAAATAAAAAAGCAGCATCAAATACATGCGAGAAAGCATTGTCTTTCCGGTAAGAGTTTAGCAGCCTTTGAATAGCAAGTAAAATAAACAGGTTCGCAAATATCAAAGGGTGTAAGCATAATCCCATTTTATTACTACTCATAAAAAGGATGTAAAAAATGCCTGGTAAAAAAAACTTTCTATTTAAAATTTCGTTTTCATTAATAATAAAGTTTAATAAGAAAGCTTCCGCAATAATCATTAATAAACCAAATGTGATAGGAAACCAGTTGGTGTGATTAACTAATTGCGCCATAAATTCATACAGCGGCATTCCATTGTGGACAACTAATGGCGAGGGGTATAAATAGCCGAACGCCCATATTGCAAAAGCAATAAAGGGAATAAAAATAAATGCCGAAGCATTGTTTGTTTTAAAAAAACTTACCAGCATAGTTTATGTGCTTAAAAATAAGTTAAAAATTTATGCTTTGTTAATAAAATTTGTACTTTTGAAAATAATATATAAATTTTTGCAGCATGAATATGACAGATGTTTTTAATGGTATTGGTCGTCTTTTTGAATCATCATTTGGACCAATTAAAGCTTTAGGGAATATACCAAACATATTTTTTTGGGTAATAATAGTTAGTTTAATCATTGTGTGGTTAAGAAAACAAACTAAATATAATAAAGAAGCCGAAGAAAATGGCACTTTAAAATAATTACAAAAATTACAAAGAGACATTTACAAAAACCTCCAAGGCAAATTTTTGCTTTGGAGATTTTTATTTTACTATTTTTTTCAGCAATACCCACCTTTTTCTATTCAACCACCTTTTTAAAGTACGTCACAAGGTCTTGTCCAATATCTTTTCTGTAATATTTGTTTTTGTATTGAATGCGTTCGGCGTTTGCGAAAGATTTTTTTAACGACTCTTCCATGGTATCTCCATAAGAAGTAACTGCGACTACTCGGCCACCATTGGTAGTAATGGATTGTTGATTAGTTGAACTAATTTGTTGGCAAGTACCTGCATGAAATATGATACTGCCTTCAATACTTTCTAAGCCCGTTATTTCATCTCCTTTTTTATACTCTTGAGGATAACCACCTGCAACTAACATTACCGTTGTAACAACGCGATTATCTATCTCTAATTTCTTTTCATGCAATGTAGAATTTGCTACCCCTTCAAATAAATCTAATAAATCTGACTTTATTCTGGGTATCACTGTTTCTGTCTCGGGGTCGCCCATCCTTACGTTGTATTCGATAACAAATGGTTCTTCATTTACATTCATCAATCCAATAAAAATAAAACCTTTATATAAAATACCTTCTTTTTTTAAGCCATTAATAGTGGGTATAATTACCTGATCTTCTACTTTTTTTATAAATGCTTCGTTGGCAAAAGGTACGGGAGAAATAGCACCCATACCACCAGTATTTAAGCCTGTATCGCCTTCTCCAATGCGTTTGTAATCTTTTGCCGCTGGAAGTATTTTATAGGATTCTCCATCTGTTAATACAAAAACAGAAAGTTCAATACCCTTCAAAAATTCTTCTACCACTACTTTTGTAGAGGCATTCCCAAACTTAGCATGGGCTAACATTTCAGTTAATTCGGCTTTTGCTTCTGCAAGAGTGTTCGGTATAATTACCCCTTTGCCAGCAGCTAAGCCATCTGCCTTTAAAACATAAGGTGGATTTAATGTTTCTAAAAACGCAAAGCCATTTTGTAAGGTTTCTTTTGTAAAAGTTTGGTAACGAGCCGTAGGTATATTATGTCGAAGCATGAACTGCTTTGAAAAATCTTTGCTGCCTTCTAGTTGAGCACCATCTTTTTTAGGACCGATAACTGAAATTGATTTTAATGCATCATCCGTTAAAAAAAAATCGTGAATCCCATTTACTAAAGGATCTTCTGGCCCCACTACTACCATATCAATCGCATTTTGCAACACCGCTTTTTTAATGGCTTCAAAATCGATAACCGTTAGCGGAATGTTTATCCCCAAGCTTTCAGTGCCTGCATTACCAGGCGCTATAAATAATTTTTTTAGTTTTTTGCTTTGTTTTAATTTCCATGCAAACGCGTGCTCACGACCACCAGAACCCAGAATAAGAACATTCATTTTTAATCGTTTTAATTTTTGTTGTTGTTTAAAAACCATTGCAAAGAAACGAAAAATTAACCTGTTCTTCTTCTATCTGCAAATATTCTTAAAGACCTCTTTACACCGCTGTTATCAACTTATTGCTTTTATTTATGAGTATATTTGTTAATGATTATTTTTCCAAAAGTAATGAATTCTACTACTGTTATTGCAGTACAAAGCACTCGACTGGGCGGCGTTAGCCAAGCCCCATTTAATTATATGAATTTAGGTCTTTCTGTAAACGATGAAAAAGAGAATGTTATTAAAAACAGAGCTCTGTTTTTTGATGCATTAGGAATTAATACACAACAACTCGTTTTAAGTAAACAAGTTCATGGAAATAAAGTGTATGTAGCCAATGCCCCTGCTATTGTAGAAGGGTACGACGCCATTGTCACCAATAAAAAAAATGTGTTTGCTGTCGTATCCATTGCCGACTGCACACCTGTTTTAATTTACGACGAAAAAAATAATGCAGTGGCTGCCATACATGCTGGGTGGAAAGGAACCGTAGCAAAAATTGTAACAAACACCTTGCAAACCATGCAAGAAAACTATGGTACAAAAGGAGCTGATTGTAAAGCCTATATTGGTGCTTGTATTGGCTACGAAAATTTTGAAGTGGGCGTGGAGGTCGCTACTTTTTTCAGTAACACATTCAAACGTTATAATAGTGAAAAACAAAAATGGTTTGTCGATTTAAAAAACACCAATAAACTGCAACTTCTTGATTTTGGTTTGCTTCCAGAAAATATAGAAGTTACCGTCTACTGCACAGTTACAAACAATGACTTATTTTTTTCGCATCGAAAAGAGAACGGAAAAACAGGTAGAATGATGGCAGTTATTGGAATAAAAAATTAGCGCACTATTCCGTATACTAATATTAACGAGCGGCTTTAGTTTTACCAAACCACTTTTTCCGTTTCGCACCACCACCGCCGCCGTTAGAAGGACTAGCACTCGTTTTACTTCGGTTTTCTGGTCTTCTTCCTTGCTGCTGTTTTGGAGCTTTTACGGGATTGTTATCCATCAATGGGAAAGGGTGATTTTCTATGACAGGAATTTTTTTAGCTATTAATTTTTCGATATCACGCAAGTATGCTTTTTCTTCTGCATCGCAAAATGAAATAGCGGTACCTTTTGCTCCTGCTCTACCTGTTCTACCAATACGGTGTACGTAGGTTTCTGCTACATTAGACATTTCATAATTTATCACATATTCCAAATCATCCACATCAATACCTCGAGCAGCAATATCCGTGGCCACTAAAACACGGGTAGTTTGTGCTTTAAAATTGGCTAATGCTCGTTGTCTGGCATTTTGCGCTTTATTACCGTGTATCGCCTCTGCTTTTACATTCTCTTTCAAGAGCACTTTTACTACTTTATCCGCACCATGTTTAGTACGAGTAAACACCAACACTGTTTTGATGTTTTTATCTTTTAAAATGCTTAAAAGCAATGCATTCTTATTTCCTTTATCTACAAAATAAATGCTTTGTTTAATAATATCTACCGTTGATGAAACGGGCGTTACAGAAACCTTTGAAGGGTTTTGTAAAATAGTGCTTGCCAATTGAACGATTACTGGTGGCATGGTAGCAGAAAAGAAAAGGGATTGTCGTTTTTTAGGAAGCGCTAATAATAGTTTTTTTACATCATGAATAAAACCCATATCCAGCATGGTATCTGCTTCATCTAAAACAAAAATTTCTATGTCGTGTAAACTTAAAAATTTTTGATTCATTAAGTCTAATAAGCGTCCCGGAGTGGCTACCACAATATCTACTCCACCTTGCAACACTCGTGTTTGTGGATTTTGATTAACACCACCGAAAATTACGGTGCTGGTTAAACCTGTATGCCTACCATATGCTTTAAAACTTTGATCAATTTGAATGGCCAACTCTCTGGTTGGTGTAACAATTAAACCTCTTACTTTTCTTTTTTTATCGTGGTTCTTCTTTGCTCCTAACAATTGTAAAATAGGAATAGCAAATGCTGCTGTTTTACCAGTTCCAGTTTGGGCGCAACCAAGCAAATCATTTCCTTGCAAAATTAAGGGAATAGATTGTTCTTGTATGGGTGTAGGCTGTGTATAGCCCTCTTCTTTTAATGCTTTTAAAATAGGTTCAATGATACTTAACTCGGAAAATAACATATTTAATTGGGGTATGGGATGTTTAAAATTTGGCTACTGGAAAAATAAAAACGGTATTTGTATGATTGCCCAAAGCGGCTGCGAAGATACGTTATTTTCAATGGTAAAGCAAGTTAGGGGTTTGTTATAATGCATCAATCTTCCAACTAATAGTAATTAGCGATAGTTGTAAACAAAAGGCTCTTAATTTTCACCGGTTTAACGCCAATAATTTAGCGCTCTCTTTTCACTCTCCCAACGAATGGCGCTTTATAGGATATAAATGTTAGCGTATTTCTTCATTTTCAATTATGTAAACCGTTCCTTTTCCTTTTCCTACGGCTGTAATCACCTTTTCGGTTTTCATATATTGTAAATCTTTTTTTAGTGTGTGTATAGTGATTTTTTCAAAAGACTTAGCGATGTCAGAAATTTTAACAGGTTGGTTTTTATCTATAAATTTCTTAATGTCTTTTTGTCGTTCATTTAAATAGCCTCCTTTAGTTTTAAAAACATCATATTTATCATCTAATTTTTGAGTTAAAATACGTATGTTATTAAGAAAGTATAACACCCATTTTGATATAATTTCATTGTCTTTATATCGGTTCTTTTGGCCTTCCATTAAGGCATGGTAGTATTCTTTTTTCGTTTGTTCAATTAAATTTTCAAATGATACATATTGAATAAATAGATAATTATACTTCATAAGTAACATCGTTGTCAAAAGTCGAGACGAGCGTCCATTACCATCTTGGAAAGGATGAATTGATAAGAATTCATATACAAATAACCCTATGATAATTAAGGGGTGTATTTCTTGCTTTAATAGTTCTTCATTTGCCCATTTTATTAATTCTTTCATTTCATTTTCAACTAGGTAAACCTCAGTAGTATTGAAAATTACTTTTTGTATGCCGTCTGGATAATTGGCAACAACTTTATTAGATAATGATTTATAACGGCCTCTATGTCTATCGTCTTTTGAGCTATATCGAAGTAGATTTTGGTGAAGTTGCTTTATATAATTTTCAGATAATTGAATATCAACATAGTTTTCTAATATTATTTCTAACGTGTCATAATACCCAATAACTTCTTGCTCGTCACGAGTTTTAAGTTCTATGATTTTAACATCATTTAATAATTCCTTAATTTCGTTATCTGTTAATGTTCCTCCTTCAATTCTTGTTGATGAACCAATACTCTGTATTGTTGCAATTTTTCGTAATTCTTTTAGATAAATATTTTCTCTTTTCTCAAGAGCATTCCATTTCCCCTTATACAAATCAATTTTTCCAATTAGATTAAGTATTTTTTGATTTGTTAGGAAATCGAAGTTGAGTTTGTTTAAAAATCTATCCATATGTTATCCGTATATTATCTAAAACAAAAATAACATACCGAATTTAACTATCCAAATATTATCCGAATTTTATCTAAAAAAACTCCGCTTTTATTCATGTATCGTCTTAACTTACTTGAATCTCCTACTAAGCCTCCCTCATTCCTCAACATTAATGTCTTTTAAAATTTCTTTTACTTTCAATATATCTGTCTCTGGATTTCGGATAATTTTGTTCTGACCATCATACTTGAACATATCAAATGATATTTCAACAAGTTTAATCCCGTGTTCAGGAAGTTCTGAGGCTCTTCGCTGGTCATAAATGATGCGCTGCTTTGCTCTATTTACTCCACTTACTGTTTTTTCGTCAGGTTTATCTAACGTTGTGACAGCGTTTGTGGGTTGTGGTTCATGAAACTCTATCACTAACCGATGGGTTGGATAATAAGCATCCACCGGTAATTTAGTTCTCGTTATACCGTCTTTATGTAAATCTCCTAATAGGAAATCAAATCTTTTTTGCCTCTCTGAATTTTCTTCTAATACCGTATCGCACAAATCGAGGATATAGGTTTCATCGCTCTGTAAACGTAATTGTTTTGCCATTTCCTTCTTAACGGAAGGAGGCTCCTGTTTGTACAATGAACTTGGTGCTGGCTCATCCTTGGGTATAAAATACCAATAGGTATCAGCGCCTTTTCGCTCTGCATGTAAATATGGGATAAGTTGTAATTTATTTGCCTGATCCAATTCTCTTAAAATATCTCGAATCGGTTTGCCATTTTTATTGTCCTTTATAAAAATACCCGCTTTTATAAATGCTGGCATCAGCTCTTTGGCTGGCACTATTTTAAGTGCGCTGTCATTGTTAAAAAACGCTTCGATCGTATCATTAATACTTTTAATCTTTACTTCATCTATCATAATTTTCTTCTTTTTTATCAATCTATATTAATCTAATTTTTTATGGTTAATAAATTTTGCAGTGGAACTAAAATTGGATTTTAAGTTTCTTGGCTCTAGATCGTCTATTTGCCCATCATTACGCTACTTTCTGTTTGTATAAATGCTGTTGAAACTCTATAAACAGTTTGCTGATGTTTGCAACATCACCCAAAATTTCTTTTGCATCTTCCAATGATTGATATTTGTTTGTCAACAAGATTGGTAATTTATCCTGGTCAAGTTCTTCAACACCTGTCTCAATGTATTTGCTCAATACAAATTCTATAAACTCTTTTTGTTGGTTATTAAGCAAGGTAAAAATAGTTGCTTGTGCTGCGGCAACTCTTGCTTCTCTTGTCATTGGCTTAATGTCACTGTTAAACACATATTCCAGCACATCAAACAAATCGCTTTTTTCTGCATCAATTAGTTTTTGTAAGGTGCTTAATTCTTCTTTTCCAAAACCTGCTTCATCTAATTTTTCTAAAAGTGTTCGTCTGGTTAATGGTGTGCTCCAAAGTGTACGCAGCTCTTCTTCGTTTTTGAAAAGATTTGGCAATTCCCCAAACAGGTTATTCAAAAATTCTTCTGCCGAAATTGGTCTGCCATCTGCACTCCAAAACGAAGTTGAAATCATTGATTGTATTTCTCTTTCTTTACCGTCTTTCAGCTTTACTTTTATTTTTTGTTGCTTTTTGCAATTACATGATAATTCTCCACAGATGTGACAAGGATCTTTTGGTTTCTTTGGACAAATACAAGGCATTTGACCGCAAGTTTTACAAGGAGGTGCGGGAGGTTTTGGGTGACTTTGACATTCACAAACAATCTGCCCGCAAACGTCACAAGCCAAAGCATCACCATCCCATTCTGGGTCGGCAAAATGATGGTAAGCATTTACAAAATCATAGATGGTGAAAAAATCTTTGCCATCAAACAAACGGGTTCCTCTCCCTACAATTTGTTTAAACTCTATCATCGAGTTTACTGGTCGCATCAAAACAATGTTACGAATATTTCTTGCATCTACTCCTGTTGAAAGCTTTTGTGAGGTGGTTAAAATGGTGGGTATTGTTTTTTCATTGTCTTGAAACTCTCTTAAAAATTGCTCTCCTATTTCACCATCATTGGCAGTAACACGAACACAATAGTTTGGGTCTGTGCTTTTTTTGTATTGGTTTACCAAGTCACGAACAGCGGCAGCGTGGTCTTGTGTAGCACAAAAAATAATTGCCTTCTCTTTTTGGTTGGCATCGTCCATATAAATTTGAACCCGCTTTGCTTCTCTTTCTTTTATCTCAATTATTTTATTGAAGTCGGGTTCAGTGTAAAGCCTGCCTTCTTCAATTTCGCCTTCTATTATTTGGTCGTCACTTGTGTAGATGTAATCGTCAAGGGTTGTCTTGATGCGTTTTACTTTAAAAGGCGTTAAGAAACCATCATTGATGCCTTCTTTAAGTGAATAGATGTAAACAGGTTCGCCAAAGTATTTGTATGTATCTACATTGTCTTTGCGTTTTGGTGTGGCAGTTAAACCCAACTGAACAGCTGGTGAAAAATACTCTAAAATACCTCTCCAGTTTCCTTCGTCATTTGCTCCACCTCGGTGACACTCATCAATAATAATAAAATCAAAATAGTCTGCTGGATATTGACCAAAATGAGGTTTCGGATTTCCTTCTTTATCCTTGCCCGACATAAACGATTGAAAAATTGTAAAAAAGACACTGCCATTGGTGGGTACTTTACCATCTTTTTTTACTTCACTTGGTTTAATTCTTATCAACGCATCATCGGCAAATGCAGAAAAAGCATTAAAAGCTTGATCCGCTAAAATGTTTCTGTCAGCTAAAAATAAAATTCGTGGTCTACGGCTGCCGTCGCGCTTTAAGTTCCAACGGGCTTGAAATAATTTCCAAGCAATTTGGAAAGCGATAAATGTTTTTCCTGTACCTGTTGCAAGGGTTAATAAAATGCGTTCTCCATTATTAGCAATTGTTTCTAAGGTATTGTTTACAGCAATTTCTTGATAATATCTGGCGCCTTTTGTTCCGCCAATATCTTCAAACGGAATCGAAGAAAATTTTTCTCGCCATTCATTTTTTACTGCATACGTTTTATTCCAAAGTTCTTCGGGTGTTAAATAAGTTGCTACCAAACCTTCGGCACCTGTTTTCATACAGATGCTGTAAATTTCTTTTCCGTTGCTGCTGTAAGTGGTTTCTAATTTTAATTTCTCTGCGTATTGCTTGGCTTGTGCTACACCTTCGCCTACTTCCAAATCATTACTCTTAGCTTCTACCACTGCCAGTTTAATTCCTTTATAAACCAACACATAATCGGCAGTAAGTTTTTTTGCTCTTACACCACCTGTTTGTATTTTACCAGCGGTAATGTTGTATTCTCGAAGTATTTTAGAACCTTCAATAACGCCCCAGCCACAAGCCTTTAGCTTAGGGTCT
>JBDTFR010000021.1:0-7053 GCA_039937835.1 Bacteroidia bacterium | reverse complement strand
GATTCGTTAGGAAAAATAATACGCATCATTGATTACAAAACAGGGAAGGCAGAAGAGAAAGAACTGAAGATAGAAGATTGGGATAACATTCGCACAGAAAGTGTATTAGCAAAAAGTTTTCAATTATTAACGTATGCTTTTTTATATCAAAAAAATAATCCTACAATTACCGATAATATTATTTCAGGTATTATTACTTTCAGAGCATTAAGTGCGGGTTTAAAAACCGTTAAAATAAATAATAATGAGATTTTAAATACAGATGTTTTAAAAGACTTTGAACATCAATTACATCAACTAATAGAAGATATCTTTAATCCTCTTTTGCCATTTGCAAAGACTAGTCTTTTAGAGAACTGTGAATTTTGCGCTTTTAAAGGTATTTGTAACCGATAATAATTAGTATTAAATTGGTAAAATAATTAATTGAATCATATGTATAAAATTATAACAATTACACTGTTAATTTGGGTGTTCGCTTCTTGTACCAAGGAGAAGCCCTTGTTACCGCAAGAGAATGTTACCTATACCCATTGGTATGAAACGAGAGGTGCATCAGATACCTTATTTTCTGTTTACATTCCAAATGCATTTTCTCCTAATGGAGATGGTATTAATGATAAATTTTATATTAAGGGCTCTTTTACATTTGATAATTTAAAGATATTAAACAAGTATAACAACGTTATATTTAAAACTAGTGATCGTGATTATTGGTCAGGATACGTATATTATAGTTCATATGTAGTTCCACAAGGTAATTACGTCTACCAGCTAAGTGTTCTTGATAGAATTGGTAAAAAGCACGAGTATAGTGGAAGTGTAATGGTGATCAGATAAATATTAGCGTATTGGTATTGTTTTTATTTTGCAAACCCGTTTATGATGCATAAGCCAAGCTAACTGTAGCTCGTGAGAGCCGCCTTCAGTATTCGTTAAGGCAGAACGGGCATAATCAAACGCATAACTCAATTTAAATAATCGGTTATGCATACCAACACTCATCATTAAAATATTGCTAAAGCTATAACCAAAGCCTACGTTTATAAATTTATAAGCTGCCGTTACACCAGGCAATAACAACTGAAAATCTTGTTGTCTTAGATATAAAATAGTGGGTGTGATGATAACTATTTTATCGATGTTAAAATTTATACCCGCATTAAGGGTTATTTTTATCGGTATCCTGCTGGTTGTCATTTCCCCTTCATCTGGTTCCGTTAAATGGTGTAAAGCCATACCTCCATAAAATTTATCGGTGTAAATAACAAAACCAGTTGATAAGTCTACTCCCGTCTTTGCTTCTAGTTTTTGCACTTCAATAGTTTTGTACATAAATCCTTTCCGCTCATCAATTTGATCACCAAAATATAATTTTTCAAAATCCCAATTTCGCCTAAAATACCCTATTTGTATAGCCGGTTTCAGTACCATTTTATGAGTAAATAATTCAAAGTGGGGGGCATACATCACAGTTATATCTGTGGAACTATAAACACCGTTCATTTGGTTTTCATGTAAAATAGTAGCACCCAATCCTCCTTTTAAAAAACGAAAATAATTATCGGTAGCAAATGCCATCGTATTATAACCTCCAGCAACAGCTGGGCGTTGATATCGTTTTGCAATATTAAAATTAAAGGTGCTATCGCTCCCTGCATAGGCGGGATTTGTAAATATTTTAGAAAAGTTATATTGAGAAAAATAAGGGTCCTGTGCAACAACCATTTTTCCGCTGATAACAATAACAAGAATAAAAAAATATTTCATATCAGAATTATTATTAAAGAAAGATAAACATTGTTATTATAATTTCGAAAAAAAAATAATTTTAGTCGGTAAACTTATAACCCACGCCACGTATGGAGTGAAAATATGTTGGTTCCCGAGGGTTGGGTTCAAAATATTTTCTAAATGCAAGTATATAATTATCAATTGTACGCGATGAAGGAAAAACTTCTACTCCCCATACCTTGTCTAAAATAGCTTCTCTCGATATCACTTCTCCTTTGTGTTCTATGAGTAATTTTAATAAGGTAATTTCTCTTTTAGTAATTTCTGTTTGTAGCCCATTAACACCTTTTATTTCGTAGGTGATAAAATTTATTTCGTTCGAATCAAAAATATATTTATCCGTATTTTTATTAGGTAATGTGGCATTACGTTTTAAAAGTATTTGAATCCTCAATAAGAGTTCTTCTAAATTAAATGGTTTAGAAAGATAATCATCGGCACCCAATTTTAAACCTTGTATTTTTTCGGCACTGGTCCCTTTAGCTGATAAAAATAAAATAGGGGTATGGGTATTTGTTTTTCTTATTTCTTCACACACATCAAAACCATTCATTTCGGGGAGCATTACATCTAGAATGACTAAGTCAAACGAGCTGTTTTTTATTTTTTGTAAAGCATCAGTACCCGTAATAGCAGTAGCTACGGTGTACCCTTCCAATTCAAGGTTTAATTGTATAGCATTTAAAATATGCTCTTCGTCATCTACTAAAAGTATGTTAGTCGGATTCATTATTTACAAAGTTAGAATTTTGTATAAAACAGGTCAATATAAATTTTTCGCAAAAACAAGGTCTTATAATAAATGGTAAAGTCTTAAAAAGCCTATCTTTGCATAACTAAAGTTATTACATGCAAAGCAATAATAGTCAATCCTTACTTTTGGATTCCGCAATTTCTACCGAACTTAAAAACATAGCAAAAAAAGTGTTTGCAAATGAACGCATTACTTTTGAAGAAGGCGTGTTATTATATGAAAAAGCAGAAATAGGTTACTTAGGTGTATTGGCAAACTACATTCGCGAAAAAATAAATGGTAACAATGTTTATTTTAATCGCAATTTCCATATAGAACCAACCAATATTTGTGTATTTGATTGTAAATTTTGTTCCTACTCTCGTTTATTAAAACAAAAAGAAGAAGGCTGGGAATTATCTGAAGAGGAAATCTTAAATACCGTAAGAAGTTATTCGAATAAGGCGGTTACAGAAGTACACATTGTGGGTGGCGTGCATCCTAAAATGGGGTTAATGTATTTTGCTAACCTGATAAAAAAAATAAAAACAATTCGCCCTGATATTCATGTAAAAGCATTTACAGCGGTAGAGCTGGAATACATGTGTAGAAAAGCAAAGGTAAGTTATGAGGAGGGCTTGCAAATTTTAAAAGATCACGGACAAAATTCTTTACCAGGAGGAGGAGCAGAAATTTTTGATGAAGCAATTCGTCAACAAATTTGTGATGATAAATGTAATTCTAGTCAGTGGCTTGAAATACATGAAACAGCACATAAATTAGGCATGCCTTCTAATGCAACGATGTTGTATGGGCATGTAGAAAAATTTGAGCATCGCATCGATCACATGGATCGCTTGCGGACTTTACAAGATAAAACCAGAGGATTCAATACGTTTATTCCTTTAAAATTTCGCAACAAAGGAAATCAAATGAGTCATATTGCAGAATCTACCGTTATAGAGGATTTACGTAATTACGCAATAGCTCGTATTTACATGGATAATTTCTCACATATAAAAGCATATTGGCCTATGATCGGTCGCACCACGGCACAACTTTCATTGGCTTTTGGTGTGGACGATGTGG
Organism: Bacteroidia bacterium; assembly: GCA_039937835.1. GTDB lineage: Bacteria > Bacteroidota > Bacteroidia > 2-12-FULL-35-15 > 2-12-FULL-35-15 > 2-12-FULL-35-15. Next base: position 3,437 of record JBDTFR010000021.1, on the reverse strand, counting down.
ATGGTACAATTGACGATTCTACTAAAATATATACCATGGCGGGCTCAGAAGAGCAGTCGCCAAAATTAACCACTCAACAATTGGTTGAATTGATTAAACAAGTAAATCGTACTCCTATAGAACGCGATACGTTGTATAATGTAATTATGGATTACACTAATTATGATTTTAGTAAAGAACAAGCTCAATTAGAAAATATCCAATAATTGAGTACTTAATTCTACAATTTATAAATTTCAATTTTTATTATCGGAGTTAACATCCTATTAAATAGTCGAATCACCTTTTGCATTAAAATTGTGTATATTTTTTAAACGGAAGTAATATGCAATTAAAAAAGACTGGAAAGGATATTTGGCAAATAACAAAAAAATCAACGGTAGCTTGGTATGAAGCAGATCCTTTTCGCCAAGGTGCTATTATTTCTTATTATGCCATTTTTTCAATCCCTGCTTTACTAGTAATTATTATTGCTTGTGCAGGTTTGTTTTTTGGAAAAGAAGCTGTAAGTGGACACATCTCTTCGCAAATAAGTTCTATTATGGGAGCAGACACAGCGGTACAATTAGAAAAAATTATTGCTCGTTCTAGCGAAGCAAAATCGACGATTTTTGCAACCATTATAGGATTAGTTACCCTTATCTTAGGAGCTACGGGTGTATTTGCGCAGCTTCAAAAATCGTTAGACATTATTTGGGAAGTAGAAGTAAAAGAAACAAAAAGAATGTGGCTTAAAACATTAAAAGATCGCTTATTCTCTTTCGGTTTAATTTTATCTATCGGTTTTTTATTACTCATCTCATTATTATTATCAACAGCATTAACCGTTTTTTCTGACTGGATTACCGCGTATCTCCCCGACTTTATGCTTTTTTTATTCCGCGCCATAAGTTTTGTAATATCATTTGGTGTAATAACCGTTTTATTCGCGTTAATGTTTAAGATTTTACCAGATGTTATTATTCGCTGGAAAGATGTATGGATAGGAGCCATGATTACTGCGGTATTGTTTATCATTGGAAAGTTTGGCTTAAGCTTATATTTTGGCAAAACAAGTCCAGCTTCTGCATACGGGGCAGCAGGTTCAATTATTTTAATTATGTTATGGGTAAATTACTCAAGCATGATTGTTTTTTTAGGCGCAGAATTTACCAAGCAATTCGCATCTCATTATGGCAGAGAAATTACACCTACAAAAGAAGCAGTTCGTATTATCGCATCAGAAAAACAAAAAGAAGTAGAAACAAAAAATAAAGCAGTAGATAAAATTGAGAGTGAACAAAAGCATACTTAAACATAGCTCATTTTTTATTTAAAATAGTTTTACAAATAATATTATGTTTTTCTCTAAAAAAAATATTATACATGATAATATTTTAGCGATTTCAATGATTGTAAATTTGCACTAAATAAAATCAATTAATATGAAAAATCACAACCAAATAGGCTTAGATGAAAAAAAAGCGAAGCACCTTATAAATGGTTTAAATAACTTGCTAGCGGATTACCAACTATTTTATATGAATACAAGAGGACTTCATTGGAACATTAAGGGAGAACAGTTTTTTGAACTTCATGTAAAATACGAAGAACTTTATAATAATCTCGTTTTAAAAATAGATGAAATAGCGGAACGAGTTGTAACGCTGGAAGGCGTTCCATTACATAGTTTTGTTGATTATCTTAGCGCAAGCAGTATAAAAGCGGTGAAGAATGTTTCAAAAGGAAAAGAGGGGGTTCAACTAATCGTAGATTCACTACAAAAAGTAATTTCAAAACAACGTGATTTATTAAAACTCTCGGAAGAAGCAGAAGATGAAGGAACAAATGCATTAATGAGTGATTATGTAAGAGAGCAAGAAAAATTAATATGGATGTATTCTTCTTATTTAAATAAGTAAAAATATTGGATATAATGGTTAGCATCCTTAGTTAACACTTTCATTGTTTCTATAAAATTAATAAGGCTTCAAGAATAACTTTAAATAAAATGCGTAGTCTTAACATTCAAACTAATAAAAGAATAGCAACAGATAAATAAATTATTAATATAAACTAAATTATAAAATTATGGAACGTACAGCAAAAGCAGTTTGGGCAGGAACTTTGAAAGAAGGAAAAGGTGAATTAACCACTCCAAGTGGAATTTTAAATAAAACCAATTATAGTTTTAAAACTCGTTTTGAAGAAGGAGTAACAGGAACAAATCCAGAAGAATTAATAGCGGCAGCACACGCTGGTTGTTTTGCAATGGCAGTGGGAGCAGCTTTAACAGAGAAAGGTTTAAATCCTAAATCATTAAGTGCAGAAGCAACAGTCTCTATGAAAGGCTTAGATATTACGGGAGTACATTTGTCTATTACTGGTTCTGTTTCTGGAGTTGATGAGGCAACATTTACAGCAATTACAAAAGAAGCAGAAAAAAATTGTATAATTTCTAAAGCGTTGCGTGTGCCTATAACATCTGAAGCTCATTTTGTAGCGGAGAAAAAAATGGCATAAAACCATAGTTAAATTATTTTGAATTAACACAAGTAATATGTCGCATTTATTTTCTCCTTTAAGAATAAAAAATATTGAACTGAAGAATCGAATTATCGTTTCGCCAATGTGTCAATATTCCAGCGAAGATGGTTTTGCGAATGATTGGCATTTAGTGCATTTAGGTAGCAGAGCGGTAGGTGGGGCAGCAATCGTTTTTACAGAAGCTACTGCAGTTTCTCCAGAAGGGAGAATTTCTCCGAATGACTTGGGTATTTGGAAAGAAGAACACATTGCATTTTTAAAACAGATTACTGATTTTATAAAAAAGCAAGTAGCTATACCAGGGATTCAACTTGCTCATGCCGGTAGAAAATCAAGCCAGCTGCCTCCTTGGCTAGGGAGTAAAGAATTAAGCGTAAAAGAAGGGGGCTGGACAACCTATGCACCAAGTGCCATTCCGTTTAAAGAAGATCAAATTACTCCAACAGAAATGACTGTTGCTGAAATAAAAAAAACAATTCAAGATTTTCAAGACGCTGCTTTAAGAGCTAAAAAGGCGGGCTTTAAAGTTATTGAATTGCATGGTGCACATGGTTATTTATTCAATGAATTTCTTTCACCAGAAAGTAACAAAAGAACAGATGATTATGGTGGTTCATTTGAAAACCGCACTCGTTTTTTGTTAGAAACAATTGAAAGTGTTAGAAAAGTGTGGGCAGAAGAAAATCCATTATTTTTAAGGATATCTGCTACTGAATGGAAAGAGGGAGCGTGGACGCTGAATGACTCTATTAAATTAGCAACATTATTAAAAACAAAAACAATTGATTTAATAGATTGCTCAACGGGTGGTAATGTGCCACATGTGAAAATACCTCTTCAACCACTTTATCAAGTTGAATTTTCCGAAAAAATTAAGAAGGAAACTGGAATGTTAACGGGAGCGGTAGGTT
>JBDTFR010000020.1:0-2800 GCA_039937835.1 Bacteroidia bacterium | reverse complement strand
ATCGCATTGTTAAAAGCCATCGCTATTTTAATTCTCGCTTCTGCATCGGCATATAAAATACGTGCTTGCGAACCCACTACTAAATTATTTTGCATGGCATTTTGTATCCAAACAATGTTATCATTTAACTGTTGTTTAATTTCATCAGGAGCTTCGGTAAGCATTTCTTGTAATACCGCTAATGCTAATTTATCTGTTAGTGCTAAGTCTTTTGTATCACAAGAAGTGCAGACCCAACGAAAAGGACCGAAACCATAATCAAAACACATAGGGCCTAAAATGTCTTGCACATATGATTTGTATTTGAAGGATCCATCTTTATTAATAATATCGGCACCAGCACGAGAGGCTTCTAATAAAAAGGCATTACCATAATCAAAAAAATACATTCCTTTTGCAGCTAACGTGTTGATTGCATTCGCATGACGAATAAGTGTTTTAATCACTTCTTGTTTAAATTTAGCAGGATCGTTTACCATCAACTCATTCGCTTGCTCATAAGAGAAACCAACAGGATAATAGCCTCCAGCCCAAGGGTTGTGTAAAGAAGATTGATCGGTACCAATAGCTACCAATATATTTTCAGTGATCAATCGTTCCCATAAATCAACCACATTTCCGATATACGCTAAAGAAACCGCTTCTTTGGCAGCTTGTGCTTTTTTTATTCGTGAAATTAATTCGTTTAAATCTTCATGCAACTCATCTACCCACCCTTGCGAATAACGAGTATGAGCAGCCTTCGAATTAATTTCAGCTACTACAGAAACTAAACCAGCAATCTTTCCGGCTTTCGGTTGCGCGCCACTCATGCCACCAAGCCCGCAGGTAACAAATAGTTTACCCTTTCTGTCATTTTCTGAGGTGGCTATTTTTCTAGCAGCATTCATGATGGTGATGGTGGTACCATGTACAATGCCTTGCGGACCAATATACATGTATGACCCCGCAGTCATTTGTCCGTATTGCGTTACACCCAATGCATTAAATTTTTCTAAATCATCCGGTTTACTGTAGTTGGGTATCATCATGCCATTGGTAATGACTACTCGGGGTGCATTTTTATGAGAAGGAAATAATCCCATGGGATGCCCAGAATACATAACCAATGTTTGTTCATCCGTCATTTCGGCTAAGTATTTCATCGTTAATAAATACTGTGCCCAATTTTGGAACACGGCTCCGTTACCGCCATAGGTGATTAATTCATGAGGGTGTTGTGCAACAGCATCGTCTAAATTATTTTGTACCATTAACATGATAGCCGCTGCTTGTATTGACTGATGAGGATATTCATAGATGTTACGTGCGTATATTTTATAATCGGGACGAAAACGATACATGTAAATTCTACCGTATTCTTTCAGCTCCGTTGCAAATTCCTTGGCTAAAATGGGGTGATGAACTTTGTCGAAATAACGCAACGCATTTCGAACTGCTAATTTTTTTTCTTCGTTGTTTAATATGTCTTTTCGTTTGGGCGCGTGATTAATAGCTGTATCAAACGATTTAATGGGCGGTAATTGATTGGGAATACCTTTTAAAATTTGAGTGCTAAAATTACTAATTGACGTACTTGCCATTTAATTTATAATTAAGTGTTACTCTTTTTTATGTGTCTATTAACTTTATGAGTTCGATTATATAAGGACTTTTCGATTAACCTTTAATTAGTTGTTCTATTATTTCTGTTCTTTCTTTTGATTCTCCAAAAGAAAGAACCAAAGAAAAAGTGACCACGAAAACCAACCACCATTTTCGTTTTTCCCTCAAAAACCCTGCACCTCATTGCCACGAAACTGGCGGTTCACACTTTTCGTGGACGTCAACCGCACCAATACTAACGTTTAATGTAATCAAAAAAAACTGTGTTAAATTTTTAATTTATTAGTCGAACTTATTTAGCTTTTTTACTTTAAAATTCTCCCCTTACTTTTATCGAATCCATAAGGGCAATGTTTACAACCATTTTGACAGCAATAGCCGCGTTTTAAATGATACTTTTCTGTAAACACAATATACCCCTTTTCAGAATAGTAAAAATCATCGGGCTCTAAAGGGCTACCATTAATATATTTTACTTCATCTGCCATTGCGCAAAGATACAGTGTTGAAATAAAATGCCCAATTTTTTTAGGCTTTGTTTTTTTATGATGATACTCCCACTCTTTTAATAAAAGCGGGTTTTAATTTGGAATTAAATTTTTCTAATCGAAATGAATATCTTTGAAACTACTTTTAATTAATCTTATTTATTGATTTAAAATGATTGAAGCATCTGTTCCTTTAATGGAAATAACATCCGCACTTATTACCCATAATCAGTTGCGGTTGTATATGCTTCGCTTAGATTTAAATCACACTTATATAAGTGGCAACAAATGGTACAAGTTATTTTATAATTTACAAGAAGCACGCAATCAAAATAAATCGGTGTTGCTTACTTTTGGCGGTGCTTACTCCAATCACATTGCTGCTACAGCAGCCGCAGGAAAAGAACAGGGTTTTAAAACAATTGGTATTATTCGTGGCGAAGAGCAGTTCAACAACGCTACCTTATTATTTGCACAACAAAATGGTATGCAATTGCATTTTGTATCACGTGCACTTTATCAGCAAAAGGAAGAATTGTATAAATATGTAACAAGTCAATTTACAAACGAAAATTTTTATTTAATTCCAGAAGGGGGCTCTAATCCCTTAGGGATATTGGGCTGTAAAGAAATCACCAAACAAATTAATATCGATTTTGATTATGTCTGTTGCGCCTGTGGTACAGGAGCCACATTAAGTGGTATCA
>JBDTFR010000019.1:0-5694 GCA_039937835.1 Bacteroidia bacterium | reverse complement strand
ATTTTCATACTTCACAAAGTTACTATATTTAAAGATTAGTGGTTTAAACCTATTATATTTGTACTTTATTTTTTAGCCACATGATTTACATTACTCGAAAAGAACATTTTAATGCCGCTCATAAGTTAAATAACCCTAACTGGAGCGAAGAAAAAAACAACGAAGTGTTTGGTAAATGCGCCAACCCTAATTGGCATGGACACAATTATAATTTATTTGTAACCGTAAAAGGAAATGTTAACCCGGATACAGGCTATTCAGTCAATTTAAAAGAGCTAAGTACCATTATTCGAAACTATATTACTGACAAAATAGATCATAAAAATTTAAACTTAGATGTTGATTTTATGAAAGGTATTATGCCTTCCACAGAAAATGTTGCCATTGCGATATGGAAAGAATTATTACCGCATGTAAATAAAATACAAGATTGCCAATTGCATTGTATTAAACTATATGAAACAGAAAATAATTATGTGGAGTATTTTGGAGGGCTTTAAGAATGATTGACGCTAACTGTTCAATAAGTAAGTAGAATATTAAACGATTAAAAAATAAAAATTAATAAATAATGGGACACGATGAATTTGATGAGGTAGAGGGATATCAAAAGATTGACCGATATAACCTTAAACGGGTGGAGGATATTGCATCTAAATACAAAACGATATTAACGGATATTGGAGAAAATCCAGAACGCGAAGGTTTGTTAAAAACACCAGAACGGGTTGCAAAAGCCATGCAGTACTTAACGCATGGTTATGATTTAAATCCAGAAGATATTTTACGATCGGCCATGTTTAAAGAGGATTATAAACAAATGGTAATTGTAAAACACATTGAAGTATACTCCATGTGCGAACACCATATGTTACCTTTTTTTGGTAAAGCTCATGTAGCTTACATTCCTAATGGACGTGTGGTAGGGTTAAGTAAAATACCTCGTGTGGTAGATGCTTTTGCAAGACGATTACAAGTACAAGAACGATTAACAACTGAAATACGCGACTGTATACAAAACACGTTAAATCCATTAGGAGTAGCGGTTGTAATAGAATGTTCTCATTTGTGTATGCAAATGCGAGGCATTCAAAAACAAAATTCGGTTACCACTACTTCGGCATTTACGGGAGAGTTTTTAAAAGATACCACTCGCAAAGAATTTATTAGTTTAATTGGATCCAAATTACATTAAATTCTTTTTTTAAGAAGTTATATTATTAAAAAAGAGTACTGGAAGAAGTAAGAGATTTTTGTATTCTATTTCTCTCTATGCTTAAATGTATTCGTTTAAATAAATTTGGAGTTCAATTTGCAATTGCTTATCTTTGACGTAAGTAACGGAATACATAAGTATGCTAACATCGTTCGGCAACAAAGACACAAAGAAAATATGGGGAGGTGAACGAATTAAGGGTTTGCCTACTGACATTCAGGAAATAGGACGTAGAAAGTTGAGAATGCTGAATAACTGTCAAGACCTAAATGATTTGCAAACTCCACCATCAAATCGACTAGAGAAATTAAAAGGGAATTTAAAAGACTTTTACTCTATTAGGATAAATAACCAATGGCGCATTATTTTTAAGTGGAATAATGGGAATATTGAACAAGTAGAAATTATTGATTATCACTAAACGACAGAAAAAAATGAAAAAACTAAAAAATATTCATCCTGGTGAAATCCTTAATGAGGAATTTTTAATTCCATTAGAAATTACTGCTTACAAGTTATCAAAAGATATTGGAATTCCTCAAACACGTGTTTCTGCAATAATAAAAGGTAATAGACGTATCACTGCAGACACCGCACTTCGACTTTCGAAATATTTTGGAAATTCTGCAAAATTTTGGCTAGGACTTCAAGACGATTTTGATATTGAAGAAGAGAGAGGCGAGAAAAAAGAAGAACTCAACGCAATTAAGCTTTATTCTCGTAAGGCTGCATAACTGCTATTTTGTTTCAGGCGGGGAATTATACAAATTCTTACTTTTATATTTCTAATATTCAATTATACTAAATTTAATGATTCGTGCTTTTATCCAGCCTCCGAACTCAAAACCCGATCATGATAAAAGAGGTTAATTTTAAGAAATTTAATTATTAACAATTTAATAACCTCCTTTTTAAAGAATTTAACATTTTTTATGTTTAATTCCTCGGATTAGCAAGGCATAACAATAATCTGACACTTTTGCATATATCCATAATCGGTATTATCTTTGTAATTCATTTCAGTAAATAAACAAACAAAACTATGGAAACTAATAATTTAAATTTTATTCAAGCTAATCAGTCTGAAATAGATACAAGCGCAATGTCTAGAACATTTATGGCAAGCGTTTTTTCTTGGATGTTTGCAGCTTTAGCCATTACTGCTGTGGTATCTTATTATTTCGCCAGTAACACGCAATTGATTTCTTTACTTGTAAATGTAGAGGTGGGTGGCTTAACTACTTTAGGGTATGTGGTCATGTTTGCGCCGATAGGCTTTGTGTTGGCCATGTCGCTGGGCTTTAACAAGTTTTCTTATCCAGTAATATTATTATTATTTTTATTGTATTCTGCGGTAATGGGTGCTAGCTTAAGCTTTATATTTTTAATGTATACAGCAGCTTCTATTTATGGCACATTTGCAGCAGCTGCTGGTATGTTTGGCTTAATGGCAGTTGTAGGTTATACTACCAAAACTGATTTAACAAAATTTGGTTCCATCATGATGATGGGCTTAGTAGGAATTATTATTGCAAGTGTTATTAATTTCTTTTTGAAAAGTGATAGCATGAGCTACATCATTAGTTTTATTGGTGTATTAGTGTTTACAGGATTAACCGCATATGATGTACAAAAATTAAAACGCATTGGTGCGGGTGCTGAATTTGGTACTGCCTCTACCAGTAAATTGGTAATTATGGGAGCATTAAATTTATATCTTGATTTTATAAATTTGTTCTTATTTTTACTTCGTCTTTTTGGAGATAGAAAATAAGTACACGTTAACTTTTGAACAAAAGAGTTCTGCTAGTGTGCAGAACTCTTTTTTATTTTATTTAAAATTTTAAAACTAAAAATTAATATACCTATGAAAGCTTATATATTTCCGGGACAAGGTTCTCAATTTTCAGGCATGGGAAAAGAATTATATGAAAGCAGTGAGCAAGCAAAAGAAATGTTTGAAAATGCAAATACCATCTTGGGGTTTCGAATTACCGATATTATGTTTAGTGGTACAGCAGAGGAATTAAAAGAAACAAAAGTTACACAGCCTGCTATTTTTTTACATTCAGTAATCTTAGCGGCTACCTTAGGAGATGCATTAAAACCAGATATGGTTGCGGGTCATAGTTTAGGCGAATTTTCAGCATTGGTAGTAAATAAAGTCTTGTCGTTTGAAGATGCATTGGTACTCGTATCTAAACGTGCCTTGGCGATGCAAAAAGCATGTGAAATAACTCCTTCTACCATGGCCGCTATTTTAAATTTAGATGATAAAGTGGTAGAAGCCATTTGTGCTGATATTACAAAAGATGGAGAAGTGGTAGTGCCAGCAAATTATAATTGCCCAGGGCAGTTAGTTATTTCAGGAACTACAAAAGGTATTGAAATTGCTTGTGAAAAATTAAAAGCAGCAGGAGCTAAGCGTGCATTAGTATTGCCTGTAGGCGGTGCCTTTCATTCTCCTTTAATGCAGCCTGCTGCCAATGAACTAGAAGCAGCGATTAAAGCAACTAATTTTAATCAACCTATTTGTCCCATCTATCAAAATGTAACTGCAACTGCAGTTTCAGATCCGATAGCGATTCAAAAAAACCTTATCTTACAATTAACTGCTCCTGTAAAATGGACGCAAACCATGCAACAAATGATTGCAGATGATGCTACTTCATTTACAGAGGTAGGGCCAGGGAAGGTATTACAAGGCTTAGTAAAAAAAGTAAGTACCGCCATTGAAGCAATAAGTGCTTAATACAATTTGGGTTTCAATGAAGTGCTGTTACAATTTATTTTCAAAAAAACGGTTAGTTAAATCGGATGCTAACAAATTTTAAAATCATGAAAAAACGGAGTCTGCTTTTTATTATTTTATTTACTACAATTATTACCAAAGCTCAATTTTTAAACAGCCTTGGTATTACGGTAGGTATTTCAGCCCCTAAACAAAATTTTTATTTTCATAATCCAGATGAAACCTTTAAAAAGAAATTTTTATTTAAGCCCATTAGTTTAAACGCAAGTGTATTTGCTGAGTTTTTTAGTCACGACTATGTGCGTTGGGTAACAGAAATACAATACAACCAAAAAGGCTCATTAGATAAAGTGAATGATAGCACTAAATATAAAAATCGTTTGCAATATGTGTGCTGGAATAACTATTTAAAATTACGGTATGAGATGTATAGCATTATACCGTATGTTTTAATAGGCCCGCGTTTAGAATATAAAATAAAACAACGCATGCAATCACCGCCTGTAACAGGTGATTTTTTAAAATTACATGTGAGTGCTGCTTTTGGTGCGGGTGTGGAATTTGTAAGCTACGGAAACATTAAATTTTTTGTGGAAGGATTTTATAATCCAGACATTAATGATGGATATATTAAACCCGAGCTACATGTAAAAAATATTAATTTGGAATTACGCGTCGGATTAAAATACCAATTTGATAGTCCTACCACTTGCAACACGCCTGTTTATAACGAATAATATAAAAAAGCAAAAAGATATTACTTGGTTAAGATAGCAGTAACTGTATCGTATTTTGTAGCAGTTGATTGCACATAATAGGTTAAATTTATTTGAGTATTATTGGCAAGCACCCCACTACCCGAAACATTTTGACCATCTATAGTTTGTTTTGTAATGGAGATATTACTACCATTAACAGTGGCAGTCGTTTTCGTTTTAAAACCATATAAATAAGAAATAAATCGATTAGCAGTATTGTTAGGATCTTCTGAAATAACAAGGTTATAAGTAGACTTACCATATATTTTACTGTCTTCTGAGATTTGCCAATTACCCGAAAATTTATCGGTGTTTTGCGGATTCGTAGGATCAGAAGTATCGTCTTTTGCACAAGATGCTAAAAAGAGAATGCCCATAAAGACGATGGGTGTTATTAGTGAATTTATTTTTTTCATTTTCTATTCATTCTTTTAAATATCCCACACTAAATTAACTCTTCTATTATTAAAATAATTCATCTATTAACTGGTCATCAACCATATTCGGTAATGTTATCGTTAAATTTGGGCTGCGATCCATTTCTCTTTTAACTGCAAACAAGGCTTCTTTATTGCGTGCCCAGCTTCTACGCACTATACCATTATTAACATCCCAAAATAACATGGATTTTAATTTTTCTTCACTTTCTGCCGTACCATCTAATACCATACCAAATCCACCATTAATTACTTCGCCCCAACCCACGCCACCACCGTTGTGTAAGGATACCCAGGTGGCCCCTCGAAAACTATCGCCTACGAAGTTTTGTACCGCCATGTCGGCTGTATAACTGGATCCATCATAAATATTGGAGGTCTCTCGGTAGGGAGAATCGGTGCCCGATACATCGTGATGATCTCTACCCAAAACCACTGGGGCATAAATTTTACCAGCTGCTATCGCATTGTTAAAAGCCATCGCTATTTTAATTCTCGCTTCTGCATCGGCATATAAAATACGTGCTTGCG